>NZ_JBIRPI010000027.1:0-86126 GCF_044332585.1 Streptomyces sp. NPDC016845 | reverse complement strand
GGGCCCCGGTGCTTGAAGCGGGAGGCCGCGTACTGCACCAGGGACAGGTTCATCTCGATCAGCACATTGCGCACATAGCTGAATTCGGGGGTGCCCTCTTCGAGCCGGGTGAGCCGGTCGAAGAAGTGGCGGCCGACCTCACGGGCGTCCTTGGGCGCGACCGAGGCGGGGTCCGCGTACGCGCGCTCGATCAGCCGCCCCTCGACCACGTGGGTCGTGTCGGCCGTCTGCTGGGCCCGCTCTCGCTCTGCCACGCTGCTCATGTGTCCCGCCCTGTGTATGTCGATGTCGACCTTGCCTCCCCGTAGGCGTCCGGCTACCCCGCCTTCCGCCCCACACACATGGTGCCGGACAACTCTTTCACGGGAGCGCCACCATGGCGGTGATGGTCTTGCCGCCGGGCTCGATCTCGATGCCGAGGCGGGAGCTGAGGCGCTGGACCACCATCCAGCCGTAGCCGCCGGGCCGTCCGCGCTCGGGCCGTGAGGTGCACGGCACGTCCCTGCTGCGGTCGCTGACCCGCAGCTCCAGGGCGTCGCCGCGCAGCCGTGCGCTGAAGCTGGTGACTCCGCCGCCGTGCTGGAGCGCGTTGGACGTCAGCTCGCTGGCCACGAGCAACGCGTCGTCACGCAGGCGTCGCGCCGTGTTCAGCGGCAGGCCGCAGCACACCTCCATCAGCACCGAGCGGACGACGGACCGTGCCCCCGCACAGCTGGCGCGCTCTCCCTCAAGGGTCTCGGGAACGCTCATCACAGCGTGATCCTTTCTCTGCACGCGTGCAAACACTGCTCATATGTCGTCGTAAGCCCTCGCGTGCCCGCCGGTTCGAGCCCCACACTCGTCCGTCCGGGCAAAACCCGCATTTCCGCGGAGCGCGTTCACATCCGCGAAAACACTGGTGGACCAGGTGTTTCCACCGGGGTGGGTGTCTCCATGGGCGAAGGTGTCCCGCGAGGGGCCGGGCTCGGGGATCCGCCTGTCACAAGGCGGTGCTGATGTGGGAGGGTCGCAGGATGGTTCCCGACAGCCCGAGCATCGAACTCACCCAGCAGGAGCGGGTGGTCATCGTCTCGTTCCGCAACACGATCGAACTGGAGGAGCAGGACGAGGCCGGCCTCGCGCTCTCCGACGCGCGGACCGACACCAGCACCTCGGCCACCCTGCTCGACCTCGCCGATCTCACCTTCGCCGACAGCACGCTGCTCAATCTGATCCTGCGCGCGCACGCCGATCACCAGGAGCAGGCGCGGCCGTTCGTCCTGTCCGGCCCGTACCACAGCGGTGTCCAGCGGCTCTTCGAGATCACCGGGGTCACCGAGGTACTGGAGCTGGCCGGTACGCGCGACGAGGGTGTGCGGCGCGTCCAGGAACTTCTCGACACCGGCACGATGCCTCCCGACGGGCCGACGCCGTAGCCTGTCGCGCTCGCGGGGGCCGGGACCGGCCCCCGCGGGCGCGGAGGCGCAGGGTTCCCACTGCACAACCCGCGGGGGCCGATGCCACGCCAGTACCCGACATTCCGCCCCTTATGCCCCTGGGCGGGCCCGGCCCCCGCGGCCCGGCCCACCCAGGGGCACACATGTGACGCGGAGCCGCCGTCGATGCCGTTCATCCGGTAAGAGCCCGGATGATCCGCTAAGCGTCCGGCCGACCGGCTGAATCCGATGCGTTGGAGCGCGCGCGCTTCCCGACGCGCTCCCAGCCCCGTCCCCCATGTCCTTGGTCCGCGTCCGTCCGCATGCCGGAATGATCTTTCCCATTATCAAGTGGTGAAGGACGGACCGCTCATGCGCGTACACCCCGGCATCGAAGACCCCGGCGCGGGTCAGGACGAACCGATCGCGGTCGTGGGGGCCGCCTGCCGGTTCCCCGGCCAGGTGTCGTCCCTCAACTCCCTGTGGCGGTTGCTCCTCGCCCGGCGGGAGACGATGCGCGAGGTGCCCGCCGAGCGGTGGGAGCGGGCGGAGCTGGCCGGACTCCCCGCCACGGTCGCGGACCGGCTGCGCTACGGCTGCTTCCTGGACGACGACATCTACGCCTACGAGCCCGAGTTCTTCGGCATCAACGCGCAGGAGGCGCCCTGGGTCGATCCGGAGCACCGACTGCTGTCCGAGGTCGTCTGGGAGGCCATCGAGCACGCCGGGATCCCGGCCCAGCGGCTGTCCGGCACCTCCACGGGCATGTACTTCGGGATCTACCAGAAGGACTACATGCTGCGTGTGCAGCGTCCGCTGGAAGAGGTCAACGCCTACGCGATGTACACCGGCTTCGACAGCATCGGCCCGGGACGCGTCGGCTTCATGCTGAACCTGCGGGGCCCGCAGGTCGTCATGGAGAGCGCCTGCGCGTCCGGGCTCGTCGCGGTGCACACCGCCTGCCAGAGCCTGCGCAGCGGCGAGTCCGACGTCGCCCTGGCGGGGGCCGCCATGCTGACCCTGGGCCCCGAGGGCGTGATCGCCCCCGCGCTGTGGGGCGTGTTCTCCCCCACCGGCCGCTCCCACGCCTTCGACGCCGCCGCCGACGGCTACGTACGCGGCGAGGGCTGCGGCGTCGTCGTGCTCAAGCGCCTCTCGGACGCCGTACGCGCCGGGGACCGGATCCTCTCGGTGGTGCGCGGCACCGCCGTCAACCAGAACGGGCGGGGCACGCGGCTGAGCGCGCCCTCGGAGCCCGCGCAGACCGACCTCTACCGCATGGCCCTGGAGCGCGCCGGCGTCGAGGCCGGTGACGTCGGGATGGTCGAGGCGCACGGGCCGGGCACGGCGGTGGGCGACCCGATCGAGTTCGCCGCGGTGGCCGCCGTGTACGGCAAGGGGCGCGACCGGTGCGCGCTCGGCTCGGTGAAGACGAACATCGGCCACACCGAACCGGTGTCGGGCGTGGCGGGCCTGCTGAAGGCGATCGCCGCCCTGCGCCACGGCATGGTCCCGGCCAGCCTGCACTTCACCGACTGGAACCCGCAGATCGACCCGAGCGGCACCCGCCTGTTCGTGCCGACCGACACCACCGACTGGCCGGTGCGGGACAGCGCGCGCCTCGCCGCCGTCTCCTCCTTCGGCATCAGCGGCACCAACGTGCACGTCGTCCTGGAACAGCCGCCCACCCTGCCCGCCCGCCGGGTTCCGCGCCCCGCGCCCCCCGGTGGCGTCGAGGCGCTGCGCGAGGAGGCCGACGCCCCGCGCGTCTTCCCGCTCTCCGCCGGTACGCCGGTCGCCCTGCGCTCCGCGGCCGGCCGCCTCGCCGACTGGCTGCGCGGCGAAGGCGCACGGGCCCCGCTCGGCGACGTGGCGCACACCCTCGCCGTACGCCGCTCACCGTCCCGGGAACGCGCCGCCGTCGTCGCCACCGACCGCACGGAACTGCTCACCAGGCTGGACGAGTTGGCAGCCGGGAACGCGCCCGCCGCCGGAGTGGCGACCGGCAGGGCCGTGCCCGACGCCGGGCAGGGCGTGGTGTGGGTCTTCTCGGGACACGGCTCGCAATGGGGCGGCATGTGCCGCGAACTCCTCGACAAGAACGCGGAGTTCACCCGCGTCATCGACGCACTCGAACCGCTCGTGGCCGAGGAGTCCGGATTCTCCCTGCGCGAGACGCTGGGCAGGACCGAGGTCGTGACCGGCTTCGACCGCGTGCAGCCGGTCATCTTCGCCATCCAGCTGGGGCTCGCCGCGATGTGGCGCTCCCACGGCGTCGAACCGGCCGCCGTCGTCGGGCACTCCATGGGCGAGGTGGCCGCGGCGGTCGCCGCCGGGGCCCTGAGCGTGCGGGACGGCGTCAAGGTCATCTGCCGCCGCTCCCGGCTGATCCTGCGCGCCTCCGGCAAGGGCCTGATGGCCTCGGTCGCGCTCGGCCGCGCCGAGGTCGAGCGGCTGCTCGCGGAGCAGGACGTGCGCGGCGTGAGCGTCGCCGTCGTCGCCTCGCCGCAGACCACGGTCGTCGGCGGCGACGCGGACCGCATCCGCCGCCTCGCCGAGGAGTGGGACGCGCAAGGTGTCGGCATCCGCGTGGTCGAGGTCGACGTCGCCTCCCACACCGCGCACATGGACCCGATCCTCGACGACCTCGCCGACGCCCTCGCGGACGTCACCGGCACCACCGCGCACACGGCCTTCTACAGCACCGTCGGCGACGACCCGCGCGAGCACGCCGCCTTCGACGCCGCCTACTGGTGCGACAACCTGCGCCGAGAGGTGCGCTTCGCCGACGCGGTGCGGGCCGCCTCCGACGACGGGCACCGGCTGTTCGTCGAGATCGGCCCGCACCCCGTCCTCGTCCACCCGGTGCAGGCCACCCTCACCGACCGGGGGGCCGACATCGCCGTCGTGCCCTCGCTGCTGCGCGACACCGACGACGCGCTCGCCTTCCACACCCACGTCGCGGCGCTGCACTGCGCGGGCCACCCCCTCAACTGGGCCGTCCGCTACGGCGACGGGACCCTGGCCGACGTACCGCCGACCACCTGGGAGCGCACCCGCTACGTGGTCGACCCCTCGCCGCTGCGGCAGTCGTCCGGGGCCCACGCCTCCCCCGCCGCGCACCCGCTGACCGGGCCGCACACCGCGGACCCCGACGGCGAGGGCCGCCATCTGTGGCAGACCCGGATCACCCCGACGACCGTGCCGTGGCTGGACGCGCACCGCGTCAACGACGTCGCCGTCGTGCCGGGGGCCGCGCTGTGCGAGATGGCCGTGTCGGCCGCCGCGGACCTGTACGCGGTCGGCCCGGACCGCGTCCGCCTGACCGGCGTCGACCTGGAGCGGCTGCTGCTGCCGACCGCCGACGGCACGCCCGTCACCGCGACCGCCGAGGCCGCCGGGCCCGACACCGCCCACTGGCGGGTGGTCAGCACCACGCCCGACGGCACCTCCGTCCGCCATGCCACGGCCCAGCTGCACGTCACCCCCGCCGACGGGGCCGCACCGCAGGACTGCGACCTCGACGCCCTGCTCGCGGAGTTCCCGCACGCCGTGGACGCCGAGGACGTCTACCGGCAGATGCGCGAGGAGCGCGGCGTCCACCACGGCACGCCGTTCCTCGGCCTCCAGGCCCTCTACACGGACGGCTCACCGGCCGACCAGCCCGGCACCCGCCTCCTCGCCCGTGTTCAGGTGCCCGACACGGGGCGCGCGTCCGCGCAGGCCCTGCACTGTCACCCCGTCGCGCTGGACACGTGCCTCCAGGCGATCGCGGGTGTCGTCCTGCGCAGCGGTTCCGTCCCCGAGGGCGGCATCCTGCCGCGCGGCATCGAGGCGCTGCGGCTCTACAGGACGGTCCCGCTGAGCGGATACTGCCAGGTCACCCTCGTACGGATGGAAGGCGACCGGTACCTGGCGGACTTCCGCCTGTGGGACGACGACGGAGCCGTGGCCGCCGACGCCACCGGGGTCGAGTTCCGCCACGTACCCGCCGAGAGCGACCAGGAGCGGTTCGACCGGCGGCTGTTGCAGGCGGCCTGGGAGCCGTCCGAGCGGCCCGCGCCGCAGGCGGCGGCCGGGGCCTGGACCCTGCTCGCCGAGCCGGGGCGCGAACCGTTCGCGGCCGACCTCGGCAGTGTGTTGCGCGAGCGGGGCGCCACGGTGGAGGTCCGCCCGTTCGGCCCGGAGACCGTTTCGGAGCTGCCGTCCGGCAACCACGTCCAGGCCGTCGTGTACCTGCCCGCACCCGGCGGCTCGTCCGTGTCCGCCGAACGCCTTGCGCGGGCGCAGGTCGGCCGCCTGGCGGAGGCGGCCCGCGCCCTCACCGCCGGGGCGGACCCCGATGCGGCGCCGCGTCTGTGGACCGTCACGTCGACGGCCCAGCACGTCACGCCCGGGGACCATCCCGACCTGGGCCAGGCCGGTCTGCGCGGCCTGGTGCGGGTCCTCGGCTACGAGCACCCCGAGCTGCGGCCCGCGATCCTGGACGTCGAGCCGCGGACCTCGGCCGCGGACGTCGCCGCCGAGCTCCTTGCCTGCCCCGCCGAGCAGGACGAGATCGCGCACCGCAACGGCGCCCGGTACCTGTCCCGGCTGCGCAACACGCCCCTCGCGGAGCAGGAGCGCCGCAGGACCACCGTCGACCGCGCCCACGACCGGGTGGCGCTGCACCTTTCGCACCCCGGTGACCTGGACTCCTTCGAGTTCGTGGCGCAGACCCGGCGCCGCCCCGCGCCCGGCGAGGTCGAGGTGCGGCTCGACGCCACCAGCGTGAACTTCATCAACGTGCTCCAGGCCATGGGCGTCTACCAGCGCTTCGACGTCGGCGAGGGCCACACGGACGTCAGCGCTTTCGACGGCGCGGGCGTCGTCACCGCCGTCGGCGACGGGGTCCAGGACGTACGCGAGGGCCAGCGCGTCGCAGCGATGTTCGTGGACGGGTCCCGGTCCACGCTCATGTCCTCCTTCGCGACCGTCCGCGCCGACTGCCTCCTGCCGGTGCCGGACGGGGTCGGCATCCAGGACGCCGCCGCGCTGCCGTGCGCCTACCTGACCGCCTGGTACGGGCTTCGGCACCTGGCCCGGCTGCGACCCGACGAGAAGGTGCTGATCCACTCGGCGAGCGGCGGCACCGGTCTCGCCGCGCTGCACCTCGCCCACGCCCGCGGCGCCGAGGTCCTGGCCACCGCGGGCAACGAGGCCAAGCGGACGTACCTGCGCGGCCTGGGCGTCACCCACGTCATGGACTCGCGCACCCTGGACTTCGCCGACCGGGTCCGCGAACTCACGTCGGGCCGCGGCGTCGATGTCGTCCTCAACTCGCTCACCGGTCCCGCCCAGTCCGCCGGGCTCGACCTGCTCGCGCACCGGGGCCGCTTCCTCGAACTCGGCAAGCGCGACATCTACGCCAACACGCGGCTCGGCCTGCTGCCCTTCCGGCAGAACGTCACCTTCGCCGGGATCGACATCCTGATGATGATGCAGCGCGACCCGGAGCTGCTCGCCGAGGGCTACCGGGAGCTCTCCGGCATGCTCGCGGACGGCACCCTGCCCCTGCTGCCCGTCACCCAGCACCCCGTCACCGAGGCGTCGTCGGCGTTCCACACCATGGCGTCGGCGCGGCACATCGGCAAGCTCGTCCTGACCTGGCCGGGCGAGGGGACCGACCTGCTGGTCGTGCGGCCCGAGGACGTACCCGTCGTACGGGCCGACGGCAGCTACCTGGTCACCGGCGGGCTCGGCGGGCTCGGGCTCCTCGTCGCCCGGTGGCTGGCCGAGCGCGGGGCGGGAGCCGTCGTCCTCACCTCGCGCGGTGAGCCGGCACCCGCCACCCGCGCCGGACTCGACTCCCTGACCGCCGAGTTCGGCACCCGCGTCGAGGTCGCGTGCGGGGATCTCGCCGAGCCGGGCGTGGCCGACACGCTCGTACGGTCCGCCGCGAGGACCGGGCATCCGCTGCGGGGCGTCGTGCACGCCGCGGCCGTCGTCGAGGACGCCACCGTCGCCAACCTCTCCGCCGACCTCCTGGAGAAGGTGTGGCGGCCGAAGGCGACCGGGGCCCGGCTGCTCCACGAGGCGACCATCGGCGAGGAGCTGGACTGGTGGGTCACCTTCTCCTCCGCCGCGTCGCTGCTCGGCAACCCCGGGCAGGGCGCCTACGCGGCCGCCAACGCCTGGCTCGACGAGTTCACCTCGTGGCGCCGCGCCCAGGGCCTGCCCGCCACCTGCGTCAACTGGGGTCCGTGGGCGGAGGTCGGCCGCGGTACGGAGATGGCGGGCCGGGGCTACGCCATGATCGAGCCCGCCGAGGGCATCGACGCGCTGGAGCGCGTCCTGAGCCACGACCGTGACCGCACCGCCTACACCCCCCTCGACCTGCACCGGTGGCTGGACTCCTACCCCGCGACCGCCCGCACCGCCTTCTTCGCCGAACTGGCCGTCTCGGCCTCGGTCGAGGACCGGGCGGGCGGACGCAGCGCCCTCCTGGAGTCCCTGCGGGAGACGGAGTGCCCGGAGCGCCGCCAGCAGCTCCTGCTGCCCGAGGTCGTCGAGCACATCTCCGCGGTCCTGCGCCTCGCGACCGACCGGTTCGACGCCAACACCTCGCTCGTCACGCTCGGCCTGGACTCGCTGATGGCCATCGCCCTGCGCAACCGTCTCCAGCGCGAACTGGCCCTGTCCATCCCGACGACGGTGATGTGGACCCACCCGACGGCCTCCGCGCTCACCCGCTACCTCCTGGCTCGTCTCGCCCCCGCGCAGGACGGCGTGCCCGCCCAGGCGGAGCCCGCCGACGCCTCGCCGGCCGTCACCGGCTGACAGCTCCCCACCCGCACTTCCCGTCCGACCGCTAGGTGGTCCCCCGTATGCCCCCTTCCTCCTCCTCCGTCTGGGACGTGATCGTCGTCGGCGCCGGTCCGGCCGGCTCCACGGCCGCCCGTGTCGCGGCCGAGCAGGGCTGCAAGACCCTGCTCCTCGAACGCGCCGCCATCCCCCGCTACAAGACCTGCGGGGGCGGCCTCATCGGCGCCTCCCTCGCCGCCCTGCCGCCCGGCCTGCCGCTGAAGATCTACGACACCGCCGGCCGGTTCACCTTCACCCACAACGGCGACAGGGAACGCACCCTCGACTCCACCAGCCCCACCATCACCATGGTCTACCGCAGCGAACTGGACGCGTCGCTGGCCGAGGCCGCCTGCGCGGCGGGCGCCACGCTGCACGACAGCACCGCGCTGACCTCCGTCGAACAGGACGGCGACACCGTCACCGTGCGGACCAACCGCGGCGGGACGCTGCGCGCCCGCGCCGTCGTCGGCGCCGACGGCAGCGCCAGCCGGGTCGCCCGGTACGTGGGCGTGCGGTGCGCGCAGGTCGACCTCGCCCTGGAGGCCGAGGTGCCCGTGGACGAGCGGACGGCCGAGCGGTGGCGCGGCCGGCTGCTCATGGAGTGGGGCCCGCTGCCGGGCTCCTTCGCCTGGGTCTTCCCCAAGGGCGACATCTGCACCGCGGGCGTCGTCGCCGCGCGCGGCAACCCGGTAGCCCTGCGCGCCTACAAGGAGGACTTCCTCGCCCGCCACGGGTTCGACAAGGCCACCCCGGTCCACGACACCGGACATCTGACCCGGTGCCGGGAGCCCGGCTCCCCGCTGGCGCGCGGGCGCGTCCTGGTCGCCGGTGACGCCGCCGCGCTCTTGGACCACTGGTCGCGCGAGGGCATCTCGTACGCCCTGCGCTCGGGCGACCTCGCGGGGCAGGCCGCCGCGCGGCTCGTCGCCTGCGCGGCGAAGGCGGAGGCGGGCGCCGTCACCGACGGGTACGGCGAGGAGATCGACAGCGGGCTCGGCGTCGAGATGCGCGCCAGCGGGACGCTGATGAACCTGTTCGCGCGCAACCCCGGGCTCGTCCACACGGCGTTGACCCGGGTGCCCGCCGCGTGGCGCCGTCTCGACGCCTACATCGCGGGCCGCACCAGCGTCGCCGGGATCATGTCCACGCCGCTGGCGCGCGGCGCGACCGCGCTGGCCGTCCGGCTCCCCCGCGCACGGGACAACTCGCCTGCCGCGGAGGCGATCCGTGCCTGAGAACGACTGAGCGGACCGGGACGGCAACGACGATCAAGGCGTGACTTTGCGCCTCCTGAGCCGTTGATGGGGCAATGGGCTGTTTTGCGACGTAAGTCCCCCGCCCCGCCGTCCCGGGAGGGGTCCTCCCCTGATGAAACGCAGTGGTGCTGTGCAAGAGACCGAACCCGCCCCGGCCCCGCCGGGCCACCTTCCCGCCGTCTCCGCGTACGGCCTCCAGGTGGTGCGCGGCGGCCGCCCCGTCCTGACGAACGTCACGTTCAGCGTCCCGCGGGGCTGCATCGTGGGCCTGCTCGGCCCGAGCGGCTGCGGCAAGACCACCCTGCTGCGCTCGGTGGTCGGCGTGCAGCAGCCCACCGGCGGCCACGTGCAGGTGCTCGGATTCCCCGCGGGGGCCAAGCGGTTGAGCACGCGCGTGGGGTACGTGACGCAGGCCCCCTCGGTCTACGCGGACCTGACGGTCCTGGAGAACCTGCGCTACTTCGCCGCCGCCCTCGGCATGCGCGGCTGGCGGCGGGAGGACGCCGTGGTCCGCGTGGTCAAGGAGGTCGACCTCGCGGGCTATGCCGACAAACTCGTCTCACGCCTCTCCGGCGGACAGTACTCGCGCGTCTCCCTCGCTGTGGCGCTGCTCAACAAGCCGGACCTCCTTGTGATGGACGAACCGACCGTGGGCCTCGACCCGATGGTGCGCCGCGAACTGTGGCTGGTGTTCACGCAGTTGGCCGCAGAGGGAACCACCTTGCTCATCTCCAGCCATGTCATGGACGAGGCGGACCGCTGCGACCGTCTGCTGTTGATGCGCGCGGGACGCCTCCTCGCGGGCGCCCCGCGCAGCACGCTCCTGGAGCGCACCGGCTGTTCCGACGCGGAAGAGGCTTTCGTGCACCTGGTGGAGGCGGCCACGCAGGCCGAGGCCAAGGCGCGGCAACAAGCCGCCGCGCAAGCCCTGTTGCCGGAACTCCCCGGCCTGTACGGGCTGCACGACCAGGCCGGCGCCTCGGACCTCGAGCGCACCTACTTCGCCATGGAGCCGCGGCCGTGAACCGTGCGCGCCTGAGCGAGAAGCTGCCGTTCTCCCCCACCGTCACCGGCGCGACCGCCGTACGGGTCCTGCACCAGATCTCCCGCGACCGGGGCAGCACCGCACTGCTGCTCGCCATCCCCTGCATGCTCATGGTGCTGCTGAAGCTGATGTTCCACGGTTCGGAGGCCTCCTTCGAGCGCGTCGGCCCGCAGGTCTTCGGCATCTTCCCGGTCATCGTGATGTACCTGGTGGCGTCCATGTCGACGCTGCGCGAACGCACCACGGGCACCGCCGAACGGCTGCTGACCATGCCGGTCAGGCGCCTCGACATCGTGCTCGGCTACAGCTTCGCCTTCACCGTCCTGGCCATGCTGCAGGCGGTGCTCTCCACCCTGCTGTGCGTCGGCCCGCTGGGGCTCGACATCAAGGGCCCGGCCTACCTGCTGATGGTCGTCGCCATGCTCGGCGCCCTGCTCGGCCTGGCGCTCGGCCTGCTGGTCAGCGCGTTCGCCCGCAACGAGTTCCAGGCGGTGCAGTTCCTGCCGGCCGGTGTGCTGCCGCAGTTCCTGGTGTGCGGCCTGTTCGTCCCCCGCGACGAGATGCAGGGCGCCCTGTCGGCCGTCGCCAAGCTCATGCCGATGACCTACGCGGTCGAGGCCGCGAGCCAGGCCGCGGCGCACACCGGCGTCACCGGCGTCTTCGTCCGCGACGTCCTGCTGATCCTGCTGTGCGTGATCCTCGTCCTCGTCGCGAGCGCGGCCACGCTCAAGCGCTGAGCGCTGAGCGCGGCCGCGGCGAGACGCCCCGTCAGTCCCGCGTGTTCCAGGAGAAGGTGCCGTTGACCTCACCCTCGTGGGGGACGTCGAACGGGCCGAAGTGCAGCGGCTCGTCATCGTCGTCATCGTCGTCGTCACCCGGGTAGGCGGAGTCGGCCGACGGGCCCGGGTAGGGCACGGCCTGCACCGGGTGCGTCGCGGCGGAGGCCGCGGAGCCGACGGCGACGACACCGAGGGCCAGGGCGAGCACCGCGAGCGGGGCAAGGGCGAGACGACGAAGCTGCTTTTGCATGAAAAACCTCCTGGTTGCAAGGAAGGACAGAAAGGGAACCGCAGTTTGTTCTCACCCTATTCGCCGTCCTGCTCGCGCGACGACGGGAAATGCCGCGTACACCTGAAGGAAGGGAATAAAAAGAAAGTGAGAAAACCGTGACCGCACCGCTCCGGCCCCTGTACCACGGCGCGTTCGCCCTCCTCGTCGCCCTCCTCGTCGCGCTGCTTCCGAGCACGCGAACGGCCCACGCGGCACCGCACCCCGCGCCCGCGCCGCCCTCGCACCCCCGTGCGGCCGGCGTTGCCGGCGACGTGCTCGCCGGCGTCAACAGACATCGCCAGGCGGCCGGTTGCCGCCCGGTCCGCGCACAGGCCGCGCTCAACCGCTCCGCACACGCCCACAGCCTGGACATGGCCGGTCACCAGCGGCTGCAGCATCCAGGGTCGGACGGGAGCGGCCCGTTGGAGCGGATGCGGGCGCACGGGTTCCGGGCTGCCTACGCCGGTGAGGCCATCGCCCGCGGGGCGGACGGCGCGGCAGCGGTCGTCGAGCTGTGGATGGACAGCCCGTCGCACCACGACCTCATCCTCACGTGCCGCTTCACGCACGCGGGCGTCGGCCGGGCCGAGGGGCCCGGCGGGCCCTGGTGGACCCTGGATCTGGCGTCGAAGCGATAGACGCATAATGCGGTGGGCGCCCACGCGGCTTTTCCTTCGGCATTTCGACGTGCTGATCACACTTTCGAGGGAGCTGTGACCGGGCTCGCGAAGCCTCGTTTAACGCGGTATGCGAATTCGTACCCTTCAGCGCGCCGCCGTCCTGCTCGTAGCTCTCGTCGCCGTCCAGGGCGGCGCGTCCGCCCTCGCCGACGGGAAGAGCCCGAAGCCGCCGGCCGGGCCGACCGTCCAGTCGGGCCGCGTCGACCCGCTGGCCCCGTTCTCCCAGAGCGCTTCGGCGCTCGCGAAGGTGGCCGCGCCGTTCGTCAACGCGGCCAGCGACGTGATGTTCCCCCGCACCTGACAAAACGTCCGGGGCCCGTTCGACACGGGCCCCGGAAGATCTGCCTGGCGGGTCTTCGCCTCCGCCGCTACTTCTTCTTGCGGCGCACCAGCGCGACGACGGTCACCACCGCCACACCCGCCGCGATCAGCATCGCGCGCTTGTCCCGTACCGGCTCGGGCGCCTTGTCCTGCCACACCTGCTGGGCCTGCCCGGCCTTCGCCTTGGCCTGCGCCGTCAGCTCCGAGGCCTTCGCCGCCGTCTGCTCCTTGAGCGCGGCGGCCTTCTCCTGTGTACGAGCCTTCACATCCGCCTTGTCCGCCAGCGCCTGGACCGTGTCGCCCAGTTCGTGCCGGGTCTGCTCGACCTGGTCGCGCAGCTCCTCGGTGCTGGTGGCGGTGGGCTCGTCGTGGGGCGGCTGCGTCATCGCTTGGCACTCTCCTTGATCTCGGCCACGTCGGCCTTCACGCTGTCGATGGTCTGCTCCGGGGTGGGGGGAGCGGCCTGGCTGAACTCCTTCTTGCCGGTCAGCGCAAGGACGGCGGTGACCACACCGAGCACGGCCGTCACGATCAGCGCCGCCGCCCAGACCGGCAACGGCACCGCGAGCGCCGCGATCGCGGTGGCGACCAGCGCCTGCAGGGTCAGGAAACCGGCGAGGCCGGCTCCGCCGAAGAGGCCCCCGCCCTTGCCGTAACGCTTGCCCTTCTCCTTCATCTCCGCCTGTGCCAGCCGCATCTCGCCGCGCACCAGCTGCGTCAGCTGCTCCGAGGCGCGCTGGACCAGCTCGCCGACGGGCTCTCCGGACGTGCCGGTGGACACGGAGGTGTGGCCGGGCACCTGCCCGGACGTGTGCCTGGCTGCTGTCTCGTCCATCCTGGGTCCTCCTTTCTGTGAGTGACGCTGCAGTACCCCGGGCCGACCAAGTACCCCCGAAAACGCAGAACTGACACCTCTTCGCCACGATTCCGGCACCTCGTCCGGCGCTCCGGGGCCGAGCCACGCCCCGGCGGGCGCCGAGGGTTGACCTACTGTTGGCGGGGTATCCACTGTTGTCTTTACCACCCCGCAGCAGTCATCACCGAGGACACGCATGGACGTCGCCGACAACGGCACGGGGGATCCCGGCGCGACCGGTCCCCACGGGCTCTCCGGAGCCCCGCTCGAAACCGTGCTGGCAGGTTTCAGCGCGGCCGCGCTCCTCATCGACGAGGACGGCCTCATCGTCGCCGCCAACGACGCGGCCTGCGCGATGTTCCGCACCGGCGTCGAGGAGCTGGTCGGTGAGGACGCCCACGACCACCTGCACCGGGACGACCACGGACAGGCCGTGCCCCGCACCCGCTGCCGCCTGCGCAAGGCGCTCCTCACCGGGAACACCCAGCACGGCGACGTGGAGTGGTTCGCCCGCAAGGACGGTTCCCTCGTCCGGTCGTCGTGGCTCGTCACCCCCCGTGCGGCCGGATCGGGTCCCGCGGGCACGATCGTCCTGTTCTACGCGGCGCACAGCGACGAGCCGGCCGGTGCTCCGGAGCCGCTGACCGAGCTGGACCGCCTGGCGCTGCTCGCCGAGACGACGACACAGCTCACCTCCACCCTGGATGTCGACGAGGCGCTGCACCGCCTCGCCGCCCTGACCGTGCCCCGCCTCGCGGACTGGGCGGTGATCGACCTGGTCACCGACCGCGGCGAGGTACGGCGCGCCCTCGTGGTCGAGCGCAAGGACGACCTCCTGGCCGAGCGGGACGACCTCCAGGGGCCCATGCCGCCCGTGCCCGAGGAGTCCCCCATGCCCCTCTCGCGGGCGTTGCGCGGCGCCGCCTCGTCGCTGGCCACACCGGCCACGTACCAAGGGCCGCCCGACTCCGGCATCGCCGTCGAGCAGAGCCGCCTGTTCACGGCGACCGGCATGCACAGCGCCGCCATCGCGCCCATTCGCGGTCTGCGTGACGTGCTCGGCGCCCTGACTCTGGGCCGTTCGCGACGCCCCGACGCCTTCACCGCCGCCGACCTGCCGCTCCTGGAGGACATCACCCGCCGCGCGGGCCTCGCGCTCGACAACGCGCGCCTGTACGAGCGTCAGCGCAAGGTCGCCGAGACCATGCAGCGCCACCTGCTGCCCCAGTTGCCGACCGTGCCCGGGGTGGAGATGTGGGCGCGCTACGTGCCCGCGCCGGACGCGTCCGCGGTCGGCGGCGACTGGTACGACGCGTTCGCGCTGGCCGACGGGGACCACGCCCTCGCCATCGGGGACGTGGTCGGGCACGACCTCGACGCCGCGGCCGGGATGGCGCAGGTCCGCAACATGCTGCGGGCGTTCGCCTGGTCCCGGGCCGGGGCGGCGCCCAGCGCGATCGTCTCCCAGCTCGACGAGGCCGTGCGGCACATCGCCGAGGCGTCCATGGCGACGATGACCCTGGCCAGGCTCGCCGTCGGCGAGGAGGACGGGCTGTGGCGGCTGCAGTGGACGAACGCCGGGCACCCGCCGCCGCTGCTCGTCCACCACGACGGGCAGGCCCGGTACCTCACCGACGCGCACGGCCTTCTGCTCGGCACGGGGATCACCAAGGCGCGGCCCGACGCGGTCGCCGTCCTGCCGCCGCGCTCCACCCTCGTCCTGTACACCGACGGCCTGGTCGAGAGCCCGCACCGCTCCATCGACCACGGCCTCGACCGGCTGCGCCGGTACGCCGCCTCGCTCGCCCGGCGCCCGCTCGAGTCCTTCTGCGACGCCCTGCTCGCCCAGGTCCGCCCGGACGACAACGAGGACGATGTCGCCCTGCTCGTCGTGCGCACCCCCGCGGCGCGGGCCTGACGCCGGCCGTTCAGGGCTGCCGCAGTCCGTGGAAGAGCAGGTCGATCAGGCGGCGCGGGTCGTAGCGGGGGTCGGTGTCGCGTCCGACGCAGAGGTTGCCGATGCCGCGCATCAGCTCGTACGGCTGGGTGCCCGGCCTGATCTGGCCGGCGCCCTCCGCGGCTTGGAGCAGTTGGGCGCAGACGGGCAGCAGGCGGTCGAGGAAGTGGGTGTGCAGCGCGGCGAAGCGCTCGCTGTCCGACTGCAGGGCGTCGGCGAGCCCGTGCTTGGTGACGAGGAAGTCGACGAAGAGGTCGACCCATCGGCGCAGCGCCTCGACCGGGCTCCCGGCGCTTTCGAGCAGCTCCGGCCCCGCCTCGGCGCACGCCTCGATCTGATGCTCGTAGACCGCGGTGACGAGGTCGGCCCGGGTCGGGAAGTGCCGGTAGATCGTGGCCATCCCGACGCCCGCCCGCGCCGAGATCTGCCGGATCGGCGCGTCGACGCCGGACGTCACGAACACCTCGGCGGCGGCGCCGAGCACGGTCTCCCGGTTGCGCTGGGCGTCGGCCCGCTTGCTCCGTACGGGCGGGTCGGTGGGCATGTCGCTCTCCTTCGGCACGCGCCGCGTCCGGGTGCAAGGGGAGCGGCGTTCCGCTTCACGGTAGCGGATGCGGCTGCCCCGCCGGTCCACCGCTGGTGCGCAGCCGCGCGTTGAGCCGGGCGGCCTGGCGGGTGAGGTGGTCGCGCTCGGGGATGTTGGGCGTCGAGCGGGCGGCCTGGGCGTAGAGGCGTGCCGCGGTCGCCGGGTCGCCGTCGTGCTCGTGCAGGTGGGCGGCGACGGCGGTGTACCGGGGCAGGGCCGGGTCGAGCTCCGCCAGGGCGGCGAGGCCCGCGCGGGCGCCGTCCGCCTCGCCGACCGCGACGGCCCGGTTGAGGCGGGCCACCGGGCTGCCGGTGAGGCGGACGAGCTCGTCGTACCACTCGACGATCTGCACCCAGTCGGTCTCCTCGGCGCTCTGTGCGTCGGCGTGCAGCGCGGCGACGGCGGCCTGGGCCTGGAACTCGCCGAGCCGGTCGCGGGCGAGGGCCGTTTGCAGAATGCCGATGCCCTCGGTGATCAGCCCGGTGTCCCACCGGCCGCGGTCCTGTTCGGCGAGGGGTACGAGCCTGCCGTCGGGGCCGGTCCGTGCCGGGCGCCGGGCGTGGTGGAGCAGCATGAGCGCGAGGAGGCCCGCGACCTCCTCGTGGCGGGTCATGGCCGCGAGCTGCCGGGTGAGCCGGATCGCCTCGGCGGCGAGGTCGACGTCGCCGGAGTAGCCCTCGTTGAAGACGAGGTAGAGGACGCGCAGCACGGTGGCGACGTCGCCGTGCCGGTCGAAGCGGACGCCGGAGACGGTCCGTTTCGCCCTGCTGATGCGCTGGGCCATGGTCGCCTCCGGCACCAGGTAGGCCTGGGCGATCTGCCGCGTGGTCAGGCCGCCGACGGCGCGCAGGGTGAGCGCGACGGCCGACGCCGGGGTCAGGGAGGTGTGCGCGCACAGGAAGTACAGCTGAAGGGTGTCGTCGACCGTCTCGCCGGGGCCCGGCGCGGGCTCGGCGTCGACCAGCTCCTCCCGGCGCCGCCGCGAGCCCTCGGCGCGGGCGGCGTCGAGGAACTTCCGCCAGGCGACGGTGATCAGCCAGCCCTTGAGGTCCCGCGGCGGGCCCTCGACGTCCTTCCGCACGACCTCGACGAGGGCGTCCTGCACCGCGTCCTCGGCCGCCGCGAAGTCGGCTCCGCGCCGGACGAGGACACCGATGACGGCGGGCACCAGTCCCCGCAGCAGGGACTCGTTCACTCGGTCGGGCAGTGCTCGGCGTAGACCGGGCGCACCTCGAGCCACTCATGGACCGGCTTCCCGCCCGCGCCCGGCGCCGCGGACAGTTCACCGGCCAGCTCGATCGCGCGCTCGTACGTCTCGACGTCGATCACCGTCCACCCGGCGATCAGGTCCTTGGTCTCCGCGAACGGTCCGTCGGTGACCGGCGGCCGCCCCTCGCCGTCGTGGCGGACGAAGGTGCCCTCGGGCAGGAGCGCCCGGCTCTCGACGAGCTCACCGGTCTTCTCGAGCCGGGCGGCGAACTCGTTCATGTACCGCACGTGCGCTGTGACCTCCTCCGGCGCCCACTGGTCCATCGGCACGTCGTTGACCGGCGCCGGCGCGCCCCGGTAGTGCTTGAGAAGCAGGTACTTGGCCATGGTGCTCTCCTCGCTGGGGTACGGCCATTGTGGCCGCGGTCGCTCCTGGGACGGAACCGCGTCCGCGTTCTCGACATCACCCCGGAAGTTTTCTCGGGGACGTGCGCACACCCGCCCGGTAGGCCCCCGGCGTGACCCCCGTGCTCCGGGCGAACGTGTCGACGAAGGCGCTGGGCGTCGACCAGCCGCAGGCGTGGGCGGTGTCCGTGACGGTGGCGCCCTCGGCGAGCATGACGAGCGCGGTGAGGATGCGGACACGGGTGCGCCACTGGGGGTAGGTCAGGCCGAACTCGTCGCGGTAGAGGCGGGAGAGGGTGCGTTCGCCGGTGTGGGTGCGGGCGGCCAGCTGGGCGAGGGTGCGCGGGGTGCGCAGGTCCTGCTCGACGAGGCGGCAGGCGTCGGCGAGGCGCCGGTCGCGGGCGGCGGGGAGGGCGACGGGTTCGGCGGTGACGCGGCGCAGCCGGTCGCGCAGCACGGCCTCGATGTGCCGGGTCTCCGAGGGGGTGAGCGGGGTGCTGGTGAGGGCGACGAGGAGTTCGCGTACGAGGGGGTCGACGGCGATGACCGCGGGGCGGCCGGCGGGGAGCAGGGGCGGTCCGGCGCCGGTTCCCGCGGGGAAGCCGACGGTGTGGAAGCGGCTCTGGCCGTAGAAGCGGTGTGCGTGCCAGGTGTGCGCCGGGATCCAGACGGCGCGGTCGTTGGCGGCGACCCACGAGCCGTGTTCCGTGGTGATCGCGAGGACGCCGGAGCTGACGTAGATGAGCTGGTGGTCGTCGTGGCGGTGCCGGTCGATGGTGTCGCCGCCGTCGCGGAACTGGGTGCTGGTCGGCGCGACGGGCGTGTGGCGGATCTGCGACATGGCTCGGCAGAATACGGGAAGCGCGCCCGGCGCCCCAGCGGCCATGTTGGCCGGGTGACAGCTATTCAGGAGACGAGTTCGTCCCGCGGCGCCGGTGACCGGCCCGGGCACTGGCGCCGGATGCGGGTCTGGGCCGGGGCCCATGCCGTCGACGACTTCTATCAGGGACTGGTGCCCGCGGCCGTCCCGTACTTCGTGCTGCAGCGCGACTTCGGTTACGTACAGGCGTCGGGGCTCGCGCTCGCCGCGACGCTGGGCAGCGCCTTGCCGCAGGTGCCGATCGGGCTGCTCGCCGACCGGTACCGGATGCGATGGATGTCGCCGCTCGGCATCGGCCTGGCGGGGACGGGGGCGGGGCTGTCCGGGCTTGTGCCGTCGTACCCGCTGGTGTTCGCGCTGCTGCTGACGGCGGGGATCGGGATCGCGATGTTCCATCCGCCCGCGGGGCGTGACGCGCGCCGTGCGGCCGGGGGCAGCGCCACGGCGATGAGCTACTTCGCCGCGGGCGGCAGCGTCGGCTTCTTCGCCGGCCCGGCGCTCGTCACCCCCGCCCTGGACGCCTTCGGCATCGGCGCCACCGCGCTGTTCATCCCGCCGGCCGTCCTCATGGGCTTCATCCTGCTGCGCCATCACCGGCGCACGTCCGGTGCCGCCGCCGAGAAAGTGCGGCGCGAGGGCGTGGACCGCCCCCGTCTGTTCGCGACGCTGACCGCCGTGGAGGTCGTACGGTCCACCATCTCGACGGGGCTGAACACCTTCATCTCTCTGTACTGGATCCGGCACCTGGGGGCGAGCAGCGGGCTCGGCGGACTCGCGCTCACCCTTGAGCTCGGCGGCGGCGTTCTCGGCACGCTCCTCGGCGGCCGTCTCGCCGACCGCATCGGGATGGTCCGTACGGTGCAGATCGGCAACGCGGCGATGCTGCCCGCCCTGGCGCTGATGCTGCTCTGCGCCGACAAGTACGCCGCGCTGCCGCTGGCGCTGCTCGTGGGGCTGGTCTCGAACATCCCCTTCGCCGTGCTCGTCAAGCTCGGCCAGGACTACTTGCCCAGCAGGCCCGGCACGGCGGCCGGCGTCACCCTGGGCCTCGCGCTGAGCGCGGGCGGTCTGTTCATGCCCGTACTCGGCCTGGTGGCCACGGACTACGGGCCGCGCGGCGCGCTCATGGTCCTGGCCGCGGTGCCGGTGGTGGCGATCCTCCTGTCCATGGCGCTGCGCGAGCCGGATCGGCCGGGGCCGGATTCCGCCCGGATGTGACGGCCGGAGGGGGAGACCTGGCGTTCCTCGCATGGCATGTTCGAATACTTGTTCGGTATTGTTCTGGGTGGGAGGTGGCTGTGATGCCCAGGACTGACGTCGAGGCGACGGTGATGCACGTGCGCGTGCCCGCGGGGCTGCCCGAGCCCGCCTACCGGGAGGTGCTCGAGGCGCTCGCGGAGATATCACCGGTGGTGCAGGCCCTGCCGCCGGGCGCCGCCGTCGTGGAGCTGCGCGGTGCGCTGCGCTGTCACGGGGTGCCGGCGCTGCGCCTCGCCGAGCGGGTCCGGGTGCGTTCGCTGGCCCGGCTCTCGGTCGACCTGCGGATCGGGCTCGCGCCGACCTGGGCGGTGGCGGCCACGGCGTCGGCGCGGGCGCCGGAGCACGGCGGCATCGTCGCCGTCGCGCCGGACGAGGTCGAGGGCTTCCTCGCGCCGCTGCCCGTCGCGGAGCTGCACGGCGTCGGGCCCGTGCACGCCGCGGCGCTCACCGACTACGGCATCCACACCGCCGGCATGCTCGCCGCGCTGCCCCTGGCCACGATCCAGCGGGTGCTCGGCGGACGGCCGGGACGCCTCGCCCACGACCGGGCCCGCGGCATCGATCCGCGTCCGGTCACCCCGAGGACGCTGCCGATGTCGGCGGCCGTACGGCACCGGTTCGAGCGGCAGGTGATGGACGGCGCCACCGTCCGCGCCCGCCTCCTGGACCTGATCGTGCGGCTCGCCGCCACCCTGCGCACCCGCGACCAGGTCGCCCGCGGGCTCACCCTGCAGCTCGACTTCGCCGCCGGTGCCCGCTGGACCAGGACCCTGCGCCTGCCCGAGGCCTCCGCCCACGACGAGGACCTGCGCACCGCCGCCTACCGGCTCATGGACCGCGCGGGCCTTCAGCGCGGCCGCCTCGTCGGACTGCTCGTCCGCGCCGAGGACCTGGTCGCCGCGGGCACCGCCGCCGAGCAGATCAGCCTCGACCGCGGCCGCGAGATGCGCCTGCGCGCCGAACAGGCCGTCGACCGCGCCAACCAGCGCTTCGGCCACGGCAGCGTCGGCCCCGCCGCCCTGCTGCACAAGGCGGCGTGAGCACCGTGGAAGCCGACACCGCCAGCGCTGCCGACGCCGCCGGCACCGGGCAATCCGCGGCGACCGACCGGCTGACGCAGCTCGAGTTCCTCAAACGCGTCCAGGAACGCGACCTCGCCCGCACTCAGCGCTGGATCGAGGACGAGAAGCGGCGCCGCGCGGAACACACGCGCGGTGCGGCCGCCCGCCCCGAACCACCCGAGTGGCTCCTCGAGGTGGGCCTGACGGGACGCGCCGCCGTCTACGTCCACACCGGCGGCTGTCACATGGCGGGCAAACGGTCCCGCGCGATCACGGCGGACCAGGCCCGCGACGCGCTGCACAACGGTCCCGTCCCGGCGTGCGTCCACTGCCGCCCGGACACGGCACTCGGTGTGGGCATCAACAGTTGAGCGTCTGACCGACACGGCACTTGATCTGGGCATCAACAGTTGAGAACCCGACCGTCCGGCCGCCGACCACCGTCGGCCGGACGGTCATCGCTGCCATTCGGCCGAATGGCCGCCCGTTCGTGAGGCACCGCCCAGGATGGGCACACGTGTACTGGCCCAGACACATACGTATCAGCGGACGGGACAGTTGATGGCGACCACAGATCAGGTACGGGCGGGCACGGAGCCCCGCAGCATCCAGCTCCCCGGAATCGTTCTCGGGGTGGGGCTCGGCGGGTTCGTGGACGGCATCCTGCTGCACCAGCTCCTCCAGTGGCACCACATGCTGACCAGTACCGACACCGACCGGATCGGGGCGAAGTACTACCCGGCGAACACCGTCTCCGGTCTGGAGATGAACACGGTGTGGGACGGCATCTTCCACGTCGTGTGCTGGGTCGCGGTCGTCCTGGGCCTCGGCATCCTGTACGCGCGGGTCACCCACCACCGCCGCCGCGTGTGGACCTCACGTGTGCTGTGGGGCTGGATCCTCGTCGGATGGGGTGTGTTCAACGTCGTCGAGGGCCTCCTCGACCACCAGATCCTCGGCATCCACCACGTGCACGGCGGCCCGCACCAGGTCTGGTGGGACATGGCGTTCCTGCTCCTGGGCGTCCTCCTGATCGTCGGCGGCTACCTGCTCCAGCGCTCCGGGAGCCCCTTCGACCCCGACGCGGAGAGCGCCGGCTCCGAGTACACCGCCCGGCGGGTGTGATGAACCACGACATGCACGAGCACATGCCCGCGTCCGGCGCGGGCGGTGACGTGTGGGCCGTCCTGCTGCCCGCCCTCGCCCTCGCGCTGCCGGCGGGTGCCTACCTCCTCCTGGTCGTACGGGCCCGTCGCCGCAACCCCGTCCAGGGCTGGAGCCACCTCCGGACAGCGGCTTTCCTGACCGGGTGTCTGCTGCTCGCCGCGGCCCTGCTACCGCCGCTCGCACCCTTCGCGCACGGGGACTTCCGCGGACACATGGCGCAGCACATGCTCGTCGGCATGTTCGCGCCGCTCGCCCTCGTCCTCGGCGCACCGGTCAGCCTGGTGCTGCGCACCCTGCCCGCCACTCGCGCCCGCACGCTGAGCGCCGTGCTGCACAGCCGCCCGGCGCGCGTCGTCGCCCACCCGGTCGTCGCGCTCGTCCTGAGCACGGGCACCCTCGCGGTCCTGTACTTCACCCCGCTCTACAACGCGACGACGGACCGGCCCGTACTGCACTGGCTGATGCATGTTCACTTCCTGCTGTCGGGCTGCCTGTTCGCCTGGGTCGTCGCCGGTCCCGACCCCGCACCGGCCAGGCCCGGCGTGCCCGCGCGGCTCGTCGTCCTCGGCGTCGCCGTCGCCGCGCACGCCACGATCTCCCAGCTGATGTACGGCGGCTTCCTCATCGACGTACGCGCACCCGTCGAGCAGGTGCAGGCGGGCGCCCAACTCATGTACTACGGGGGCGACATCGCCGAACTGCTCCTCGCGGCGGCGCTCGTCGCGACGTGGCGGCCCGAGCGCCGACGGCGGGTGCGGACGGCCGCCGTGCCGACCGCCACGTAGCCGTAGGATCCGGGCGTGGAGACGACATGAGCGGCGCCCTGAAGACCTGGACTTCGGGCTGACCGTCATCTCCGACGCGTGCGTGGACCTCGGCCCGGAGGTGCACCAGGTCCTCACCGGGCGGCTGTTCCCCCAGGGGGCGGATGTCGTCACCGTCGACGACCGGGTCGCCGCCGTCGCCCCCACGGCCTGAGGCCGGGGTGGTCCGGCGGCCTGGTCGGGGGTGGTCCGGTGGCCGCCCGCCTCACTGCCGAAGCGGGCCCGACCGGTCAGCCGGCGCCTCCACCCGTGCGGTCGCACGCGCGGACGCCCGTACGCGCGGACACGCAGGCCGACTCTCCCAGTCTCACCGGGAAATCCGCCCGGACAAGGGGCCAAGTGGCCCGCTTTTCCGACAAACGGCAGGGTAGGGACGTACCCATGAGGACTGGACGATGAGCGACAAGACCGAAGAACACCTCCTGGACGGGCTGAGCGTCGACGACTCACAGCCGGAGCGGCCGATACTCCTGGACGAGGACGGCCGTCCGCTGCGCACCTGGCGTGAGAATTATCCGTACACGCAGAAGCTGAAGCGCGCCGAGTACGAGCGGCGGAAACGCCTGCTGCAGATCGAGTTGCTCAAGCTGCAGAAGTCCATCCGCGACCAGGGGCAGCGCGTCATGGTGCTCTGCGAGGGACGCGACGCGGCCGGCAAGGGCGGCACCATCAAACGCTTCACCGAGCGGCTCAACCCGCGTGGTGCACGCGTGGTCGCCCTGGACAAGCCGACCGAGCGGGAGGCGGGCCAGTGGTACTTCCAGCGCTACGTCACGCATCTGCCGAGCGCCGGGGAGATCGTCTTCTTCGACCGCTCCTGGTACAACCGCGCGGGCGTCGAGCCCGTCATGGGCTTCTGCACGCCACAGGAGCACCAGCAGTTCCTCCGGCAGGCGCCGCAGTTCGAGAAGATGCTCACCGATGACGGCATCACCCTGATCAAGTTCTGGTTCTCCGTCTCCCGCTCGGAGCAGCGCACACGTTTCGCGATCCGGCAGGTCGACCCCGTACGCCAGTGGAAGCTCTCCCCCACCGACGTCGCCTCGCTGGATCTGTGGGACGCCTACACCAAGGCCAAGGTGCAGATGTTCCGGGCCACGGACACCGATCACGCGCCGTGGACCGTGGTGAAGACCAACGACAAGCGCCGCGGCCGCCTCGAGGCCATGCGCCACCTGTTGCTGCGGTGCGACTACGAGTCCCGGGACGAGGACGCGGTCGGGAAGCTGGACCCGCTCGTCATCGGCCCCGCCGACACCCTGCTCGAATCGGGCGAGGACCCGACGGACCTGTCGCCCAGCAAGCTCGCCGGTTATGTGGAGGGGCGGGGCCAGCACCCCTGAACACGCCTCACCTGAAGTGGGACGGCGGGGCGCCGAACGCGCGGGAGAAGGCCGCGGTGAACGCGGCGGGCGAGGCGTAGCCGAGCCGCCCCGCGACCGCGGTCACGCTCTGCGTCGTCAGGAGCGGCAGGCTCGCGAGGAGGCGGGCGCGGGCCCGCCAGGTCGCGGGGCTCGCGCCGGTCAGCTCACGGAAGCGGCGGTCGAAGGTGCGCGTGCTCATCGCCGCCGACCGCGCCCACTCGGAGTTGGTGAGCGCGGCGTCCGGCGCGGCCAGGTAAGCGCGGCAGAGCGCGCGGAACGGCTCGTCGCGCGGCAGGGAGATCGCGAACGGTACGGGCGCCATGCGGCGCAGCTCGTGCAGGGCGAGCCGGACGAGGGCTCCGTCGCGGCCGGCGGTGTCGTAGTCGGCGTCGAGGTCGTTCGCCGCGCGGAGCAGCTCGCGCAGGAGCGGGCCGACCTGGATGACCGTGCACGAGGCCGGCCACCAGGGGACGGCGTCCGGCTCGACGTAGAGGCTCCAGGTGGAGACGCCGAGCATGCGGACCTCGTGCGGTGTGCGCGGCGGGATCAGTACGGCCCGGTCGGTGGGGACCGTCCACGCACCGTCGTCGGTCTCCACCTGCATCGCACCGGTCGCGCCGTAGAGCAGCTGGGCCCGGCGGTGCGTGTGCCGGCGGAGCAGGAAGTCCGGCGGGTAGTCGGCCCCGATGGGGAGCACGTCCACCGGCAGGTGATCGAGGTCGTCGACGGAGACGTTGCGCACGGCGGGCAGTCTAGATGGCTGAGACGCGAAGGTTCTCGTCAAGGTGTCGATTGCCGGTCAGCGCGGCGGCGCGGTGCAATCGGGTGGTGTCTCCACCCGGTATCTCCCTCGTCCTCGTTCTCGTCCTGCTCCTCATCGGTCTCCTCGTCGGGGTGACCACCGTCCTGTTCGGTTTCGGCGGCGGTTTCGTGACCGTCCCGGTGATCACCGTGGCGGACGCCGCACTCGGCGGGGACGCGGTACGCGTCGCCACGGCGACATCGGCCCTGGTCATGCTCGTCAACGCCGTCGTGGCCACCCTCGCCACCCGGCGCGAGACATTGGCCCGCCTGCGAGGACGCGCGGCGCTGTTCGTCCTCCTCGGGCTCGGCGGCGCGCTCGGCGCGGCCGCCGCCCGCATCGTTCCCGGCGCCGTCATCCGCTGGGGCTTCGTGCTCTACGTGGCGGTGACCGTGGTCGATCTGCTCACGCGCCCGGGGTTCATCCGACCGGCGCCCGTGACGCCCCGAGCCGCCCGGGACCAGGGGATGCCGACCGTGCTCGGTCTGCCGATCGGCGGGATCGCCGCCTTCCTCGGGGTCGGTGGCAGCGTGATGACCGTGCCGCTGATGCGGCGCGCGGGTGCGCCGATGCCGGTGGCCGCCGCACTGGCGAACCCGCTCACCCTCGTGCTCGTCGCCCCTGCCCTGCTCGTCTCGCTGCTGACGCGCGGGCACGTACCGTCCGGCGCGGGGCTCGTGGGCTCGGTGGACGTCGTCTCCGCCCTGGCCCTGCTCGTGGGCTCGCTGCCGGTGGTCGTGGTGGTGCGGCGCCGCCCGCCGCGCGTCCCCGAGGTCTTGCATGCCGGTACGTACATCGCCCTGCTGGTGGCGGCGGGGGCCGCGGTCGCGGTCACGGGCTGAGCCCGCGCGCTCAGCGTGGCCGACGGATCCGGATCGGCCCCCGGACCCCGTTCGTCGAGACGGGTTCGCCGCCCTGGGTGATCTCGACCTCGCCGGCCTCGGCGAGGCGCCCGGCGGCGCGGCGCGCGGGCTCCATCAGGTCGCGCCAGCCCTCGTCCTCGCCCGTGTACACCTCGCGTGCGGCATCGGACGGGCAGATGGAGGAGGTCGGGGCGCGACGGTCGAGGAGGTCGAGGATGGCCCGCTCCAGGCGCCGCCGGGTCCGTGTGCTCCCGGCCTCTCCGCTGCCGTCGTCGCTCATGGTTCCAGTGTCACACCGGCATCCGCTCCGGGCCTCGTTGTCAGTGCCTCCCCCTAGAGTGAAAACAACAGTCGGGGAGCACCTGAGGGGGAGGCGGAATCATGTCCGCACGCAGAATTCAGCACAAGGTGAACCACGTCGCACTGGTCGTGGACTGTTCGGGTTCCATGCGTCCGCACCAGCATCAACTGGTGCGGGTGGTGGACGAGTTCGTGGCCGGGCTGAAGGCCGAATCGGACAGCCTCGGGCACGAGACCCGGATCAGCCTCTATTCCTTCGACCACCGCGTCGAGAACCTGGTCTGGGACATGGATGTGAAGCACCTTCCGTCCATGCGCGGGCTTTACCAGGTGGTCGGCGGTGCCACGGCGCTCATCGAGGCCTCGGTGAAGTCCCTGGACGACCTGGAACACATCTGGGAGGAATACGGCGAGCACAGTTTCCTCCAGATCGTGGTGACGGACGGCGAGGAGAACGCGTCGGGGGGCGACCGGCGCCACGACGGCGACATGAGCATCCTCGGCCCGTGGCTCGACCGCATCACGGCGAAGATGGGCACGCTGCCCGGCCACTGGACCTCCGCGATCCTCGTGCCGAACTCCCTGGCCAAGCGCACCGCGCAGAACTACGGCTTCCCGGCGGGCAACATCGCGATCTGGGACGCGGACTCCAAGGAGGGCGTCGAGGAGGCCATCGGCACGGTGCGCGCGGCGGCCACCAGCTTCCTGCGGGGGCGGGAGCAGGGCGTGCGCGGAACGAAGAACCTGTTCGCGGTCGGCCAGGACATATCCGTCGACGACGTGCGCGCCAGTCTCGACCCCATTGCCGCCGACAGATACCGGCTCCTCAAGGTCGACAAGGAAATGGACATCCGCTCCTTCGTCAACTCGCATCCGGGCGTGACCTATGAGCGCGGCGCCTGCTATTACCAACTCGGCGCCCGCGTCCAGGTCCAGCCGGACAAGGAAGTCGTCGTCGTCGAGAAGGACACGGACCGCGCTTATACGGGAGACGCGGCACGCAGCCTTCTGTTCGGCACGGGTGTACGGGGAACCGTCTCGGTGAAGGCGGGGAACAATCCGAAGCTGGAGGTCTATGTGCAGAGCCGCTCGGTGAACCGGAAACTCAAGCCGAATACGCGCCTGCTCATCATGGTCTGACCGCGAACGGCCCGAAAGCTCAGAGAGGAACGCCGACCGTGAATGTCGAGATCCCCCAGCTCCTGCGGGACACCTGCGCCCAGTACGGCGAGGGCGTCCCCTACGCCCTCAGGGTCACGGCCGAGCGGCTGGCCGAATCCCCGGACCTGGGACACCCGTCGGAGATACCCGGCATCCTCACCGTGATCGTCGACGGCGACCAGTTCGAGGACTGCCCCACCCTGGCCGTCGGCTACATCAGCGAGCCGGACCGCGTGCAGATCCGCTATGTGAGTCCGGTGACCGCCGAGGAATCCGCGGAGAGCACGCCGGACGGCGGGGACACAGCTGACCGGGGTGTCGGGCAGGAGCGCCCCGACCCCGCCGCCGAGGCGGTCACCGTACGGCAGGTCGCCGACGCCTGGGGGCGCGTCACCGGCTGGCTCAAGCGCCACGCCCCCGACTCCTACGCGGCGCTCCGCGCCGGTGCCACACCCGCGGAGATCGCCGCTCTGGAGGCCGAGTTCGGCATCCCGGTCCCCGTCGAGCTCCGCGTCCTGTGGCTGCTGACCGGAGGTGAGGACGGCTGTGACGGTCGGGGGTGTCTGCTGGGCAACTGGGCTCTGCTGCCCCTGGACGCGGTCTCCAGGGAGTACCGCACGAGAAGGAACCTGGTGGCCCTGGGATGGGAGCGGACATGGATACCCGTCGCCGCCTGCGGTGCGTCCGACGCGGCGTCCGGCCTGTATCTGGACGCCGCGACCGGCTGTCTGGGCCGCTGGTCCCGCTACAACGAGCCGCCTGACGAGGAGCTGGACACCCTCGTCACCTACTTGGAGGAGGTCGCCGACACGCTCGAGGCACCGGCTCTGGCCACGAAGGGCCGGCCCGGCCTGATCGGCGGGGCGTTGGTGTGGCGCGACCGCGTCGAAGCGGGGCAGGAGGAGCAGTGGCGGCCCCTGGTCAGCGACTGACCCGCGGTGGATGCGCGTCTGCGCCGAGGGCGGCGATCAGCTGTGGCGCGTACCCGGCCTCGCGCAGCGGGCGGGTGTCGCGGTCGAGGTCGGGCAGGTAGCCGAAGAGGACGTCGGCAGGGCCGGTGATCTCGACGTCGCCGCAGACGGCGGGCACGAGCAGCGTCTCCGCCCGGCCGAGCCGTCCGTTCCAGTCGCCGGTGCGGACCTGTACCGGCGCACCCACATTGGTGAGGATCTGCGCGGTGGCGAAGGAGTGGCGCAGGGGTTCGGCGGTGCCGGCCCGCCAGCGTTCGAGGGCGAAGTAGGGGCCGACGCACAGGAAGACCCGTTCGACGGCGTCGCCGACCGCGATGCTCAGGCCGGGGGTGAAGTCGGGCCGCGTGTCCAGGTCGACCTGGCGCATCAGCATGTCGAGGTGGGAGGTGAAGTCGGTGTCGCACACGGGTGAGCCGTCCGCCATGTCCCAGCGCATGGCGTGCTGCTGGATGTCGGAGGTCTGCTCGATCTCGTGGACGAGGGTCCGCGGGCCGAAGCTGTGCAGGGTGCCGCCGGGTACGTACAGGGTCTCCCCCGCGCGGACCGGCAGCCGGCGCAGCACCGCGTCAAAGTCCTGTGCCTCGAGGGCGGCACGCAACCGCGCTGCGGTCACACCTTCCTTGACGCCGCACAGGGCGGTCGCGCCGGGCGCGGCGTCGAGGATGTGCCATGCCTCGGTCTTGCCGTTGGGCTCGCCCTCCAAGCGCTGGGCCGCCTCGTCGTCGGCGTGCAGATGGACAGGCAGGGTGCCGGAGGCGTCGATGAACTTCGTGAGCACCGGGAAGCGGGTGCCGCTCCAGCCGGGGCCCATGAGTTCTTCCGGGTGAGTGGTGACGATCCGGCGCAGGGACTGTCCGGCCAGCGGGCCTTCGGTCACCACTCCCTGGGCGCCGTCCACGTCGCTGCATTCCCATGTCTCGGCGATGCTCCAGTCCGGGATGCCGGTCTTGCCGAGGTGGCGGGCGATGGCGTGCCCGCCGAACACGAGCGGCCGGGCCGTGACGGTAAGCCGCAGCGGGGAGAGCGGGGAGCCGCTCACAGGATGGGCTGACCGCCGGTGACCGCGATCCGGGCGCCGGAGACGTAACTGGCCTCGTCGGAGGCGAGCATGACGTAGACCGCGGCCAGTTCGGCGGGCTGGCCCGGGCGGCCGAGCGGCACCTGCTGACCGAAGCCCTCCACCTGGTCCGGCGGCATGGTCGCGGGGATGAGCGGCGTCCAGATGGGTCCGGGCGCGACGCTGTTGACGCGGATGCCCTGCGGGCCGAGCAGCTGCGACAGGGAGCCGGCCATGTTGGCGATGCCCGCTTTGGTGACGTTGTAGGGAAGCAACTGCGGTGGCGGGGTGTCGCTGTTGACCGAGGTGGTGCCGATGATCACCGAGCCCGGCCGCATGTGCGGCACGGCCGCCTTGGTCAGGTGGAAGAACGCGCTGATGTTGATGGCGAGGGTGCGGTCCCACTCCTCGTCGGGGATGTCGGTGACGGAGTCCCGGGTCATCTGGAACGCGGCGTTGCTGACCAGGACGTCGACGCGGCCGAACTCCTCGACCGCCGTGGCCACGATCGACCGGCAGTGCGCCGGGTCCGCCACGTCACCGGGTACGAGTACGCAGCTGCGGCCCGCTTCCTCCACCCAGCGCCGCGTCTCCTCGGCGTCCTCGTGCTCGTCGAGGTAGGAGATCAGGAGGTCGGCACCCTCACGCGCGTAGGCGATCGCCACCGCCCGGCCGATGCCGCTGTCCCCGCCCGTGATGACGGCCGCCTTGCCGGTCAGCCGGCCCGAACCGCGGTAGCTCTCCTCCCCGTGGTCGGGCCGCGGATCCATGGCGGAGGTGCGGCCGGGCGGGTCCTGCTGCTGCCGGGAGGGTGACATGACGCCTTCCGCGATTCGGTCGGTGACGGCCTGGGGTCGGTGGTGGCCTACGAGGACGGGGTGAGGGCGCGCAGGCGCTGGTCCAGTTCCCGCTGGTAGAAGTCGATGAAGCCGTCGGGGTCGGGCCCGGCGTTCTGCATCACGAGCCGGTCGAACCCGGCGTCCACGAAGGGCTGCGCGACCTCGACGTAGCGGTTCGGGTCCGAGCCGCACGCGAACTTGGCGAGGATGTCCTCCTTGCGGACGGTGGACGTCGCCGCCTCGAAGTTGGCCGGATTGGGCAGCTCGCTCATGACCTTCCAGCCGGTGACCGCCCAACGCGAGGTGGAGAGCGCGGCCTGCGCGCCCGCGTCCTCGTCGGGGGCCCACGCCATGGGGACCTCGACGTAGCGCGGCCCGTCGCCGCCCGCGGCGTGATAGGCCTCGACGATCTCGCTCTTGTCCTCGGTCGCGAACAGCCCGTCGCCCAGCTCGGCGGCGATCCGGGCCGCGAGCGGCCCGGCTGCCGCCACCGCGATGACCGGGGCCTCCTGCGGCAGGTCGAAGACGCGCGCGTCGTCGAGGTGCAGGAACTTTCCGTGGTACGAGCGGTAGCCGCCGCTCCAGAGCAGCCGGATGATCTCCAGGGCCTCGCGCAGCAGGGCGTGCCGCTCCGGCACCGAGTTCGGGAAACCGTGGCCGGTGACGTGTTCGTTGAGCCGTTCGCCGGAGCCGACGCCGAGGGTGAAGCGGCCGTCCGAGAGCAGCGCGAGCGTCGCGGCCGCCTGGGCGATGATCGCCGGGTGGTAGCGGACGGTCGGGCAGGTCACGCCGGTGGCGAGGCCGATCCGCTCGGTCTTCGCCGCGATCGACCCGAAGACGGTCCAGGCGAAGGGCGAGTGCCCCTGCACGTCCAGCCAGGGGTGGTAGTGGTCGCTCATCTCCACGAAGTCGAAGCCCGCCTGCTCGGCGAGGACGGCCTGACGAACCAGTTCGTCCGGGCCGAACGCCTCCGCGGCCAGCTTGTAGCCGATCTGCACCATGTCCTCTTTCCCGCCGAAGCCCATGCTCCGTGCCGGACCCCGACCGGCCGGAAGCGTTGCATACGCTGACAAATAGGTCCGGAGCCTTACGCTGCCACGCCGACGGCGGGCCCGCATGTCACGGGGCGTCCGGCCGTGCGTCCGACCGGGTCCGCCGCACCGCACCGCCCTGCGTCCCGTCCGTCCCGTCCGCCCGGGGCACCCCGGGCACCCCGGGCGTCATACGTTTCACCCCTCACCCTGCGGCAAGGCGGCAAGAGAACATGATCTTCGCGAGCGCCGCGGCGGCACACGGCACGCCGTTCGGCGGCGGACAGGAGGGCCAGGTGCGGGAGAACCGCGACAACGCCGGTACGAGGGCGGAGGCGGGCCGCGTCCGCAGGCGCGCGCTGATCACCGCGGGGGCCGCGGGCGCCGCCGCCCTGGCCACCGGCTGCGGCACGTCCGACGCCCGGGACACCGGCGCGGGATCGGCGCCGGGAAGCTCGTCCACGCCCGCAGCGCCCGGCTCGCCCTCCACCTCGCCGCAGGCCACGCGCCGCCGGCCCGAACTGCCGCGCGGCGGGCGCGAGATCTTCCCCGAGCACCGCCTCGTCGGCTACTGCGGGCTGCCCGGCGCCGCCGCCCTCGGCCGCCTCGGCACCGGCGACCTCGACGACCGCGTCGCGGAGATCGAACGGCGGGCCCGCGCCTACGCGGACGGCCGCACGGTGCTGCCGGTCCTCGAACTCCTGGCGGTCGTCGCCAACTCGGACGCCGGGCCCGACGGCCTGTACCGCAGCCGCACACCCGACGCCACGATCCGCACCTTCCACGAGGCCGCCCGCGACCACAAGGCGCTGCTCCTGCTGAACATCCAGCCCGGCCGCGCCTCCCCGCTCGACGAGGTGAAGGCCCTGCGCGAGTGGCTGGCCGAGCCGGATGTCGGGATCGCTCTCGACCCGGAGTGGGAGATGGGCCCGGGGCAGGTGCCGGGCGACACCTACGGTCACACCAGCGGCGCCGAACTCACCCGCACAGCCGCTTACCTGGCCTCCCTCGTCGAGGAGCACGACCTCCCGGAGAAGGTGTTCGTCTACCACCAGGTCGCCGAGTCGGTCGTCCAGGAGGAGCGGCGCCTGAAGGTTCCCGACGGGGTGGCCGTGGTCAAGAGCGCTGACGGGATCGGCTCGCCACACCTCAAGCGCGAGACCTGGCACCGGCTGGCCGACACGCTCCCGCCGCGCCTGCACACCGGCTTCAAGCTGTTCTTCGAGGAGGACGCCGAGGGCGGCGGCCGCCTCATGACACCGGACGAGGTACTGGCCCTGACCCCGCGTCCGGGCTACGTCATGTACGAGTGAGACCAGACCGAGCGCGCGGGCCAGGAGGCGACGGCGCGACGCGCCGACCACGTACGTGGTGACGGCGGCGAAGACGCTCCGCGGGGCGCGTGAGGTTCCCGAGGAGGGCCAAGCCCTGGCTCAGTCCACGGGCGGCAGCGCCAGCCACTCCTGCCAGCTGAGGTCGCGGCCTACGTAACGCGGCTGCCGCATGGGCCAGTCGGCGGCGATCCACTTCGGTACCAGCGCGTCGAGCGCCTGCTCCTGCGCGCTGCCGACGAGGTCGTCCACCACCCACCAGGAGATCTCCGCGTCGGCGCCGATGCGCTCGGGCGGGTCGATGTAGACGCAGCCGAGGAGCGTCGTCTCGCCCTCGTCCAACAGGGCGTAGTTGAAGGACTGGTGAGCCGCTATCTCCTTCTCGTGGCGCAGCAGGTCGACGCGGTCCTCGTCGTACGTCATCGTCTCCGCGGGCCAGCCCCAGGCGGGGCCGAAGATCTCCCACAGACGCTCCCGCGAGCCCATGACGGCGGGGTAGTCGATCGGGGTGTCGGCCTCCCGGATCGGCCGCAGGTGCAGCGCGGTGGTGGGCACGGGGACGTGGACGGGGTGGACGAAACCGTCGGGCAGCCAGCTCATGAGGGGCGAGAGTACAGCCGAACGCTCCACGTGCCGACAGGTTTTGCCGTCGGTCGCCTCCAGGGCGGCTGCCTCCCGCGAAAGCGGCGGCCTCCCGCGGGGGCGGCTCACCTCACGCCAGTACCTCATGGTTGGCCCAGGCGACCTTGTACGGGCGCCGTGCCTGCCAGTGTGCGATGACGTCGTGCAGGGCGGGCACGGTGAACGCCTTGGCAAGGGTGTCCATGTCGGCCACGGCGAGCTGCACGACCACGGTCGCGATCATCGCCGGGATGGCCTCCTCCCCCGGAACGGGCAGGTGGCGGCGGGCCGCGAAGGACTGGACGAGGCCGCTGTCGGCCATGACGCGTTCGATGTCCGCAAGGTACTGGTCGAGCTCGGTGTCGGGCGGGGTCCCGTCGAAGGAGACGATCATCGTGTGCTGGATCATGTGTTCATTCTTGGCGTCACCGGACCCGGCCGTCCAAGACCGTTCGGACATCCGGCGATAACCTGAGGGCATGGATGAGCGCATGGATGAGCGCATGGATGAGCGCACGGAGGAGCGCACGGATGAGCTGGAGACCCGCGAGCTCCGCTACGTCATCGCGGTGGCCGAGGAACTGCACTTCGGCAGGGCCGCCGAGCGGCTCTCGATCGCCCAGCCCGCGCTGTCGAAGGCGATCCGCCGCGTCGAGGCGCGGCTCGGTGTCCCGCTCTTCGTCCGCTCCAGCCGGCGCGTCGAGCTGACCCCGGCCGGTGAGGCGCTCCTCGAACACGGACGGCACGCGCTGAACGCGGTCGGCGCCGCCGTCCGCAGGGCCCGCAGCGCCGGTGACGGCCGGGCCCCGCTGCGGCTCGTGCTCAAGCCCGGCGGCGACGCGGGGCTGCTGTCCGGGCTGCTCGCCGCCTACGCGCAGGAGCCGGATGCCCGGCGCGTCGACATCCTGTTCAGCGGCCCGGCCGACCGGAGCGACTTCCTGCGCGACGGGCGGGCCGACGTGGGCCTGCTCTACACGCCGTTCGACGACCTCGACGGGCTCGACCACGAGCCACTGCACACCGAGGACCGGGTCGCCGTCGTCCCGGCCGGTCACCGGATCGCCGGGCACGCGTCCGTGCGCACGGACGACCTGGAGGGCGAGACGCTGCCGCGCTGGCGGGGCGTGCCGGGCGTACCCGGAGGCGGCGGGACGGGGCCCGAGGTCGCCGACGTGGTCCAGCTCCTGCACATGATCACGACGCACCGGATGATCGCGGTGCTGCCCCGTTCCCTGGTCGCACCGGTCCCGCCCGGCCTGGTCGCCGTACCGGTGACCGACGCACCGGCCAGCACACTCGTCCTCGCCTGGAACGAGCGGGACCGCCGGCCCGTGGTCGCCTCGTTCGTCGCCGCCGCACAGGGACTGGGCGAGAGGAGCCCGGCGTGATCAGCGACACACTCGTAGAGGTGTCCGCGCAGGATTGAGAGTCAAGATCGGGGACACACCACAACAGGATGTGCTGCGGGGGCGGTCGTTTTCACTGGGGAGTGTCAGACCGCCCCCGCACCACTCTCTCCGGGCGCGGCCGTCGAGCCGCGCGGGGTGAGCGTCGGCCTCGGCACCGGATGCGCCGGAACCCGTTCGCCTTTCAGGATGTCGTGCAGTGTGCGGGCGACGTCGGCGCCGAAGGCATGGATGTCATGGCTCATCGCGGAGAGCGCCGGGTGGGTGAGGCGGCACAGCTGCGAGTCGTCCCAGGCGAGCAGGGAGAGGTCGGCGGGGACGCGGAGGCCCATCTCGACGGCGACGGAGAGCCCGGCGACCGCCATCAGGTCGTTGTCGTAGATGATCGCTGTGGGGCGGCGCGCGGCGGTGAGCAGCGAGCGGGTGGCCCTGGCGCCTGACGCGCCGGAGAAGTCCGTGTCCACCTGCGGTCCGGCGACGAGCCCGAGCCGGCCCATGGCCCTGGTGAACGCGGCGCGGCGGATCACGCTGTGCCCCAGCTCCGGCGCGCCGCCCACCCGGGCGATGGCGCGGTGCCCCAGCGCCGCGAGGTAGTGCACCGCTTCGGCGACCGCCGTGGCGTCGTCGGTCCAGCGCGAGGCGAACGGCCGCGTCAGGGACGGATGGCCGACCGCGACGGCCGGGATCCCGAGCCGGGCGAGGACCGGCCCGCGCGGATCGTGTTCGCGGAAGTCGACCAGGACGGTGCCCGCGATCTGCCGGGTCCGCCACCAGTGGCTCTGCAGGGCGATCTCCTCGTCCACGGTCCGCACCAGCCGCAGGAGCACCGCGCCGCAGTGGTCCGAGACGACGCTCTCCAGGCCGGAGAGGAACTCCATGTAGAAGGGTTCGAGGCCGAGTTGGCGCGCGGGCCGCCGGACGGCGAGGCCGATGGTGCCCGCGCCCTGCCGGTTGCGCGCCCCCGCCGAACGGTTCGACTGCCAGCCCAGTGCGTCGACGGCGGCGAGGATGCGGGCCCGGGTCGGCCCCGACACGCCCGGTCTGCCGTTGACGGCCAGGGACACCGCGGCGCGGGAGACCCCGGCGCGGGCCGCGACGTCGTGGATGGTCACCCGTTGCTCGTCCATGAGGCGCTCACCATAGACCGGTTGAGTCGGCAACTCCCCAGCTCCACAGCAGAGCGTCTGGGGAAAGCCCTTCCATTACTTGCATTTTACTTAACTTGCTCAACTGCTAGACAACGATGTCGGCGGTGTGCAAAGTGTCCCGCCAGCACGGTCTCCATCCACTCCCCCTTGGAAGGGAACCCGTCCCCATGAGCACAGCCCTGCACAGAAAACCGCTGACACGAGCGCGCGGCCTGACGCTGCTCACCGCTCTTGTCGTCTCCGCTCTCCTGGCCCTGACGCTGATACCCGACGCGGAGGCCTTCCCCAGCCGCTCCCGGCAGCAGGTGATCGACTACCTGAAGTCCATCAGCGGCTCGAACATCGTCTCCGGTCAGCACAACAAGGAGCCGGCCGGCAGCCCCGGCCAGTACACCCAGCAGGTCAAGGACGTCACCGGCCAGTACCCGGGCCTGTGGGGCGGCGACCTGATGTTCAACGCCGCGGACGTGGCGAACAGGCAGCGCGTGATCGACCAGGCGAAGACCGAGTGGAACAACGGCTCGCTGGTGACGCTGACCTGGCACGTCTGCCCGCCCACCCAGGGCAGCTCCTGTGCGTTCGAGGGCGGCGTCAAGTCGAGCATCAGCGACACGCAGTTCAACCAGGTCGTCACCGACGGCACGTCGCTGAACACCGCGTGGAAGCGCCGCCTCGACGAGGCGGTGCCCTACCTCAACCAGCTGAAGAGCGCCGGGGTGCCCGTCCTCTTCCGCCCGCTGCACGAGATGAACGAGACGTGGAACTGGTGGGGCCACCGCCCCGGCGCCAACGGCAGCGCGAAGCTCTACAAGATCACGCATGACTACCTCGTCGGGAAGGGCCTGTCCAACCTGATCTGGGTGTGGAACGTCCAGGACAACCCTGCGGGCGGCTGGGCCGGCTACTACCCGGGCTCCAGCTACGTGGACGTCGTGTCCCTGGACGTCTGGTACAAGAGCTACCCCAGCTCGTCCGACTACACGCAGATGCAGTCCATCGCGGCGGGCAAGCCGATCGCGCTCGCCGAGACGGGCAAGATACCCACCGCCTCGCTCCTCGACAGCCAGACCCGCTGGGCCTACTTCATGATGTGGTCGGAGCAGTTGCGAGGGCAGAACAGCAACACCGAGATCCAGAACGGCTACTTCCACCCGCGCGTCCTCAACCAGGGTGAGGTCAAGCTGTAACACCAGCCGCACACGACTGCGGCCCGCCCCCTCGGGGACGGGCCACAGCCATGTGTGAGGTCGGCCGGTCAGTCGCGCCGTGCGCGCGGCGCCGCCGTCGAGGCACGTGGTGTCAGCGACGGCATCGGCACCGGGTGGGACGTGACGGTCTTCCCCTCGATGAGGTCGAACAGCACACGTGTGACATCGGCGCCGAAGCCGTGCACGTCATGGCTCATCGCCGACAGCGTCGGGTGGGTGAGCCGGCACAACTGCGAGTCGTCCCAGGCGAGCAGGGACAGCTCGGCCGGCACGGAGACGCCCATCTCCGCGGCCACACCGAGACCGGCCACCGCCATGATGTCGTTGTCGTAGACGATGGCGGTGGGCCGCTCCGCGCGCAGCAGCAGCGAGCGGGTGGCCCGCGCGCCTTCCTCCCCGGCGAAACCGGACGCCATCTGGAGCGTGCCGTCGAGACCCAGGGACTCCAGGGTGCTGCGGAACGCCTCCTCGCGTATGGCGCTGTGGCCGAGCGCCTCGGGGCCGCCGACGCGGCCGATCCTGCGGTGGCCGAGGGCGGCCAGGTAGCGCACGGCCTCGGCCATCGCGGTGGCGTCGTCGGTCCACACCGACGGGATGCCGCCGGTCAGGTCGGGGTGGCCGACGGCGACCGCCGGCATGCCGAGCTCCCTGAGCGGTCCGATCCGCGGATCGTCCTGGTCGAAGTCGACGAGGACGGATCCGCCGACCTGCCGCTCGCGCCACCACGTCTGCTGCAGCTCGATCTCCTCCTCCCTGCTGCTGACCAGGCGGAGCAGCAGGGAGCACGAGCGCTCGGCGAGAACGCTCTCGATCCCGGAGATGAACTCCATGTAGAACGGTTCGAGCCCGAGGAGCCGGGCCGGCCGGCAGAGCGCCAGGCCGACCGTGTCCGTGTGCTGCCTGGACAGGCTGCGCGCCGACGAGTTCGGCGCCCAGCCCATGTCCCGGGCCACCGCGAAGATCCGCTCCCGGGTCGCCTCGGAGAGCCCCGGTTTGTGGTTGAACGCGATCGAGACGGCGCCCTTGGAGACTCCGGCGGCGGCCGCGACGTCCTTGATGGTGACGCGCTGCGTGGGAGCGCTCACGCGGGTTCCACGCAGAACAGGGCGGCCCGCACGGTGTTGGCGCCCGCGCCCCGTGTGCCGTGCACGCGGATGCGGGTGGTCTCCCCGGGCAGCAGGGTGACCAGGCCGCGCTCGGCCCGGGCGTGCGGGTCGATGCGGTCGGCCTGGAGGAGCAGGTCGCGTACGAGAGTCTGGGCAGTCACCACGACCTCGACTGTATCCCGCTCCTGGCCGACGGTCTCGACGGCGATGTCGAAGCGGGGCTCCGGGTAGTCGAAGTCCTTGTCGCGGGCCTCGAAGTGGAGCGCGCGCAGCCCGTCGGCGTCGGCGACGAGGTACTCCTTGGTGGAGCCCGTGGCCGGGGTCACCTCCGGCGGCACGGGCAGCCGTACGGTCTCGCGCGGTCCGGCGCTCAGCCCGAGGGTGGTGCGGGCGGCGAGGCTGCCGTCGGCGCGCATCAGGCGCAGCGTCACGTCGCAGCTCCACGGTGTGGGGCCCTGGTTGGAGAGGACGAGTTCGGGCCCCTCGGCTCCCTCGGCGCCGGGCTGCACGGTGAGCAGCCGGTCGGCGTAGAGGCGGCGCAGCTCGTGGTAGAGCGGCTTGAGGCGGCCGTCGCCGTCGATCGCGGCCCAGGAGCTGACCGGCCAGCAGTCGTTGATCTGCCAGACGACGGTGCCGGCGCAGCGGGGCCAGTTGGCGCGCCAGTGCTCGATGCCGGTGGCGACGGCGCGGGCCTGGACCACCTGGGTGAGGTAGTGCCAGCGGTCGAAGTCGCTCTCGGGCAGCGCGAAGTGGCGGGCGACGCCGCGGTTCAGCTTGCCGTTGCCGTCCTCCGCCTTCTGGTGGTGCAGCATGCCGGGCGAGTCGGGGGCCAGCTCCTCGCCGGGCAGGGCGCGGCGCAGGGTGGCCATGGCCGGGGGCGCCTGCCAGCCGAACTCGGAGACGAAGCGCGGCACGTCGGCGCGGTACTCGGTGAAGTCCTGCCGGTTCCACACCTCCCACGAGTGGTAGGTGCCGTGGTCGGCGTCGTTGGGGTGGTGGTCCCAGGACCCGGACCAGGGGCTGCCCGCCATGTAGGGGCGGGTGGGGTCGAGTTCGGCGACCACACGGGGAAGGAGGCCGAGGTAGTAGCCCTCGCCCCACGAGTCGCCCGCGAGCTGTTCCTCCCACTCCCAGTCGCGAAAACCCCACAGGTTCTCGTTGTTGCCGTTCCACGCCACGAGGCTGGCGTGCGGCATGAGCCGTACGACGTTGTCGCGGGCCTCGGCCTCGACCTCGCCGCGCAGCGGCTGCTCCTCGGGGTAGGCGGCGCAGGCGAAGAGGAAGTCCTGCCAGACCATGAGGCCGAGTTCGTCGCAGACGTCGTAGAAGGCTTCGTCCTCGTAGATGCCGCCGCCCCAGACGCGGACCAGGTCGACGTTGGCGGCGGCGGTCTGTTCGAGGCGGGTGCGGTAGCGCTCCGGGGTGATGCGGGAGGGCAGTACGTCGTCGGGGATCCAGTTGACGCCGCGTACGAAGACACGTGTGCCGTTGACGACGAAGGTGAAGCCGGTGCCCTGCTCGTCGGCTTCGCGGTCGATCTCGATGGTGCGGAAGCCGACGCGCCGCTGCCAGGTGTCGAGCTGCTCGTCGTCGGCGGTGAGCGTCAACTCGACTTCGTACAGCGGCTGTTCGCCGTAGCCGCGCGGCCACCACAGCGCCACGTCGGGGACGTCGAGGACGAGGGCGAGCGTGTCGCCGTCGGTCTCGGCGGTGGTCGTGACCCCGGCGACCGTGGCGTGCGCGGCGAGGTGGCGTCCGGCGCCGCCGGCGGTGCGCTCCAGGTCGACGCGGAGTTCTACGCGGCCGTCGGCTCCGTCGACGGTGACCAGGGGGCGGACCTGGGCGATGCGCGCGGTCGACCAGCGTTCGAGCCGCACCGGGCGCCACATGCCGGCGGTGACGACGGTCGGGCCCCAGTCCCAGCCGAAGCTGCAGGCCATCTTGCGGATGTACTGGAACGGCTCGGGATAGGCGTTGGGCCGGTCCCCCGTCAGCGCCTTGACGGCGTTCGCCTCGTCGTAAGCGGAGTCGAAGGTGACGCTCAGCGCACCGGAGCGGCCCGTGACGTCGAAGCGGTAGGCGCGGTGCATGTTGCGGGTGCGCCCCAACTCCTGGCCGTCGATGGCGATATGGGCCACGGTGTCCAGGCCGTCGAAGACGAGGTCCGTGCGCTCGAAGCCGGCGCCCGCCGTCTCCCCGGCCGGCAGGTCGCGGGTGTAGGTCCACGCGCGGCGGCCCACCCAGGCGATGTACTGCTCGTTCCGCCCGATGAACGGGTCCGGAATCAGGTCGGCGGCGAGCAGGTCGGCGTGGACGCAGCCGGGGACCTGAGCGGCGATGCGCGTCCCTTCGTGCTCGAGACTCCATCCCTCGCTGAGCTGGGCGGTGGCCTTCATAGGGCGACTCCAATCGGACGGACGCGGGCCCGGGTTCGTATGAGACGTCCGCCAACCTAACCCCTGGTTCATTAACCGGTCTAGTCCTCGTTCAGTGGCGAGGGCTTCGCGCATCGGCCCTGGTGAAGCGCTTGCGCGCACCAGGCTGCAGCAGAGCACGGTAACGATTGGGTATCGCGGCGGAAATCGAGCCTTTACCGGTTCATAGATGGCTGACATAGTCGCCGTCAGCCCGCTGGGCCTGAGCCGTGACCCTTGGAAGGAGTTGGGCACATGAGGACGAAGCCGCTGAGCGCGATGGCGCTGGCCGCCGCACTGCTGACCGTCGCGGGGTGCGGCGGCGGAGGGAGCTCCTCGGGGGAGGCGGCCGACTCTCCCTCCGATCCCGCCAAGGTGTCGGGCACGATCACGGTGCTGACCAACCGCACCGATCTCGTGCAGGACGGCACGATGAAGAAGTACGCCGCCGCGTTCAACAGGACGTACCCCAAGGTCGACGTCAAGTTCCAGGGCATCACCGACTACGAGGGGGAGGTGAAGATCCGGATGAACACCGAGAACTACGGTGACGTCCTGCTGATCCCCGGCGCGATCGCCAAGGGCGACTACCCGAAGTTCTTCGCCCCGCTCGGCGACACCAAGGACATGGCCAAGACCTACCGCTTCACCGGCAAGACGGACGTCAAGGGGAAGACGTACGGCATAGCCAACTTCGGGACCGCCAACGGCTTCGTCTACAACAAGGCCGTCTGGAAGAAGGCCGGTGTCGAGGAGTGGCCGACCACCCCGAAGGAGTTCCTGGCCGACCTGAAGCAGGTCAAGGAGAAGACCGGCGCCACCTACTACACCAACTTCAAGGACGGCTGGCCGCTGAGCGGCGCCTGGACCAACAACGTCGGCTCGGTCAGCTGTGACGGCAAGGCGTGGGACGCGCTGGCCTCCGCCGACAAGCCGTGGCAGTCGGGCAGCGAGCTGAACACCGTCGACACGCTTCTCCACGACATCGTGCACGACAAGCTGGCGGAGAAGGACCCGACGACCACCAACTGGGAGGACTCCAAGACCCAGTTGGCCAAGGGCAGGATCAGCAGCATGATGCTCGGCTCCTGGGCCGTCAACCAGATGCGCGGCGCCGCCTCCGACGCCGGAGCCGACCCGGACGACATCGGCTTCATGCCGTTCCCCGCGCAGAAGGACGGCAAGTACTGCGCCACGCTGGTCTCCGACTACCAGCTGGCCGTGAACACGCACTCGGCCCACAAGCCGGCCGCCCGCGCCTGGATCGACTGGTTCACCGAGAAGTCCGGCTTCGCCGCCAAGGAGGGTGGCGTCTCGGCTCTCACCTCCCTGAGCTTCCCCGACGTCCTGAAGCCCTTCCAGGACAACGATGTCAAGCTCATCGAGCGCTCCGAGGCCAGGACGGAGCAGGTCAACGCGATCGACGACGCCGCCGAGATCGGTCTCGCCAAGCCGGACTACCGGCAGAAGCTGATCGACATCGCCCGCGGCGCCCAGAAGGGGTCCCTGGAGGACTACTTCGCCGACCTGGACAAGCGCTGGGCCGAAGCGGAGTCGGTCGCGGGGAGTTGAGAGACCCGCGCACGCGCACGGGGCCCGCGTCCTGCGTCCGGGCCGGGCCCCCGTCCGCCAGTTGCCCGTCCTGCTCGTCGCGGACCACGAAAGGCCGTCCCGCATGACCGACACCACATCGAAAGCGCCACCGGCACCGCGGCGGCGCGCCGCCCCCGCCCGGGGACGCTCCCGCCGCAGCGCCCCGCCCGCACGGTCCTGGCGCGACCATCCGATCCGCAGGATCACCCCGTGGCTCTTCCTGATCGCGCCGCTCGCGCTGCTCGTCACGTTCACCTACGTGCCCGTGGGCAACATGATCTACTACAGCTTCACCGACTGGGACGGCGTCAGCCCCGACCGGAACTTCACGGGCTTCGAGAACTACACGCAGCTGTTCACGCGCCCCGAGCTGTTCCGCGTCTTCTTCGTCAGCTTCTACTATCTGGCCGCCTCCGCCGTGCAGATCGTGATCGCGCTGTACTTCGCGACGATCCTCAGCTTCGACCTGCGCTTCCGTAACTTCTTCAAGGGGATCCTCTTCTTCCCCTACCTGATCAACGGCGTCGCCATCGGCTTCGTCTTCCTCTACTTCTTCCAGGACGGCGGCACCCTCGACTCGGTCCTCTCCTGGTTCGGTGCCGGCAGCGACCACGCCTGGCTCGGCGACCCGGAGTCGGCCAACACCTCGCTCGCCGGGGTCTCCGTGTGGCGGTTCACCGGGCTGAACTTCGTGCTCTTCCTCGGCGCGATCCAGTCGATCCCCGGTGAGCTGTACGAGGCCGCGCAGCTCGACGGCGCGACGCGCTGGCAGCAGTTCCGGCACATCATCGCGCCCGGCATCCGGCCCGTGCTGAGCCTCAGCGTCATCCTGGCGATCTCCGGCTCCCTCGCCGTCTTCGAGATCCCGTACATCATGACCGGCGGCGCGACCGGCACCTCGACCTTCGTCATCCAGACGGTCAAGCTCGCCTTCCAGTTCAACAAGACGGGCCTGGCCTCGGCCTGCGCCGTCGTGCTGCTCCTGATCATCCTGGTCGTCACCTGGATCCAGCGGCGGCTCGTGCCCGACGACAAGGTGGACCTCGTATGACCACGCTCACCACGGACGAACGGCCCACCGCGCGCGGCGGCCGGTTCCGCTTCGGCACGGCGCTGAGCTACCTCTCGCTCGTCGTCGCCTCCCTCGTCGTCCTCGTCCCCCTGGTCGTCATCTTCCTGACCTCCCTCAAGACGTCCCGGGAAGTGGCCGACGGCGGTGCGCTGAGCCTGCCGGACGACTGGTTCAACCTGTCCAACTACGCCACCGCGTTCACCGACGGGCACATGCTCACGGCGTTCGGGAACACGGCGTTCATCCTGCTGTTCTCCATCACCGGAACCGTCCTCATCGGCTCCATGACGGCGTACGCCATCGACCGCTTCGAGTTCCGGTTCAAGAAGACGGTGATGGCCCTGTTCCTCATCGCGACCCTGGTGCCCGGCGTGACGACGCAGGTCGCGACCTTCCAGGTGGTCAACAGCTTCGGCCTGGTGGACACGCGGTGGGCGCCGATCCTGCTGTACATGGGCACGGACATCGTGTCGATCTACATCTTCCTGCAGTTCATCCGGTCCATTCCGGTCTCGCTCGACGAGGCGGCCCGGCTCGACGGCGCGAACACCTTCACCATCTACCGGAAGATCATCCTGCCGCTGCTCAAACCGGCGATCGCCACGGTCGTCATCGTCAAGGGCATCACGACGTACAACGACTTCTACATCCCGTTCCTCTACATGCCCTCCGAGGACAAGGGGACGATCTCGACGGCCTTGTTCCGTTTCAAGGGGCCGTTCGGGGCGCACTGGGAGGCGATCTCCGCCGGGGCGATTCTCGTCATCCTCCCGACGCTGCTCGTCTTCCTCTTCCTGCAGCGCTACATCTACAACGGGTTCGCGCAGGGGGCCACCAAGTAGGGGAAGCGGGGGCGCGGAAACGGAAGATGACACGTGGAGTTTCCGCGAACGGGTTGTGTTGAACGTGTGAGCGAATCAGGATGGGGGCGCCTCGTGCACCTCTTGCCCGCCCGCACCCTTCCCTTTCCCTCTCTTTCCCGAAGGGGTTTTCGTCATGCCCGAAGCACTGCCCCCGCTGTGGCTCCAGGGCCGCTCCGCGGTGATCGACGCCGCGGACGCCGCCGACTGGCGCGAGGGCGTACCGGACTATCACCTCTCGCACACGGTGATGCCCGCCCAGCGCACCACCGAGCACGCGCCCGGCTCGCTCGAGGCGATCGTCGAGGGGCTCGTCCAGGTCTTCGAGATGGAGGTCTCGCACAAGCACGACCCGGCGAAGTGGGTCTCCATGGTCGCCGACCGGTTCCGTACGCGGATCAACGGCGGGCCGTGGGCCGACTCCGCCGAGATCGCCGACCGCGGCAGCTACAACGTCCTCATCGGCGACAGCGTCTTCTACGGCGCCGAGGACTTCCGCTCCTCGCACCACGTCTTCCACGAGGCATTCCCCGGCGGCTTCTACTGGGAGGTCACGGAGGTGCTGTCCGCGCCGCCGTCCATCGCGTTCAAGTGGCGCCACTGGGGCGCCTTCGAGGGCCCGTACAAGGGGTTCGAGCCGGACGGGAAACAGGTCGAGATGTACGGGATGAGCGTGGCCCGCGTCGACGACGACCTGCGCCTGTTGGAGGTCGAGCACTACTACGACCCGAACGCGTTCCTCGGCAAGCTGACCCGGGGCTGCCCGGTGACCGGGCAGCCCTGACCCCGCCGCCTCTCTCTACTTGTCCCCGCGGCTCAGGCGCCCCGGCCACCACGCCTTCGGCCCGATGTCCCGTACGAGCGCGGGGACGAGCAGGGACCGTACGACCAGGGTGTCGAGCAGGACGCCGAACGCCACGATGAACGCGATCTGCACAAGGAACGCCAGCGGGATCACGCCGAGCGCGGCGAACGTCGCGGCGAGGACGACACCGGCCGAGGTGATCACCCCGCCGGTGGCGACGAGGGCCTTGAGGATGCCGTCGCGCACCCCGTGGACCAGCGACTCCTCGCGGGCCCTGGACATCAGGAAGATGTTGTAGTCCACGCCGAGCGCGACGAGGAACACGAACCCGTACAGCGGCACCGACGCGTCCGTGCCCGTGAAGCCGAACAGGTGCGTGAAGACCAGCGACGAGATGCCCAGAGTGGCGACGAAGTTGAGCGCGACCGTCGCCACCAGGAGCAGCGGCATCAGCAGGGAGCGGAGCAGCCCGATCAGGATGACCAGGATGATGAGCAGGACGACGGGCACGATCAGCGTCCGGTCCCGTTCCGCGGTGTGCTGGGTGTCGTACTGCTGCGCCGTGTAGCCGCCGACCAGGGCGTCGGCCCCGTCGACAGAGTGCAGCGCGGTGCGCAGGCGGGCGATGGTGGCCTTGGCCGCGTCGCTGTCGGCGGGGTCCTCCAGCGTGACGTCGACGCGGATCTCGCCGTCCACGACCCGGGCGGGGCCGCCGCCGGGCCTGCCCTGCTTGTTCAAGGTCGCCGCGCTCGCCACACCCTTCGTCTCCTCGGCCCGCGTGGTGACTTCGCGCGCGCGGTCCGCCTCGGCGATGACGACGGCCGGGTTGCCCGCGCCGCCGGGGAAGTGCTCGGCCAGGGTCTCCTGGGCCGCGACCGACGGGGCGTCGTTGACGAAGATCTCGTCGAGCGGCACGCCCTTGGAGTTGAGGGTGGGGGCGAACGCCGCGCACACGAGGAGCCCGCCGAGCGCGATCGCCCAGATCCTGCGGGGCGAGGTCTTCACCGCGTGCGCGATGCGCGGCCACGGACCCTTGCCGCCGCCGTCCTCCGCGTCGGCCGACCGCGGACGTGCGGGCCAGTAGGCGGCATTGCCGAGCAGCACCAGTACGGCCGGCAGGAACGTCAGGGTGGACAGGACCGCGCAGACGATGCCGATCGCGCCGACCGGGCCGAGGGCGCGGTTGTTGGTGAGGTCGCTGAGGAGGAGGGCGAGCAGGCCGAGGGCGACGGTCGCGGCGCTCGCGACGACCGCCCCGGCCGAGCGGCGCAGCGCGGCCCGCATCGCGGCGAACCGGTCGGTGCGCGCGGCGAGTTCCTCGCGGTAGCGGGCGGTCAGGAGCAGCGCGTAGTCGGTGGCCGCGCCGATGACGAGGATCGAGAGGATGCCCTGCACCTGTCCGTCGACGCGGACGACGTCGTGGTCCGCGAGGGCGTAGACGACCGCGCAGGCGACACCGAGGGCGAACACCGCGCCCAGGATGATCACGAAGGGCAGCAGGACGCTGCGGTAGACGAGGAGCAGGATCACCAGGACCGTGACGAGCGCGACCACGAGCAGCAGCCCGTCGATCCCGGCGAAGGCGCCCGAGAGGTCCGCCTGGCTGGCGGCCGGTCCGGCGACGGCCACGCCGGTGCCCGGCGCCTTGGCCGCCGCGTCCTCGATCCGGTCGATCGTGGGCGCGAGTTCGTCACCGAGGTCGGGCCGGAGCTGGACGATGCCCTGCAGCGCCTTGCCGTCGTCCGAGGGCACCGCGGGCGAGACCTGGCCGACCACTCCGGGCGTACCGCGCAGTCCGGCGAGTGCGCGCGTGGCCCGCTCCCGCTGCTCGGCCGTGACCTTGCCCTTGTCGTCGGCGGTCCACACGACGATCGCGGGCAGCGTCTCGTCCTGCTGGAAGGCCTTCTGCGCGTCGATCACCCGGGTCGACTCGGCGTTGCGCGGCAGGAACGCCGCCTGGTCGTTGGTGGCGACCTCGCCGAGCTTGCCCGCGTACGGTCCGAGCGTGCCGCCGACGCCGAGCCAGACGACAAGGAGGACGAGGGGCAGGAGCCAGTGCGCCGCACGCGACGTGCGGGCGCTCACCGGCGCTGCCGCGCTTGCTGCTCGTCACCGGAGACGGAGCCGGACTCCGCCTCGGCGACGGACGCGGCGCCGGCCGACTCCGGTTCCTTCTGCGCCGCTTCCTCGGCGCCGACGAGGTAGTCGAAGGTGCCGGTGATGGTGAGGAGGCGGTCCAGGCGCGCCGAGCGCTCGACGATCCGCAGGCTCGCCCCGGACGTGTCGAGGCGGCGGCGCAGGCCGAGGAGTGTGGACAGCCCCATGGAGTCGACGCCGCTCAGAGCGGAGCAGTCCAGTCGCAGGACGCGGATGCCGGAGTGGTCCATGAGGGCGCGTCCGACGTGGTCGGTGAAGTATCCGCTGGTGTCGTAGTCCAAAGCCCCCTCGACCGTGAGCGTGAGCACTCCGTCACTCGGTCCGGAGGCGGTGAGGTGCAGAGCGGCGTATGTGGTCATGCGTGCTGCCCGGGTCCGGGGACGGTCAGGGTCGTGCGGGCCGCGGTCAGGATGCCGGTGGCGCGCGGGAAGTCGGTCAGCTGCCGCAGCAGCGAGTCCAGGGCGGGCAGCAGGGACTGCGGGGGGACGCCGCGGGCCTGGAGGATGCCGGCGGTCCAGGCGACGAACGTCCCGAAGAGTTCCGCCTCGTCGACGTAGAGCGCCGTGATCAGGTACGTGACGATGTGGTCGATGTCCTCGGCCGTGCGCTCCATCTGCAGCTCGGTGTACGAGCGCATCGGCGGGAAGGCTTCCTCGACATCGGCGAGAGTCTGTTTGACCAGCCGCCGTTTCGTCTGTCTGACCAGGGTGTACTCCTGGTCGGACAGATGCGGCAGATCCAGGTCGGGCAGCCGGGCCGCCTCCACCGTGGGGCGCCGCAGCCCCTTCTCCAGGAGCGCGTGGGCGCTGAGCGCGTCCGGCGCCCACACCGCCTGCATCCGGCGGGCGTACCTGCCGTCCGGGCCGAACGCCGCGCCGCCGGCCATGACGGGGGTGCCGGTGGTCTGGCAGGAGCTGATCGCCGTGTGCGCGGCGGGCAGGTGCGAGGGGATGGAGGAGGAAAGCAGCACGGCGTCCGGGGTGCGCTGGTGCAGGTGGGCGATCAGGTGCTCGGTGGGGACCTGCGCGCCCAGGTAGTCGACGCTCCAGCCGCGAAGGCGCAGGACCTCGGCGACCAGGCGGGCGGGGAGCGCGTGCCATTCGCCGTCCACGCACGCCACCGTGAGGCGGCCCCGGTGCGGGGCCGGCGCGGCCGCGTCGGCGATGGCGGAGATACATCGCTCGTTGATCGCGGTCGCCGCGTGCTCCTGCGCGACCGTGATCCTGTTGGCCGCCCACTCGACGCCGACCCGCTCCTGCACCGGCGCGATCAGCTCTAGGAGCACGCGCTCCGCCGTCGCGGGCCCGTGCCCGGCGGTTCCCTCGCCCGCGGCGTAGCGCACGAGGGCGACCGCGTGCGTGTCGTCGCAGTCGGTCAGCGCCCGCCACAACTGGTCGCGAAGGTCGCCGAAGGTCGGCAGCGCGGAGGTTCCCGCGCTCGTCTCACCTGTCGTCATGCTGTAAACCTGCCCCGAGTATGGCCATCCACCGCGGTGAGGTGATTGTTGCGCGGCGCGGTGATGGCCAGCAGGGCCATGTCGTCGTGCGGACCACCGTCGATCCACCGGGAAGCGATCATCTGTACGTACTCGGTGACCGCCTCGGCGGGCAGCCCCGCGCACTGGGCGAGAGCGTGGCGCAGCCGCTGCTCGCCGAACATGGTGTCGCCGAGCGGGCCGCCCTGCGCCTCCGTGATGCCGTCGGAGAACAGCAGGCAGGTCTCCCCCGGCGCGAGGTCCACGGTCGCGGTGGTGACCTTGAGCATCTCCGTCGGCAGGGCGCCGATCAGCATGCCCATCGTGTCGGCCGCCTCGACCCGTCCGTCGCTGCGGACGATGAGCGGCGTGGGGTGCCCGGCGCTGGAGACCCGGAGCCGCACGTGGCTTCCCGCCCGCTTCACGGAGGCGAGGGCGAGCGTGGCGAACCGGGTGTGGTGCGAGGTGAGCAGCGCGTTGTTGAGGAGCGTGAGCAGCCGGTGGTGGTCCGGCGCGAACGGCAGCAGCGCCTCCAGCGTGTTCCGGATCTTGCCGGTGAGGACGGCGGCTTCCAGGCCCTTGCCGCACACGTCGCCGAGGACGGCGAACGTCTCGGCGTCCTCGCTGTCGGCGGGGTAGACGTCGTAGAAGTCGCCGCCGATCCGCTCGCCCGCGGCGGCGGCCCGGTAGCGGCCGGAGAAGTCGACGCCGCGCACGCCTTCCAGGACGGGCGGCAGCAGCTCCCGCATCAGGACGTCGGTGATGTGCGACTGCTCGGCGTATATCCGGGCGGCCGACAGGGCGGCGCCCGCGCGCGCGGCGAAGAGCCGGGCGAACGCCTCCTCGGCCTCGGTGAACGCGGCCTCGCGGCTGTGACGCATCATCACGATGGCGCCGGCCGGCAGGCCGTGTCCGGGCAGGGGCACGACGACGACCGAGCCGATCTGCCCGCCGTCCGCCGCGAACTCGGCCGGGATCGCCCACGCGGGCACCTGGGCCGGGTCGATCCAGCGCGAGGGCACCGGCGGGAAGCCGAGCAGCGCCTCCGACAGGCCCGGCAGCTCGGAGGGGTCGAGCGGGATCCGCTCCTGCACCACCGGCTTGCCGGTGGTGCAGCGGGTGACGGGGTAGGTGCGGCCGGAGCTGACGCCGACGATGACCGCCGCGTCCGCGAGGTGCTGTGCGGCCATGCGGGCGGTCACCTCCATGCAGCGCTCGGCGTTCAGCGAGGCGAGAAGCTCGCTGGAGACCTCTTGCAGGACGCGCGAGCGGGTGCGCTCGCTCTCCAGCTGTTCGCGCGCGAACCGCAGATCGCCGTCGTCGACCAGCCACCAGGACACTACGCCGTCCGCGCCGCGGCTGGGGAAGGCGTCGACCGTCCGGTCGTCGATGTGCCCCGAGGCCACCGGCAGATCGGGGTTCTCGCTCTCGGCCACCGCGGTGTGCGCCTGGGCCAGCCAGGCGGGCGCCGCGTCCGCGAGCGCCGTGCCGGCGACGAGCCCCGGAAGGAGCACACCGGCCTGTTCGTTGCGGGACAGGACGCGGCCTGTCCGGTCCACGGTGACCGTCGGGTACGGGTTACGCGGCCCGACGGCCGTGTCGACCTCTACGCCTCGGGAGCTCATCGGCTCCGTGGAGGAAACCATCACGTGGGACCCGCTGTGCAGGTCCCCACCACCCTTCGCTGGGAATCTCAGGACAGCAACCGCCGCTGTGGACAACGAGCTTGCGAGAGCCCGGCGTCAGCGCCGACGGTCACAGTTTCCATAGGGCAACAGTTGCACGGGCGGGGGTGCCGGGGCAACCAGGCCCGCTCCAACGAGGCGGACGATTCCGGAGCGAGTACCGCGAAGCGCCGCACTCATGCCTCTGCGGCGCGGCCGAACCAGTCCAGGCAGACCACGAGGGCGTCGTCGTCGGCGACCGCGTTCACGTGCGCCGCCAGCTCCTGGAGGATCGCGCGGGGCACAGCCGACGCGGGCAGCAGGCTCGCGCGCTGGATCGCCCGCGCGAGCATACGCTCGCCGTACTCCTCGCCCGTCGCCGACAGCGCCGCGTAGACGCCGTCACTGACGAACAGCAGCCGGTCGCCCCGCCGAACGTCGAATTCCTGTACGACGTAGTCGGTCTCCTCGAACATGCCGAGGGGCAGCTGGGCGTCGAAGGGCACCTGCTCCACCGCCATGCCGCGCTGGCGCCACAGCTGCGGCGAACCGGCGTCCACCACCTGCACCCGCCCGGTCTCCAGGTCGAAGGAGAGCAGCAGGGTCGAGACGTACTCCTCGCCCCGGTGCTGCGCGTACAGCGCCTGATCGGCGAGGGCCGCCTGGTCCGCGAGGCCGATCCCCGCCCGGCGGGCGTTGCGCAGCGCGTTCACGGCGAGGTTGGTCAGGAGCGCGGCCCCGATCCCCTCACCCATGCCGTTGGTGATGGCGAGGGTGAGCGCCTCGCTGGTGACGGCCCAGTCGAAGTTGTCGCCGTGGATGGCGTACGCGGGCTCCAGCTGCGCGCCGATCGCGTACTCGGCGCGGGTGCAGGCCCGCCCCGGAAGGAGCTGCCACTGCATCTCGGCCGCCAGGGTCAGCCGGTTGGCGCGGCGCGCCTGAAGGTAGACATCGGTGTCCCGGTCGGCGACGACGATCTCGCGGCCCAGGATCTCGGCGAGGGCGGTGAGCTCCTCGATCTCCTCGGGCGTGCATCTTCGTTCCGGCACGCGCACGGAGAGGATGCCGAGTCTGTCGCCGTGCACGGTCACCGGCAGATAGAGATCGACCGCTCCCCCGCCGCGCACGACGTGGCTGCGCGGGTCCTGGCTCTCGAACGCCCGGCCCGCCGGGGTGTCGCGGAGCGGGAGCGCCTGCGCGGTGTGCGGCAGCTCCGTCACCTGCTGCAGGACGGTGAGCCCGTAGTCGGCCATCAGCAGGTCGACGCGGAGGGCACCGTAGTGCTCGGTCAGCGCGGCGCGCATGGCGTCGAGCAGCGCGAACGGCGCGGCGTTGCGGACAGCCTTTTCCACAGCGAGGAAATTCTTCACGACAGCCTTCTTCAGAGGGTCGAGCCGGCTGCCGAGCGGGGCCACGCTCCGCACCTACGAGCCGAGCGGGAACGCAGAAGCACAGTAACGATTGCCATGGGGCAACTGTTGACGAAGTGTATCCCGGGCGCGGCCTTCGCAGCGGATGAGGTCAGGCGATGGCTTCGGAGGATCCTCCGGCCTCGCCCGGCACCGGGCTCGGCGCGATGTGCGCCGCGGCGGCGTCCTGGAACTGTTCGAGCCCCTCGGCCAGCGTCCGCAGGTGCGCCGGGGACATGGACTGCAGGACCGCCTCGATCTCGCGCGCCCGCGAAGCCCGGAAATCGTCGAGGACGGCCGCCCCGCGGCGGCTGAGCCGCAGATCCACCTCGCGGCGGCTGGTGGCGCTGGCCAGCCGCTCCACCAGGCCCGCTGCCTCGAGCCGGTCGCAGAGGCGGCTCACGGAGGAGGGGCGCGACCCGAGCGCCTCGCCGAGAGCCCGCTGATTGACCCCCTGCTGCTCCTCGATGACCGTGAGCGCCCGGAACTGTGACGGCGGGAGCGGCCCCGCCGGAGTCGCCTCCTGCCCGCGCCCCCACAGCACGTCGAGCAGTTCGGAGACCCGGCAGGCGACCTGCGCCACGTGTTCAGCGCTGCGGAAGGGCAGACTCTGGGGCATGTCCCAGCACCCTCCCGTCCGAAAGTGGGGTCGACGGTCCACGAGCCTACAGGGCCCGGCCCGACATCGTCTCGGGCCGGGCCGGGGCGGCCTTCGTCACACCTGCGCCTTCACCACGCCGAATTCCGGCGCGTACTTCCGCCTTCCGCGCGAAGTCGTCCAGGTTCTCCACATGGATCTGCCCGTCCGCCGGATCCCAGTACCGGGGTCTACCTGTCCGGCAGGGTGTGGTCCGCGCGGCCGCCCCTGCCCAGCGGGCCCGTCTGCTCCAGAGCCCGGTCCGCCGCTAGGCGTGCGTAGTGCGCGCGGGCCCGGCGGCTGATGACGGGCGGCAGGAACCCCCGCCCCATCTGCGCGAGCCGCACCCACCCGGGCGCGTAGACCGAGGTCTTCCGCCCCTCCACGGCCCGCGCGAGCCGCTCGCCGACCGGGCCCGCCGCCATCATCCGGCGGGCGGGCGGCGGCAGCATGGAGCGCATGTCGCTGAGCGCGGGGTGGGCGTCCGCGTCGTGGATCATCTCGGTGTCGACCCAGTTGAGGTAGGCGATCCCGACCGCGACGCCGCGGTGCGCGGTCTCGGCCCGCAGCGCGTGCGCGAACGCTTCCACCCCCGCTTTGGACGCGCAGTACGCGCTCATCATGGAGACGGCGCCGATGGAGGCGAGGGACGCGACCTGCAGGTAGTAGCCGCGGGTGTGCAGCAGATCGGGCAGGAACGTCTGCGCGGTGTAGGCGCTGCCCGTGAGGTTCACGTCGATGACCCGGCGCCATGACTCCGGGTCGGCCGTGCGCAGCGGTCCGGCCTCCGCGACGCCCGCGTTGGCGACGACGGCGGACGGCCGCCCGAGCCGGGTCCGCACGGTGTGGGCCGCGCTTTGCAACGCCCCGGTGTCGGTGATGTCCACCTCCAGCGTCAGCGAGGGCGTCGCCAAGCTGTCCGCCACCCGGTCGAGCGGCGCCTTCTCGTGGCCGAGGAGGGCGACCCGGGCGCCGCGGTCGGCCAGTTCACGGGCGACGGCGGCGCCGATGCCCCGCGCGGCCCCGGTCACCACGACCGTCCGGCCGGTCAGCGGGCTGTCGCTCATCAGCGCTTGCGGCCCGTACGGTCCCGGTTCGCCAGCAGGCGCTGGGCCGCGGCGAGCGGGGCCGGCGCGTGGCGGCGCAGCGCGGCGCGGGCCGCGTTGGCGCCGGGGGCGCCGTGGACGCCACCGCCGGGGTGGGCGCCCGCCGAGGCGAGGAACAGTCCTGGCACGGGTGTCTCCGCGCGGCCGGTTCCGGGCACGGGCCGGAAGATGAGCTGCTGGTGCATGGCGGCGGTGCCGCCGTTGATGGCGCCGCCGTGCAGGTTGCTGTTGAGGGACTGCAGGGTGGGCGGCGCCAGGATGCGGCGGGCCCTGATCCGGCCGCGGAAGCCGGGGGCGAAGCGCTCCACCTGCCGCTCGACGCGGTCGGCCATCACCTCCTGCTCGCGCGGGTCCCAGGAGCCGGTCAGGTTCTCGTCGCCAGCGTCGCCGCGGATGTGCTGCGGGACATGGGTGTAGGCCCAGGCCGACTCGGTCCCCTCGGGCGAGCGCGACACGTCGGAGGTGGTCATCTGGCCGAAGAGCAGGAACGGCTTCTCGGGCACCTGCCCCATCGCGATCTGCGCGGCGAACGCGGTGAGTTCGTCCACGCCGTCGGCCAGGTGGACGGTGCCCGCGTGCGCGGCCTCCGGCGCTTCCCAGGGCACCGGGCCGTCGAGCGCCCAGTCCACCTTGAAAGTGGCGAAGTCCCACTGGAAGCGGCGCAGGTCGTCGACGAGCTGGGCCGGCAGGTGCTCGGCCGCGACCAGACCCCCGTACAGCGAGGGTACGGAGACGTCGGCGAGGACGGCGCGGGACGCGGGCACGGCCTCGCCGTCGGCGGTGCGCACGCCGACGGCCCGGCCGCCCCGCACGACGACCTCCTCGGCCTTGCGGCCGCACCGCACGGTGCCGCCCAACGACTCGAGGCGTGCGATCAGGGCCCGTACGAGTTCGCCGGAGCCGCCGACCGGTACGGGGAAGCCGTAGGTCTGCCCGAGCATCGCCATGAGCCAGCCGAAGCCGCCGCTGCCGGACGCCTCGGGCGCGAGGTCGGCGTGGAGCGCGTTGCCCGCGAGGAGGATGCGGCCGCCCTCGCCCGTGAACTCCTCCTCGCCGAGGCGGCGGGCCGGGAGCACCAGCGAACGGGCCAGGCGCAGGCCGCCCGCCGACCGGAGCCGGTAGGCGAGCTTCGCGCCCGCCCTGAGCGGCGGGAACGGGGTGAACAGCGCGTTCAGGATGTCCGGCCTGACGTCGTCCCAGACGTCGTGCAGCCGGTGCCAGGCGTCACCGTCGCCCGGCGAGAACTTGTCGAGGGAGTCGGCCGTGACCTCCACCCTGCGGCTGAGGACCGCGCACCGGCCGTCGGTCAGGGGGTGCGCGAGGACGCTGGGCGCGTGGCTCCAGCGCAGGCCGTGCTCGTCGAGGCGCAGCCCCTTCAGGACCGGGGACGCCGCCGCGAGCGGGTAGAAGGAACTGAAGAGGTCGCTGACGAACTCCGGGTCGACGCCGCGGTCGTGGCGGACCGCGCCGCCGGGCTCCGGCTGCTCCTCCAGGACGGTCACGGCCCACCCGGCGTCCGCGAGGACGTTGGCTGCCACCAGGCCGTTGGGCCCGGCCCCGATCACCACGGCGTCAGGCATGACGTGCCCCGCTCGCCCGGTAGCGTGCGGCGTCCTCGGCGTTCTTGGGGTGGGCCTGTTCGTCCTCGCAGACATGGGCGAGGCGGGCGAGCATGGCGCGGTGGCGGAGCTGTATCACGGCTTCCAGCCCGAAGTTGTGCAGGGCGCCCGCCGCCCCGTTCAGCGGATGTTCGTCCACCGTCACGAGGCAGTCGTCGCCCCACGGGCGCAGCTGCAGGGAGATCCGCGCGGTGCCGAGGGGGCCGGCCTTCGCCTCCAGTTCGAGGAGGGAGCCCTCCTCGCGGTAACGGACGACCGTCTCGTTGGTGAGGTGCACGGGTCCCAGCTGCACCTCGTAGCGCAGGCTGGCCCCGACCTCCGGCCACTGCCCGCGCACCGGCTCGGACGACTCCGTGCCGACCACCCAGTCCGCGTACTTGCTGCCGTCCGCGAGAACGGCCCACACCGCCGCCGGGCTCGCCTTGATCATTCGATGCCGCCGCGCCATTGCGCCTCCGCGTTCCTGTTCCGTCTCTGCGTTCCGTTCGCGCGTGGCGGTCAGTCGGGCCAGACGCCGGTCAGCTTCTTCGTCGTCCGCGCGCCGCCCCGGACGACGGTCGCCCGTACGACGGCGAAGATGGCGCCCTGCAGAGCGGCGGCCAGCAGGATCTCCCGCCACTGGCGCTCCTCGTCGGTGGCGTCGGGCGCGTCGTCGTCGTGCCCGAGCCGCTTCCAGATCTGCCCGAAGACGGCGCCGCTGACCGCACCCGCCGCCATGCCGAGGCCGATGCCGAACGGTTTGTAGGCGATCTTGACCAGGTTCATTGCTGCCTCCGCTTCCTTGTCGCTCATACTGCGGCCGGTCGCCGCGAACGGCATGTCCGCCGTGTCGTCCGGCCGCCCCCACCGCGTGCCCCGTCCGGGTGCCGTCGAACGTGAGCGACCTGGCCTCAGTGCTGTCGCTGCTCCTGGCGGTAGTGCTCGTCGATCCGCGCGCGGTAGCCCGGGTCGGTGACGCGCATGTCACGGTCGAAGAGGGGGGCCGCCTTGACGAGGTCGCGCGGGCGGGCCACGTGGAGGGTGCGGTTCGCCTCGTCGACGCGCGCGATGGCCCAGCGCGGCAGCAGGACCTTCTTGCTGAGGAGCGGGCCGCCGGTGTCGACGACGAGGTGGTTGGGGGCCACCTCCTCGGAGTGGGCGTCGACGGTGCCGGCCGAGCCGTCGTCCGCCTCGACCGCGTAGCCGAGAAGGTCCGCGTGGGTGAGGCCGGAGCCGGTGGGCTCGGGCCGGGTGAGGGGCGCGGCAGTGGGTTCGGGCCGGGTGAGGGGCGCGGCAGTGGTGTGCGCGGGGGTGGGGTCGTAGGGGTGGACAACTCTGTCGGTCATCACAGCGGTCCTTTCCGCTCGGCTCACTCTGCCTCCCACATGTCCGCGCCGCCTGCGCCGAAACGTCCCCCGTCGGGTGACAACGCCGCGCGCGAAGGGGCCGGTTGGCCGCCCCGCCGTCCGACCGTTGCGGGACCTTCACACGGATGGATCCGTGAAGGCCGCAGCGCCGGGCAACCGGCAGGTAACGCCGCGGGGAGGACGCCGCCGATGCTGATAGTCGCTGTCGCACTGCTGCCCGTCATGGGGCTGCTGCTGCTCTGCATGGACCGGATAGAGGACCGCTTGAGCGGTGGAGCCCGACCACCGGCGGGCCGTCACCGCGGACGCCATCTCCGGCTCGTCACCGGGCACGGCCGGACCGGGCAGGGCCGAACCGATCACGCTCGGAGCGACCATGCTCGGAGCGACCACGACCGGAGCGATCACGACCGGAGCGATCGCCGCGAGGGACCGTTCACCGCTCACCGCCGCGACCGGGCGGCATGACCTCCCGCCCCGAGACGGCCATGAGCAGGGACAGCGCGGTGCCCGTGACCTCCGACGGCCCGTCACCGACCGACAGATCGGTGTCCGTCGCCGTGAGCCGGATGCGGGACGTGAGCTGTCTGGCGCCGCCGAACGCCTCCGGGGTGCGCGCCAGCAGACGCAGCGACCTGACCACGGCCTCCGGCTGATACGTGTGCGCCAGGCCGAGCGGCCGGCGGATGTCCTCACCGTGGACGACCTCCTCGACGAGCCGGGTGTCGAGGGGAGCCGGCGGGGTCGACGTCCGCGACGCCACCTCACGCAACCGCGCCATCGTGTCGCGTGGTGCGGCACCGCGCTCACGTCGCACCCCGTGCTCGTTGTGCCGGTCGAAGTCGAACCGCGCCCACGCGAGACCGGCGACGAAACGTGTGCGTGTGGTGCGTGCGGTGTCGACCAGATGGGCGACCACGTCGTGCACGGACCAGCCCGCGCAGAGGGAGGGCGTCTCCCACTGCGCGGCGTCGAGCCCCTCGAGGTCGTCGATGAGCGCCGCCCGCTCCGCGTGCACCATCCGCCAGACCTCGCTCCGCACACCGGCATCCCGCACGACTGCCTCCCGCCCGACCGTGGATCGGTCACACCTGGTTCACACCTGTCACGAGTGGAGACCGCCGGAGCGGCGCGAACTCATCGCGGCACCTCGGCGAACGCGGTGAGCAACCGCCGCAGTGAGCGGCCTCCGCGGTGAACGCGGTGAGCAACCTCCGCCGTGCGCGGGGCAGTTGCGGACCCTTTCCGGTGGCATAATCGCCGCAACCTCATCTCGCCCACGCTGGAGTCACGTATGACGGCACAGTCCTCCACAGGTCGTATCGACACGAGCAGGCCCCATCCGGCGCGGGTCTACGACTGGCTGCTCGGCGGGAAGGACAACTACCCCGTCGACCAGCAGGTGGCGGAGAAGCTGCCCGCCGAGGCGCGGCTCAACGCCATGCGCAACCGGGCGTTCATGCACCGCGCGGCGGCCTGGCTGGCGCAGGGCGGCATCGACCAGTACCTCGACATCGGCACGGGCATCCCGACCAAGCCGAACCTGCACCAGATCGTGCAGGCCATCGTGCCGACGGCGCGGATCGCGTACGCCGACAACGACCCGATCGTGCTGCGGCACGCGGAGGCCCTGCTGGTCAGCGACCCGGCGGGGGCGACCGACTATCTGGAGGCCGACGTCCGCGAGCCCGCGGTCATCCTGGAGCACGCGCGGAAGTTCCTCGACTTCGACCGGCCGATCGCCCTGTCGATGATCGCGCTGATGCACTTCATCACCGACGCCCAGGACCCGTACGGCCTGACGCGCAAGCTGGTCGAGGCGCTGCCCTCGGGCAGTTACCTGATGTTCTCGCACGGCACCACCGACGAGCACCCGCACCTGGTGAAGTCGGTGACGACCACCTACCGCGAGGGCGAGATCCCGTTGCGCATGCGGACACGGGACGAGATCGAGCCGTTCTTCGAGGGCCTGGAGCTTGTCGAGCCGGGCCTGGTCACCGCCACCAAGTGGTACAAGGACACACCCGCTCCGCGTGAGGAGCTGTCCGGTTTCTACGTGGGTGTGGCGCGGGTCCCGTAGGCACCAGCAGGACTCATGACGTGGCGGCCCGGACGGCAGACCAGTGCCGTCCGGGCCGCCACGCGTGTCAGCCGGTGTGTGTCGGGCGGTGCGTGCCAAGCGGTGTGTATCAGGCGGTGCGTATTAGGCGGTGTGTGTCAGGCGGTGCGTGTCAGGCGGTGTGTGTCAGGCCGTGCCGAGGGCCGTCCGCAGGGTGGCGACGGCCTGGCCGATGGCGGCCTCGGCCGCGTGCGTCCCGCGCAGCGCGTTCAGCATGACGAAGTCATGGATGACGCCCTGGTAGCGCACGGCGGTGACCGGGACACCGGCCTGCCGCAGCTTGTTCGCGTAGGCCTCGCCCTCGTCGCGCAGGACGTCGGCCTCGCCGGTGATGACCAGGGCCGGGGGCAGATCCTTGAGCTGCTCGACGGTGGCGCGCAGCGGTGACGCGGTGATCTCCGCGCGCTGCTTCTCGTCGGTCGTGTACTGGTCCCAGAACCACTGCATGCCGTCGCGGCGCAGGAAGTACCCCTCGGCGAACTGGTGGTAGGACGGCGTGTCGAACGAGGCGTCGGTGACCGGGTAGAACAGCACCTGCTGCACCAGGGGGACGTCGCCGCGCTCCTTGGCCATGAGGGTCAGCGCGGCGGACATGTTGCCGCCGACGGAGTCACCGGCCACGGCGATGCGGGCGGTGTCGAAACCGTTGTCGGCGCCTTCGCTGACGACCCACTGGGCGACGGCGTAGATCTGCTCGATGGCGACCGGGTAGCGGGCCTCGGGCGACAGGTCGTACTCGGGGAAGACGACGGCCGCGCGGGCGCCGACGGCGAGTTCACGCACGAGGCGGTCGTGCGTGTGGGCGTTGCCGAAGACCCAGCCCGCGCCATGCACGTACACGATCACCGGCAGGGTCGCCGGGGCGTCGAGGGGCCGGACGATGCGGGCGCGGACCGATCCGGTGGGGCCGCCCTGGACGGTGACCCACTCCTCGGCGATCTCCGGCTTGTCTATCTCGCCGGACTGCACCTCGTCGACGGTCTTGCGGCCCTCGACGGGGCCGAGGTCGAAGAGGTAGGGCGGGTTCGCGGTGGCCTCGGCGAACGCGGCGGCGGCGGGTTCGAGGACCGGGGGCGTGACGGACGCGGCGGATGCTACGGGCTCGGACATGAGGACGCTCCTGACGATCGTGCCGACGGCCTGGGCGGCTGTCCGGCGACAAGAGAAACGTACCGCTCGATTCAGTCGCGCACAACTAAATCGAGCGGTATACAGTAGTGAGCGGCTGGAAGGGTAGGGTGAGCGGTTGCCCGGAATCCGACGTAAGGACCGCAGTCGTGGACGACGCCGCAGAGCCGAAGGGCTCACTCCTCCTCCAGGACCAGTTGTGCTTCGCCCTGTACGCCGCCTCGCGCTCCGTCATCGCGCGGTACCGGCCCCTGCTCGACGCGCTGGAGCTGACCTACCCCCAGTACCTCGTCATGCTGGTCCTGTGGGATCAACACACGGCCTCGGTGCGGGAGTTGGGCACCGCGCTGCAGCTGGAGTCGAGCACGCTCTCCCCGCTCCTCAAGCGCCTCGAGGCGGTCGGCCTGATCCGTCGGCAGCGGCGCACGGACGACGAGCGCTCGGTCTCCATCACCCTCACCGACGCCGGTACGCGGCTGCGGGAGAAGGCCGAGGCGGTGCCCCTGGCCATCGGCGAGGCCATGGGCCTGACGCCCGAACAGGACGCCACGGCCAAGCGGTTGCTCCGGCTGCTCACCGCCAACGTCAACCGCGCCTGACGACTTTCCCGATCCCTGTCTGTCGTTACGTTGCGTCGATACGATGGGCCACGGCCGCACATGCCCTTCGGTGAGGGCCTTTGAGCGCTCGGGCCCGACGGGGGTGTGTCGTGAAGTCACCGACCGATCCCTGGCAGGCACTGACCGGCCCCGACGGCTCCGGTGTCGGCTGGCAGTTCCGGCGGCCGGGCCTCGCGCTGCGGGCGGGACCGTTCGGGTTCGTCGCCCTGGTGGCCGCCGTCAGCGCCCTGGTGCCGGGCGCGGGCTTCGAGTCCTGGCCGGTGTACGTGTCCAGCGTCGCGCTCCTCCTGCTGTGCGCGGGCTCCTTCCTGCTGCCGTGGCAGCGGCTGCCCGCCTGGACACCGGTCCTGGTGCCGCTGGTCTACACCGTCTCGGTCCTGCAGCTGATCGTGGCCTCGGGCACGGCCTCCGGGCTCGGCCTGGTGCTCCTCGTCCCGCTGATCTGGTCGGTCCTCTTCCACCACCGGTGGGAGACGGGGTGCGTGGTGGCGGCGGTCGTGGCCGTCCAGACCGCCTCGTCGATCGTGCAGGAGACACCCGCCGCCGTGATCGGCAGACGCGTGGTCCTCTGGAGCGTCCTCAGCCTGCTGATAGCGGTGGCCGCGCACGGCCTGCGGGACCGGATCAACGCGTCGCTCGTGGCCAACGCCGCGCTCCACGCGGAGGTGCGCGAACTCTCCCTGGCGCGCGAGCGGGACCGGATCGCCGCCGACCTCAGGGAGAGCGTCGTACGCAAGATCTTCGAGGCCGGGCTCAGCCTGCACAGCACGGCCGCGATGATCGGCGAGGGCCCCGCGCACACCCGGCTCATGCGCGGGGTCGCCGAGCTCGACGGGGTCATCCGCGCCCTGCGCGAGAGCGTGTTCGACCTCAACGAGAACGACTCCACCGACGGCTCGGAGCCGCCTGCGGGCGAACCCCCTGGCGGCCGCTGACGCTCAGCGCTTCAACTGCCCGTCCAGCCACTCGAGCACCTCGGGCGTCACGGGGTCGGTGATGTCCGCGTACTCCTCGTGCTTCTTCAGGAACTTCGCCACGTACGGGCAGACCGGCACGATACGCAGCCCCGCACGGCGTACGTCGTCCAGCGCCTCCCGCACCAGAATCGAGGCGAGCCCCTGTCCCGCGTAGGCGTCGCCGATCTCGGTGTGGAAGAACACCCGCCGGTCCTCGCGGTCGCGGTACGCGGTGAATCCGGCGGTCTCGCCGTCGACCCGGATCGCATAGCGGTGACGTGCGTCGACGCGCTCGATGGTGGGCGTCGACGGGGTGGTGGGCTCGCTCATCGGGGGCCTCTCGGTGCGGGGTCGGGTTCTTGCGCGGGGTGATCGTGGCGTACGGCAGGGCGGGCGCGGGCAGCCGGTCGCCGGGTAGCCCTCGACGGCGCCGTACCGGTCGGTCGGAGGCGTCCTGCCACTCCTGGCGGGCCTCGACGATGTCCTGGTGGCTGCGGCCGACGAAGTTCCACCAAACAGAGATTACTTGACTGCTTTACGCAGGTCAGAGGCGCCTCAGAGCTCAGACGGTCAGCAAACCGTCAACCTCGGACTTCGGGAGTCGGCGACCGCCCGGTCGAGGTGGCCGAAGTGCCCGCACCTCTACAAGAGCCAGTACTGAAACGCAGCCGGTAACCAGACCTCTGAGTCCGGGTTCGAGACAGACATTCATGACACCAGCCGACTGGAGAGCGTCAAGCCGCCGCGGTACAGCCAGGTCAGGGCGGTCATGCCCTCGACCGCGCAGCCGGCCGTGATGCGCACAGCCGGAGACGACACCTTCCTCCTGATCGCCGATCTGATGAGCGGGTGCGGGTTGCGCAACGCCGAGGCCGCTGCGGTCGACCTCCCCGACCTGGTGTCCCGCGACGTCTACCGGGTCACCGCGCAGGTCAACCAGACCAGCGGCCACTACGCCCGCCTCAAGCACCGAAAGATCGGCGAGTACCGGGGTGTGCCGCTACCCGCCCGGACCCGGCGGACCATCGCTCCCGCCCGCCGCGGGCGCCTCCCGCGTCTGCGGAGCGCGCTGTGCCCTCTCAGCCGGCCGAGCCGGTAGCCGAGCCGGTAGCCGGACCGGTAGCCGGACCGGAAAGACGGCGGCACCGGGGATCAGACGTGCTCGCCCGCGGCACGCGACATGAGCAGTGCAGCCGCTTCGGCCGGTGTGTCCGGAGGTACCACCAGCAGGTCCCAGCGCCCTCGGCCGGGGTTGAGCAGGACGATGGTGTGCGGGTCCGACGCCGTGGGACTGCGGTGCAGCCGGACAAGCTGGTTGGCGACGAGCATCCGGCCGGGTGCCACGGACCACATCGCCCCGTTGACCGTGACGCTGCTGATGTCACCCCAGATGCGCGGCAGGCCGGCCAGGAGCTGCGGCAGTTCGGTGAGCACGTCGGACGAACGCGGCCACCAAGCTCCGTCGATGGCCCGGGGCAGGGCCCCGTCGGGCGCCAGGTGCAGACGAAGCAGGGGGGGGGTGCGGCGGAAGCGGACGTTCCTGGGCGGTAGCCATCAGGCTCCTGTCGGCGAAAGTGGCTCTTGGGCGGCGAGTGCGTCAGGACCGGCGAGCGGCGCTCCGGGCCGCCGTCGGCCGGCGGACCTCGTGAACGCGGCCGAGGAGCTCGAGAAGGCGGATGACGGCGGCCGACGTCGATCCGGCCACGGTCCACTCCATGGCGTGCGCTGGTCGGGTCGGCGTGGTGCGGGTTGTGCCGGCTCTCACCGACGGACAGCGGTGCGAGCGGTCGACGGCACAGCCGTTGCGGACCTGTCGGACATGAGCCTCATGGCGGGGGACCTCAGACCTCGGTGCGAACGGCGCGGCCGGGGTCTCGGACTGCCCCTGGAAGGAGGGCACACGCGGTTCGGTCCACCGATACGCGAAAGGCCCTCGCCGCTACCGTACTCCCCCGGACGGGGTAAAGAGCCGGACCGGCCCCGCCGTTGACTGTGCCCGGGCCCCGCGTCACGCGCCATCGCCTCCTAGGCCGTCAGGTCGATCGGTTACCGGCATACCGTCTCCATGGACGTAGGAATCCGGCACTCAGGGTCCGGCCCGCCGTGACCCCGGGCGAATCCTCGCCCTCACCGATGACAACGCCCAGCGGACCACGGTCACCGGCATCGCCCGGATACCGCGGGCACTCGTCCTCGACCTCGGCCTCGGCCTCGACCAGATCAGCGGAGCCGGTCGTTCGTGCGCTGCAGGCCCTGCGTCCGCTCAACCGTCACACCTCGCACCACAGGCGATGATGCGTACCCGGTGGCGTGGGTGGCCGCGGGCGCTGCCGGGCATCATCTGGGCAGCGCTCATTACTTGGACGGGAAGGAGCCGGGATGCTGCACGGCCTCGACGTCGGCGCCTACCAGCCGCCCTCCTACCCCACCGACGACTGCGCGTTCGTCTTCGTGGAGGCGACCGAGGGCCTCACCCGCACCAACGCCCGTCTGGAGGCCCAGACCCGCACCGCCCGCCGCGCCCGCCTTGTGGTCGGCTTCCGTCACTTCCTGCTGCCGGGCCACCCCGGCGCCCAGGTGCGCCACTTCCTCTCCCGCATCCCGGACCGGGACGGCGACGTGTTCATCGTGGACTGGGACGCCACCGCCGACGGCCGCCGTGCCACCAGCCAGGACAAGGACCGCTTCATCCGGCGGCTGAAGAGACTCCGCCCGCACCGCCGGATCGTCCTGTACGCCACCTACGAGTTGTGGCTGCAGACCAACTCCGGCGCCTTCGACGCCGACGGCCTGTGGATCGCCGACGACGTCCCGCCCGGTCGGCCCCGCATCCAGAGCGACTGGCTCTTCCACCAGTACACCCGCTACCCCCACAGCCGGAGCGTGGCCCGCTTCCCCGACACCGAAGCCCTGCACCACTGGGCCAACACCGCAGGCCCGCTCGCCGTCCCGGCCACCGCCCCACGGATCCTGTGACGCCCGGGACTCACCCCGACCAGTCCAACTTCGGAAAGGGCCCCGGGCGCCCTCCTGCCGTCCGGAAAGCCGGCATCGGGTCGGCATCGGGTTTGCCGGACCTGGCCGCACAAGACCACACCCTGGACTCCGGAGCCACTCAGTTCAGCGCGCCCGACCCCGGGCTTTCAGGGGCACGGACGGCAGTTCCGGAGCGGGCAGCCGGTCCCCGTCGTAGCCCGTCACCTCACCGAAGCGCGAACCGTCCATCCAGTCCGCACGCGCCTGCGCTATATCGTGGTGCGACCGTCCTGTGAAGTTCCACCGCATAGGAAGTACTTGGCTCCCTTGCGCATCATCAGAGGGGCCCCACCTCTCGGACGGTCAGCAAACCGTCAGCGTTGGGCTTCGGGAGTCGGCGACCGATGGCGAGCAAGAACTTGCCACACGGCATGGGCACCTACTTCAAGGAGCGTGACCGTGGCCGGGCTGGCGACCCATTCGACACGTTCGACAAGGTGAGGTCGATCCTGCTGGACGCGCACCGGTTCGGCCTGTACGAGACGAGTCCGCTGGAGGGAGTGCAACCGCCGCAGTACGACCCGGCCAGGGCGGTCATTCCGTCGGCCGAGCAGCTGGCCTCGATCCGCGTCGCTGGCGACGACACCTTCCGGCTGATCACGGATCTGACGAGCGGGTGCGGGCTGCGCAACGCTACGAGCTACTACATGGCCAACCAGTGGTAACGGATCAAGAAGGCCAGCCAGGTGAAGATTCCCAGGGCGATGGTCCTGTACGGGCTGCGGCACTTCTTCGCCTCCACTGCTACCACCACATCCCCCTCACCGACGTCGCTGACTGGATGGGCCACAAGAGCATCGACATCACCTACAGGACCGACCGCCACCTCATGCCTGGCACCAGCAACACAGCCGCCAAGGTTTTGGACATGGGGATGGTCGCCTGCCAGGACCTGAGCTCTACCTACGGTCGTTGTAATACCGGCACAGACGGTGTGAGAAGTCGACCGGGACGGCACCGGCAGTCTGAACCGGCCCGGCGAAGTGGTGCTGGACGTCCCCGGCGGGCACACCGCGTCACGGGCGGCGGGACTGGGAGGTGGTCGCCTACTTCGCCGCCTCCGGCCCCGCCGACCGGCATGTAGCGCTGGACGCCACGATCGGCGAGGTGTCCTTCGGCCCGGCCGTGCGGGAACCCGACGGCACACTGCGGCGGTACGGAGCGGTCCTGGCCAAGGGCACCGCGGTACAGCGTGCTCGGACGAGCTCGGCCGGAGGCTGGTACTGGAAGACACGGAGGCGGTAGCCGAAGTCGTTGACAATCGCGGAGGTTCGGTCGTCCTTCCCGGCGGACAGTCCGGGCAACCAGAGCGGCCGGTTCTCCGACAGCCCGGTGAAGTCGACCTCGTCGAAGACACACACGGAGCCATGGACAGATCTCGACGTACGCAACGCATTGGACGATACGACCGGCACGGACGACGAACGAGCAGCATCTGACCAGTGAACGAGCACCTCGTCCCGCGAAAGCGGACGAAACATCGACGGGATTCTATGCTGGGCCTGCAACGCCGACAGCCGGAGTGTGCGTGCGGCGCTCTGCGCGCCGACTAGTGCGAAGGCAACGCCGGAGCGGGGTGTTCACGGTCTTCCGGAGAAGCCAGGGACCACAGTCGGCCGTCCACCTTTGCAACAGGCTTACCCGACGCAGGCGCGGCTGGGACGACTCGAGCGCTGACGAACTCTCCGTCCCTTGGGACCGGAAGGCCGAGCTGATGGGCGATGCGCTGGTGTACAGCGAAGTCGCCCAAGATGAGGATTCCTTCGTCGCGAAGTACCGACCGGGATCCACCGTTCCCCCGGACCCGCCGCATGTAGTCCTTCTGCCGAACCACGGTACGGACCGTATTGACGCCGATCAGGCGTCCTTGGACACGCCGAAACAACTCGTTGACCCTTACCTGACCCGACTCGCTCCCGAGGACCGCCTCGCGGTCGCTTTCGGACATGTGCAGCAGGATGTTCTCCGGGAGCTTCATACCGCGCCACAGCCAGAAAATCTTGTCGCGATGCTCGGTTGCGAGCGATCCCTTTCTGTCGGAATTGCGCCGAGTCTTCAACCACTCCTGTCTGACGCGCAACAGGCCGGCACTCCACCGGCTCTTGTAGTCGTCGACCCAGACCAGCAGGCAGATGCGTCCCAGCATCTCGGGAGAGAACATCCAGCCGCCGTCTTTGAGGCTGAAACGGCAGTCGACCTCGACGCCTGCGACGCGGAAATCCATCGTATGACCGTCCTCGAGAACGAACTCGCGCTGGATCGCGACGGGCACCAAGCCCCCGAGGTACGGGATCTCCGCCTTGGTCAGCTGCCGCAAGTCGTATCGACCGGTCACCTCGCCATGCAGAACATGGTCGATGGCATCTCGTAGGACACGCCCCATACGCGTACCGTCCGGGTTCATCTCCCGTACTGCGTCATGGACCGCGATGAGCTCGGCATCGTCCGTACCTACGCTCGTGAGCCTTTCCACCACCTCGTCCGCAGTGGCCGGCCGGTCCTCGGGCTCGACCGCCAAGAGTTCCATGACCAGTCCTGCGAATTCGGGAGGAAAGCCGGGGGGCAGTTCCGGTGGAGGCTGCGGAGGTCGGTGGTTTCCCGCTTCCCGTGGGCTGCGCGCGGTCGTTGCGGGCGGGGCGGCGCCAGTAGCCATTGCATAGAGCAGAGCACCAAGTGCGTACAGGTCGCTTCGGTGGTCGACGGTGACGTCGGCGGAGTGCGGCAGGCCGGGGAAGCCCGAACCGGGGTCTGTCAGCAACACCCGGCCGTCAGGGCGCAACACCAGGGCCGAAGGGCTGAGGTCCAGGTGCAGCAGCCCGTTGCGGTGGTATTCCGCGAGCACTCCCGCGATCTGCACACCGACTTCTCTGATCGTCTCAAAGGGGAGGGCGCCGGAGGCGGTATCCAGCAGGTGTCCCAGGTCCTCGCCGTCGACAGCATCCGTCACGAGGTACTGACGGCCACCGTGCAGTCCGTAGCCCGTGACACGCACCATCTCGGTGTCCAGTGCGGCCAGCCGTCTCGCACCGACGAAGAATTTCTCCTTCTCGGACACTTCGCCGCCCCCTGGCGCGGTGAAGAGCTTGAGGACGACATCACGGCCGTGCGGCTCGTCCGTCGCCCGCCACATGGTCGACACGGCTCCGGCGCGCTGTCTCCGCACCAGCCGGTAGCGTCCCTCGACCAGCGTTCCCCTTTCGGCAGGAATGCCCTGCCCACGGCTCAGCCTCCGTATGGTCTTCTCGGAAGTCACTGCCGCGCCTCCGGACACGGCAAAGGCAAACGCCTCTGCCAGGTCGGTGGCAGAGGGTCTGCGGGCGAGGTCCTGCTCCAGACAACGCCGGAGAAGAGCCCGCAGTAGCACCGGGCCGGCCCGGTGCTCGGTCAGGGGGCCGCGCTGCGATTTGTCGGTCCTCGGATCGCTCCACCGTCCCGAGAGAAGAGCCAGCAGCAGCGCCCCGACGGCGTACATGTCGCTCTGCGGCGTGAGCGACCGCCCGTCGTCGTCCGCCTGCAGATAGGTATCGCTCAGGGGCAGAACGCCGCGGTGAGCACTGTCGACACCGTCGACCGTCGCAGTGGCCCAGCCGACCAGCCGAACATCGCGGTCGTTCACGAGAACGGCCCGTGGGGAGATTGAGCCGTGCACGAGCCCCCGGGAGTGGGCGAGGGCAACAGCCTCCGTCAGGCCGAGACCGATGCGCAGGAAGAGTTCTTCCGGGACAGTTCCCCCGTGTTCCTCGAGCACCACGCGCAGGTTCGGCGCAGGCGGCGAGGACGGGTCGTCCGCGCGGCGGTGCACGCAGCTCGCCGCGATCCATGGCAGCTCTCCCGCGGTGTGCGCCGCGGCGCCGAGGAGGGCAGGGGTGTGCGTGCCCCGCATGCGCGACAGACACTCGACCTCCGTCCGGACGAGGTCCCGCGCAGTTCCCGGTTCGCGGGCATACAGCCTGACCGGTGCGCGGACCGTGGCGACAGTGCCGTCCTCGTCCTCGGCCAGATACATCGTCAGGTGGGCCCAGCCCTTGGCGCTGCGCGCACGGAGCCGGAACCGGCCGAGCCGTACCGGGTCCTCCCGCCGCAGCTTCACCCAACCGGCCGGCGGGACGGCGACGAGCGGCACACGCGGCACTGGTGCCACCGGCCCGGCACCGGCGGCGGGCGGAATGCCCAGTCGGGTGAGCACTTGTTCTCGAAGCCAGCCGAAGGAGCGCCCGGAGTCGTCGACGACGGCAGCGCCGTCCGGGTGGCCGACCCATGCAGGGAAGACCGGTGCGCGGCCGACCGCGGTCTCGATGCGTCGCGTCACGGCCTCGGCGGTGTGCAGCAGTTCCCTCGGGGAGACGGCGCTGAGGAGAAGGCGCCGGGCGTCGTCCGTGAAGTCGTATCGCCGGTGATGCGGCAGCCGTTCCGCTCCGTCGGCGTCGAACTCGTGCATCAAGCCCCCCAGGAACACCTCCATGAGGTGGCCGAGGTCCGTTGGCGGTCCGAGGGCCGCCTGCACCAAGCGCATCACGGGCGGCGTCACAGGAGTGACGGCCGCTATATGGGCTGCGAGTCGGTACGCCTCGGGGGACGCGGCCTCTTTGTAGCGCAGCACCGCTCCGGCGGCGTCGCCGTCCAGGGTGTCGTCCAGGGCCCGGCCGGAGCCGGCCCGGCCCCCCTCCCACAGCGGGAGCAACGCGGTGCCGCCGGGTGAGGCGACGAGCTTGGCCCAGTCGGCGACGGCCGCGGGGGTCGGCGTGAGGACGGGGACGGGCACGGAGTCGAAGCGGACGAGGTCCGGCGGCAGGTCCGGGTCGGTGACGTGCCATGCGTGGGTGGGGCCGCCGCGACGATGGGTGGTGACCTGCCAGCGTCGTGCGCCGATGCCGGTGCTCGCCCAGAGCCGGGACGGCAGTGCCTGGACGATCGCGGTGGGACCGCAGCGTCCCCAGCTGTCCATCACCTGGCGCATGCCGCCGTCCCGCCACGCTTCGCCCACACCGTCGCTGACGACCAGGACAAGGGTGTTGCCGCTCGGGTCGCAGAGGGCCTCCGGCGTCAGGAGCCGGCCGCGGTGGCGGTACGGGCTGGTGCGCAAGGACGGGGTCCCGCTGCGCGCGTCGAGTCCGTACACACGCACGTCGCGAAAGGCCCCGGCCCGTTCCATCAGGGCCCGGACATCGGCGGCGAGCCGCTGCCAGAGGACCATGGAGACGCCGTCGTCGACGACGAGGGCCAGGGACAGCCAGCGGCTGCGCACCGCACGCGTGACGGTCTCGGGCACACCTGTCTCGGCAATGGCGGCGACGGTTCGCGGGACGTCGAGTTCCTGCTCGCGTCGGTCCGGGAAGCGCTGCCGCAGCGGCCGGAGGGATCTGCCGAGCCCGAGCTGCCCCGCGCCGAGGGCACTGCTGTCCGGGATGCGGAGGGCAACCGCCGACGACGGGCTCGTGGGCCTCTGCGCGTCGTCGTCAGAGCCTGGCCGCGCCGATGCCAGGAGCGGACGTGCGGATGGCTTCCCCACGGACTCCGCGACGGTCGGCTCTGACGCGGGCTCCGGCTCCGTATCGTCCGCCGGCACCGTCGGTTCGTCGTGGTGCGGCTCGCTGTGCCGCTCCGAGGACGAGGCGATCACGCCGACGGAGCGCGCCAAGGGTCCGGAGTCCCGGGGCAGCTTCCCAGCGAGCCAGATGGCGTCGAGGAGCTCCTCGTGGGAGAGCTCTGCCCCACTCTCCGCCAGGACCTTCGTCACGCGCGAGATCACGGCGTCACATGCCTCCGCCGAGACGGTGCAGGACGCCCTGAAGGAGGGAAGCCGCGTCGAGGTTCACGCCTCCCTTGCGGAGGAAGACGGCGTTGAGCAGCTGATCGGTGGCCAGTTCCCCCTCGGCGCGGCGTTCGAGGAACTCCCTCAGCAGGTCGTCCACGTCGTCGAGGGCGTCGGGGCCGAGGTGCGCGGCGACGATCTCCCGGAGCCGCTGCTCATCGGGCTCGGGCAGGTCGAGGCGGACGCAGCGCCGCAGGAAGGCGGGCGGGAACTCCCGTTCGCCATTGCTGGTGATGACGACGACCGGGAACTCGGCGCAGCGGACGCGGCCGCGTGTGACCGGGGCCGTCTCGTCCAGGTCGTCGGTCCGCACCTGTACGGGTGCCTGACTCGCGGGCAGCCGGGCGAGTTCGGGGATGGTGAATTCGCCCTCTTCGAAAACGGTCAGCAGGTCGTTGGGCAGGTCGACGTCACCCTTGTCCAGCTCGTCGATGAGCAGCACACGGGGGCGCTGCCGGGGCACGAGCGCGTTGCCCAGGGGGCCGAGGCGGATGTACTGGCCGATGTCCGGTTCCGTGCCGTCGGCGTCGCGCCGCAGGCTCGCTTCGCGGAGCCGGCCGACGGCGTCGTAGTGGTAGAGGGCGTCCTGAAGAGCGGAGCGGCTGTTCACCGGCCACTGCAGGACACGGCCGAGCGTCATCTCGTGAGCCAGGGCGTGGGCCAGCGAGGACTTCCCGGTGCCAGGCTGGCCGGTCACCAGGAGGGGCCGGCGCAGGTGGAGTGCCGCGTTCACCACCTGTACCTCGTCGGGGCCGATGAGATAGGGCCGCGGGAACGGGACCCCGTTGCCGGTCACGGTCTCCTTCCGGTCGAATCGGCGCCACGGAGGCGCGGCGGGGAACGGCACCTCACGGCGCTCGCCGTCACCGCGGAACAGCCACCACGCGTCGCCTTCACTGTGAGGAGGCTCGCCGTGGGACGGCGAGAGCCGGGGGCTTGTACCGGCCAGGGGGTCCGGTGTGGTCATGACGCGTACGATCCTCTCCGCGGGTCACTCAGTCGAAGCCGCTCGGGCCTCGGGAGACTGCCTTCCGGTTCCCATACGAGCGAGGGCCGTGCCCGCCGCTCCGCCGGGCAGGCCGCCGAGCCGCTCCGGAAATGCCGGACCCGCTCGGCCAGTCCGTCCAGATCGCCTGCGGGAGCCAGGACTTCCAGTCCTTCCGCATCCTCGTAGCCGCGGGCGTCCCGGTCCCACAGCAAGACCGGGACTCCCAGGGCGAGACATATCAGTGCCCAGCTCTTGCGCTCATGGACGGGGCCGTGGAGGACCACCCGCGCGGTGTCCCGATGATCGGTCATCAGCAGATGCTGGAGCTGTCTGGCGTCGCCGGCTGACCTGCCGGTGACGAGCACCGACGCGCGGCCTTTCTTCCACCGGCGTGCCTGGTCGCCTTCGCGTGCCGGCCTCTGCCCGGTGAGTCCCGGACAGCTCAGGGAGACCCGGTAGTGCGCTCCGATCGGCCATGTCAGAAGGAGGTCGTCGCGCGCTGCGGGCTCCCATTCGTCGACGGCCAGGTCGAGCCCCTCCCGGTCGACCACAACGGTCACCCACGGCACATGGTCGCCCTGTCCCGGCTCCTGTGAGGCGGCGAGCACCGCCTCGCTCAGGCAGCCGGCCACCTCCGACGGGGCCCTGGGACTCGCCTCCGCCTCCTTGAGCACGCGGTGCGAACCGTCGTCGCGGACGAGGAGGATCCGGACCCGGTACCTGTCGTCCTCGGCGGCAGGGTCGTGCGCCAGCTCCATCACGATCCGCGACACCGGCGACGGCGCGCGCTTCGCCCACTGGGCGGCGTCCGCACGCCGCTCCCGCAGGGCCCCGACGTCGACACCGAGCCGCTGGGCGGTCTTTTCCGACCACGCGCGCAGGTCATCGCCCAGCCCGTCGCCCACGGCAGCCGCCACGTACTCGGCGAACCGCAGGAGCGCCGGCACCGGGAAGGCACCTTCGGAGCCGCTCACCGAGTCGGACAGGTCCTCAAGGCCCTCGACCACGGCGCCTATGTCGTCCTCGCCGAGCTGGTGGCGGGTGAGGATCTCCGGGAGCGCGGCGTACCGGAGCGCCTCCCTGGCCGTCCGGGGCAGCAGCGCCGGCTGTTTCTCGCAGACACGGCCCAGCAGACCGGTCAGGGAGACGTACTCGTTCACGGAGAGCAGCGATCCGCAGTCGAACACCCTGCCCCATGAGAACAGTCGTGTCAGAGCGGCCCTGGTCGCCTCCTGCGCACTGCCCGCGACGGATTCACCGAGCGACGCGAGGGCCCGGGGATGCGCCGTGATCAGCGCCACCAGGTCGGCGGCGGTGGGCTCATACCCTTGTGCGTCGTAACCCAGGTCGCGCGCCAGGGCCCGGGCGTGGTCGACACGGGCGCCGGGCTGCGGGAACAGCGGCGCCAGTAACGTCTCCAACTCGCGCTCGACAGCCGAGCGTTCGGCGACGGGCCCGGCCTTGGGCAGGCACGCGCCGACCTCGCTGAGCGCGGGAGCCCGACCGGTGTGCTCCTCGACAAGAGTTACGAAGCCTTCGTCCCCCGCGAAAGAGGCCACCGGCACGGCGATCAGCCGGCGGGCGCCGTAGGCGTGCGGCTCCTGGGTCACGACACCGACGAGGTGACCGCCGCAGAATATCGCCGCCCCCGAGGCCCCGCCCCAGGCGTTCCGGCCGTCGGTACGGGCGGTGGGGGCCGGGCCCTGATCCAGGACGTAGCGGTCCTTGCCTCCGGAGAGGACCGGCAGGACACCGCGCAGGTGCTCCGGATCCCGGGTCTCCCCCTTGGCGGCCAAGGGGTAGCCAAGACCCTCGTAGTGCAGCGGCGCGCTGCCCGCCGGGCAACCCCAGCGGACGGAGCCGGGCGGATCGATCTCACCGTCGATCCGCAGCAGCGCGACGTCCAGTCCGTCCGGATGGGACCACGCCACCTCCGCTCGCAAGCGCGTCGACTCACCGTCACGGTGATGCCCCACACTCACGGTGATGACCGGCCACACCGTCCCGGCCTCGCGGTCCTCCAGCACATGACGGGCGGTCAACACAAGCCGCGACGCGATCAGATAGCCGGAGCCGACGGTGACGCGCCCCTCAGGGGTACCCCCGCTGCGGATCAGCGCCAGTCTGCGGCGATCCACGTCACTCCTCGTCCGTAGACCCGAACTCGTCATCGCCGATCTCCGGGCGCGCGCCACCGCGGGCGCGGTCGTTGACCGACAGTTTCAGAACCAGCTTGTGCGTACGGACGCTGGACTGCTCACCCCCCGCCCCCACCGCGACGACCCCGAAGGCGAGCTTGCCGTCCGCCTTTGCGGTCTTGCGCAGTTCGAGTTGCAGCTCCAGCTGCGCCTCTTCGACACCGAAGCCGAACTGTTGATGCACACCGAGCCGCTGCACCTCGTAGAGCTCCTGACGCAATTCCTCGATAGCCGCGGCCAGCCCCATACTCGACACTTTCGCCCCCGCCCCCCGTTTTCAAGCTCTTCAGAGAAACAATACGTCGCCGTACGGTACAACGCGTACGAGACACCGCGACGTCATACAGGGACGGCCGTCGGACCTGCCATCAGGCGCGATCTGCCGCGGCTCTACGAGACGTGACCAGGCGGACCACAGATCGGCCGGCCGGGGTAGGCCGGGAGGGAAGGGGTCGGCTGCGTGCGCGAGAGGGCGCGGCAGCCGAGGCAGGACTGTGGGTGGGGCCGGCCTGTGCACTGAGTGACCGGATGTGCTGGGTGAACTCCGCGTCGAGTAGCGGTAGTTCGACGTCGTCGTCGACGAAGGAGGCGGCGCGCGTGACGTAGGCGACGGCCTCGTGATCATTGGTCGCCGGACGCTTGACGTAGGGGCGCTCCAATTTCAGTTTGCGCAGAATACGCAGCGTGGTCGGCAGGCTGGTGTCGGCGGGGGAGGTGGGAACCATGCCGGTGAGACGGTTGACCTGGAGGTCGGTGTCGGTCGGCGTAGCATGCGGTGTCTGGTGTTGCCACCAGGCGGCGGTTGCTGCCTCTCCCATGGACAGGTGCTGGAGGTAGAGGCAAAAGGAAGCGGTGTGGTCGCCAGCCCCGGCGGCGAACTGCCACCAGAAGCGGGCACCGTCGTGGAAGCCCCCGATCTGCAGATAGCAGCCCAGAGTGCGGGCGCTTTCGGGCTCGAGTACGAGGGTGTGGTCAAGGAAGTCCGTGAGGTGCTCGATTCCGGCGTGCTCGATGAGGGTCTCGCACAGGGTCCTCAGGTCGCGGCGCGCGTCCGTGCTCGCGTTCGGCCGCTGGAGCTGGTTGCCGACGTCCGTGCTGAAGGCCTGTGTCGAGTCGCGTGAAGTGCAGTCCGCTTCCCCGATCGCGGCTTGGGGGTACTGGTAGGCGAAGTCGTCCGTGCGCAGGCGCGCGCGGAGGAGCATCTGGTCAAGAACTGTTGTCACCGGGTTCTCCTTCCGGAGTGGAACGGCCAGGGAAAAGCTGGGCGTCGAGTGCGCGGCTCGCGTGACGCGCGATCGAGCGGACAGTGGGCAGGTGCAGTCCCATCACATCGGCCACGGCCGTTTCTTCGAGGCCGTGGATGTGGAGCAGAACCATGACGTCGAGCTGCTGGGCGGGAAGCCGACTGATGGCGTTGTAGAGCTTGAGGCTCTCGTTGATCTGCAGTACGCGCGCTCGGCCGCCGGCGACGTCCCGTAACGCCTGAGTGGCGAACGCGACCTCGGCCAGTGCCGGGTGCCCGTCGATGTGCACCGTGCGCTCCAGCACCGTGCCGCGCAGCATCTTCCAGACGAAACGATTCACGTTCGCACTGGCGACAGCTTCGTCCCACACGATCAGCAACAGGTTGAAGACATCCGTCACCGCCCGGGCCGCCTCCGCTGGCCGCCGTCGGAAGGTTGCGGCGTAGGCGAAGTAGATCGCCCGGTGCTCGGCCTGGAAGGCAGTGAAGTTCACCGGCGTCCGCTCCAGGTCACCGACGACGCAGTCGTTGATCCAGTGCGTGCGTTTGTTGGCTTCCCTGGCGGCCATCGCCCACATGGTGCGCAACGTCATGATCGAGGCGGATGGCCAGCCCAAAGCGCCAAGGAGGGCGCGGATGAACTCCCAGCGTGGATAGCGGCCGGCCGCCCGCAGCAGTTCACTGATCTTGGAGCGCGACCAGCCGGTGTTGCGCTCGAGTTCTTGCAGGGTCATTCCGCTGGCCAGGAAGGCATCGCGCAGGGGTTCCAGCCAGGCACGGTGAGTGGGGCCGGCCTCGTCCCTGATGGGGCCCAGCTTGCGACCGGGCCTTCCACCGGCAGGTGGGGGAAGCACACGATTCACTGATCATGCTCCTGTCCCCCGACGCCTCTTTCGCTGGCGGAGGGCTGACTGCCGCGCTGATGGGCACTGATGATCTGTTGTGCGCTGAGCGCGATCGTGGAAACAAGTGTCACCACGACGCTCGTCGCCTGCCCCATGGCGGTCAATGCCACGCACAGCGCCACGAGGCCGAGGACCACCGTCACGCTCACTGCCGTTCGATTGATCATGGGAAAACTCGTCTGCTCCTCATGAGGGTCCTTGCAACAGGCTCTGTTTGTCCGGGAGTTGCAGCCCCGTGGCGTTTGCCTCGCCCGTATTCATCGGGGCCCGTACAGCTTGCTGGCCGCCGCAGGGCACGGAAGGCAAAATCACCGAATGGGGAACAACCTCGGCGCGCACAAGCACCGAAACGGTGGCAAGCAGGTCGAGCCCTCGCGCATATATGCGTACTGGTGACCGAAGGGGCAATGTTCCCTGTTCCGCTTGCGCGGGCCGGGCTCCGCCGTGCGCAATAGACGGTGGGACATACGTCCTCCTGCGGGAGCCGTCTGCAGGCATCCCTGTCCGGGATATATGGGCCCCCTCGTATTTGCCGCGAGGGGGCTCGCCACTTGGCTCGGCCGGGTTGTCATGGATCCGGCTCGAATCCCGCGGCACCGGAGCCGGGCCGTCACAAGGCGTCCGGTGAACAAGCCCATGGGGGCGATCACGCCATTACGTCGCCCCGGCGGACACACTGCGCGGAACCGCCTCGCAGCCACTGCGCTCCTGCGACAGGTCGCCGTTCAACGCATCACCTGTCTTTTTGAGGCTGCAGGAGCTACAGAGGCTGCACGGTCTGCACAAGGACCGCCGCGGGCGGGCGTGCTGCCCCGCACCGCGGCACCGCGGCACCGCCGCCGCCCGCCGCGCCCGATCCCGCAGAGGCCGTGAAGGAGGAGCAGATGCTGCTCGCCACCGCCACGGCCCACCCGGCCGAGATCGACTCCGTGCGGTGGCTGCTCGCCGACGACCTCACCCTGCCGCTGCACGCCGGCCTGTGGCAGTGCCTCACCACCCTGGCCCGCCGGCCGCGAACCCATCGACCCCGTCACGGTCTTGTGGGAAGCCCAGCAGCGCGACCTGCTCAATGACGGCAGTGAACCGGGCGAGATCCTCCGCATGCTGGCCCAACCGGCCGGACCCGTCGAGCACTGGGGTGAACGCGCCCTGCAGCGCTCCCTCCTGGCCACGGCCGAGCACACCGGCCGACGCATCGAGGCATACGCCGGTGATGCGGCGAACACGCCGTTCCAGCTCGTCGTCGGCGCCCGCCGCGCCCTCGCCGACATCGCCACCATCCGCACCCGCTGGCAGCACGCCACCGCACCCCTCGGTGGCCCGCCTCCACGTCGTCGACCGGGGCCCACTACCCGCGCCGGCCCGCCGACCACCACGGCGGCCCACGCCGCCCGGTCCGTGCGAGCACCCCGATAGCTCCCGCACACGCCGGTGGCCGGACCCGAAGGTCCGGCCACCGGCAGAACAAACGAGCCCCACATGACTGCTGCCCTCGACGCCCAGGTCCGCCTCGACACCCACCCCACCCACCCACCCGAGCGCCGTGCAGGCCGTCGTGACCGGCAGCCAGGCCCGCATCGCTCTCGTGGCTCTGGAGGCAGCCGACTGGAGCGTCGCCGCGACAGGCGTCCTCATCCTGGCCCGCATCGATCACGAGGAGCCCTACTGGGCCGCCGACGCCGCGAAGCACCTGACGGCCGAAGGCATCACCGTCGAGATCGCCCCCGGCTCCAGGAGGCCATGGCCGAGGAATGGACCTGGCCGAACCACCCGATGCCCTGGTGCACCCGCAGTGAAATCCGCGAGATCTCCGACCAGGCGCAGAAGATCCACGACGACATCCGCCACGGCCACCTCCTGATCCACGCCCACGCCCGCGACGGCGACACCACCGTCGCGGTCGGTACTTACCTCCACCGGGGCGGCAAGTCCGTCTACCTGCACGGCGAGGACCACCTACGTCAGGTTGCCGACACCTTCGACTCGCCTGCGATGGCGCTGGTGGCCTTCGAGAAGGTCCACGCGGCCGAGATGCGCCCCGGCCCGGCGCCCCTGACCGACACCGAACGCGCCGCACTCGCAGCGCGTTCCGTCTTCGACGTCACCACGGCCAAGTCCAAACCCTCGCGCCCGGAGCCGGATACCGTTCCCGTCTACCTGGCCGATGCCGGCGACCACGACGCGCTCCTCGACACACACCGGGAGTTCGAGAAGTGGCGGACCTGGTCGGATGACACGACCCACGCCATTCACAAATCACAGACCCTGCGCATCGAACGCATCCACGAAACCCAGGCCCGTGAGACCGCCTGGACCGTGGCTGCCTACGAGACGCCCGTCTCCGACCGCCTGTGGCACCTGACCGCTACCAGCGACACCCCCGCCCCCGTGCTGCAAGCTCTCCTGCTCCACCTCGGCGACGGCGATGGCTGGGACACGGCCATCGCCGGCCCGGTGGACGAGAAGGTGGTCACCGAAGCCACGCAGCCGCTCACGGAAGCGGGGTGGAAACACACCTTGACCGGCCACGGGATCCGCTGGACATCTCCCGACGGGCAGGCAGGCATGCATGCAGTTCGCCCCCTTGACCGCTCAACACGCCCAGAACTCGGCGACCTGGACCATCTGGGCCGCCACCGGTCCGGACCGGCCCACCTGGGCCATCACCGCATCCCCGCACGCCCCGAGTTCCCTGCTGGCGGGTCTCGCAGAAACCCTGGCCCAGGAGACCGGCACACGCGAGGTCCGGCCGAACCGCGAGCACGGAGCCCGTCTCACCGCCAGTGCGCCGGCAGCTCCGACGGTCCCCGCAGGCCGTCCCGCCAGCCGTTCACGCTGATCGTCGGCCCGCACGAGCGGGGCAACATAGCGCGGGATCGCCGGTTGGCCAAACCGGCGATCCCGCGGACCATAGACAGTCCACCGCCACCCCCTGCCCGGACGTCGAAAGGAACCGCCCACGACCGCAGACACGGCTCGAAGCGCAGCTCGCCGGGTGCCGTGCGGCGGGTAGCCGTTCACGCCGCCGCGTAGCTCGCCCGGAACAGCTCCTGCGCCCGCTCCACGTCCCGGGGCGTACGGAGCTGGACCTCCAGATCACCTGCCCCGTGATGGCCGAGACCGGACACGTCCCGGGTGAAGCCCGCAACGAGGTCGACGTCCTTCGGGTCGACCTTCAGGTAGACCAGCAGCTTGCTGCGCTGCGGCGGGCACAGGCAGGCGAAGTTCCGCAGCCGCTGATAGGCCCGGTAGGTCTTGCGCTCTACCCGGTTCACGCCGTCCCCGAGCCCGAGCAGGACCTCGTCGACCGCGATGGCCAAGTCCGCCATGGCCGCGCCCTGGACGCCGGCCGCTGCCCGGGCAGCCGCCTGGCGCCGTGCCCGGCGGGCCACCTGCATGCCGCCGCTCACGGAGGCCACGGTCTCAAGGCCGAGCAGGTCGCTGCCGAAGAGTCGGTAGCGGACCAGGTCGATCGATCTCCGGTGCTCGCGTACGGCGTGCACGTCGTAGCGGGTGAAGTCGCCGGCGATGCAGATCAGGCGCGGGCCGCTCCACAGGACCTGGGACGCGGCCGTCACCCCGAGCCGGTCGCGGACCAGGCGCTCGAACTCGGCTCGGTGGTCCATCAGCCAGGCCAGGTAGAACAGCCCCTGGTTGATGACGCCGGCGTCCGTGCCCCGCTTGTACTCGACGATGACCGGCGAGCCGTTCTCATCCAGCCCCAGCGAGTCGATCCGGCCCCCATGCACCGGTCCGGTGCTGTACTCGCTGGCCAGGAACCGGACGCCCAGCAGCGTCTCCATGTGCGCCTCGACGAGACCCTGCACATCGGCCTCGACCTCGGCCAGACGCGGCATGACCTCGGTCATGCCGCTCTTCGTCGTGTCCGTGCGGAACAGCTTCAGGCCCGACACCTTCCCCCCCTCGGCGCGAAGATCACCAACGCCGAGAGGGTGCGAGATTGTTTCCGCGAGAGGCTTCGGAGGCGTGAAGATGATGTGAGACCCTACGTACGGCCCCATCGGGAGCACTCGCGTCCCCCGAGTCACCGGGAACCCAAGTGTTTCCCCATGCGTCTCCCGCGCCCCGGGGGACAGCGATGGGGAGCTACGTTTGCGCAGGTCACCCCCCTGTATCTCAGTGGATAGAGCAAGTGCCCTCTAAGCGCTGGCTACATCCCAGGACCAGGCTGGCACCTGCAGCTGAGGCCAGCTGAACCGTCGTGTTAACACGCGAAGTTGAGTAAGCGTGCTGGTCAGACTGTCGCGGTGACGGGTGCGGCGCGTGTGGCGTGGCCAAGGCGGTTGGCTTCCTTAGTCATGCGATGTATGGCGCGTTCGCGCGGAGCGGACCAGCGTGCCGGCTCGAACAGCTCACACGTGGGCGGGGCGCCTCCACCTGCGCTGAGCGAACCAATTCTGGACGGACTCGGCGTCACCCTCGAGCGGGACACCCCCGCCCAGGCGGAGGTGTCCCGGCGTGGACGAGGCCTCCGACTGAGTCAGCGGCCGGGGACGCATCGCCGATGCAGGAGACTCGATGTCACACTCCATAATTAGTTCGCGCCGCCGGACAGCGCCTCGGTTCCCTTGGAGCACTGGGCGCGCTCCACGCTCGAGGCCTGGACGCGGTCGATCTGCCCGGTGAGATAGGGATCGGCGGCTTGAACGCCTGGCTGTCGTGCACACCCGGGCCATGATCGGTTCACCTGCTCCTCTCTGAGCCGGCAAGACCGTTCGGGGATGTGATGCGCCCAAGCACCTACTGCGAACGTGGCCCGAACGGCCCTGTCGGCCGGGATGATCCCGATGGGACAGTTACCCACTGTTGCCCGGACGGGGGATGTGGGGAGCCATGAGCGACAGACCCTGGGTCGGTCTTGCAGAGGCGGTAGCCGCAGTCCGAGCAGAACTGCAACGGGCCGCCGAGGAAGGGGCCGGGCAGAACCTGCACTTCAGAACGGGCGCGGTGGAACTTGAGTTCACTGTAGACGTCCGCACCGACGCAGAGGGCAGGATCCGCGTCCTGGTGCTCCCGTGGACGGCCGAGGCCAAGGCCGCGCACGCGAGCGGATCCGTGCACCGGCTGAAGGTCGTGCTGCAGCCCGTCGATGACCAGGGCCGCGATGCGGAGATCTCCTCCTCGCTGGCCCAGCGTCCGCGATGAGCCATGGACATCTCACGCGTGGTGCAAACGTGGTGTGCATCCTCCGATGACCCGGAGGGCGGAGGCCGGGCCGGCACCGGCTACCTCGTGTCGTCGGAGCTGGTGCTCACTGCCCAGCACTGCGTGAATCTGCCCGACCCGGTCATCGAGGTACAGCGCCCCAGCCCCGACGGCAGTGCTCCCTGGTACCGGGCGACGGTCCTCGCGGCAGGCAACACGGACATCGCCCTTCTGCTGATCGACGATGCGCGGTGGGCGCCTGGCCGGATCCGCAAGGTGAGATGGGGCCGCATCGACGTATCCCCGCGGGCCTCGGGGACCGTATCCCCTGCCGGGCCGTGGGTTTCCCGGACGCGGAGCGAACCGAGGGCGCGCTGCGCGACACGAAAGAGATCAACGGCACCATCGAGACCCTGACCGGCTACCGCGCAGGCAGCCTCGCCATCCACGTCAAGGACAGCGCTGCCCCGAAGGACAGTGTGCGCGGCACCTCATGGACCGGGGCTTCCGGGGCGGCGGTGTTCTGCGAGCCGTGGCTGGTGGGGGTCCTCACCACCGCACCCCACGACCGGTACGCCTCGGACGCCCTGCGCGCCGAACCGGTTGCCAGGAGTGCGGCATTGCTGCGTGCGGCTGGTCTGCGCCCGACATCGCGCCGGATCACGGCTGGGCGGGTCCGATGGGCCAGGCGCTGGTGGCTGGTGTGGGCCGGTGCGGTCGTGGCCGCCGTGATCGTGGCGGGGGCGCTGTCCGTCGGCGGCGCTCAGTCCCCGCCCTTGTTCCGCTTACGCCAGTTACCCAACGTGGCCGTCGCCGGACTGGTCAGCCAGGACCGGACCCAACAACGGGAGGTTCTGGAGGACGTCTCGGTCGGGCTCGCCGACGAGCTCGCCACCGCGCTGCCCGGGGTCGAGGTGCACAACTACGCCTCCGAGCACCGGCTGCGGCTCGGAGAACTGGCGGAGCCCGCGCATCGGGGGCTCGACACCAAGACCGCCGACTTCCTCCGTCGGACCAACGCTGCCGTGGTCGTGGGCGCACTCGTCCGCACCAACTCGGGCGGCCAGACCGAGGTTCGGCCCGCCCTTCATGTCCGGGCCGACCAGGTCGTCGACGCGCCGGAGCTTTCCGGCTGGTATCTCGGCGAGCCGCTGGTGACGGACGTGGGCTGGCAATCCGCCTCGGGACGCCGCTCGGTTGTGGACCGGCTGGTGGCGCGGGTACAGCGGCTCACCGTCTTCGTCAGTTCCCTGGACCTCTGGCGGCGCGGACGTACGACGGAGGCGGAGAAGGGACTTCACAAGTTGGTCTCCTCGGAGCAAGGGGCAAACACGGGCGGCGACTTCGTCGGCCCGGACCTGGTACGGCTCTTCCACGGCCACACACTCGTGCAGCAGGTACTCGAGGGGCCGTCGGACTCGTGGAGTTCGGGACTGCGGGCTGCCGAGGCCGACTACCGGACAATCACGAGGGGCTCAACGCTTCACCGACGTGCCCTCCTCAGCCTCGCCAACGCCTCCTATCTACGGGCCGTCGGACCGGCGCCGACCTGCCGTAGCGGCGACGTCTCGGCCGCGGGACTGGCGGATGCGGCGAGCATGCTGCGGAAGCTCAAGGACGACGCCGCCTTCACCGACATCGGTCGGCTCAAGGCGGCGGTCAACCTGGCGCAAGTAGAGCAGTGCCGCATCACCGCGGGGCTGGTGCCCGACGACAGCAGGGTTGTCCAACTAACCGAGCGCGTGCGCGAGTCGCATGAGGTGGCCGGGGGTCAGCAGTTGCGCGCCCTCGCCGCATCGGTGGCAGCGACCAACGCCGCACACCGTGGGGACCTGCGAGGTGCCATCAGGACGATCGAAGAAGCCATCGCATTGGAGAGCCGCTTCGTCACGCGCGCGCTATGGAAGGGCCTGCTGGCTGCATGGAGCTATCGTGCCTGCGACCTTTCCGCCGGCGACCGCGCACGCCGCGAGTCGCTGAGCCAGCTCGAGGCCGGCGTGGCGGACGGCCAGATACCCCTGCCGCGGCTCAATAACTACCGGGAAACGCTCGAGGCGGCTCACGCGAAAGCGGTGCAGCAGTGCATATCGAAGGGGTAAGGGGAATGGCGGTCAGCCGCAAGCGTTCGGTCATCAGCACGCTGGTGCTACTCGCCGCCCTTGCGGGCTGCACGTCCGATAAGAGTGACACGCCTGACGAGAACGACCGCCCCGACAGTCTGACGCGCTCGGCCGACCCATCCGAGGGCCGCCGGGACAATGACGACAGGGACGGAAACGGGGACGAGGACGAGGACGAGAGCCAGGGGCAGGGGCAGACGTCCGCGGGCACGGGGCAGGGAGATGTCGATGTGTTGCTGGCCGACCAGATCACGTTGTTCGGCGCCGGTAATGGGACAGCGACCGACTGTTCCGTTGACCGGCCCGCGCAAAGCCCAGCTGTTTGGATGGTGAGCACCTCGGAGCTCCAGCTCGTCGCGCATGTCTCCCTGTGCCTTGCGGGTTTCGGCACAGACCAGGAGATCGACGTCACGGTAACGGCAGGTTCGCGCAGTTACTCTGTGACCGCGATGCCTGGACCTGGACCGGTTGATTTCCTGCTGGACCAGCCACCTGAGACACTTTTCGACCAGGACAAGTTGCCCATGTACGACATCGGAGACGGAACTCTGCAGAGCGGGATGTGGACGTTCGTACCGCCTGACTCGGCACGCGCGCAGATCGCTGCCGCAGGGGGCGTCCGGTTCTCTGCCACACAGGGGGACACGCGAGCGACAGGGGATCAGCCGATCGCCCTCCCGGAGGAGCCCGACCGGATATGGCTGGATGCTGAAGCCTCCATTCTGCCCGACCCGGGGTTCTCACACCGGCTGGTGGTTTTTGGCTACGAGCCCGGTCGGCGCATCCCGGTCGGCCTTTATCGAGTGGAGGAACCCGGCAGCTCAGAGGGAGGGGCAGTGCTCGAACGGCAACTCGGTATCATCACCATGCACTCCTCGCGCGTCACTGTTTATCAGGTCCCTGCCGACGCGTTGCAGTTTTCGACTGGCGGTCGCGGGTGCATCACCGTGCCCATCGCCAAGCAGTACAACTGCCCTTCCGTTGCCTGATCGAGAGCCCCACCAAAAGATGGACTCCACGGTAAGGCACTGCTCGTCGCTTTATGTGTTTGACATGAAGCCGGGTGAACGCGTCCCTTACGCAAGCTGCCTACTCACCCTGACGTCGCGGCCGGCCAACTGGCTCGTCGAATCCTTTTAACGCCAGGACATGAGGGATACCGGGCGAAGGAGCTCGGGGCTGCGAGCCTCAAAGTCCGGAGCTCGGGCGTGCGTTGGCCGGTACCGTCCGACAGGCACCACAGCGTCAGCCGACGTGGATCAAGAACAGCAGCGACCCTCCTCCTGCCCGACTGTGAGGGCCGTCTTCGCTGCAGTCGAGTTGGGTCCGCTGCGGCGAGTGATGATTGCGTGACTGCCAGCTGGTGTTCGGCCGTCGGCCACCAGGTGGCTTACCCCAACCCTTGTCGACGTCCCAACCGCCTATGGCGAACAGGGTTTCACTATTCGAGTTCGCGGTCCTTGCGGTGACCGCGGCGGTGCCAAGAGCGCGGTCAACTTCCGCTGCCGAGTAGAGTTTCGCGGGCGCGACGGCCTCAGCCATCTTCGCCTTGATCCGGCGGGCTCCGGCCGCCCCGGCCTCGATCAGCCACGACGCAGCACCAGGTCCGAGCTGCAAGAACGCGGCCTCCTCTGCGGAGGTCGCCCGCGGAGTGCGGTCGGCTTCCTTGTCCTCGCGCGGCGGGTAGTGGTGGTCATCGGTCAGGACCGGGCTGCCTGGTTCGCCGCGGCGGTGACGGGCAACTTCGCGAGCCGAGCCGTCCTCATCGACCGCGGTGACGATCAGCTCGTCGCCGTGGAAACGGGCCCAGACCCGGGTGTCGATCAGCTCGTGCGGGACCGAGTAGCGGACCGTTTCGACCGAGATCGTCGACTCCCAGGTGACACGGCGGGTGGTGCCGAAAGTCGCGGTGAACGGCTTCCGTGGCAGCGGGTGAAGACGCTGGCGTTCCTCCGCGAGCCGGTCGATGGGCTTGCTCCGAATCGCGCGGTGAGTGCGGGAGTTGACCTCGTCGCAGAAGGTCCGGCAGGCCGCTTCGAGCTCACCGAAGGTCTTGTAGTTCTCGCGGAGGTTCACATCCTTGGGGACCAGGTCGGCCTTTGCGATCTTCACCGTTGACTCCGAGCCGCCCTTGGTCTCGGGGTCGGCCGGCAAACACGTGCGTATGGTCGTGCCGTAGTGGCGGACGGCCTCGACGATCTCTGGATTGCGGACGGCGATCCCGGCGACATGATCGGTAGTGACTGTCTTCTCGTTGTCCGTGAGTACGAACGCCGGGACCCCGCCGATCCGGCGGAACGTGGCGTCCAGAGCCGCGGTGACCGTCGGCAGCGTCTTGTCCCAGATCGGGATGACGACGCGGAAATGCGACCAGGCCAGCCAGGCGCAGAACAGCGTGGTCTTGCGGCCCTTGATCACCGGGCCGTCGCCGAAGTCGTACTGAAGCCATAGCCCGGGCTCGGTCACCCACGGCCGGTAGATCCGCCGCCGACCGGCCCTGAACTGGGCCTTTGCCTCGGCAACAGTGCGGCGGGTGGTGCGTTCCCCGCCCGTGAAGCCCATCGCGGTGATCCGCTTGTGAACCACGTCCGCACGGACCTTGCCCTGCGAGCGAACCACCAGTTCCTCGATCTTCGGCAGATAGTCGTCGATCGCCCTCGCCCGGTGACGGTGCTGGGCCGGGGTTCTGCCCGGCGGCCCGCATCTTCACATACCGGGCCACCGTGTGGTGGTCGCACCCGGCCAACTCAGCCGCCGCACGGTAACTCCCCGTGAGGTCGTATGTCTCAAGGATTTCCATGATCTCCCTGCTGTTCTTCACCCGCTCGAGCGTCGCCGAGCGGGACTGCCTGAGGCGATCGGGGAGAGAATCTGGCCGTACGCGGGGATCCCGAGGCCATGAGTGGGGCGGTAAATGGCCACCTATGGGGAGCTTGTCATGGCCGCCGTCGCATTTGCACGAACGGCACACCCTCGCACACCGGAACACAGCCGCTGCGCCTGACTTGGCAGCTCCTTTGGGTGCCTGAAAGGCGGAACTGCAGGGCGTTCGATGCATCCGGTCATGCCAGGACGACGCCGCTGCCTGCGCCGACATCACCACCGGCCACTGCGGCTACGAAGCCGTGCCTACCCCCGCCGAGGAACAGGCGTGCGCCGCGGGATTGTCGACATCCCGTGCGGACCGCCACGGGGCGGCCGTCCCTGCACCCGTTGGGACGACCCCGAGGCCCGCCAGGGGCCTCCGCCGCTGGTTCGCAAGGACGCGAACCTGCATTTCGCGGACGATCAACCTCCGCCAGATCCGCATTGGCATGAAGATACAGAGCTGCGTGACGACGGCTACGTCGTTCTCTTCTGTCTTGTCAAGTTCCTACAACAAGTCGTGAAGTGTCTCGTCGCTCCACACCTGTCACACAGATCGCAGCCCATAGAGGTCAGCAATCAGAGTGTGCCGCACCGATCGATCCAACTGCGCAGCGACCGGTGAGCTGCGTTAATCATCCGCCGCAATGAGCTGACACCTCGTCAGGAAAGTCAGCATTGGGTCAGCATTACCGGTAGTTCGTTAAATCCGGCGGTATAGGTCAATGCCGTGTCCGGTGGTGACTGCGTCGAGCAGGGCCTGGAGCTCGGAGGGCGGGTCCTTGTCC
>NZ_JBIRPI010000026.1:0-86442 GCF_044332585.1 Streptomyces sp. NPDC016845 | reverse complement strand
ACAACCAACCCGCCCCCATCGGCATCCCCGGACACGCCCTCCTCGGCGGCATCTGCCTCGCCCGCAACTACCACAACCGACCCCAACTCACCACCCAACGCTTCACCCCCAACCCCCTCCACATTCTCGAAGACCCCCGCACCTACCACACCGGCGACCTCGTCACCCGGCGCCCCGACGGCACCCTCGAATTCATCGGCCGCATCGACAACCAGATCAAACTCCGCGGCTACCGCATCGAACTCGGCGAAATCGAAAACGCCCTCCACACCCACCCCCACATCCACACCACCACCGTCACCGTCCGAGAAGACACCCCCGGCAACAAACAACTCACCGCATACATCGTCACGAACAAGCCGGTCGACAACGACGCCCTGCGCGCCCACCTCCGGCAGCAGCTCCCGGACTACATGGTCCCGGCCACCTACGTGACCCTCGACCAACTGCCGCTCACCCCCAACGGCAAGGTCGACACCAAAGCCCTCCCCGCCCCCGGTTCGGAACGCCCCGACCTCGCCAACGCCTACACCGCCCCGCGTACCGACATCGAGCGCACCCTGGCGGCCGTGTGGACGGACGTCCTCGGCATCGAGACCGTCGGCGTCCACGACAACTTCTTCGAGCTCGGCGGGCAGTCGATCAGCGCGGTGCGGCTGGTGTCGCGGATCCGGGAGGCCGGGCTGCCCGTCGCCCTCCAGCAGATCATGCGGCATCCGACAGTGGCCGGTCTGGCCGCCGTGCTGGACGCACCGGAGGTGAAGCCCGGGACCGGACCCGGCGGGCTGGTCGTCCTGCTCTCGTCCGAGGACGACCCCGCCCTGCCCCGGCTGTTCTGCGTGCATCCCGGAGGCGGCAGCACCCATCCGTACCGCGGACTCGCGCAGCGCCTGGCCGGAGCGTTCACCGTGTACGGGGTCCAGGCACCGGGGCTGAACGAGGGTGAGTCGCCGCTCGTCGGCTTCGAGGCGATCGCGGAACGGTACTGGCGGGAGATCCGCCGGGTGCAGCCGGAGGGCCCGTGCACGATCCTCGGCTGGTCGACCGGCGCGGTGATCGCGCACGCTATGGGGGTGCGTGACCCGCAGTCGGTGGCCGCCCTGCTGCTGCTGGAGCCGGCGGTCACCGGGGACGACCAAGAGGACCGGTTCCAGCGGCACGCCGAGGTGTACCGCCGGGTGAACGACCTCTGGCGGCTGGGTCAGGACCAGACCGGCGAGCAACGGAGCGCCACAGAGCGGGAGATGAAGCGCCTGGCTCCGGAGATGAACATCGAGGAGTCGGCGATCACGCTCGACGAGTGGCTGCCCTACGCCGTCCTGGAGGCCGAGGTGCGCTCACTAGCCGCCTACCGGCCCGAGGGCTCGGCGGCTCCCGCGACCTTGTTCGTCAGCGACACGGTGCGGCATGGCAGTGGCGACGAGGTGCCGCAGGGCCGGTACGTCGCTCACTGGATGGGGCTCTACCCGCTGGGCCTGGACATCCGCCCGATGCCGGGTCGCCACATGGAGATGGTCAAGGGCGAGGAGCAGTTGTCCGTGGTGGCCGCGGCGGTACGGGAGGCCGTGACGGAGGGCGCCGGCCGCGAGGCCGGGGTGCTGTTGTCGGCCTGACAGGTACCAGCACAGCACAGAGCCGCCCCCCGCTCACGCGGGGGGCGGCTCTGTGCTGCCAGTGTCCCAAGGGCCGGTAGGAGCCGGACCGGTGGTCACGCTGCTCCGGCCGGACCCCGTTACGCATGACGACGGCGAACAGTGCCCGCGCTGTAAGGGCGAACCCTTCCTCCGCCTCGAGCGGTGCCGTCGCTGCCACATGCCCGGCGCCCGCGCACCGGAACTGCCCGGCGGCGGCAAGCGCTGCCATCCCCTCCGGTCCGTACACGCGGAAACGCCCCGGTCCCGGGTCCTCCGATGGGAGCGGAGGGAACCCGGGACCGGGGCGAAGAGGGGTCGACGCGCGGTGGTCAGTTCACCAGCGGGTCAGCTCGGGGAAGAAGTGGGGAATCTCGGTGGCGCGGCCGGTGTCCAGGGCGGTCCGGTAGATGTGGCAGCCGACCGCCAGGTCCAGGACGCCGAGGCCGAACGGGGAGAAGACGGTCGGGCGGTCGCGGTCGAGGGCGACCGTGCCGCGCAGGACGTCGGCGAGGGTGCCGTCGATGAAGTCGCGGGTGCCGTACTCCGTCTCGGTGAGGTGGGGGGAGGTCCGGGCTTTCAGGCAGTGGTCGATGTCGTCCAGGATGTTGTGGCACTTGACCATGACGGTGGGGTGGATGTCGCGCAGGGACAGGTTCAGGATGAGCTGGTCCGGCATCAGGGTCTGGCCGTCCGCGAGCCAGGGCTCCGGCGCGGTGGTGGCGAGGACCACCAGGTCGGCGGTGGCCAGGGCCGCGTCGATCTCGGAGACGGCTCTGGCCTGCCATCCGTGGTTGTCGGCGGTGTAGGCGGCGAACTTCTCGGCGTACGCGTCGACGTGGTCGTGGACGAGGCACTCGCGGACGTTGAGTCCACGGGCGGCGAGGAAGTCGGAGACCGTGCGGCCGATGATGCCGGCGCCGACGAAGAGGACCGTGCGGGGCGCCTCGTCGGGGGCCAGGGTCTCGACGGCGAGCGCGGCGGAGGCGGCCGTGCGGGCGGCGCTGATGAGGGACGCTTCGAGGCAGGCGAAGGGGTATCCGGTCTCCGCGTCGTTGAGGAGCAGGGCGGCGGAGGCGCGGGGCAGGTTCTGCCGCACGTTCTCCGGGTAGCTGGCGATCCACTTCAGGCCGGAGACGGGTGCCTCGCCGCCGAGGTGGGCGGGGAGGGCGATGATGCGGGCGCCGGGGTTGTCGGGGAAGCGGAGGAAGTAGCTGTCGGGGTTCACGGTGGCGCCGCGGCTGTGCTGGAGATAGGTGTCCCGCACGATCTCCAGGATCTCCGACGGCGCGGAGGTGATGACGTCCTGGGCGACAGTGCCGTCGATCACGTGAAAAGTCGACATGCGTGGGTGCCTTTCGCAGGTGGGAGGGGTGCGGGACGGTGATCAGGCGAGGACGCCGAGGTGCTGGCCCACCCAGGCGTCGTTGTAAACCGTGCCGAGGTAGCGTTCGCCGAGGTCGGGTGAGATGGCGGCGATGCGGGAGCCGGCGGGGAACGCGTCGGCGCACTGGCGGATCGCGGCCAGGACGGATCCGGTGGACCCGCCGACCAGGAGCCCGTGGGTGCGGGCGAGCAGCCGGCACTCGTGCACCGCGTCCTCCTCCGCGACGAGGACGACCTCGTCGGCGAGGCCGGGTTCGAAGAGTTCTGGGACGCGGCTGGCGCCGAGGCCCGGAATGCGGCGGGGTCCGGGCGGGGCTCCGAAGATGATCGAGCCGAGGGCGTCGACGGCGACGATCCGGGTGTCCGGCGAGTACTCGCGCAGGTAGCGGGAGCAGCCGACGAAGGTTCCGGTGGAGCCCGCGCCGACGAACAGGTAGTCGATGTGCTGGAGTTCCTTGAGCAGGGTGCGCGCGGTCTGCTCGTAGTGGGCCCGGGGGTTGGCCGGGTTGGCGTACTGGTTGAGCCACACCATGGAGGGGTCGGTCTCGACGCACCGCCGGATGTGGGCGATGCGGGACTGGAGGAAGCCGCCGCCCGCGTCGACGGTGTCCACGACGACGACCTCGGCGCCGAGGGCGCGCATGTGCTCGATGCTGGTGGCGTTGGTGTTGGGGTCGACCACGCAGGTGAAGGGGTATCCCTTGGTGGCGCAGATGGAGCTGAGGGCGATGCCGAGGTTTCCGGAGGACGACTCGATGACGCGGGCGCCGGGGGTGAGGACCCCGCGGTGCTCGGCGTCCTCGATGAGGCTCAGCGCCGTCTTGAGCTTGACCGAGCCGGCTGGGTTCAGCCCTTCGATCTTGAGGAAGACGTCGGCGCCGGGTACGACGCGGGCCAGCCGGACGAAGAGGTCGTCGGTGACCAGCTCGTAGGTGTGCTCGTAGATCATGACTCGGGCCTCCACAGGTCCTCGGGCCCGGTCTCGTCGGCCGCGTATCTGCCGAGCGAGCTGACGGCCATGCGCATCTCCAGGGCCATGGCGCCCAGGAGGCGTTCGAGTCCGTGGTCCGGGTCCTCGTCGGCGGCGACCAGGGCTGCGCGGCCGAGGCCGACGGCACGGGCGCCGAGGGCGAGCAGCTTGACGGCGCGGATGCCGTCCCAGACGCGTCCGCTGGCGAGCAGGGTGTGGCCGGCGGGGTCCACCCGGCGCAGGCACTCGGCGAGCGGCAGTCCGACGTGGCCGAGGAAGCCGGTGGGGGCCCAGCCGGTGCCGCCCTCGGCCCCGTCGACGGTGACGGCGTGGGCGCCCGCCTCCCAGGCGATGGCGGCGGCGCGGCCGACGTCCCGGCCGGGGAAGAGCTTCACCCAGCAGCGGGCGCGCGGGTAGTTGTTGCGCATGAGCTGGATCTGCCGGCGGAAGATCTCGTCGGTGTAGGTGCCGGGACTGGAGCAGCGCAGGACCGCTCCCCCGTCGGGGCCGAGGTGTTCGACGGCGTACTGTCCGTCGAGGTCGGCGGCGACCGTCTCGCTGATCATGGTGAGGCCGCCGAGGCCGGGCTTGGCGCCCTGGCCGACCTTCATCTCGAAGCCGAGGCGGCCGCTGGCGAGGAGTCCGGAGACGGCGGGGTCGCTGTAGACCTGGTTCCAGACCTCGGAGTCGGCGTCCTCGGTGCTCTGCTGGACGCAGACGCCGCCGACACCGTCGGGGAGTTCCTCGCAGTAGGCGAGGATGCGTTCGAGGAGGCCCTTGCGGTGGTCGTCGCCGCTGCTGCGGAAGCCGTTCATCGGGGCGACGTTCTCGCCGATGACCATGGGGATGCCGAGGCGTCCGGCCTGGCGGCTGAGGGCGAGAGAGGTCCCGGCGACGCGGGTGGAGCCGAGGGCCGACACGTACACGGGCACCGGGGCGTCGAAGCCGCCGAGGGCGGTGGTCAGGCGGACGTCGGAGTAGAGGGGTTCGCGGCCGAGGTCGATGAGTCTGGCGAGGCGGCCTGGCATGAAGACGGGCGGGGCCAGGCGCAGTGCGTCGATCTCGTCGCCCGGCTCGGGGGTGCCGCCGAAGACTGCGGTGCCGTAGCTGTCGGCCGGCGGGAAGACGGCGGCGGCTCCGTCACGGGCGCGGGCGCGGATGGCGTCCTCGGGCAGGCCGGGTGCGGTCAGGTACGTCACGGGGACACGACCCCCGCGAGCTTGGGGAAGGCCGTGGCCTGCCAGACGGAGTCGAGGCCCGCGACCCAGCGGGTGAGGCGTTCCAGGCCGATGCCGAAGCCGGCGCTGCGGGGGATGCCGTGGCGGGCGACGTCTAGGTACCAGGCGTACTTGGAGGGGTTCTCGCCGGTCTCCCGCATCCGGGTGACCAGGGTGGCGTACTCGTTCTCGCGCTCGCTGCCGCTGCACAGTTCGCCGCAGGACTCGGGGGCGATCAGGTCGAAGTTGAGCAGGGTGCCGGGCTCGGCGGGGCTCTCCTTGTCGTAGAAGCCGCGGGAGCCCTTGGGGTAGCCGACGATGAAGAACGGGGCGTCGGCCTGGCGGGAGATGCGCTCTTCGGCCTCCCACTCGATCTCCGTGCCGGCGGCCTGCGGGTAGCCGTCGGCGCGCAGGCGTTCGACGACCTCGCCGTGCGGGACGCGGGCGAAGGGCTCGGCGACGAAGCGGCGCAGGGTGTCGGGGTCCCGGCCGAGGACGGCGAGTTCGGCTGCGCACTCGTCGGCGACGGTGGTGACGGCGTGGCGGACGAGCCCTTCGGCGATGTCCATGGCGTCGTCGCGGGTGGCGCCGGAGTACTCGACGTCGATCTGCCGGAACTCGGAGAGGTGGCGGTGGGTGGAGCTGGTCTCCACCGGCTCCAGACGGACGTTGGGCGCGACCAGGAAGATCCGGTCGTAGGCCAGGAGGGACGCCTGCTTGTAGAGGATGGCGCTGGTCATCAGCTTGTAGCGGTGGCCGTAGTAGTCGACGTCCACCTGCTTGGCGCCGCGCGAGCCGGGGTCGGTGACGGGGCCGATGATCGGGTGCGCCATCTCCACCGCGTCGTCGCCGCGAAGGTAGGCGCGGGCGCCCGCGACCAGGGCCTGCTGTACGCGCAGGGCCGCCCTGGTGCGCGGGTCGCGCAGGTGTTCCAGCGGCGAGGGCAGGGCGGGAGCGGCGGCGAATGTCAGGGGGTGATCGATCTGGAGTGTCATGTCGGTCCTTGTCCGGTCGACGTACGGTTCACCGGCCCGGGAGGGCTTTGGAAGGGGGCAGTTGACGAGCGGTCAGCTCACTCGGGCCGGCGAGCCGGCGGGCCCGTCGTAGCGGGCCTTGACGTGCTGGAGCGCGCGCATCAGTCCCGACGAGGTCAGGCGTCGGGAGCGGTGCACGGTGGCGGCGGGGCCGAGCGGCAGCGATCCGGTGTCGGACCACTCGAGGCGGCCCTGCTCGCCGATGACGCTGCGGGTGCGGCCCGCGTTGTCGGGGTGCAGGCAGTAGGGGACGTCGAGGTAGCCGCGGGCGAAGGCCCGGACCAGGGCCTGCCCGAGATCGTCGTGCAGGCCGAGGACGGCCTCCACGAGGGCGCGGGCCTCCTCCTCGATGCCGGTGGACGGCGGCGGAGCGGTGCGCCGCGCGGAGAGTGCGGCGCTTGTCGCCGTCTCCAGCGCCGTGACGTTCTCGGCGATCGACGGGATGCGGGTGGCCTCGGCGGCCGTCTTGACGATGAGGCGCGCGGCTCCGGTCCGCACCGCGAGCCGGGCCGCGTCCGCGACGAGGGCGAGCGCGCCGGGTCTCGTCTCCGGGTAGACGCCCATGTAGGCGTAGACGACCACGTGCCAGGAGGTGTCCGCGAGGTGGTCGGCGGCCAGGGCGCGCAGGGCGTGGACGGCTTCCTCGTCCTGCGCCGCGCTGGTCTGCTGGGCGTAGCTCAGGGAGACGCTGTGCAGGCCGTTCTGCCGGAAGAACATTCCTTCCAGGACGGAGAGGGCGATGAGCAGCGACGGTGGGCAGAGCTGGCCCAGCATGCATCCGCCGAAGCTCTCCAGGTGCGGTTCGACACCGGACGCCCGGAGCGCGGCGAGCGTGCGGCACGCGTCGCGCCATGCCCGCACGGAGGTGGCGAGCGGGGTGCGGCCGTAGGGCAGGCAGTAGGAGACGGGGCCGCCCTCGGTGGCGTCGAGGCCGGCGTCGATCAGGGCGTCGACGATGCGGCCGGGCTGTGCGGAGCCGTGCCGGACCTGGACGGGAAAGTCCTCGCCGCGGACGCCGTCGAGCAGCCCGGTGGTGGTGGAGACGGGCATGCTCACCAGCGGGTAGCCGTTCAGCGGGTGTCCCTGGGCGGCGGCGCGGGCGGCGGCGGCGTAGTCACCGACGCGGGTGAAGCTGTCGAGGGTGAGGGTGCCGACGGTCGTGGCGTCGGCACCGCGGGTGGCGAGCAGGCCGGCGCGCATCCTGGCGGGGTCCGCGAAGCCCATACGGGGCTGGACGACGAGCGTGCCGGCGCGCGCGGCGGCGTCCATGAAGCGGTGGAACGCGCCACCGGGTGCGGAGCCCGTGAACGGTCCCGCGCCGACGGAGACAAGATCAGCGGGCGGCATGGGCGTGGACCCTTCCGTGCGCGCGCTGCGACAGGGAGTCGAGCAGGGCGAGCAGCCGCGGTACGGCGTTCGGCCCGGTCAGGACGGCGTCGAAACCGGCATCGGTGAGCTCGGGACGGGCGTCGGGGCCGGTGGCTCCCCGGGTGTCGAGCTTGCCGCCGATGACGAGCGGCACTTGAGCCAGGGCGGGCTCGGCGCGTACCGCGCGGGCCAGGGCCGGGGCCTCCTCCGCGCCGTGGCCGTTGACGGTGCTCACGACGATGAGGCCGGGGGGCCGCGCCGCGGACTCGGTGACCAGGGTGGAGACCGGGACACAGGCACCGAGGTTGGTGACCTCCCATCCCTGTTCCTCCAGGACGAGTTGGAGGAACAGCAGGTTCCAGGTGTGCGAGTCCGAGGGGATGGTGCTCAGGACCGCGTGGGGCGGGCTCTCCGAAGGCTGGTGACGCACGTACACGACCGGCTTTCCTCTCGACACCATAGGGGGCCGCGACCGTTGCGATCGGGCCGGTCATCCGGGCCTCGCCCGGCCTGATCGAGCCCTCGAAGTCGACGCCGCCTCAGGGGTGTTGGGCGGCACTTCGGTGAGCCGGCTCCAGACGTCCGGGCTGTCGGCGGGTGACGTCGTCCATCGTGGCCAGCGGTGTTCCCGCGCGGCACTGGGCACTTGTGGCCAGCCGCCGGGGCGTCACTTGTGCCCACTGGGGGCACCCTCGCCCACCTCCTAACGTGCTCATCGCGGACGTCTCGCCTTGGACCGCTTGTACCGCTTGTACCGCTGACAACGTGCTGACGATGGGGAGTGAACGGTGGCTGATCACCAGGTGGAAGAGTGGCGTCACGCGCTGGCGGGCCTGGAGCCGCTGGAGCTGCCGGCGGACCGCCGCCCGGCGAACGACGAGGCGGGGCCCTCGGACCGGGTCCTCTTCGGCGTGCCCGCCGTGACCGCGCGGGCGCTGTCCGCGGTGGCGTGCGAGCGGGGGACGCAACTCTCGGCGGTCCTGCTGACGGTGTTCCAGGCACTGCTCGCACGGCACGCCGGGCGGGGCGACGTCCCCGTGGTGGTGCGGGGCGAGGGCGGACGGGTGCTGGCGGTGCGCGGCCCCCACGGCGACCCGCCGTTCGAGGACGCGCTGGCCGGCGTCGCACACGCCATGGGAGCGCGCGGCGGACTGCCGTACGCGGCGCTCGCCGAGGCGGCCGACGGCGCGCTGGACGGTGCGCCCTGGTTCACGTGGCGCGATGCGGGTGACGAGCCGGCCGTGTGCGCACCGCAGGCGCAGGTCACTCTGGAGCTGGCCGCCGACGGTGATGTGCTGCGGGGTGTCCTGGGCTTCCGCACGGACCTCTTCGACCGGGCGACGGCGGAGCGCCTGGCGGACCACTTCGGGGTTCTCGCCAAGTCCGCAGCCGCGGCACCGGGGGCGCGGCTGGCCGCGCTGCGGATGCTGACGGCGGCGGAGCGGACGCGGATCCTCACCGAGTGGAACGGCCCCCGGTCCGCGTTCCCCGACACCTCGACCGTTCACCGCCTGGTCGAGGAGCGGGCTGCCCGGCAGCCGGACGCGGTCGCCCTGGAGCACGACGGCCGGCTCCTTTCCTACCGCGAGCTGGATGAGCGGGCGAACCGGCTCGCGCGCCACCTCGGCGGGCGGGGCGTCGGACCGGGCGCACTGGTCGCGGTGTGCCTGGACCACGGCCCGGACCTGGTGTGCGCTCTGCTCGGGGTGCTCAAGTCCGGTGCCGCGTACGTACCGTTGGACCCGTCGTACCCGGCTGAGCGGCTGCGCTACATGGTCGGCGACAGCGCCGCGCCCGTGGTGATCACCCAGTCGGGACACGCCGGTCTGTTCGCGCCGGGCTCCGAGCTGTTGCTCACCGACCGCGGCTGGCCGGACGGTGACGGCGCGGCCCCGGCGGTCGAGGTCGGGACGAACCCCGACGACCTGGCCTACGTCATCTACACCTCGGGCTCCACGGGCCGCCCCAAGGGCGTACGGGTGGCGCACCGGGGAGTCGTCAACTACCTGCACTGGTGCGACCGCAACTACCCGGCCGCGCCCGGCGCCGAGATCGGCTCACTGCTGTGCTCGTCAGCGGCGTTCGACCTGACGGTCACCGCCCTGTTCCTGCCGCTGGTGCAGGGGTTGCGGCTGGTCGTACCGGACCCCGGTCCGGGGCAGACGGTGTTCGACGCGGCCGTGGATCTCGTGGCGGCCGGCGCCCGGGTCAGCTTCCTCAAGGCGACCCCCTCCCATCTGGAACTGCTGGTCGGACGGCTGGAGCGGGAGGGTCTGCGGCACGCCGTCGCGACGGTGGTGGCGGGGGGCGAGGACCTCACGCCGGCGCTGACGTACCGGGTGCTTGCGAGCGGCGCGGTCGACACGGCCGTCGTCAACGAGTACGGGCCGACCGAGGCGACCGTGGGCAACGTGGTCAGCCGGACGGTCTCGGTGGACCCGGTGGCGGACCACGTGCCGATGGGCCGCGCGATCGACAACACCGAGGTGTTCGTGGTCGGCGCGCACGGCGAGGTCCAACCGGTGGGCGTGCCGGGCGAGTTGCTGATCGGCGGTGTGAACGTGGCCCTCGGCTACCTGGGGCGGCCGGACCTGACGGCGGAACGGTTCGTGCCCCACCCGTTCTCGGCGGACCCGGACGCCCGGGTGTACCGCACCGGGGACCTGGTGAAGTGGCTGCCGGACGGGCAGCTGGTCTACCTCGGCCGGATCGACGACCAGGTCAAGCTGCGCGGCCACCGGGTGGAGCTGGGCGAGGTCGAGAACGCCCTCCTTGCCCGGCCGGGTGTGGCGGCGGCGACCGTCGTGGTCCGCGAGGACGTCCCGGGCGACAAGCGCCTGGTGGCGTACCTGGTGCCGGCGGATGAGACCGGTCCGGCCGCGCCCGAGCTGCGCCGGGCCCTGTCGCGGGATCTGCCCGCGCACATGGTGCCCGCCCGGTACGTGACGCTGGAGCGGCTTCCTCTGACACCGAACGGAAAGGTCGACCGCAAGGCGCTGCCGGCGCCCGAGAGCGGGCGTCCGGATCTGACCACGGCGTACGCGGCGCCCCGGACCTCCACTCAGGTGGCCGTCGTCGGCATCTGGGCCGAGTTGCTGGGCGTGGAACCGGTGGGCATCGACGACGACTTCTTCGAGCTGGGCGGGCACTCGCTGCTTGCCGTCCGGGTCGCTTCCCGACTCCGCCGGGACCTGGGCGTACACGTTGCCCACCGCACTCTGTTCGAGGCACGGACCCCCGCGAGGCTGGCGGCCGCCCTCGACGCGCCCGGCATCCTCCGCGAGGCGACGGCGCCGCGCCCGGAGCGGCCCGCGGGACCGGTGCCGCTGTCGTTCGCCCAGCAACGCCTCTGGTTCCTGGACCAGCTGGATCCCGGTCGAGCCGAGTACGTGGTCCCGGCCGGGCTGCGGGTCACGGGGCCCTTCGCACCGGACGCGTTCGCGGCCGCGCTGACGGCTCTGGTCGCCCGGCACGAGATCCTGCGGACCCGGTTCGTGGCGGACGCCGCGGGCCGTCCGGTCCAGATCGTCGAGCCGCCGCGCGAGGTGACCGTCCAGGTGCACGACGCGAGGGGCCTCGGGGACGACGCGGCGCCCGGCATCCTGCGGGAGGCGGCGGGGCTGCCGTTCGACCTGGCGGCGGGAGCGCCGCTGCGGGCGGTGGCGGTGCGTGTCGCCGAAGAGGAGTGGCTCCTGCTTGTGGCGCTGCACCACATCGTCTCGGACGGCTGGTCGGAAGGCATCCTTGCGCGGGAGTTGCGGGAGTTGTACGGGGCGGTGGTCACGGGCCGTGACGCCGGTCTCGTCCCGCTGGAACTGCAGTACGCGGACTTCGCGGCCTGGCAGCGCGCGGCCTTGGAAGGCCCCGAGCTGGACGGACAGGCGCAGTACTGGCGCGAGCGGCTCGCCGGTCTCCAGCCGCTCGAACTGCCGACCGACAGGCGTCGGCCGGCCGAGCGTTCGGGCCGCGGTGACGAGGTCGCCTTCACCGTCCCCGCCGACACGGTCGACGCCGCCCGGCACATGGCGGCCGGACAGGGCGCCAGCCTGTTCATGTCGCTGCTCGCGGTGTTCCAGCTGCTCATGGCGGAGTACAGCGGGCAGGAGGACATCGCGGTCGGCACTCCGATCGCCGGCCGCAACCGGTCGGAGACCGAGGACCTGATCGGCTTCTTCGTCAACACCCTCGTGATGCGCACCGACCTGTCCGGCGATCCGAGCTTCGGTGACCTGCTCGACCGGGTCAGGGACACCGCGCTCGGCGCGTACGACCACCAGGATCTTCCTTTCGAGCGCCTGGTGGAGGAGCTGGCGCCGGAGCGGGACCTGTCCCGTACCCCCCTGTTCCAGACCATGTTCGTGCTCCAGAACACTCCGGACGGGAACGGGTGGGGCCTGCCGGGTCTCGGGGTCGAGCCGTTCGCGGTGCGGACGGAGGAGGCCAAGTTCGACCTGACCCTGTTCCTCACCGAGCGGCCCGACGGTTCGCTCGACGGGAGACTGGTCTTCGCCACGGACCTGTTCGACCCCGCGACGGCGGCCCGGCTGGCCGGTCACTTCACGACCCTGCTCGAAGGGGTGACAGCGGACCGGGGCCGGCGGCTCTCGGAGCTGGAGATGCTGACCGGGGCCGAGCGCGTCCGTGTGCTGGCCGAGTGGTCCGGGGTGGCGTCCCTGGGCCCGGACGCGGCCACGACGGCACACCGGCTCGTCGAGGAGCGTGTCGCGCGACTGCACGCCGTGACGGCGGTGTTGTCGGAGACCGGGGAGGTGACGTACCGGGAGCTGAACGAGCGGGCCAACCGCCTCGCGCGGCACCTGCGGACGCTCGGCGCCGGGGCCGGCCGGGTGGTCGCGGTGTGCCTGGAGCGCGGGCCCGACCAGATCGCCGCCCTGCTCGCGGCGCTGAAGTCGGGGGCCGCCTACCTTCCGTTGGACCCGGACCTTCCGGCCGACCGGCTCGCCTTCATGATCGAGGACTCCGGGGCGGCGCACGTGGTGACCGATGCCGCGCACGCGGCTCTGCTGCCCCGCACACCCCACCGCTTCCTCACCGACCGGGACTGGCCGCTGGTCCAGGATCTGGCGGCGCACGACCCGGAGCCCGCCGCGGCCCCGGACGACCTGGCCTACCTCATCTACACCAGCGGTTCGACCGGCCGCCCCAAGGGCGTCCAGATCGAGCACCGCAGCCTGGTCAACCTGATCCACTGGACGGTGGAGAGCTTCGGCGCGGCACCGGGCCGACGGGTCGCGCACCTCGCCGGTCTCGGTTTCGACGCCGCGGCGTGGGAGCTGTGGCCCGCGCTGGCGGCCGGCGCCACCGTGTGCGTCCCCGACGACACGGTGCGGCGCGCACCGGAGCTGCTCCAGCGCTGGCTGGCGGAGCGGCGGGTGCACGGCACATTCCTCTCCACGCCCATGCTGGAGGCGCTGGCCGCCCTGGACTGGTCGGAGCCGACCTCGCTGGCCTACGTCCTCACCGGCGGTGACGCGCTGCGCCTCCCCGCCGGGCTGCGGCTGCCGTTCCGCGTCGTCAACAACTACGGGCCGACCGAGTCGACGGTGGTCACGACCTCGGCCGAGGTGGAGCCGGGGGTGCCGGTGCCGCCGATCGGCCGGCCGGTGCGCAACACCGTCGTCCACGTCGTCGACCGGCATGACCGGCCCGTACCGATCGGCGTCGCGGGCGAACTCCTGGTCGGCGGTGCCGGGCTGGCGCGTGGCTACCAGGGGCTGCCGGAGCAGACCGCGGAGCGGTTCGTCACGGTGGAGGTCGACGGCTCGCCCCGGCGGGTCTACCGGACCGGGGACCGGGTGCGGTGGCTGCCCGACGGGCAACTGGAGTTCCTGGGGCGCCTCGACGACCAGGTGAAGCTGCGCGGTCACCGCATCGAGCCGGGTGAGATCGAGTCGGTGCTGCTGGCCGGCGACGACGTCGCGACCGCGTCCGTGATCCTTCGGGAGGACGTCCCGGGTGACAAGCGCCTGGTGGCGTACGTCGTACCGGACGGGCAGGCGCCGACCGCGGAGGGGCTGCGCGCCCGGCTCCGCCGTGACCTGCCCGCCTCCATGGTGCCCTCCGCGTTCGTCGTCCTCGACCGGCTGCCGCTCACCCCGAACGGCAAGGTGGACCGGCGAGCCCTGCCCGCGCCGGAGCCCCGCCCGGCCGAGCGGGGTGTCGCGCCGCGCACACCGGCCGAACGCGCGGTGGCCACGGCCTGGTCGCTGGTCCTCGGTACGGACGTCACCGGCGTCGACGACAACTTCTTCGAGCTGGGCGGTCACTCGCTCCTCGCCACCCAGGTCACCTCGCGGCTGCGGGCCTCGCTCGGCGTGGAGGTACCGGTACGGGCCCTGTTCGCGGCGCCCACGGTGGCCGGTCTCGCGGCCCTCGTCGCCGAGCTCGACACGCACGACCCGCACGGCCCGCACGACCCGCACGACACGGAGCGGATCACCCCCGTCGCGCGGACCGGCGGTCCGCTGCCCCTGAGCTCCGCCCAGCAGCGGCTGTGGTTCCTGGACCAGCTGGAGCCGGGGCGCGCCGAGTACGTCGTACCGTTCGCGCTGCACGTCCGTGGCGTACTCGACATAGCGGCCCTGGACACCGCGCTCACCTCGGTGGTGGCGCGGCACGAGGTCCTGCGGACCCGCTTCGTCCCCCAGGACGGTGAACCCGGTCAGGTCGTGGATCCCGCGGCACCGGTGGGCACGGCCGTCCACGACCTGCGTCACGTCGCCGATCCGGAGACACGACTCGCCGAGGCACGGCGGTTCGCGGAGGCCGAGGCCGGTCGCCCGTTCGATCTGGCGACGGGTCCGCTGGTGCGGGCGCATCTGGTGCGGCTCGCCGACGACGAGGCGTTCCTCCTGCTGTCGGTGCACCACATCGCGGCCGACGGATGGTCGGAGGGGATCCTGGCACGGGAGCTGCGCGAGGGGTACCGGGCGGCCGCGGCCGGGGTGGAACCGGCCGGTCTGCCCGAACTGCCGCTCCAGTACGCGGACTTCTCCGTGTGGCAACGTGAGCGGCTGGCCGGCGGCGTGCTGACGGACCAGCTGGCGTACTGGCGCGACCGGCTCGCCGGGGTGGAGCCTCTGGAGCTCCCGGGCGACCACCGGCGCCCGGCGGGACCGCCCGAAGGCGGCGGCTCCACCGTGGCGTTCGAGGTACCTTCCGAGGTCGCCGCACGCCTGCGGGCGCTGGCGACGGCGAACGGCGCCAGCATGTACATGGTGCTCCTGGCGGTGTTCCAGGTGCTCCTCGCGAAGTACAGCAGGCAGGACGACATCACGGTCGGCAGCCCCATCGCCGGCCGCAACCGCGCCGAGACCGAGGACCTGATCGGCTTCTTCGTCAACACCCTCGTGATGCGCACCGACCTGTCCGGCGATCCCGCGTTCACCGAGCTGCTCGACCGGGTCAAGGACACCGCGCTCGGCGCCTACGACCACCAGGACCTCCCCTTCGAGCGCCTGGTGGAGGAGCTGGCACCCGACCGCGACCCGTCGCGCAACCCGCTGTTCCAGACCCTGTTCGCGCTCCAGAACACCCCGGCCGGCCACCTCTGGACCCTTCCCGGTGTCGAGGTGGAGCCGTTCGCCGTGACGCCGCCCGACGCCAAGTTCGACCTGAGTCTGATCATGTCCGAGGATCCGGCCGGCGGTCTGCGCGCGACGCTGGAGTACCGCACCGACCTCTTCCGCCAGGACACCGTCGAGCGGCTCGCCGGCCACCTGGGCACGCTCCTCGAGACGGTCGCCGGAGCTCCTGGATCCCGCCTTTCGCAGCTGTGCCTGCTCACGCAGGCGGAGCGGCAGACGACACTCGTCGAGTGGAACGACACCGCCACCGCCTTTCCGGACGGTGCCACCCTGCACGGCCTCTTCGAGGAGCGGGCGGCCCGGCAGCCGGACACCGTGGCCGTCGAATCGGCGGAGGCCACGCTCACCTACGGCGAACTGAACGCGCGCGCCAACCGCATCGCCCACCACCTGCGGACCCGGTACGACGTACGGCCGGACATGCCTGTCGCGGTGTGCCTGGGCCGTGGCGCCGACCTGGTGACGGCGGAGCTCGCGGTGCTCAAAGCCGGGGCGGCGTATGTGCCCCTGGACCCGGAGTACCCCGTCGAGCGGCTGGCCTACATGGTGCGCGACACGCGGACCCCGGTCGTCCTCACCGACACCGCGCGGGCGGACCGGCTCCCGTCCGGTGCACCGCTGTTGTTCCTCGACGAGTGCGACGCCGAAGGGGGACCGCTGGACGGCGTGCCGGTCACCGACCCGGAGCCCGCCGCCGGGCCGCACAACCTGGCCTATCTCATCTACACCAGCGGCTCGACCGGCCGTCCCAAGGGGGTCCAGGTCGAGCACCGCAGCCTGGTCAACCTGATCCACTGGACCGTCGCCGAGTACGGACTCGAGCCGGGCCGGCGGATCGGGCTGCTCGCCGGGGTCGGGTTCGACGCGGCGGCGTGGGAGCTGTGGCTCGGCCTCACCCGGGGTGCGACCTGCTGCGTCACCGGCGAGCGGGTCCGGCTCGCTCCGCATCTGCTGCGGGACTGGCTGAACGAGCAGCGCATCCACGCCACGTTCCTGTCGACACCGATGCTGGAGTCGCTGGCGGCGCTCGACTGGAACCCGGACACCACCCTCGACTACGTACTGACCGGCGGCGACCGGCTGCGCATGCCGCCGCTCGCCCGGCTGCCGTTCCGGGTGGTCAACAACTACGGCCCGACGGAGACCACGGTCATCGTCACGTCCACCGTGTGCGTCCCCGGGGACACCGTTCCGCCGATCGGCCGGCCGGTCGCCAACACCCGGTGCTTCGTGGTGGACCAGCACGGCGCTCAGCAGCCCGTCGGGGTTCCCGGTGAGCTCCTGGTCGGTGGCGTCCAGGTGGCGCGCGGCTACCTGGGGCGGCCCGACCTCACCGAGGAACGATTCGTCCCGTTCGAGACCCGGGAGGTGAGCGGCCGGGTGTACCGCACCGGCGACCTCGTGCGGTGGCAGGAGGACGGACAGCTGGAGTTCCTGCGCCGGATCGACCACCAGGTCAAGATCCGCGGCAACCGCATCGAACTGGGCGAGGTCGAGGCCAACCTGCTCACCCACCCGGGTGTCGGCGAGGTGTCCGTGATCGTCCGTGAGGACGTGCCCGGCGACAAGCGCCTTGTGGCCTATCTGGTGGCCGCCGGGCCCGACGCCCCGAGCATCACCGAGCTGCACACGCATCTCGGACGCCACCTGCCCGACTACATGATCCCGGCGGGGTTCGTGCTCCTCGAGCGGCTGCCGCTGACCGCCAACGGCAAGGTGGACCGGGCGGCACTGCCTGTCCCGGACGGCAGGCGGCCGGACCTCGGCACGTCGTACACGGCGCCCCGCAACACGGTCGAGCGGCACATCACGGCCGTCTGGACGGAGCTTCTGGGCATCGAACGCGTCGGCGTCCACGACAACTTCTTCCAGCTGGGCGGCCATTCGCTGCTCGCCACCCAGGTCGCGTCGAGGCTGCGCAAGGCCCTGCGGGTCGACGTACCGGTCCGGGCGGTCTTCGACCACCCGACCCCCGCCGAACTGGCGCAGAACATCGCGGATCTGATGATGGCCGCGATCAACGCGCAGTTCGCACCGGCCGGATGACGCAGCACGCCCCCACCGTCGTGGCCACGGTGGGGGCGTACGGCCGGGCCCACCACAGTGGCGAAGGTGGAGGCCTACGGCCGGGGTGGATCGCGTCAGGCCACGTCCTCGGCCTGGATACCGCCCTGGGCGATGGCCAGGGCGCCGAGCTGGAAGCGGCTCTGCGCGCCGAAGCGGTCGGTCAGTTTCTCGGAGAGCCGGCGGACCGTCCGCAGCGAGACGTCCATCCTGCGGGCGGCGGCCGCGTCGGTCAGGCCCTGCGCCCACAGCCGCAGCACGTGCTGCTCCTGGAGGGAGAGACCGCCGCGGGTACGGGGGCGCGCCTCGGTCAGCGGAAGCGCCTCCTTCCAGAGCCGGGTGAACAGGGCGGCGAACGCCTCGGTGACCGACTCGACGCCGCACACCATGGCGCCGACGACGGACCGGGCGGTGGCGACCGGGACCACGACATGGGTGCGGTCGCAGAGGATCATCCACGCGGGCAGCGAAGGCAGCGTACGGACGGATGCGACGCTGTCCTCCCTCCCCCGCACCCGGTCCATCACCTCGGGATCGTTGCGAACGCTCTCCAGGACGATCGCGCGGGATGCCGCGCCGCGCCGGCGCAGGATCTCGTCGACGGGCCCGGCGGACCCGGTGACGGACTCCGCGAGCCGTTCGGTGGGACCGACGGTCAGCCACTCCTGCTCGCACCCTTCGGCCAGTTCCGTGACGCGCCGCCACACGGCGTCCGCGCCGGCCAGCCACTCGACGCCGGGCATGCCGTCCCGGCCGCGGGCGTGCTCGGACAGCAGCCGGGTCACCTCAAGGCGGCTGTCCTCCACCTGGAGCCGGTGGCGGGCGAGTTCGTCCTGCTCCCGGGCGAGCATCGCGGCCAGGCCCACCTCCGGGGCGACGGGCCGCCAGCCGGAGGCGGTGTCCCCGGGCACCACGAGCAAGAGGGCCGACAACCCCTCAAGCCGCTCCCTGACCGTCTCCTCGTCCTCCTTCAGCCGCTCCGCCAACTCGGATACTCCGGCGCCGGGCAGGTCGACCATGGCGAGATAGACGCTCCGTGCGAGGGGGTCGATACCCAGAGAGGTCCGCATTCCTTCACTCCTGTTGTCTCGGCTGTACGGCACCTGGTGGTCGGTCACGCATCGAGTCGGACGACGTTCGACGGGTCGCGGCACGCTCTCGTACCGCTGCCTGGTCATCGACCGGACATCAGTAGACGGGGAGCCCGGCCCGTGGGGGATGCGGGCCGACCACCCAAGTTGTGGGGCGGTGCTCCGAACCGCGCGCGGCTCCCCGCACGACGGCACCCGTCCCGGGCGGGCGGTTCACGGAGTCCCCGGACACCGGCCGCTCCCGTGCTGCCGCGCGAGGGCGACGGGGTGGGTGGAGAAGGTCCGAAGCCACGCCCGCAGCCGCCCGCCGGGGCACCCGCTCCGTGCGCGCGGGCGGCCCGGCGACGGGAAGGACGTACCTCAGGAACGAGCTGCCACGGTGTGCCGCGCGCCACGGAGGCATCTGGGTACGCGCTCTGACCTGCGGTTGCGCCCTTCGGCCCCGCGAGCTCGGGCCGCCTGGCCCAAGGGGCTGCGCGAGCGCCCCCACCCACCGGCGGGGGCGCTCGGAGAATATGGGGGATGCTCCCCCATGTGGGGGTCGCGCGGTGTCTGGGAGGTTCTTCCCGTGACCGAGACAGCCGCACCCACGACGCCCCGAAGCGCGCACCTGCCGCTCGCCTGGTGGGCCCCCGCGCTCACCCTCAGCGAGCGCGTCGCCGCCCCCGGACGTCCCGCGGCGTCAGCCACGACCGTCCTGTCCGGCCGTGCCCCGTGGGCGGCCGGGGACACGGCGGGCTTCACGGCCCGGCTCGCCCACCTGGGCCTCGACGAACTCGCCGTCCGGACGCTCGTCGCCGAGGCACCGGAACACCTGGCGGCCCGCGCGGGCACTCCGCGCTGGGCCGACTACGTCGAAGAGGCCCTGCTCCACGCCGACACCGCCGCACACCCGGCGCTCGGCCACGACGCCACCGGGCCCGAGCTCTTCGCACCGGTCGTGGCACCGCTGGTGGTGCCCGCCTCGGCCGACCTCGACCGGCGCCTGGCGCCGCTCCCCCCGGCGGAACGGACCATGCTGCGCGCCTCGTTCGAGCAGTGGCTGCTGAGCCGGGTGGCGCGGCAGGCGGCCCGCACACTCGTCCGCGAACTCGACGGCGCCCGGCGTGCCGGACGGCTCCCCGGGGCCACGTCCCGCGATCGCTTCGCCTCCTTCCTCGCCGCCGGCGGCAGCGCGGACGGCCTGCGGGCGCTGTTCACCTCCTACCCGGTACTGGCCCGGCTCCTTGGCCAGGCCGCACTGGACGCCGCCGACGCCGTCGCCGAACTGGGCCTGCGGCTCCACAGCGACCGGGCGGAACTGGTGGCCGTCCTGCTCGCCGGCCGCGACCCCGGTCCGCTCACCCGCGTCGACCTGGGCCGCGGCGACGCCCACTGCGGCGGGCGCTCCGTGGCGGTCCTCGAGTTCGCGGACGGCTCGCGGGCGGTCTACAAGCCGCGCCCCCTCGGGCAGCACGCCCTCCTGGACGACCTGGCGCACTGGCTCACCGGGCGGGTCGCCGGCCTCGAACTGCGCACTCCGCGCACGGTGCGGCGACAGGAGCACGGCTGGCTCGAGTACATCGAGCACCGCTGGTGCGGCTCGATGTCCGAGGCGGACGCCTTCTACCGGCGCCAGGGCGCACTGCTGTCGCTGCTGTACGCGGTGGACGGCGCCGACATGCACTACGAGAACCTCATCGCCGCCGGGGACCAGCCCGTCCTGGTGGACGCCGAGACCCTGCTGCACACCGGGCTTCCGCAGGCCGCCACGGCGGGAGCGGACCCGGCCGCCGACGCCCTCCAGGCCTCCGTGCACCGCACGTGTCTGCTGCCCCACCTGCTGATCGGTGAGCACGGCGCGCTGGACATCTCCGCGCTCGGCCGCTCCGAGCAGGGCGCGTACCCCAGCGAGGGCCTGTGCTGGAAGGACAGCGGACTGGACACCATGCGGGTCGTGCGGGGCCCGGTGATCAGTCCCGCCGCGCAGAACCAGCCACTGCCCGCCGGGCACCGCCTCCAGGGCGCCGACCACCGCGCCGCGCTCCTTGACGGCTTCCGTACCACCTACGCCGCGATCCAAGCGCACGGCGACGAACTGACGGCGCCGGGCGGTCTGTTGGCCCGGCACGCGAAGAGCCCCGCACGGCTGATCGTCCGCTCCACACGGCTGTACTCCACGCTGCTGGAGGAGTCCACGCACCCGGCCCTGCTCGGCGACGCGCTCGCCCGGGACGCCGCGTTCGCGGTGCTGTGGACCGAGTCGGCGCACGACCCGGCGCGCGGCCGCCTTGTGGAGCACGAGACCGAGGACCTGTGGCGCGGGGACGTACCCCTGTTCGTCCACCGGCCGTCCGGAACGGAAGTACGGGCATCGGGTGGGACCTGGCTGCCCAACCTGCTGCCGATGGCGAGCATCGACGCGGTTCGCGCCAAGGTCGCCCGGATGGACGAGGTCGACTGCCGCAACCAGGAGTGGATCGTCGCGGCCGCGCTGGCGGCCCGCGAGGCGGGCTCCCCGCTGGTGCGGCCACGCTCCGAGCTGGTGGCGGCTCCCCTGCCGGCCGTGGTGCCCGAGCCGTCACGGCTGCTCGCCGCGGCCTGCGGGATCGCCGACGAGATCGCTGCCCGCGCCGTGCGGTCCGGCGGCCGGGCCAACTGGATCGGCCTGGAGCGCCTGCCCGGCGGTCACTGGTCGGTCCTGCCGATGGGGGCCGGACTCGGCCAGGGATACACCGGGGTCGCGCTCTTCCTCGCGCAGGCCGGGCTCCTCGCGGGAGCGGACCGCTACACGGCGCTCGCCCACGAGGCGGTGCAGCCGCTTCCGGCGCTGCTGAAGACGCTGGCCCACGACCCCGAACTGTGTGCCGTGGTGGGACCTGGGGCGTACGACGGGATCGGCGGCATCCTGTACGGCCTGATCCGGCTGTCGGCCCTGCTCGACGCGGACCTCGCGGACTCGCTGCCCGACGCGCTCACCGCACTCGAACACGCCGTGGCGGCCTGCCCGGACCCCTGGTTCGCGGACGGAGCCGCCGGGGCTCTGGCAGCGGCGGTCGCCGCTCATGAGGCCACGGGCGCGCACCGCGCCCTGGAACTGGCCGACGCGTTGGCGGACGCCTTGGCGGACGCGGCCGCGCAGGGCGGGGGCGCCGCGGGGTTCGCCGACGGAGCCGCGGGCATCGGCTGGGCGCTGTGGCGCCACGCGCACCACCGGACCGACGGGCGGCGCCGGGAGACGGCGGCCAGGCTGCTGCGTTCGGCCGCCGCCACGACCGGGACCGCCGCGCACGGTAGGTCGTGGACCACCGGCCTGCCCGGCATCGCCGCCGCGGCCGTGCACCTGCCGCGGTACGAGGCCGGGCTCGCCGCCCGGCTGTCCGCACTCGGCGACGGCTCTGATCTGAGCGCCGGCCTCGGCGCCTTCGGCGCCGTGGAGGCCCTGTCGGTCCTCGCAGGCCGTGGCGACGCCACCGCGTCCACCACCCTCACCCGCACCGGCGGCCGACTGCTCGCGGCGATCGAAGGCCAGCAGCACCGCTGCGCGACCCCTGACCAAGTACCGTCTCCCGGCATGCTGGCCGGTCTCGCCGGCATCGGGTACGGGCTGCTCCGCCTCTGCTCCCCCGACCATGTCCCCTCAGCGCTCCTGCTGGAGCACTCCCGTCCACCGAACCCGGCCACCACGCAGACCTGTTGAGGCCGAGCCGCACGACCGGCCGCTCCCCGTCCTCTTTCCCTCTCCGTCCCCTCCCGCTCACCCGGCACACCCCCCACGAAGGAGTTCCCTCATGGACCTGCGGAACCTGCACTCCGACCACGTCGCTCCCGTTTCCGCCGAGACCGACGCCGCCCCGGCCGCCGTCGAAGAGCAGGACGCCGCGGGCGGCATCACCCTCTCGGGCCGCAACCGCGCTTGCGCCCGCGCCCGCGTCCTGGCCGGAATGGTGCTCACCAGCGGCATCGTCATCACGCTGAGCTCGATCGACACCTCGGTGTCCGCTCCCAACTGACCTCCCCCGGCGGCCCGGCCGGCCCGGCGGGTCCGCCGGGCGGAGCGCAGCGGAAAGCCGAGGACCACCCCGCGCTTCCGGACAATCCGATTATGCTTGGAGATCATGCGCCTCCAAGCATCGTCTCTTGTCGGCCGGGATGCCCAACTGGGGCTGCTCGGACGCGCCTTGTCCGAAGCTCGGCAGGGCCGCGGTGGTGTGGTGTTCCTGGTGGGCGAAGCCGGGGTCGGCAAGTCCCGGCTGGCGGCCGAGGTCGTGGGCAGCGCGGTCGGGGCCGGGATGGGCGTCCTGCGGGGACGCAGCAGCACCACCGGCCCGGCGATTCCGTTCCGGCCGCTGACCGAGGCACTGATGTCGCTGTTCCGCACCGGTGAATCGCTGGACGACCTGTCCCTGGGGCCGTACAGACCGGTACTCGGACGGCTGATACCCGACTGGAACACCGGCGCGGGCGACAGCAGTTCCATAGTCATACTGGGTGAGGCCATCCTGCGCCTGCTGATGGCCACCGACCACGGCCGGGGCCGGCTCCTGGTCCTTGAGGATCTGCACGACGCCGACCCCGAGACGCTGGGCGTCCTCGAGTACCTCGTGGACAACCTGGAGTACAGCCCGGTCCTGCTGCTCGCCACCGCACGCACGGACTTCAGCGACGCCCTGGACCTCGCCCAGTCCGCCCGCCGGCGCGGCACGGCCTCGGTCCTCGAACTGTCACCACTGACCCGCCCCCAGGTCCTCGACCTGGTGGCGGGTCAGTTGGGCACCTCCCCACAGGATGTGCCCGCCGCGGTGCTCGAGCAGTTGTGGGAGGGCAGCGCGGGCAGCCCGTACCTCGTCGAGGAGTTGCTCCAGTCGATGATCGGCGCGGGCACCCTGGTGCAGGGACCGGGCGGCTGGCGAACGGTCGGTGACCCGCGGGGCGACGTCTCCTCCGCTCTCGCGCGGGGAATCCTGCGCCGCATCGACCGGCTGGGCACGGAGGGCCTGACGCTGCTGTCGGCGGCGGCCGTGCTGGGCAGGCGGTTCCCGCTCACCGTCCTCCAGCAGATGACGGGGGTCGACGACCGAGCGCTGCTCAGCCACCTCCAGGCCGGCGTCGCCGCCCGGCTCGTGGTTCCGGACGAGCCCGCCCCGGACTGGTACTCCTTTCGCCACTCCCCCACCGTGGAGGCGCTGTTCACCCAGCTGACGCCCGGCCAGCGGGCGGACCTGGCCCGTCAGGGCGCGGAGGCGGTGGAGAAACTGCACCCGCAGCTGCCCGGCGACTGGTGCGCGCTCGCCGCCGGCCTGCGGTCCGAGGCCGGCGAGGACGCGGCGGCCGGCAAACTCTTCGCGGAGGCGGGGCGGCGGGCCCTGACGGCGGGCGCGCTCGGCTCGGCGGTGACCCTGCTCAGCCGGGCCGAAACCCTGCTGGCGCGCGCCGGTGACCCGCAGGAGAGAGCGAGCGCGCTGGAACCACTGCTGCCCGCACTGGCCGAGTCCGGCGACTTCGACCGGGCCTTCGACCTGGTCGAGCATCTGCACGCCCTGGACAGCGCCGGGCTGGGCGCGTCCCGGCTGGCGATCCTGCACACCCGGCTGGCCAAGGTGGCGCACACGGCGGGACGCTGGAACGACGGGAACCAGCAGATCGACCGGGCCCGCGAGGTACTCGGGACGAACCCGGACCCCTCGGCGGCAGCGTCCGTCGACGTCACCGCCGCCTATCTCGCCCTGGACACCCCCGGCACCGACCGCACCCAGCAGGCGGAGAGACTCGCGCGCTCGGCGGCCGACGCCGCCGAACGCTACGCCCTGCCCGCGGTCGCCTGCCAGGCCTGGGAGCTGCTGGCGACCGTGGCCCGCGAGCAGGACCCGCAGGAGTCCCGGGCCATGCTGCAAAAGGCCCTGACCACGGCCGAGCGCCACCAGCTCCCGCTGCGGCGGATGTACGCCGCGACCCGTATCGGCGGCAACGACTGGCTGTCGGAAGGTGACACCGCCGGCCTGTTGTCCGCCCGGGAGGAGGCGCTGCGCCTGGGCTCGATCAACATCGTGCACACCGTCGACGGCATTCTCGTCCTGGACGCGGTGATGCGGGGCGCACGCGAGGAGACGCGTCAGGCCGCCGTCGAATGCCTGGCGATCGTCCGCCGGCTCCGACTCGCCCCGGCTGTCCGGTATCTCCTGATGTCACTGGCGTCGCTGGAGGCACACCGGGGCGACAGGCGGGCGATGGAGGAGGCCCTCGGCTCGTTCGCGGAATGGGAAGGGGCGGGTTCGCAGGAGGAGCCGCTCACGTTCGGCATGGCCCGCGCGTTCTGCGCCCTGATGGAGGAGGACCGCGGCCTGGCCCGGGAGGAACTGGGGGCGGTGTCGGCGCTGGAACGCCACAATCCCAGCACCTACCACCTCAGCGGCACGCACGGTGTGGGGGTGCTCCTTGACGTGCTGGCCGGGGACGCGGACCGCCCCCGGTACGAGGCGGTCGCCGAAACCGCGGCCGGACAGATGCGGTGGAACCGTCAGTTCGTCACGCTCGCGGACGCGGTCCTGCTCGGCAGGGAGGGGCAGGGCGAGCGGGCGGGCGAGCGCATCGACACGGCGCTGCGCGACGCCGCCGTGTATCCGAACGCCCTGCACCTGGGCCTGCGGCTGGTCGCGGACGCGGCGCTCGAGGACGGCTGGGGCGAGCCGGTCGCCTGGCTCAGGCGGGCCGAACACCATTTCCACGAGCAGGGGGTGCCGGCCGTCACGAACGCCTGCCGGGCCGCGCTGCGGCGGATCGGTGTCCCCGTGCATCAGCACCGCAGCGGCACGGATGGCATCCCCGAACATCTGCGGGCCCTCGGCGTCACCGTGCGCGAGTACGAGGCGTTCCGGCTCCTCGCCGACCGGCTGAGCAACAAGGACATCGCCGAGCGCCTCTTCATCTCGCCCCGCACGGTCGAGAAACACATCGCCAGCCTGATGAACAAGACGGGCGCGGCCAGTCGCGCGGACCTGTGCACGCGCTCCACTCAACTGCTGAAGCAGTGAGGCGGTGCCTGGCTCGTGTGGACGGCCGCGTCCTGATCGGCCGCGGGGGCTGTCAGCGTCGGGCGATGACGACGAAGGGCATGCGTCCGCTGATCGAAGTGGTGGAGTTGCGCAGCGGCTCGGTCGGGGGCATGGGGCCGTCGAGTGAGGTGGTGACGGAGACGGATACGGCCGCGGAGTGGAAGCGACCGCGCGGCGCGGTGAACTCCGGCGCCTCATTGCCGAATCGGAAGGCGTAGCCTTCGCCGGTGGCGGCCACCATGACCCTCGAGCGGGGCGGGGAGACCGTCTCCACCGGGGACGGTGCGGCCTGTCCGGGTGACCCGCTGGCCGCCCTGGCCCGGCTCGCCCGCACCGCGCGCGATGCCGGCGATCCGCTGCGCGCGGGCCAGGTCGTGCTGTCCGGCGCGCTCGGCCCGATGGTGCCCGCCGCGGCCGGGGACGTGTTCAGCGCCGAGATCACCGGTCCCGGCTCCGTCTCCGTCCGCTTCCACGCCTCCAGCGACTCCAGCGACTCCAGCGACTCCCGGAACGAAGGAGCCTCCGTATACAGACCAAGGTCGCCGTCATCGGCTCGGGCGACATCGGCACCGACCTGCTGATCAAGGTGCTCCGGCTCTCGGACACCCTGGAGAGGGGTGCGTCGGTCGGCATCGACCCCACCTCCGACGGACTCGCGCGCGCCGAGCGGCTCGGGATCCCGGTGACCGCCGAGGGCGTCCGGGGCCTGATCGGCATGGACGGCCTCGAGCGCCCGATGCACAGGCGACGTTCGACCTGTTGCGGCAGGCTGCGCAGCGCTACAACACCGCACTGCACCAGATCGCCGCCGCCCTGACCATCACCCCGCCGCCCCGCTCCGGAGCCCAGCGATGGCTTCCCGGACGCACCCGCACCCCCGCACCACCTCTTGGGCAGCGAGGCCCCGTCAGCGGTTTCTGACGGTCTGCCGGCTCATCGGGCACATCGGAGAGTAGACAGCGGCCGAGCAGCAGCCCCCGCGCCAGGGCGATCCGAGTGCGGGCCTGCACCTGTGTGCGCAGGCTCATCACCTGCTCATCCAGCGCCCGCACCCGGCCCTGCGGCGCCCCTTCGTCTTCGTCCGCGGAGCGCGCCCGGGCCGCGGACTGCCGTCCATCATGCTCCCGCTTGGTCCCGCATCTCGCGCATCACGTCCGCGAGCCGGTGAACGCCTTCGGTGATCACCTTCTCGTTCGCGCTCAGGCTCAGGCGGAAGCACCGAGTCGCGTGGTCGGCGAGGCCAGGGGTGAGCTGCGGATTTGTGAAGAAGTGCCGGCCCGGTACAACGAAGACGTGCTTCTCCTTGAGCCGGCTGTACAGCGTGATGTCGTCGAACCAGGGGTGGTCCACCCACACCCAGCAGAACATGCCTCCGTCCCCGGAGTGCATGCGCCAGTCGATGTCCTCCGGCAGCAGTTCGTTCAGCAGTTCCTCGACGGCGCGCTTCTTCTCGCGGTAGTGCGGCGCGATCGCATCACGGGCGGTCGCGTCGAGGCGTCCGTCGTTCAGCACCCGGGCGAGAGCGAACTGGCCGAGCTGAGGCGCGTGCAGGACGGAGTTGGACATGAACGCCGTGAGCGGAGCGATGTACTCCGGATGACCGATCGCGAAACCGATCCGTTCGCCGGGCAGTCCGGCCTTCGACGCGGAGAAGCAGTTGACGACGCTGTCGCTCAGCACCGGCTCCGTGAGCACCTGCGCTATCCGGGGAAAAGGCGCGCCGTAGGCGTGGTCGACGAACAGGGGCACCTCACGCTCGGCCGCGAGTACCGTCAGCGCGTCCAGGTCGGCGCGGCTGAGGGCCCGTCCGGTGGGGTTGCCCGGACTGGAGATGAGCAACATTCCGATGTCCGCGCGACGCCGCAACGCTTCGACATCCAGCGCGTAGCGGAAGCGATGGCCCTCCTCCCGGCGGATCAGCGGGGCGACTCCCGCGATGCCGTCGTCATGCATGCACAGTCCCTGGTAGCCGGTGTAGTCGGGCACCATGGGGAGGAGGATCCGTCGCTCTCCGTGGACCCCCGGCCCGGCGAAGAGGGCGGCCGCGGCGAAGCAGACCATCTGACTGCCGGGGCCGACGGCGATGTTCTCGGGGCCGAGCTCCCAGCCGTACGCCCGGTGGAAGTAGCCGGTGATGGCCTCGACGAGGGCGTGGCTGCCACGGGACGGGCCGTAGCGGCAGCCCGCCTCGTCGAAGTCCTCGGCGATCGATTCCGTCAGGGCGGCCCGCCACATGTCGCGCACCGCGGGGATGGGGGCGGGGTTGCCCACACTCAGGTTGAGCCATGCGTCGGCCGAGGCCCCGGCCGTGCTCGCGGCGACGTCTTCCATGATGCTGCGCAGGCCGGAGAGTCCGGCCATCTTGGTGCCGCTGAGCGACAACCGCATTGATTTCTCCTTGGACAGCGACAGCGAGTGGTGTTGGTGCCGATGTACGTGGCCGGGCGGTCACTTCGCGAGGTCGGTGACGGATTCGGCGAACTCCGCGGCCGAGGACGCCTCGAGGACGAGGTGCATGGGGACCATGAGACCGGTCCTGTCCTGCAGCTCTCGCACCACGCGGACGGCCCGGAAGGAGTCCCCGCCCAGCGCGAAGAAGTCGTCGAGGGGGCCGACGTCCGAAACCCCGAGCACCTGGCCCCAGACCTCCGCGACGAGGTCGGCCATGTCGGCCGTCTCCGGCCCGCCGCTGCCGTCCTCATGACCCGCAGGGCCCACGACCGAGCCGCGGTCGGTGGCGATGGCGATGGCGGTGTCGGTCTCGGTGGCGGTGTCGGTTCCGACGGTCACGGGTACGGCGTCGGCGGCCGCCTCGGTGAGCCTGCCGTGGTCGAGCTTGCCGTTGGGCGTGAGAGGGAAGCGCTCCAGCGGCACGATCACCGCCGGCACCAGGTGCGCGGGTAGCCGGGCGGCGAGCTCGCTCCGTACCCGGTCGGACTCGCGGGCCGAGGCGTCGCCGGTGTCCAGGACGACGAAGCAGACCAACCTCGTCGCGGACCCCGTGCCGTCGGCCACCACCGCCGCCTGGCGCACTCCGGGGACGCGGAGCGCGGTGCCCTCGATCTCGCCCGGTTCGATGCGGAACCCGCGGATCTTGACCTGGCGGTCCACCCGGCCGAGGTACTCCAGGTCGCCGGAGGGATGGGCGCGCACGAGGTCCCCGGAGCGGTACAGCCGGCCGCCGGTGGCGCCCAGGGTGTCCGCGACGAAGCGCTCGGCCGTCAGCTCGGGCCGGTCGTGGTAGCCGAGCGAGACGCCGACGCCGCCGATGTACAGCTCGCCGGGCTGTCCTTCCGGAACGGGTCGTCCCTGCTCGTCGAGGATCCACAGGGTGGTGTCCTCGACGGCCGAGCCGATCATGACGGTCCGTAGCCCGGGGTCGCGCGGACACACCCACGCGGTGCAGTACATGGTGCACTCGCTCGGCCCGTACAGATTGCTGAGGGTGGCGCGGGACCGCTCGTGGAAGCGGCGGACGAGCTCCGGGCCGAGCGCCTCACCACCGGTCAGCACCTGGCGCAGGTGGTCCACCCGCTCCCCCGGGCCCAGGGCCAGGAGGAACAGTTCGAGCAGTGAGACCACCCACCAGACGGTGGTGACCTCGTGCTCCCGGATCAGCTGGGCCAGATGGCCGGGGTCACGCTGCCGGCCCGGGGCCGCGACGACGATCGGCGCACCGTGCAACAGCGGCCAGTACACCTCGACGAGAAACATGTCGAAGGTGCAGGCCGTGTGGTGCAGAACGCGGTCGTTCTCGTCGATCGGGTGGCTCTTGTGCAGGGACCGCAGCCGGGCGGTGACTCCCCTGTGGCTGAGGAGTGATCCCTTCGGCCGGCCGGTCGACCCGGAGGTGTAGATCACCACCGCGGGGCAGTCGGCGAGCGCGTCGGCCGGCCGGAACTCCGCCGGGCTGTCCGCGTCGGCGCACTCCTCCACCGTCAGGACCCGGGTGCCGAGATCCCCGGACAGGCCGGCGCGCAGGGCCGTGGAGGTCAGCAGCAGGCGCGGGGCGCAGTCCCGCAGCAGGAAGTCGACGCGTTCCGCCGGATTGCCGGTGTCGATCGCCACGTGGGCGCCGCCGGCCAGGACCACCGCCGCGACCGCGATCACGAAGTCGGCCGACCGTTCCAGCAGGACGGCCACCCGGTCGCCCGGTCGCACGCCGCGCTCGCGCAGCAGGGCCGCGATCCGCACGGCGCGGTCCCGCACCTCTCCGGCGAGGACGACGTCGTCACCGTCCAGGACAGCGGTCCGCTCGGGGTGCGCCTCCCACCGGGCCAGCAGGGCGATGTCGAGCCGGTGCTCGGCGTCGAGGGGCGTTCTCATGGTTGGGGGACCTTTCTCGTTCAGTTGCCCGCGGCGGTGATCCGGGCGATGCCTGCGGCCAGTTCACGCACCGTCGAGTAGTCGAAGAGCAGCTCGACGTCGAAGTCCGCGTCCAGCTCCGACTGGATGCGGGCGGCGATGCGCATGGCGCGCAGCGAATCCCCGCCGAGGTCGAAGAAGTCGTCGTCGAGGCCCACTTCGGGAAGGGCCAGCACGTCCCTGAAGATGCGGGCGACCGTCTCCTCCGGTCCGCCGGGCGAAGCCTTGTCCGCCGTGACGTCCGGGCCGGTCGCGGTCGCGCCGCCGGACGCCTCGCCGGACGGAACGGTCAGGGCGAGGAGGTCGGTCTTCCCCGCGGCGGTGAGCGGCAGTTCGTCCAGCGTGACCAGGACGTCGGGGATCATGTACGAGGGCAGACGGCGCCGGAGCCGTTCGCGCAGCCGGTCCGGTGCCGCCGGAGCGGCGCGGTCGGCCGGCACGGTCCAGGCCACGAGCTGGTCGTCGCGTACGGCGACGGCGGCCGCGGCGATCTGCGCTTCCTCCAGCAGTACCTGTTCGATCTCGCCGGGCTCGATGCGATAGCCGCGCAGCTTGAGCTGGCGGTCCATGCGTCCGAGGACCTCGACCCGGCCGTCCGGGAGGGTGCGCGCGTGGTCGCCCGTGCGGAACATGCGCGAGCGTCCGTCGGTGTACGGGTCGGGTACGAAGCGTTCGGCGTTCAGTTCGGGCCGGTTCCAGTAGCCTTCGGCGACGCCGTCGCCACCGATGCACAGTTCGCCGACGCAGCCGATCGGCGGGAGGCCGCCGCGCTGGTCGAGGACGCGGAGGGTGGTGTGGGAGATCGGGCGTCCGACGGTGACGCGGGTGGTCGTCGCGTGGATCTCCTCGACGCTTGAGTACACCGTGGTCTCGGTCGGCCCGTACATGTTCCACACGGACTCGCCCCGCTTGGCCAGGGGTTCCGCGAGGTCCGGCGGGAAGGCCTCGCCGCAGCTGTACAGCCGCGGCGAGCCGTCGCCCTGCCAGCCCGAGTCGAGCAGCGCCCGGTAGCGCGAGGGCGTGGCCTGCAGTGCGGTGATGCCGTGCCGGGTGACGTAGGCGTCCACTTCCCTGCCGCTCAGTCCGAGCGTCCGGCCGCCGACGTGGACCGTGGCCCCCACCGCGAGCGGCACCAGGAGTTCGGCCAGTGACGTGTCGAACGTGAGCGTGGTCAGCGCGAGGAAGCGGTGGTCGGGGCCGAGGCCGGGGTGGCGCAGCGCCAGGCTGTCCACGAGGTTGGCCAGGGCCTGGTGGCCGATGGCGACGCCCTTGGGGCGCCCGGTGGAACCGGACGTGTAGATGACGTAGGCCAGGCTGCCCGGGTCGGCGCCCGGCAGCGCGGCGGCCGCCTCGGCAGGGGCGTCCCACTCCTCGCGCGACAGGTCCAGTACGGTGCCGCTCCAGCCCTCCGGGATCAGGGCCGTCGTGGCGTCGGTGAGTACGAGGGCGGGGTCGGCGTCGCGCAGTACGTAGGCGGTGCGGCCGGCGGGGTGCGCCGGGTCCAGCGGTACGAAGGCGGCTCCGGCGCGCGCGACGGCGAGCAGGGCGGTGACCAGGTCGGCGCCGCGGCCCAGGCAGACGCCCACGCGGTCGCCGGGGCCCGTGCCGAGGGCGGCCAGACGCCGGGCGAGCGCCGTGGCCCGGGTGTCGAGTTCACGGTAGGTGTACGTGGTGTCGCCGGAGACGACCGCAGGGTGGTCCGGCCGCTCGGTCACTGCCCGGTCGATCAGGCCGGCGAGCAGCGCGCGCGGCGGCGTGCGGTCGACGTCCGTGCCGTTCCAGCGGTCCACGAGCAGGGCGCGGGTCTCCTCGGGCACCGCCAGGAGGTCGCGGACGGGCATGTCCGGCCGGTCGGCGAGCCGTTCCAGGACGGTGGTGACGTGCCGGAGGACCCGCTCCGCCTCGCCGTCACCGAACGCGGCGCCGTCGACGACGAGTTGGAACCGCAGGTCGTCGGCGGCCCGTACCACGAGTGTGGCGGTGTAGTTGGTGCGGGTCTCGTAGCGGACGTCCGTGACGCGGAGCTCTCCCCCGGACAGCACGGACCGGGAGGCGTCCGGGTAGTTCTCGAACACGACGACGGTGTCGAAGAGCTGTACTCCGCGTTCTGTTCCGGCCCAGCGCTGGACGTCGGTGAGCGGCGTGTGCTGGTGCTCGAGGACGGGGTGGCGGGAGGCCGCGTACCCGGACAGCCACTCCTCGGCGGCCAGGCCGTGGTCGACGCGCGCCCGTACGGGGACGGTGTTGATGAACATGCCGATCATGGATTCGGCGCCGGCCAGCGGCGGCCGTCCACCGACGGTGACGCCCACGACCACGTCGTCCCGGCCCGAGTAGCGGGCGACGGTACCCGCCCACGCGGCCTCCACGACGCTGCCGAGGGTGGTCGACCGGGCCGCCGCCAGGTCGCGCAGCCGGGCGGTGGCCCCGGCGGACAGGGTGCCCCGCACGGTGCGGAACTCTCCCGACGGCCTGGCGCCGGGGCGCGTTCCCCGCAGGGTGAAGACCGCGGGCTCCCGGTAGTCGGCCAGGTAGCCGCTCCAGAAGGCGCGGTCGCGCTCGGGGTCCTGTCGGCGCAGCCAGCTGATGTGGTCGCGGAACGGGGGCGGCGGGGTGGGCGCGGCTCCCCCGGGATGTGCCAGTTCGGCGGTGACCTCGGCCATCAGCAGGGCGGCCGACCAGCCGTCGAGGATCATGTGGTGGTACGTCCACACCATCAGGTGCTCGTCCGCGCGCAGTCGCAGGGCCAGCAGCCGCATCAGCGGCGGGCGGGCCGGGTCGAACGGTTCACCGCGGCGCCGCGCCACCTCCTTCTCTCCCGCCTCGGCGCGCGCCGCCTCGTCCAGGTCCGTCAGGTCGCGGAAGTCGACGCGGACTTCCGCGTCCGGCAGCACCACTTGGCGGGGGGCGCTGATGCGTTCGTGGACGAAGGCGGTGCGCAGGGCGGGGTGGCGGGCGACGACGGTCCGCCAGGCCGCCGTCAGGGCCTGGAGGTCGAGGGCACCGAGGATCTTGAAGGTGGTCGTTTCGACATAGAGGCCGTGCTCCGGCGAGGTCGTCGTGTGGTAGAGCATCCCTTCCTGAGCGGGAGAGAGAGGGTAGATGTCCTCGATGTCGTTCACTGCGTGTCCTGTCCGGACCGGAACAGGTTCATCACCTGTGCCAGGTCCTCGTTGCTGAGGTCGGCGTCCGGGAAGTGTCCCGGCACGTCGGCGGGCGGCTCGGCGGCGGGAGGGGCCGCGTCGGGCGGGCCGTCCGTACCGGGGCCGGCGGATCCGGAGGCGTCGGCGCCGAGCCGTTCCGCGAGCGCCGCGGCGGTGGGGTGGGCGAAGAGGTCGCCGGGTGACACGGCCAGGCCCACGTTCCGCATCTCGGCGGCGATCTGCACGATGGCCAGGGAGTCGGCACCGAGCTCGAAGAGGTTGTCGTCGGAGCCCACGCCGGGCAGGCCCAGCATCCGCGCCCACACCTGCGCGATCCGCCCCGGCAGGTCGTCCGGGAGGTCGTCCTGCGGTCCCTTTCCGGCGCCGGGTGCCGCGGTTGCGGCGGCCGCGCGCGGAGCGTCCGCCGGAGCGGACCGGATGGTGCGGGGGGTGACCAGGACGTGCGGCAGATGGGGGTTGGCGAGGATCGTGTCGAGGGCACGCAGGCCGTCCCGGGTGGTGATGCCGTCGCTCTTCCCCGGCCCGTCACCGCCCGGCGGGTTCTCCCCCGGTGCGGCGGGCACCGGACGCAGGACGAAACCCTCGACGGTCACGGCCGCACGGCCCTGCGGATCGGTCAGGGTGACGTCCGCCACCAGGGTGTCGTCGGTCTGCGGATCGCCTGAGACGGGCACGACGCGGGCGTACCCCGCGGCGCCCGGGTCCTGATGGAGGATCAGTCTGCGGTAAGCCACGGGAAGGTGCCGGCCGGTGCTCTCGGCGACGGCGCCGGTGGCGGCGTCGAGCAGCGCCGGGTGCAACGGATGGGCCGTGATGTCGTCGTGGTGGCGCTCGGGGAGCCGCAGCGACAGCAGAGCGTGTCCGGCACCGCGGTGAGTCTGCGTGACGCACTCCCATCGCGGCCCGGTGGTCAGCACGCCGCCGGATGCCCGGCCGCCCCGCGCCACCGTGACGGGGGTGGTCCCGGCGCGCAGCGCGGCGAGGTCGATGTCCTGCGGCGCGGGGCCGTCGTACGGGCGGACGCGGCCCTGGCCGTGTGGGCGGTCGCCGGCCGTGGAGGACCGTACCTCCCATTCGTGGCCGCCCTCCGTGTGGGGCCTCAGCCGTACGAGGACCACCGGCGGTGCGGCCTCGGCGAGCCGCACGGGGCTGGTGAAGACCGCGTCCAGCTCGACCGGTGCGGGCGCTTGGGCCCGTTCGTCGGAGCCGTCGCCCGCCTGTGTCAGCCACCGGTGCGCCGCGAGCGCCAGGTCGAGCAGCGCCGTGCCGGGGAGCACCGGCTCGCCCGCCAGGCGGTGTTCAGCGGACAGCCACGCGGTGTGCGGGCCGCGGCGCAGGCGGAACTCGGTCCACCCGTCGGAAGCGTCACGCCGGGCGTCGAACAGCGCGTGGTCGAGCGGCTCGCCCTCTTCGTCCGTCCAGTCGACGGTGGCGCTGCGCACGGCCATCCCCGTCTCGGACCAGCGGTCCCAGCCGATGGAGACGGCCGTGTCGGTGGTGTGCGCGAAGCAGTCCAGGAAGGCGTTGGCGCCGGTGTAGTCGGCCTGTCCGGCCACACCGGTCACGGCAAGGACGGACGAGCACAGCGCCATGACCGGCCGGTCCCGCTCGGTCAGCCGGTGCAGCAGCACGGTGCCCAGCACCTTCGGTTCCATGACCCGCGCGACGGCCTCCTGGCTCCGCAGGGCCAGCACACCGCCGCCGGGCAGGCCGGCCGCGTGCACGACGCCGGCGATCCGGCCGTAGCGTTCGCGGACCCGGTCGAGCGCCTCGCTCAGGCTCCGCTCGTCGGTGACGTCGCACTGGACGAGACAGACCTCGCAACCGTTGGCGGAGAGTGCCGCCAGCGTGCGGGCCAGCTCCGGGGAGCAGGCAGCGGCGGGCTTTCCCCCCTTGGGCCTGATCGCGTGCCAGGCGGGCCCGTCGGGAACCGGCCGGCGTGAGACGAGGACGAGGTGGCGGTCCGCCCGGTCGGCGAGGCGCGTGGCGACGGCGGTGCCGATGCCGCCCAGGCCTCCGGTGATCAGCCAGGCTCCGGCGGGGAGGTCGGCGGGCACCCGACTGTCTTCGCCGAGCGCCGGGCGCGCGGCCTCGGGCACGAGCCGGAGGCGGCCGCGGACGGCGACGACCGGGTCGGCCGCTCCCGCACCGTGGACGAGCGACGCGAGTTCGGCGATGACCGCGTCGGCGGCCCGGGCGTGGTCGGAGCGTTGGCCGGGCGCGCAGTCCAGGTCGAGGGCGCGCACCGCGCTGCCCGGGAGTTCCAGGGGCAGGACCCGCGCCGGTCCGACGGCGGCGGCCGCGTGCGGCGTACGGGGGCGCTGTCCGCCCACGGCGAGGGCCGCGTCGCTGACGAGGAGCGCGCGCAGGGGCCGGCCGGGGAACCGCTCGCTCAGCGCGTGGGCCAGCGCGGCGGGCACGGTGACGGCGCGCAGCGCGCAGCGCGCCACGACGTCGGCGGTGGCGAGGTCGATGGCGGGGTCGTCGACGGCCCAGCACGAGACGACCGCGTCCGGGACCGTCCCCCGGGATGCCAGTTCGGCCGCGAGGGCGCGGAAGGCGTCCGGGTGCTCGGGGTCCAGCAGGTGGCCGTCGGCCTCGGCGCTGATACCGCCCGGCAGCCCGGGCGCGCCGGGGCGCACCCGATGCACCTGGGCGCCGTCGCGGACCAGCTTCGCGGCGATCTCGTCGGCCAGGCCCGTGGCGTCGGCGAGCAGCAGGACCGTGCCGAGACCCGTTCGGGGCGCGGGGGCGGGCGGCACGGAAGGGGACCACGCCAGCACATGCAGCCGGTCCTCGGGTCGGCCCGCCGCGTCGGTCGTGGCCGCGATCGGCGGGCTCACGGAAGCCGGTCGGCCGGAGGACGGGGCGGAGGGCTCGAACCAGTGCCGGGTCCGTTCGAACGGGTAGGCCGGCAGGGGGACGCGGCGGCGTCCGGTCCGCTCGCCCAGCGCCGTCCAGTCGATGTCGGTACCGCGTTCCCACAGCCGGGCGACCGCGGTGAGCCGGGCGGGGGGCTCGTCCTCGCCGTCACGGAGCAGTCCGAGCGCGGGGAGGACCAGCCGGTCCGCGCCGAGAGTGCGGCGGGCGAAGCCGGACAGCGCTCGGCCGGGCCCCGCCTCGACCAGCGCAGCCGTCTCCGGCAGTGCCCGCAGGGCATCCGCGAAGCGCACCGTCTCGCGCAACTGCCGCGCCCAGTGGGCGGGCGAGGCCGCCTCTTCAGGGGTGAGCGGCCGACCGGTGAGAGAGGAGACGACGGGGATCCGCGGAGCCTGCGCCGGCGTGGCGGCGACGAGGGCGGCGAACTCGTCGAGCAGCCCGTCGGCGTGGCGGCTGTGGAAGGCGTGCCGGACGGACAGCGGGCGGGCCGCCACGCCCCGCTCGGCGAGCAGCTCCCGCAGCCGTTCGACGGCGGCCGGTTCACCGGTGGCCACACAGCGGTCGGGCGCGTTGACGGCGGCGAGCTCCGGCCGGAGGTCCGGGGCTTTGCCCGCGTCGCCGTACGAGGCGTCGATGATGTGGCGCAGTTCGGCTTCGGGCAGCGGAACGGCGAGCATCGCTCCGGCTCGCATCCGGCTCATCAGCGCGCCCCGGCGGGCGACCAGCCGGGCGGCGTCCTGGAGGGTGAACACCCCGGCGGCGCAGGCGGCGGTGAGTTCGCCGACGCTGTGTCCGGCCAGCGCCACCGGGCGGACCCCCAGGGCCGTCCACCACTCGGTGAGGGCGTACCCGGCGGCGAAGAGGGCGGGCTGGGCCACCTCGGTGCGGTCGAAGGCGTTGTCGTGCCCGGGGTCGAGAAGCAGTTCGCGCAGTGGGGCGCCGGTCCACTGGCGCAGGGCTTCCAGGCACCGGTCGAGGGCGGCGCGGAACACCGGTTCGGTGGCGTACGGTTCCGCCGCCATGCCCGGGGTGCCGGCGCCCTGGCCGGGATAGAGGAGCGCGACGCCGCCGAGCGCGTCACCGGCGCGCGTCGGAGCGGGCCGGGACGGGGTGGAGGCCGTGCGGCCGGGTGCCGCTGTGACGGCACGGCGCCAGGGGTGGGCCGTACGACCGGTCTGCAGGGTGTGCGCCGCGTCGGCGAGTGCGGGAGCTGCCGGGCCGGCCAGGGCCGTGTCCAGCCGGGCTGCCAGCCGGTCCAGCGCCTCGGGCGTGCGGGCGGACAGCGGCAGCACCTGCCATCCGCCGGCCGTGTCGTGGCGTGGTGCGCGACGGGCCGCGGGCGGGGCGTCCCGCAGGATGACATGGGCGTTGGTGCCGCCGATGCCGAAGGAGCTGACTCCGGCCGTACGGGTGCCGTCCTCGCCGGTCCAGGGTTCGGCGGCGGTCAGCACCCGCAAGCGGCTCCGGTCCAGGCCCGGCGAGGGGGTGTCGAAGTGTGCGGTGGGCAGCAGGGTGCGGTGCTGGAGCGCGAGGACCGTCTTGATCAGTCCGGCCATGCCCGCGCAGGTGTCCAGGTGGCCGACGTTCGACTTGACCGCGCCGAGAACCCGGCGGGGATCGGGGGCGTCGGCGAAGACCCGGTCGAGGGCGGCCAGTTCGATGCGGTCCCCGAGGGCCGTGCCGGTGCCGTGGGCCTCCAGGCAGGAGATGTCCTCGGGGCCGACTCCTGCGACGGACTGCGCGGCGCCGATGACGCGGACCTGCCCTTCCAGGCCCGGTGCGGTGAAGCCGACTTTGCGGTCGCCGTCGTTGTTGACGGCGGAGCCGAGCAGCACCGCGCGGACGGTGTCGCCGTCCGCGACGGCGTCGGCGAGCCGTTTGAGGACCACGACGCCGACGCCGCTGCCGAAGACGGTGCCGCCTGCGGCGGCGTCGAACGGCCGGCAGTGGCCGTCCGGCGACAGGATGCCGCCTTCGGTGTGGAGATAGCCCAGGCCCTGGGAGACGCCCGCCGAGACGGCCCCGGCGACGGCCACGTCGCACTCTCCGCTGAGCAGCGCCTCGCCGGCCAGGTGGAGGGCGACCAGCGCCGACGAGCAGGCGGTCTGCACGCTCAGGGAGGGGCCGGTGAGTCCGAGCCGGTAGGACGTCTGGGTGGCCAGGTAGTCCTTGTCGCCCGCGGCCAGCCACTGCACGTCCGCACGGTCGGCGAGTTCGGCGGCGTGCGGCAGCAAGTGGTGGGTCAGGTACGAGTTGAAGCCGGCCGACGCGTAGACGCCGATGCCGCCGTCCACCCCCCGGGTGGGCTGGCCCGCGTTCTCGAGCGCGGAGACGACGCACTGCAGGAACAGCCGGTGCTGGGGGTCCATCAGCGCGGCGTCGCGCGGGGTGATGCCGAAGTACTCGGCGTCGAACTCGTCGACACCGTCGAGCACTCCCCCGGCGGGCACGTAGCGGGGGTCGGCCAGCCGGTCGGCCGACACACCGAGCGCGGCCAGCTCCTCGGGCGTGCGGAAGGTGACGCTGTCCCGGCCTGCCACGAGGTTCGCCCAGAAGGCTTCGGCGTCGGGCGCGCCGGGGAACCGGCAGGCGAGTCCGGTCACGGCGATGGCGTCCGGCAGGTCCGGTACGTCTGTGGTGCTCCCGGTGCCCTGGCTGGTCATTCGGTCTGTCTCCTTAGGGGCGGTGCGTGCCGCGTTTGCGGGGGCCGGGAAGAGTGGCGGGGCCGCGGCCGCGCCACTCTTCCCGGGTTCTCTCAGCCGTCGGACGGGCTGCCGGGTTCACCGGCGCGGCGCGCGGCGCGCCGTCGCTCGTGGTGACGGCGCCGGCCGGACGCGGGGGCGGCGGAGTCCTGCGGCTGCGCCGGGGCCGCGTCCGTCGTGGCGGGGACGGGCACGGGGGCGGCGGGCCCGGCGCCCTCGAGCAGCTCGGCGAGGAGCCGGACGGTCGGGCTGTCGAACATCGCGACGACCGACAGTTCCGTGCCGAACTCCTCGGTGATGCGGCGCTGTACGCGCACCAGGTGGATGGAGGTCGCGCCGGCGTCGAAGAAGTTCGCGTCGACGTCGATCTCCTGGCCGTCCATCACTTCGCGCCACAACGCCACGAGCCGTTGCACGGTGGTGCCGGGGAGGGTGCCGGACGGCGCCGGTGCCGGGACCGAGGGGGCACTGGGCACCGCCGCCGGAGCGGCGGGCGCGTCCGACGGCGCGGGCAGCGCGGCTGCGCCGCCCAGCCGGGCGAGCGCCTTGCGGTCCACCTTGCCGTTGGCCGACAGGGGCAGCGCGTCGATCACCCGCAGGTGGCGCGGCACCATGTAGACCGGCAGGCGCCGGGCGAGTTCGTCCCGTACGACGGCCGCCCACCGGTCCTTGTCGTCGGTGGCCGTGACCGCGCCGGCCGGAACCCCGCCGAGCAGCGTGTGGAGGACCGTCTGGTCACTTTCCAGGCTCAGGACCTCGTGCAGCGGCTCGGCGTACACGTCGCCGATCGGGCACAGACCCACGCGGCAGTCCGTGGCCCGCTGGCGCAGCAGCTGGGCCATGGCCCCCGCCTCCAGCAGCCCGAACCGGTCGGCGAGTTCGCCGTACGCGGGCTTGACGGCGGCGTTGCGGACGACCAGGTGGACGGCGAACCCGGCCTGCCCGGCCAGGGGCCTGTTGGACTCCCCGTACAGCACGGGGTCCAGGGCCCGCCGGGCACCGTCCGGGCCGTCCAGCTCCACCAGGGCGGGGCCGGCCGGGTCCAGGTAGTAGGTGCCGGCCTCGATCCCCTCGACGCCGCCCGGGGCGACGGCCAGGTACGTCTGGACGGGGTAGAGCCCCCCGGCCGAGCCGTACGCGTACCGGGGCACGCCGTCGTCGTCCTGGCGCGCCAGGACGGTGAGCAGCGCGTACACGTCGGCGGCCGGGACGGGGCCCGTGCCGAAGCCGGTGGCCGCGCCGCGTGCGTTCGACGCGGCGCGCAGCGCTGCCGTGTCCGACGGCAGTGCGAACGGCATGACCCTGCGTCCCGACAGGTCCTCGCGCCGCCCCGGCTGGCGCAGCCGCGTCTCCAGCCTGCGCACCCGCTCGGCGTCGAGTCCGGCGGCCGCAGCCGCCGCGGGCGCGGCCGGACCGGCCGGCGCGTCCGGCACGACGTAGGCCGCCAGCTGGGCCGACATGCCGGAGCCCTCGACGAGCGCGGCGGCCTCGCGGACGCCCTCGGTGCGCACGAGCGCCGCCTCGATCTCGCCCAGTTCGATGCGCATGCCGCGCACCTTCACCTGCGCGTCCTCGCGGCCCAGGAACTCCAGGTCGCCGTCGGGCATCAGCCGGGCCAGGTCGCCGGTCCGGTAGAGCCGCTCCCCCGTGACGGGGTGCGTGGGGAAGGCCCGGGCCGTGAGGGCGGGCGCGTTGCGGTAGCCCGTGGCGAGGCCGACACCACCGATGTACAGGGCGCCGGGCACGCCGGTGGGGCGTAGCCGGAAGGCGTCGTCGAGGACGTACATCGTCTGGTTCCGCAGAGGACGGCCGTAGGGGATGCTCGGCCGCTCCGGGTCGACCGTGCCGACCGGGTGCAGCACGGACCAGATCGACGCCTCGGTGGCGCCGCCCATACTGATGACCTCGGCCTTCGGGGCGACCGACCGGATGTGGTCGGGCATGCCGACGGGGATCCAGTCGCCGCTGAGCATGACAAGGCGCAGGCTCTCCACGTCCACGGCCGGGTTGCCCGTGGCGTGCACGAGGAGCATCTCCATCAGCGCGGGCACCGAGTTCCACACCGTGACGCCGTGCTCGGCGACGAGCCGCGCCCAGCGGACCGGGTCGCGTTCCTCGTCCGGACCCGGCAGGACGAGGGCGGCGCCCGCGGCGAGCGTGCCGAAGATGTCGTACACGGAGAGGTCGAAGCCGAGGGACGACAGGGCGAACACCCGGTCGTCGGGGCCCACTTCGAACCGGTCGTTGAGGTCGGTGACGGTGTTCAGGGCGCCCCGGTGATCGGTCATCACGCCCTTGGGTTCGCCGGTGGACCCGGACGTGTAGATCACGTAGGCCAGGTCGGCGTGTGTGGTGGCGGGCCGCGGGTCGCTTTCGGGGCCCGCCGCGCCGCCGGCCGCCACGGCCTCGTCGAAGCGGAGGACGGTGACGCCGTCCGGCGCCCCCTCCCCCGCCGGACAGGAGGCGGGCACGAGCAGCGCCACGGCCCCCGCGTGTTCGAGGGAGCGGGCGACGCGTGCCGGGGGCAGGCCGCTGTCCAGGGGCAGGTAGGCGGCTCCGGCGCGCAGGACGCCGATGGCGGACGCGACCTGTTCCCACCCCCGGTCGGCCAGGACGCCGACGAGGTCGCCGGTCCGCACGCCGGCCCTGTGCAGGCTGCGGGCGACGGCGAGCGACGCCCGGTCGAGCTCCCCGTAGGTGACCGTGCCGGTGCCGGAGACGACCGCGACACGGTCGGGCTGCCTGCGGGCACGGTCGAGGAACGGCTCGTGCAGCAGGCCGTCCGGGAGCGGGCCCGCGGTGTCGTTGAGCGCGGTGTACCGCGCGGTCTGCCCGGGGGGCAGGACTTCCCTGTGCGCGTCGGTCCAGGCGGCGGGCTCCTGCGCGAGGGAGGTCAGGAGCGCCGTGTACGCGGCGAACATGTCGTCGAGCACGCCGGGCGGGAAGAGCGCCTCGACGGCGTCCCAGGTGAGCCGCAGGCGGCCGCCGTCCTCGGCGATCTGGTGGTCGAGCCACACCTGGGGGGTCTGGGTGATGGTGTACGCGACCCGTGCGCCCAGCCCGGACGGCGGGGTGCCCCCCGCGTCCGCGGCGCCCAGTTCGCTGGTGAAGACGACGGGCATGACGGCGTCGGCGACGCCGCGGCGGCGGGCCAGCTCGCCCGCGACCCACACACCGCTGACGAGCTGGTGGTCCAGGTCCTCCCAGAGCCGGTTCTGGATCCGGCGGGCCCGCTCCTCGAACGCCCCGGACGCGGCGCCGTCCACCTCCAGCATGGTGAGGGCGGTGAAGTCCCCGACAAGAGCGGGCAGGTCGGGATGGTCGCCCGCCCGGTTGAACAGGGTGAGGTTGAGCGTGAAGCGGTCCGTGCCCGCCCAGGTGCCGAGCACGGTGGCGTACGCGGAGAGGGCGAGCGCCGACGGGGTGATCCGCGCGGCGGCGGCCCGCTCCTTCAGCCGGCCCCACACGTCGGCCGCCAGGTGCGCCTCACGGCGCCTGAACCGGGTCTCCGTCAGTTCTTCGGGGCGCTTGGCCAGCGGCAGCGGGGGCGCGGGCGGCAGGGTGTCGAGCCGGTCGCGCCAGTAGGCCAGGTCGCGTGCGCGCTGGGGGCCGCCGCGGCGCCGCTGCTCGGCCATGACGTAGTCCCGGAAGGACAGGTCGAGCGGGCTCGGCCGGAGCTCGCCGCGGTAGACGGCGAGCAGTTCGCGCAGCAGGATCTGGACGCTGCCGCCGTCGGCGATCAGGGTGTCGATGCCGAAGTGGAGCCGTGCGTCGGCCTCCCCGGTGCGGCTGGCCCGGATGTCGAACAGCGGCCACGTCTCGGAGGGCAGCACCTGGTGGGACATTGCCCGGCGGGTCGCCTCCAGCCGGCCGACGCGTCCGGCGTCGTCCAGACCGCGCAGGTCCTCCACCTCGATGCGGTAGTCGGGGACGTCCGCCAGGATGCGCTGGGCGCCGTCCTCGTCCACCACGATGCGCAGCGCGTCGTGCCGCCGTACCAGCGCCTGCCACGACCGCTCGAGCCGGGGCAGGTCCACGTCGTCGACATCGAGTTCGACGTACAGGTGGCAGGAGACGTCGCCGCCCACACTGCCGCTGCGGCCGATCCAGTAGGCGCGCTGCACGTCGGTCAGCGGGAACGGGTCGTGCCGGTGTTCCTGGTCCGGGGTGAGCGGGGCCGGGCCGGCGGATTCCGCGTCTCCCGCCGCCGTGCCGGCGCTGACGGGTCCTTCCACGGCGCGGGCGAGCGCGGCGACCGTGGGCGCCTCGAACAGGGTGCGCAGCGGAAGGTGGACGCCCAGCGCGCGCCGGATTCCGGCGACGACCTGGGTGGCCAGCAGGGAGTGGCCGCCGAGTTCGAAGAAGTCGTCGTGGACGCCGACCCGTTCGATGCGCAGGGCGTCGCGCCAGACGGCCGCGATGAGCTCCTCGGCCGGGGTCGTCGGCGCGGTGAACTCTCCGGTGGCGCCCCTTTCCGGGCCTGGGGCGGGCAGCGCCCCGCGGTCCACCTTGCCGTTGCTGGTCAGCGGCAGCGCGTCGAGCAGGACGAAGTGGGACGGGACGAGGAACGGCGGGAGGCGGCGGGCCAGTTCGGCGCGCAGCTCGGCCGGGGTCGGCGGCGCCTCGGGGGTGGCGGGCACGAGGTGGGCGGCGAGGGAGGCGGCGGCCGTGCCGAGGCCGTGTCCCGTGACGACGCACTGGCGGACCGCGGGCAGGGCGGCGAGCACGGCCTCGACCTCGCCCGCCTCGACCCGGAAGCCGCGGATCTTCAGCTGGTGGTCGTTGCGGGACAGGTAGTCGAGCCGACCGTCGCGGCGTACGCGGACGATGTCGCCCGTGCGGTAGAGCAGTTCCGCGGGGGCGGCAGGACCGGTGACGCCGGGCGGAGGGACGAACCGTTCGGCGGTGAGCTCCGGGCGGTCCAGGTATCCGGCGGTCACGCCCGCGCCGCCGATGTACAGCTCGCCGGGGACACCGGCGGGGACACGCCGGCCGTGCGGGTCGAGCACGCGGACCGTGGTGCCGGCGACGGGCCGTCCGATGGTGACGGTTCCCGCCGCCGGGTCCACGAGGTCCGTGGTGGACCACACGGTGGTCTCGGTCGGACCGTACATGTTCCGGATCGTGCCGCGCACGTGCTCGGCGAGCTCGTGGACGAGCCCGGCGTCGAGGGGTTCGCCGCCGAGGAGCAGCTGGCGCAGTCCGCCGAGGGCGGCGGTGTCCGCCTCCTCGAGGAGCGCGCGGGCGTGCGAGGGGGTGCACTGGAGGTGGCTGACGCCGTGCGCGCGGATCAGTTCGGTGAGCGAGGCCGCCTCGCGAGGTGCGCCGCCCGCGATCGTGGCGGCGGCCCGCTTCCTGAGGTCGGCCAGTGCGGCCAGGGCCCCGATCGCGGCGTCCGCGTCGACGCCGAAGTCGAGGAGGCAGCCGAGCTCGTCCACGCCCGCCTCCGTGAGCCGGCGCACCAGGGGCAGCCGGTCCTCGACCGTGCCGATGAGCGAACTGTCCGCCAGGTAGCGGGCGCAGGCGTGGTCGAGAAGGGCTTCCTGGTCGTCCTCGGTGAAGTCGTCGGCCGTGATGTCGACGCCCATGGCGCGGGCCATGTTCTCGATCAGGCCGACGGAGGAACGCAGGTAGTCGCGGAACGGCTGCCAGGCGTGTGTGCGGACGTCCTGGGCGTCGCCGCCGATGAAGGTGTGCAGCATCAGGGTGACGTGGGGCTCGCCCGGGTGCCCGGCGCGCCGCCATGCCTCCCGGTACACCGCGATGCGCTCGGCGAGCTCCTCGACGCTCTGGCCGAGCAGGTGGGTCAGCAGCCGCGCTCCGGCCTCGCCCGCCCTGCGGCACGTCTCGGGGTTGCCCGACGAGGTGAGCCACACCGGCAGTTCGGCCTGGACGGGGCGGGGCAGTACGCCGACCTCGACGCTCCGGCCGCGGGGGCCCTCGAAGGCCACCTGCTCACCGCGCCACAGTCTGCGGACCTCGTCGAGCCCATCCAGCGTGCGGGCCTGCCGGTCCTCGTAGGCGTCCTTGGCGAGGACGAAGTCGTCCATGTGCCAGCCGGAGGCGAAGGACAGTCCGACCCGGCCGCCGGAGAGGTTGTCGACGACCGACCACTCCTCCGCCACCCGGACCGGGTGGTGGAGCGGCATGACGACGCTGCCGGCGCGGATGCCGATGCGCCGGGTGACGGTGGCCACGGCGGCGGCGAGCACGGACGGCGCGGGGAACGAGCCGCCGAAGGCGTGGAAGTGCCGCTCCGGGAGCCATACGGCGCTGAAGTCGTGCTCGTCGCCGAAGCGGGCGCCGTCCATCAGCAGCCGGTACTGGTCCGGTCCCGTCAGGCCGGAGCCGCTGGCGAAGTAGAAGAGGCTGAACTCGGGTGCCGCCGACGCCGCTTCGGGCGCGCCTGGTACGGGCGCGGACGCGGACTCCTGGACGGTGGTGGTGCCGCCGTCCGCGGTGAGGACGACCCGGTGGCCGCGGCTGACCGTCCACAGCAGTTCGAGCACCGAGATGTCGAAGGAGACGCTGGTGACGGCGAGCCAGGTCACCGGTGCGTCGCCGGTGTCCACGACGCGGTCCATGGCGGCCAGGAACGCCGTGAGGTTGCGGTGGAGTACCACCACTCCCTTCGGCCTGCCGGTGGAGCCGGAGGTGTGGATGACGTACGCCGGTGTGCCGGGGTCGGCGGCCGGTGTGGCGTCATCGGTGGCGCCGGCGTGGTCGGCGGGGCTGTCGATGTCGACCAGGGCCACGCCGTCCGGGACCAGGCCCGCGGCGAACGTCTCCCGGGTCGCGGTGTGGACGAGGACGGCGGTGGGCGTCGCGTCCTCGCACACGTACCGCAGTCGCTGCTGGGGATAGTCGGGGTCGAGCGGCAGGTAGGCCGCGCCCGTCATGAGCACACCGAGCAGCGCCGCCGGGAGGTCCGCGCAGCGGCGCATCCCGACGCCGACCCGGTCGCCCGGCCGGACGCCCGCGCCCCGCAGTCGCGCGGCGATGTCCGTGGCACGGTCGTGGAGTTCGCGGAGGGTGAGCGAGGTACCGGCGCAGACGACGGCCTCGGCGTCCGGGCGGTCGCCGGTGGCCGCGGCGAAAGCGGTGAGGACGTCCACGGTGCCTTCGGGCAACGGTCCGCCGTCACCGGACGCCTCGAGCAGTGCCTGTTCGGCGGCGGTGAGGGCCAGGAGTTCCGAAAGGCGCAGGTCCGGGTCGGCCGTGGCACGGCGCAGCACCCGTTCCAGCGCGTCGGTGAGGGTGCGCGCGGTGTCCTCGTCGAACAGGTCACGGCTGTACTCGCAGATGCCCTCGGTCTCCTCGCCCCGCCGGGCCAGTTCGAGGCTGAGGTCGGTGCGGCACAGGCCGTTGTCGAGGTCGGCGACCCGCACCTCGACGCCGGGCAGGGTGAGCGCACGCTCGGGAACGTTGCGATAGCCGAACTGCACCTGGTAGAGCGGCGCGTGGCCGAGGGCGCGGTCGGGGCTCAGCTCCCGCACGAGCCGTTCGAAGGGGACCTGGGCGTGCGCCAGCGCGCCGAGGGAGGCCTCCCTGACCCGCGAGAGGAGCTCCCCGAACGTGGGGTCGCCGGACAGGTCGGCCCGCAGGACCAGACTGTTGACGAACATGCCGACCAGGGAGGCCGTCTCCGGCCGGTCACGTCCCGCGGTGGGCACGCCGACGACGACGTCCTCCTGGCCGGAGTGGCGCATCAGGACGGCCTGCCAGGCGGCGAGGGTCACCATGAAGGGTGTGGCCCTGGCCTCCCGAGCGGCGCTCTCCACGGCCTCGCTGAGGCGGGCGTCCAGCGTGAAGCGGACGCGGCCGCCGCGGTGGGTGGGGGTCGCGGGGCGCGGACGGTCGGTGGCGAGGTCGAGCAGCGGCGGCGCGTCGGCCAGGGCTTCCCGCCAGTACGTCAGTTGGCCTGCCAGGTGCTCGTCGGTGAGTTCGCGGCGCTGCCAGGCGGCCCAGTCGGCGTACTGGACGGGCAGCGGCCGGCCGGCGGCCGAAGTGCCGTCGAGGCGGGCGCGGTAGCCGGCGCACAGGTCGTCCACGAGGACGGCCCTGGACCAGGCGTCGCCGGCCATGTGGTGGTTGACCACGACGAGCAGGGCCCGGTCGGACGCGGACCTGATCAGCAGGGCACGGAACAGCGGGCCGCCGTCCTGGTCGAAGGGGCGCGCTGCCTCCTCCTCGGCCAGCGCCCGTTCGGCGGGCAGCAGGCCGTCCTCGCCGGGTGCGGTGGCCGCGTCGGCCCCTCGTCCGGCGTCCACGACCCGCAGGACGGTGTCCGGCGTGGGCAGCACACGCTGCACCGGAGTGCCGCCGGCGGGGTCGACGACGGTGCGCAGGGCCTGGTGGCGGTCGACGAGTCCGGTGAGCGCCGCGTCGAGCGCGTCGAGGTCGAGCCGGCCGGTGAGGAGCAGCGCCACGTACTCGTTGTGGACGCCGAGACCCGGCGTGAGCTGGTCGAGGAACCACAGCCGCTCCTGCCCGAAGGAGAGCGGGGCCGGGCCCTGCGCGGGCCCGATCGGTTCCCCGGCGGCGCCGGGGGCCGTGCCGGTGGTGTCGGGTGCGGTGGCCGCGCCGGCGGCGCGGCCACGGAGGCGGGCCTCGAAGGCGGCCCGCCGTTCGGGGGTGAGCCGGGCAAGACGCTCTTCCCGGTCGGTGGGCTTGGTCACTGGTTCTCCAGTTCGGCGAGGATGTGCTCCTCGATCAGCTCGGCCAGGTCGGCGACGGTGCCGCCCTCGAAGAACGCACGGGCGGGCACGTCGACGTCGAACTCGGCGCGCAGCCGGGCCACGATCTGCGCGGCGAGCAGGGAGTGCCCGCCCAGTCCGAGGAAGTCGTCGTGGACGCCGACCCGGTCGATGCCGAGCATCTCGCCGTAGATCTCGGCGAGCCTCTCCTCGGTCGGGGTGCGCGGGGCCGCGTAGGGGATGGCGAGGTCGGGGCGGGGCAGGGCGACAGCCGCGGGGCGTGCCCCGGCGGGTTCGTCCGCGAGCCGGAGCGTTCCGTCCGTGACGGAGGCCGAGGAGCGGGCCACCACCGCGCGGCCGGCGGGTGCGTCCAGCAGGGCCGCGAAGGCGCGGGCGCCCTGCTCGGCCGTGAGGGCTCCGGCGAGCATGCGCTCCTGCAACGCCTTGAGGTCGGCGGGCACTTCGGCCTCGCCGGCCATGCCGACCTCCGCCCACATGTCCCAGTCGACGGCGACGGCGTGCCGGACCCCGCCTGCCGCCTCGGCCTCCGCCGCCGCGGCGAGGTAGGCGTTGGCCGCCGCGTAGTCCGCCTGCCCGTAGGTGGGCACGACGGTCGCCAGCGAGGAGCAGACGAGGAGTACGCGTGCCTCGTCGGGGCGCAGGGCGGCGAGGAGGTTGCGCGTGCCGGTCACCTTGGGGCCGAACACGGCCCGCGCGTCCTGGTCGTCGCGCAGGGCGACGGAGCCGCCGCCGGGCACACCGGCCGCGTGGACGACGCCGTCGATGGCGCCGAAGGCGGCGCGGACCTCGTCCAGTGCGCCGCTCAAGGAGCCGGCGTCGGTGACGTCGGCCCGCAGCGCGAGGACCTCGGTCCCGGACGCGCGCAGGTCGCGGAGGAGTGCGGCGCCCGGCCCGCCGTCGTCGCCGTCGGGGGTGTGCCGGCCCAGCAGGGCCAGCCGGGTGCCGGGGACGCCCGCCAGGCGGGTGGCGAGGGTCCGGCCGATGCCGCCGAGACCTCCGGTGATGACCCAGGTTCCGGCCTCGCGGAGGCGGGCGGCGGAGTCGGGGGCGGGACGTTCGACGGCCTCGACGGTACGGGTGAGCAGAGCACCGCCGCGCAGGGCGAGGAGCCGGGCGGGCCCGGCCAGTACGGCGTTCAGCACGGCTTCGGCGCGGGACGCGTCCAGGGCGTCGCCGGCCGCCAGGTCGACCTGGGAGCAGCTGAGGTTGGCGTACTCCTCGGGGAGGACCTGGACGGGGCCACTGAGCATGGCGGCCGCGGGGTCGGGGCGCTCCTCGGCGGTGGTGCGGAACGCGCCCCGGGTCAGGACGCCGAGGCGCACCTCGTTGACGACACTCTCGTCGGCCATGGCGCGGGCGAGTCGCACGAGCCCGAAGTAGCAGGCGGTCTCGTCGGGGGCGGCGGCCGCGGTGTCCTGACCGGTGTTCAGGCCCCAGGCGTAGAGCACGGCGGTGGGGGTGCGCACCAGTGCCCGCAGGTCGGCGAAGAGCTTGCTGTACTGGGCCGGGTCGGCAGGGTCGAGTTCGTAGACGCCGCGCCGGACGCGGCGGTACGCGGCGCCTGGCTGCACGACCGTGACGATCTGTCCGCGCGCGGTGAGCAGGTCCACGACGGGCTGGGCCGCGCCGTCGGGGTCCATCAGGACGAGCCAGGTCCTGCGGCGTCCGGAGAGCTGGTCGGCGCTCTCGTCGGCGGCGGCCGGACGCCACACGTGGGTGGCGTGCACGGCGTCGGCCGTCTCCCGCGGTACGTGCCCCGCGGGCTCGGAACCGGGCGCGGGCGCGGTGGGCAGGGCCTCGGTGAGGGGTTCAATCCAGTGGTGCCGGCGCTCGAAGGGGTAGCCGGGCAGGCCGGTCACCCGTGCGCCGGGAGCGGCGGGCTCCCACTCGACGTGGGCGCCGTGGGCCCACAGTCCGGCCAGGGACAAGGCAGCGCCGGCGGGCTCGTCCTCGGGGCCGCGGCGGCCCCGGGAGGGCAGCGGGGGCGGGGCGAGCCTCGTCCCGCCGGTGCCGGGACGGACCGAGCGCACCAGGTCGGTGAGGACGCTGCCGGGCCCGTTCTCCACCAGGACGAGACCGTCGTCCAGCGCGGCCAGGGTGTCGAGCCCCCGGTCGAAGCGGACCGGCTCGCGCATCTGGCGGGCCCAGTGGGCGGGGTCGGTGGCCAGTTCCGCGGTGATCCAGTCACCGCTCACGCCGGAGACGAACGGCACCGCGGGCGCGTGGCGTACGACGCCCGCGACCTCCTCGCCGAAGCGCGTGGCGGCCTCGTCGCACAGGGCGCTGTGGAACGCCCGGTCGACCGGCAGCCGCAGTGGGCGCAGACCGCGTCCTTCGAGGTCGGCGTGGGCTCGGTCGACCGCGGCGAGCGGGCCCGACAGCACGGTCGCCGCCGGACCGTTGACCGCGGCGAGGTCGAGCCCGTACCGGGCGGCCGCCTCGGTGGCGTCGGCCTCGCCGAGCGGCACCGCGAGCATGGCCCCGGCCGCCGTGTCCTCCATGAGCCGGCCGCGCACGGCGGCCAGCCGCAGGGCGTCGGGCAGTTCGAAGACGCCGGACAGGGCGGCGGCGGTGAACTCGCCGAGGCTGTGTCCGAGCAGGGCCGTGGGGCGTACGCCCCAGTGCTCCCACAGGCGGGCGAGCGCGTGCCCGACGGCGACGACGGCGGGCTGCAGCAGGGACGTACGCCGCAGTTCCTCCTGGCCGCCGGAGTGCAGCAGGGCGGTCAGGTCCTGTCCGAGGTGCGGTCGCAGGAGGTCGGCGCACTCGTCGAGCGCGGCCCGGAAGACCGGGTGGGCGTCGTACAGGCCCGCCGCCATGCCCGGCAGTTGGGTGCCCTGGCCGGGCAGCAGGAACGCCACGGGCGCGTCGACGCGGTCCGTGCGGGCCCGTACGGAGTCGCGGCGCCCGCCGGTGCGCAGCGCGGTGACGGCCTCGGCGGTGTCGCGGGCGAGGACGACTCTGCGGTGGTCCAGGCGGCGCCGTCCGGCGCGCAGGGTGCGGGCGACGTCCGCGAGCGGCACCTCCGGATCGGCCTCGAGGTGTGCGGCGAGCCGCTCGGCGGCGGTGTCCAGGGCGGTGGAGGTGCGGGCCGACAGCGGCAGCGCGACCGGGAACGCGGTGTTCTGCGGCGTGCCGTGCTCGCCGTCGGGCCGGCCGGCGGGGCGCGGCGCCTCCTCCAGTACGACGTGGGCGTTGGTGCCGCCGATGCCGAAGGCGCTGACGCCCGCGCGGCGGGGTCCGTCACCGGCCGGCCACGCGGTGGAACGGTCGGGCACGAAGAACGGTGTGGAGGTCAGGTCGGAGGCCGGGGTGTCGCCGTCGGCGTGCAGGGTGGCGGGGATCCTGCCGTGGCGCAGGGCCTGGACGGCGCTGATGAAGCCGGTGATGCCGGCCGCGGTGTCCAGGTGGCCGACGCGGGACTTCACCGAGCCGAGCGCGCACCAGGCAGCGGCGTCCGTGCCGGGGTCGGCGGCCCGGTAGGCGGTGGTGAGCGCCTCGACCTCGATCGGGTCGCCGAGCGCGGTGCCCGTGCCGTGGCCCTCCACGTACCCGATGGAGCGCGGCGACACGTCGGCGACGGACAGCGCCTCGCGGACCACGGCCGCCTGGCCCGCGACACCGGGAGCGGTGTAACCGGCCTTGGCGGCACCGTCGTTGTTGACGGCCGAGCCGAGGATCACCGCTTGGACGCGGTCGCCGTCGGCGAGGGCGTCGGACAGCCGCTTGAGCACGACGACGCCCGCGCCGTTGCCGAACACCGTGCCGTTGGCACCGGCGCCGAAGGGGCGGCACCGGCCGTCGGGCGACTCAATGCCTCCGTCGACGGGCAGGTAGCCGGAGCGGTGCGGCACGGTGACGGTGACACCGCCCGCCAGGGCGAGGTCGCACTCCTGCGTGAGCAGGCTCTGTGCGGCCATGTGCACCGCGACGAGGGAGGTCGAGCAGGCGGTCTGGACGCTGACGGCCGGTCCGCGCAGGTTCAGCTTGTACGCGGCGCGGCCGGCCAGCTGGTCGGGCTGGTTCCCCTGGAAGAGCAGGGGGACGCCCAGCTTGGCGCGCAGATCGGTGCGGGGCAGCAGATTGTGGATCAGATAGGTGCTGAGCAGCGATCCGGCGTAGACCGCGACGGGCCCCTGGGCCCTGTCCGGGTCGCAGCCGGCATCCTCGAGCGCCGCCCACGCGCACTCGAGGAAGATCCGCTGCTGGGGGTCGATGACCGAGGCCTCCAGGGCGTTGTAGCCGAAGAGCTGGGAGTCGAACCCGGCGATGTCCGGCAGGACGCCCTTGGCGGGTATGTAGCCGGGGGCCGCCGCGTCGGCGTCGGGGACGCCGGAGGCGCGCAGTTCCTCCGCGGTGAACCGGGAGATCGCCTCGGTCCCGTTCTCCAGGAGGTCCCACAGTTCGTCGGCTGACTCGGCTCCGGGGAACCGCCCCGCCATGCCGACGACGGCGATCCGGCCGTCGGTGTCGACCCGGTCGTCCCGATCCGGCTGACCCAGCTGTGCGTTCAAGATGTTCTCCCGTTGGTGGCTCGGTGCGGCCCTGCGTGTCGGCGGGCGGGGGCGGTGGGGTTGTCCCTTCCGGGGTCAGACCGCCATCAGGTAGCGCTGGAAGCGCGGCATCAGGTATTCGAGGGCCCGGACTTCGGTGGCGGTGAGATCCGGGTGCCAGACGTCCCACAGCAGGACGGCGCGCTGCTGGGTGCCCCGGTTCCACGCCTCGTGGATGAAGCTGTCGTCGAAGAGGATGACCTTGCCCTCCTCCCAGCCCCGCTCGTCGTCGCCGACCTTGATGACGCAGCCCGGCGGGACGACCAGCGGCAGGTGGGCGGTGAGCAGCAGGTTCACGCCGCCCGTGTGCGGCGTGATGTGGACGCCGGGGTTGAGGACGGTGAACATGCCGTCGCGCGGGCCGTGCGGGGTCGCGCCGAGCGCCTCGCAGGTCTTCGGGCAGCGCTCCCGGGCCTCGTCGCGCCAGGCGCCGTCGCGGTAGATCTGGTAGGTGTCCCAGCCCTGCCAGCCGAGTTCCTTGGTGTACAGGTCCTCGTAGGGGGCGAACCGGGCCTCCGCCTCGCGCAGGGCGAGGAACTCCGCCTTGATGTCCTCGTGGGCGGCCTCCATGCCGGCCACCCAGGGCTGCGCCGCGGTGTCGTGCCACGGAAGGGCGCTGATCTCGGGGAAGAAGAGCCGGGTGGGCTCCTGGTCGTCGTGGAGGTATTCGGGGGTCCGTTCGCCGACCAGGATGGCCAGGCACTCCTCGACCCGGTCGAGCCCTTCGGAGCCCACCGCGTTCCGCAGCTCCGTCATCATGCTCTGCACGTCCATGTCAGTCTCTCCCTGTCGGTACGTCGAACTGGTCGGCCCGGCCGCGGGCCCGGGCCCGGACGGCGGCCCGTCGGCGGCCGGCGCGCGCGGCGGCTTCGTCGACGGGGGTGGCGGGCCCGTTGCGGCGGGGGGCGTGCGGCGCCCCGTCCGCCGTGTCGGTCGTGTCGGTGCGCAGGCCTGCGACGAATTCGGCGATCGTGGGCCTGGCGAAGATGTCCACGAGCCTCACCTCGCGGCCGAGGCGGTGGCCGAGGTCCAGCTGGAGCCGGGCCGCCAGCAGTGAGTTGCCGCCCGCTTCGAAGAAGTTCGTGTGGCGGCCGACGGGCCGGCCGGTGCCCAGCACCCGCCGCCACGCCTCGGCGACGAGTTGCTCGGGGCCTTCGCGTGGTGGTACCGCGGTGTCCGGGCCGTCCGTGCGCGGGGCGGGGAGCCGGGCGCGGTCCCGCTTGTTGGTGCGGGTGCGGGGCAGCGCGTCCAGCAGCACCACGCTCTCGGGCACGACCGGGGCGGGCAGCCGTTCGGCCAGGTGGGCGCGGAGGTCGTCCCCGGTGACGGCGCCGTCCACGACCGCGTATCCGAGAAGCCGCGGCGCGGCGGGCGTGCCGTGCAGGGCCGCGGCGGCCTCGCGGACCGACGGGTGGGCCTGCAGGAGTGCCTCGATCTCCTCCAGTTCGACGCGGTTGCCGTGGATCTTCACCAGGCTGCCGGTGCGGCCGGTGAAGGCGAGTTCGCCGTCGGGCAGGAACCGGCCGAGGTCCCCGGTGCGGTACAGCGTGCCGCCGGGCCGCCACGGGTCGGGCACGTAGGCCTTGGCGCTCTCGTCGGGCCGGCGGTGGTAGGCACCGGCGAGGAAGTCGCTGCGCAGGTGGATCTCGCCCACCACCCCGACCGGGCAGGGCCGCCCGCGGTGGTCGAGCACGAGGGCCTCCCGGCCGTCGATGGGCCGGCCGATGGGCACGGAGGGCGTGAACGCCTCCCCCGGCGCCAGTTCGCGGTGGGTGGCGAGGACGCACTCGGTGGGCCCGTAGAGGTTGTGCAGCCGGGGCCGGACGGTGCGGCCGGCCCAGGCCGCGGCGAGCGAGGGCGGCAGTACCTCGCCCGCGAGCAGGACGTGTTCGAGGTGGGGCAGTGCGGCCCCGTCCCGGTCCAGTGCCTCGGTGAGCACGGCGAAGAAGCCGGGCACGGTCTGGATCTGGGTGATCCGCTCGGCTGTGAGCCAGGCGGCCATGGCCACGGGATCCCGGCGGATCCCGTCCGGCGGTACGCACAGGGTGGCGCCGTGGCAGAGGGCCGCGAACACCTCGGTGTAGGCGGCGTCGTAGGTGAACGGCGCCCACTGGGCGATACGGCTGCGGTGCCCGATGGCGAAGCGTTCTCCCTGCCAGTCGGCGAACTGCGTGAGCGCCGCGTGCGGCAGCGCGATGCCCTTGGGCGTTCCGGTGGATCCGGAGGTGTACACCAGGCAGAGGGCGTCGTCCCCGGTGACCGGTGCGGAGGGCACCGGCGGCCGCACACCGGTGTCCGGCTCGTCGGGCAGGAGCGGCTCGACGGGCACACCGGCGAACCGGCCAGTCTGCCGGTCCCACAGCTCGGGCAGGCCGGACAGACACCGCTCGTCGGCCAGCACGCACAGGGGTTCGGCGTCCGCGAGCACGGCCCGCAGCCGCAGTTCGGGGCTCTCCCGGTCGAGGACGGCGAAGGCGGCTCCCGTCTTGGCCACGGCGAGGACCGCAGCGGTCTGCGCCGTGCCGGTGGGCAGCAGGACCGAGACGAAACGGCCCGGTGCCGCGCCGAGGCCGAGCAGCCGCGCGGCGATCCGGTCGCTCCAGGCGTCGAGGGCCGCGTAGGTGACGCTCTGTCCGTCGTGGCGGACGGCGACCGCGTCGGGCCGCGCCGCCGCCTGTGCGCGGAACAGTTCGTGGACGGGCGTGGCGTACGCCGCGCGGGCAGCGCCGGCGGGGCGGGCGGGCCGCGGTGACGGTGTCTGCGTCCCGGCCGGGTCGAGCGGGGCGAGCGCGGCCCCGGCATCGGGGGCGTCGAGCGCCGTGCGCAGCAGGGTCTCCAGGTGGCGTGCGAGACGGCCCGCCGACGTGCGGGTGAACCTTCCGGCGGCGTACTCCAGCACGCCCTCCATGCGGTCGGGGTGCTCCTCCAGGGCGAGGGTCAGGTCGTACTTGGCGGTGCGGGTCGGCACGGGCCGCAGCTCTCCGGTGGCCTCGCCGAGCCGGATCAGCCCCGGCAGGGCCTCCTGGAGCACGAGTGCGGCCTGGGCGAGGGCGGGCCTTCCGGGGTCGCGCGCCACGCCGAGGCCGTCCACGAGCCGGTCGAGCGGTACCAGCGGCCGGTCGAGGTCGGCGGCGAGTTGCCGTCCCGTCCGCCGGGCGAGCTCCGCGAACGACAGGTCCCCGGTGAGGTCGACGCGGACCGGCAGGCTGTTGACGAGGGAGCCGACCAGGCCGTCCAGCTCCGGCGCACCCCGGTTGGCGGCGGGCACGCCGACGATGACGTCGTCGGTGCCGGCGTAGCGCCCCAGCAGGGAGGCGTAGACGGTCAGCAGGACGGAGAAGGGGGTGACCCGCAGCCGGGCGGCGGTGGTACGCAGCCGGGCGGTGAGGTCAGGCGGCAGGACGACGGGCACGGTGTCCCCGGTGCCCGGCGGGCAGGGGCCGGCTTCGGGGTCGGCGGGCAGGTCGAGGACCCCGGGGTGGCCGTCGAGGCGGGTGCGCCAGTAGGCGAGCTGCGCGTCGCGGATCGCGACGGCGGCGGGGCCGGCCGCGGCGGCGGCGTGGCCGAGGAACTCCCGGGCGGGGGGAGGCAGGGCGGCTCCCGTTTTGGTGTGCAGGGCGTGGAGCGCCGCGAGTTCGCGGACCGCCACGGTGACCGACCAGCCGTCGACGGCGATGTGGTGTGCGGTGAACAGCAGGACGCAGATGCCGGGGGTGCGCAGGAGGGTGACCCGCAGCAGCGGTCCTTCGGCGAGGTCGAAGGGGCGTACGGCCTCGTCGGCGATGACGGAGTCCAGCCAGGCCCGGGCCGCGTCGGCGCCTTGTGCGCCGGTCTCTTCCGGCGCGTCGTGCACGGTGGGCCGGAGGGAGTCGGCGGGCAGGCGGACGAGGACGGGGCCCTCGTCGGCGAGGTGGCAGCGGGTGGCCAGCACGGGGTGGCGGGTGGCCAGTTCGCGCAGGGCCCGGGTGAGGGCGTCGGCGTCGACCGGACGGTCGAGACGGACGGCGGCGGCCAGGTTGTAGGCGGCGGACTCGGGCGCGAGGCGCTGGGTGAGCCACAGCTGCCGCTGCTGGTCGGTGAGGGGCACCGGGGCGTCCGGCGCCGGTGGCTGCGCCATGGCCGGGACCGGTTGCGGGGTGTCCGCCGGCTCCGTCCCGGGTCCGGCCGGCGGCCGGGTGGCCAGGCCGCGCGGGGTGGGGTCGGCGTAGAAGTCCGCGAGGGACGGTGCGTGGCCGAGCGCCGCACGGACGCGGGCCAGGAGCCGGGTGGCGGCGATGGAGTTGCCGCCCAAGAGGAAGAAGTCGTCGGTGACGCCCGGAGTGCCGGCGTCCGTGCCCAGCAGGCCGGCCCAGAGGGCGATGACGGATCGTTCGTCGTCGGTGGCGGGCGCGACCCGTTCGGCCGTGGCCGCCGTATCGGGCAGGGCGCGGGCCGCCGCGGTCAGGGCGGGGCGGTCGACCTTGCCGCTGGTGTTGAGCGGGAGCTCGTCGAGCGGGGCGACGACGGAGGGCACGACCGCGGGCGGGAGCAGGGTGCGCAGGTGGCGGCGGAGCTCCGGGCCGAGGGCGTTCGTGTCCCCGGTGGTGTCCTCGGGCACGACGAACGCGACCAGCCGGGGCGTCGCGGGACGCTCCCCGTCGACCACGACTGCGGCGGCCCGCACCTGCCGGTGGCGCGTCAGCAGGGCCTCGATCTCGCCGAGTTCGACGCGGTGTCCGAGGATCTTGACCTGCTGGTCGGCCCGGCCGAGAACGACGATCCGGCCGTCCGGCAGATGGCGTGCCAGGTCACCGGTCCGGTAGACCAGGGCGCCGTCGCCGCTCAGCGGGTCCGCGCCCACCGGGTCGGGGACGAACGCGACGGCGGTGAGGTCGGGCCGGTTCCAGTAGCCGGCGGTGACCCCCGCCCCGCCGATGACCAGTTCACCGGCGGCGCCGACGGGTACCGGCCGGCCGTGCCGGTCGAGGATGTGGCAGTAGGTGCGGGCCACGGGGCGCCCGACGGTGACCGGCTCCCCCGGCAGCACGCGCCCGGCCGTCGACCAGATGGTCGTCTCGGTGGGGCCGTACAGGTTCCACAGTTCGGCGCAGCGGTCCAGGAGCCGCTCGGCGAGCACGGGGTCGAGTGACTCGCCGCCGCTGAGCGCCCGCAGCGTGGCCCGGCCCGGCCAGCCTCCGTCGAGCAGGGCGCGCCACAGGGAGGGCGTGGCCTGCATGACGGTGGCACCTGACCGGTCCAGCAGGGCGCCGAGCGCGTCGGGGTCGCGGACCGTGGCGTGCGACGCGATCACGACCCGGGCCCCCGCGACGAGCGGGGCGAAGAGTTCGAGCACCGAGATGTCGAAGGTGAGGGAGGTGACGGCGACCAGGACGTCGTCCTCGCGCAGGCCCGGCTCGCGGACGATGCTGTGCAGCAGGTTGGCGACGCGATCGTGCGGTACCGCCACGCCCTTCGGCCGGCCGGTGGAGCCGGAGGTGTACATCAGGTAGGCGAGCGTGCCGGCGGCGGGGCCGTCCGGGAACGGGACGGGCGTCGCCGCCGCCGGGTCGTCGTCCCCATGGGGCACGGCCAGCAGTTCCGCCGCGTCCGCGCACGGCACGGCGGGGTCCGGCGCCGCGGAGACGTCCGGCCCGGTGACGACCAGCCGGGCCCCGCTGTCCTCCAGGACGTACCGCATGCGTTCGTCGGGCATGGTCTCGTCGAGCGGGACGAGGACGGCTCCGGCCCGCCACACTCCGACGACGAGCGGGACGAGTCCGGCGTCGCGCGGCACCAGCAGCGCGACCCGGTCGCCGGGGCGGACGCGGTGGCGGGCGGTCAGGCGCGCGGCGACGCGGTCGGCGGCGGCGTCCAGCTCCGCGCGGGTGAGGATCTCGTCGCCGTGGACGACCGCGGGCGCGTCCGCGGACCGGGCCGCCAAGGCGCGCAGGGCCTCGGGGACGGTGGACCAGTCGGGCCGTGTCCGGTCGGAGGCGTTGAACCCCGTCAGGACGAGCCGGGTCTGCGCGGCGGTCATCACGGGCAGCTCGGAGAGGCGCAGGCCGGGCTCTGCGACGGCTGCCTCCAGCAGACACAGCAGTCCTTCCGCGATGCCCTGGACGGTCCGGGGGGAGAGCAGCGCGGTGCGGTACTCCAGCTCGGCGTCGAGGTCTCCGGACGGCCTGGGCCGCAGGAACAGGGAGAGGTCGTACTTCGCGGTGCCGCTGTGCGCCGGGGCCGGCGTGGTCTCGACGCCCGGCAGGCGCAGGGTGGTGGTCGGTCCGCTGTGGAAGGCGTACATGAGCTGGAAGAGCGGGGACCGGCCTCCGCCCACCGGGGCGAGATCCTCGACGACCAGGTCGAACGGGGTGTCCCGGTGGGCGAGGTCGCTCTTGAGGTGCTGCCGGGTGCGGTGCAGGGCTTCGTCGAAGGCCGGGTCGCCGGAGAGATCCACGCGGTGGGCCACGATGTTGAGCAGCGGGCCGATCATGGCGCCCAGGGCGGGCCGGTTGCGGGTCGCGACGGGCATGCCTACGACGAGGTCGTCCTGGCCGGTGTAGCGGTGGGCGACGGCGCAGAACGCGGTGAGCACCGCGGCGGGCAGGGTCGCGAGCCGGGCCCGGGCCAGGGAGGCGAGCCGGGTGACGAGGTCGGCGGGGACGACGAAACGGTGGACGGCTCCGGCGACGGCGTCGCCGGGGCCGCCGGCGCCGGGTCCGTCGGTGGGCAGGCGGAGCACCGGGAGTTCCCCGCCCAGCCGCTCGCGCCAGTGGCCGAGGCCGTCCGCGGCGGCGGGGTCGCTGCGCTGCCAGGCGGCGTAGTCCCCGAAGTCGCGGCCGGGAGCCGCTCCTTCGACGGCCGGGCCGCCGGTCTCGGCGGCGTACCGGGCGGCGAGCTCCTCGAGGAAGACGCCGAACGCCCAGGCGTCGACGACGATGTGGTGGGCGACGAAGAGCAGCAGGTGCCGGTCCTCACCCAGCCGGTAGAGGCGGGTGCGCATCAGCGGCGGCCGGGCCAGGTCGAACGGTGCCGCCACGGCGCTCGCGACAAGTTCCGCGAGCCGTTCCTCGCGCCGTCGCTCGGGCAGGTGAGCGAGGTCGATCCGCTCGACGGTGGGCTGGACGCGGTCCGCGAAGTGCTGCCACGGCTCGCCGTCGGCGTCCGCGACGACGGCGCAGCGCATCGCGTCGTGGCGGGCGCCGAGTGCGGCCAGGGCCCGTTCGACGGCGTCGGCGTCCACGGGGCCGTCGAGGCGGAACGCCGCGGTCTCGTTGTGCAGGGCGCTGCCGGGGACGGCTTGTTCGGCGCGCCAGATCGAGCGCTGCGCGTAGGAGAGCGGGGCGCGGCCCCGTTCGGGCCTGGACGGTACGGCGGCGGGGCTCATCGGTTGCTCCTGCTCCGGGAGGTCACGGCGGCGGCGAGACCGGAGACGGTGGGGTCGTCGACGAAGGTCCGCAGGGGGACGTCCACGCCGAACAGCGAGCGCAGTCGGTCCAGCAGACGGGCGATGGTCAGGGAGTCGCCGCCGAGCAGCGTGAAGTCGTCGTGACGGCCGACGGCCGACAGGTGCAGCAACTCGCACCAGAGTCCGGCGATCCGGGCCTCCGTGTCGTTCCTGGGGCCGTCCTCGGTGGCGGCGGCCCGTACGGCCGACGGCATCGGCAGGGCCCTGCGGTCGGCCTTGCCGTTCAGGGTGCGGGGGATGGCGGCGAGCCGGACGTGGAGCGCGGGGCGGCAGCCGGGGACGAGGCCGCTCTCGGCGTGGGCGCGCAGTTCGCCGTCCGTCACGGAGTCGTCGGTGACGACGTAGGCGACGAGGACGGGGTCGGCGCCCGCTTCGGCGACGGCGGCGGCGCACACGTCGCGGACACCGGGGTGGCGGCGCAGCGTGTCCTCGATCTCGCCCAGTTCGACGCGTACGCCGTTGACCTTGACCTGCTGGTCTCGGCGGCCGAGGACCTCCAGGACACCGTCGGGCCGCAGCCGGCCGAGGTCGCCCGTGCGGTAGCCGTGGGTGCCGGTGAACCCGCCGGCCCGGCCGTCGAGATAGCCGCCGAGCGGGAAGGGGGTGCGGATCTCGATCTCGCCGATGGTGCCGGTGACGGGTGCGCCCGCGGCGAGGACCCGGATGTCCACGCCGGGCAGGGGGACGCCCGCGGGTACCGTCTCGGCCTCGGCGTCCTCGGCGCCGAGGCGCCGGAAGACCTTGGTCATGGTGGTCTCGGACGGTCCGTAGAGGTTGACCAGTGCCTTGTCGTCGCCGAACAGGGCGCGCCACCAGGCCACATCGGCGGATCGGACCGGCTCGCCGGCGAGCAGGACGGTCCTGAGCTCGGGCAGGGAGTCGGCGGTGAGGCCGGCGGCCCGCAGGGTGCGGAAGACGGTGGGCACGCAGTGCACCACTTCGACCCGCTGCTTCTCCAGCCACTCGGCGAAGGAGGCGGCGACGGGTACTGTGCCGGGTCCGGCGGCCTGGACGCTGCCGCCGCAGCGCAGCGGAACGAGCGCGTCGCGCAGGAACGCGTCGAAGCCGGGTGAGGTGAGCAGGGAGACCCGGGTGCCTTCGGTGATGCCGAACTCGGCGCTCTCCCAGTCGAGGAAGTGCTCGACGGCCTGGAGGCTGCCCTTGATGCCCTTGGGGCGTCCGGTGGTGCCCGAGGTGAAGTAGACGTACCCGGCGTCGGGTACGTCGAGTCCCCGCCAGTCGGCGGCGCGCCAGTCACCGGGCTCGACGGCGTCGGCCGCGACGACCCGGACGCCGGCGAGGAGGCCGAGGTGGGGGCTGAGGGCAGCGCCTCCGGCCCGGTCGGTGACGACGGCTGCCGGGCGCAGGTCCTCCAGGAGTGCGGCCCAGCGCGCCTCGGGCTGCCGGATGTCGACGGGGGCGAAGGTCCGGCCGGTGGCGGCGCAGGCCAGAATGGCCGCGATGACCGGGACGGGCTCGGCGCAGGCGATGAGGACCGGTCCCCGCCCGTCGTCCTCGGCGAGCCGGGCCCTCAGTCCGCAGGCGTAGCGGGCGAGTTCGTCGCGGCTCCACTCCCGGTCGGGGGTGGCGACGGCGGGCGCCTGCCCGTCGCGCTCGACATGGTCGGCCCAGCGGTCCAGGATCGTGGTGTGGCTCACAGCTCTCCGTTCTTGATCCGTTGGGCCACGACCGTCAGCGGGTCGATGGCGGGGAACTCGTCCGACCGGCCCGTGGCGGCGATGGCGCGGGTGACCAGGTGGAGTTCGGTGCAGGCGGCGACGAAGGACCGCACCCCGTAGCGGGGCAGGGTGTCGCGGAGGAAGCCGGCCGTGCGGAGCGGGTCGCCGCCGCGCTTGACGCGGTAGACCTCGCGGTGCAGCGCGTCCTGGTCGTCCGGCCTGAGCATGACGAGGTGGCGCGCCGCCCGGTCCGCGTACGGGCCGGAGGTGAGGATGCCCGCCTGTGCGGTGCCCTTGGTGCACAGCAGGAGGTGTGGCCGGGGTGTGCGCACGAGTTCCTCGTGGACGACGTCCACCAGCGACACGCAGCGCGTGAGGAGGTCGGGCGGCAGGTCACCGAGCACCTTGTGCGCCGTGACGCACGCGACGACGACCCGTTGCGCGCCCGCGGTCACCAGGCCGCGCACGGCGTTCTCGACGGCCCGGTACAGCGGTTCGAGGTCGCCCGTCCCGATGGCCTCGGTGCGGTCGACCACGGCGGGGTCGGACCACAGCAGCACCCGGGGCGTCTGCTGTTCGGGGCGTCCGTCACCGGTGTGGTAGACGGTGCGCAGCAGTTCGGTGGAGGCCAGGGGGCCCATGCCGCCGACGATTCCGACCAGGGGCAGTGACGGCTCCACGCCGTACGGCCGGGTCCCGGTGGCGCTCTGGCCGCCGGGCGCGGCGGGGTGGGTCATCCGAGACACGGCAGGCCGAACTCCTCGACGAAAAGGGCGAAAGTCGCGATGACCATCAGGTAGTCCGTGTCGAGGTGGGCGTGCACGTGGCTGCCCTGTTCCCGCTGGCGCCGGACGAGCGCCGCCACGGTGTCGGGGTGGAAGTACCCCTGCTTGCGCACCAGCGACGGTGAGAGCAGCTCCTCGAACCAGTCGGCGCCGCCGCCGAGCAGGTGACTGCTGGTCTGACCGCGGAAGCCGAACTTGCTGCGGGCCAGCACCTCGCCGGGCACGCGCCCCTCGGCGACCCGCCGCAGCACGGCCTTCTCCGCCCCGCCGGCCACCATCAGGGCCGGGTGCAGGGTGGTGGCGTGGTCCACGACGCGGCGGGCCAGGAACGGGAAGCGCAGTTCGACGGAGTTGGCGAGGGCCATCCGGTCACCGTGGTCACCGAGGAGGTGGTCGGCGAGGCGCAGGTGGAAGTCGAGATAGGAGCGCTGGTGCAGGGGGTGCCGGCCGCGCAGCCGCTCGGCGTCGACCAGGCGCTGGGAGGTGACGGTGAACTCGTCGAAGGAACCGGCGACGTCGTCGGAGTACAGGTCGCGGCGGAAATCCTGCGCGACGAGCTGGTCGGTCTCGTACCCGAGGTCGACGCCCCACATCCGGTGCCGGATCTCCCGTTCCAGTTCGGCGTCGAGGCCGCTGAGCCGGCCGGCCCCGAGTCCGGCGGCCTCGTAGCGGTACCCGGGGTAGCCGCCGAAGAGTTCGTCGGCGCCCTCCCCCGTGAGCACGGCGACGGTGCCGTCGGCGCGTACCGCACGGGACAGCATCAGCGAACAGACGTTGTACGACTCGCGGACGGGCGTCTCGGCGTGGCGCACCATGGCGGTCAGGCGCGCCGCGAGGTCGTCGTGCCGGATCGGCACCTCGTGGTGGCGGGTTCCCAGCTTGGCCGCGACCAGCCGCTGGTGGGGACTTTCGTCGAAGTCGTGGTCGGGGAAGACCGCGGAGTAGCTCGGCCAGGCGTGATCCGGCCGGGAGTCCGCCGCGAGCGCGGCGATGAGGCTGGAGTCGAGCCCGCCGCTGAGATAGAGGCCCACGGGAACGTCGGCGGCCAGCCGGGCGCGCACGGCGTCGTCCAGGAGCTGCGTCATCTGCCCCGCGGCGCGCCCGAGTTCGGCGTCGAGGTCGCCGTCGCGCACCGGTTCCAGGGCCTCGGCGATCGGGTAGTCCAGGTCCCAGTAGCGCTGCGTGGTCACCCCGGACGAGTCCGCGATCAGCCTCTCCCCCGGCCGCAGGGCCTTGATGCCCTCGAACATGGTGCGCGGGCTGACGAGCCCCGGGAGGCTGAGGATCTGGTCGAGGCCGCGGAGGTCGACGCGGGGGCTCACCGCCGGGTGGCGCAGGATGGCCTTGATCTCCGAGGCGAACAGGAGCAGTCCGTCCACGACCGTGTAGAAGAGAGGCACGATCCCCGCGTGGTCGCGGGCGAGAAGCAGGCGTCCGGCGGGGGCGTCGTGGAGGGCGAAGGCGAACTGGCCGTCGAGGTGGGCGGTGAGATCGGTGCCGTACTCGCGGTAGAGGTGGACGAGCACCTCGGTGTCGCACGCGGAACGGAAGCGGTGACCCGCGCCTGTCAGCTTCTCCCGCAGCCGCCGGTGGTTGAAGATCTCGCCGTTGCAGACGGAGACCAGGGTACGGTCCTCCGAGAAATGCGGCTGATTGCCTCGCTCCAGGTCGTTCAGAGCAAGTCTGCGAAAGCCCAGCGCAATACCATTACCGGTGTGGTATCCCTCGTCGTCCGGGCCCCGGTGAATTAGCTCGGATGTCATTCGAGAAATGACCTGGCTATCGATCCGATGCGCTCCACCGAGGGAGAAAGCACCCACTATTCCGCACACGTTTCAATATCCCCGTTTCACACCTGCACATCACCAGATGCAAGTTCGACGCTATCCCACGAAACAGAGCAGGGTCAATGAAAAGTTATCAGCAAGGCACCTGCGCAGCACTTTTGTCGGCCCGTCAGACCTGGCTGCCGGGCGAATTCCCGAATAGGGTCGATCCGCGGGCCGCGGGCCCGCACGGAAATCCTTGAGGACAGAAGGGCAGAATGCAGTGACACGGAACCGATGGACACCTTGGGACGACGCCCCCGGCACGGACGGCGGAGCGGAGACCGTCCGTGTCTACTGTCTCCCGCACGCCGGCGGCTCGGCCGGTTCGTACCTCGCCTGGTCGCGCTCCCAGGAGCCGCCGGCGGGGCTGACGTTCATACCCGTGGAGCTGCCCGGCCGGGGCACACGCCTGCGTGAACCCCTGCTCGCCTCCATGGACGAGGTCGTCGACGGCCTCCTCGCGGTGCTGGCCGAGCGCCCGGAACAGGAGAAGTTCCTGCTCCTGGGGCACAGCATGGGCGCCCAGATCGCCTACGAGACGACGCGTCGCCTGGCGGAGCGCGGCCGGCCGCTGCCCCGCGCCGTGGTGGTGTCCGGCTGCCGTCCGCCGGGCGCCCCCGTCGCCCTGCCCCTGCACGAGCGGAGCGACGACGAACTGCTGCGCGGGGTCGTCGAACTGGGAGGCACTCCCGCCGAGATCCTGGAGCACCGGGAACTCCTCGAGATGCTGCTGCCGGTGATGCGGGCCGACCTCGGGCTGCTGGCCCGGTACATGACGGACGTCAGGCCGACCGTACTGCCCTGCCCGATGGTGGCCCTGGGAGGAGCCGACGACCGGCTGGCGGGTCCGGAGTGGATCACCGGATGGCGGGCGGTGACGGCTGCCGGGTTCCGCCACCGGGTCCTCCCCGGTGACCACTTCTTCCTGCACACCCAGGCGGCCGAGGTCATGGCCGAGATCGCCGCCGTGGTGCGGGAGCACGCGGCGCCGACCGCGGGCTGAGCCGGTCACCGCCCGTCCGGACGCCTTCGGGGCGTCCGGACGGGCGGCGCCGGCACGGTGCGTACGCGCACTGGCGGCGTGCCGGGGGTCCGCCGCGGTCACCGGTCGTCCCGGCGCGCCAGTTCACCGGCGACGACCCCACCGATGAAGTCGATGTGCCCCGGCTCGACGAGCTGGAGATGCTGGGCGTCGACGGGGTGGTCCACGACCGGCCCCCGCACGTAGGGGCCCCACAGTTCGGCGGCCGTCGCCCGCCCCACCGTGCCGGCCCGTCGCGCCTCGGCCGTCGCGGTGAAGGTGAGCAGGTCTCCGTCGTACACCCGCGGCACCCAGCGGACCATGAGTTCGCCGTGGTAGCGGCAGGTGTCGATGAGGGCGTCCAGCGCCGCGGGGCCGGCGGGCGCCGAGGCCCCGAGCGCCGGGGCGAGCAGCGTCAGCAGCTCCTGCGGCCCGGGCGCCCGGCCGTCGTCCACCGCGGCGATCTCCTCCGGGGACGCGCCCACGGCGTCGAGCAGGGCCCGGACGATGTCGGCCTCGCTGACCGCGTCAGCGTGCGCCCGCCGGTCGTGCTCGCTGGGCGGCACGCTGTCCAGCATCGCCAGCAGTTCGACCCGCTCACCGCGCTCCCTGAGCTGGACCGCCATCTCGTGGATCAGCACACCGCCGAACGACCAGCCGAGGAGCCGGTACGGCCCCTTCGGCTGCACCGCCAGGATGCGGGACACGTACTCGGCGGCGAGTCCGCCCATCGTGGCGGGCCGTCGCCGCCCGCCCGCCGGGCCGGTGCCCTGGAGCGCGTAGACGGGCTGGTCAGGGCCCAGGGAGCGCAGCAGCCCCACGTAGCCGAAGCCGTCGCCGACGACCGGGTGGACGCAGAAGAGCGGCGGACGGGTGCCCTGGGCGCGCAGCGGCAGCACCGGCTCCCAGGGCGTCGTGCCGGTGGCGAGCCGGGCCTCCGCGCCGGGTTCCCGCGCGATCCGCAGCGCGAGCGCGCTCGGTGACGGGTTGTCGAAGAGGGTGTGGATCGGCAGTTCCACTTCGAGTTCGGTGCGGATGCGTTCGACGAGCCTGACCATCATGAGCGAGTGTCCGCCCAGCAGGAAGAAGTCGTCCTCAGGATCGACCTTCGGAAGGTCCAGGACCTCGGCGAACAAGGCGGTCAGGGCCGCTTCCAGGGGCGTGGCCGGCTCCCGCGGCGGCTGCTCGCCCCGGGCGGCCGGGGCGGCGGGCTCGGGGAGCGCGGCACGGTCCAGTTTGCCGTTGGGTGTGACCGGCAGGCTGTCGAGCGTGACGTAACCGGTGGGCACCATGTGCTCGGGAAGGCGGCTGCGCAGGTGCTCTCGGAGCTCCTCCGCGGTGGGCGCCGCCGTGTCGGCCACCGGCACCGCGTAGGCGACGATCCGGGGGGAGCCCTTGTCCTGCCGGATCATGACGATCCCCGCCGCGACGGCCGGGTGCTCCCCCAGCGCGGCCTCGATCTCGCCGAGTTCGATGCGGAACCCGCGAACCTTGACCTGGCCGTCGACCCGGCCCAGGTACTCCACGGCTCCGTCGGGACGCCAGCGGGCCAGGTCGCCCGTGCGGTACATCCGGGATCCGGGCTCGCCGTACGGGTTGGCCACGAACCGCTCGGCGGTGAGCGCGGGGCGCCCGAGGTAGCCGTCGGCCAGTTGCGCACCGTCCAGGTACAGCTCTCCGGCGACACCCGGCGGGACCGGCTGGAGTTCGCCGTCGAGGATGTGGACGCGTGTGTTCCACACCGGCCGCCCGATGGGGACGGGCCGGCCGTCGTCGTCCTCGGGGCGGCAGGTCCAGGCGGTCACCTCGATCGCCGCCTCGGTCGGACCGTACTGGTCCACCAGCCGCACGCCCGGCAGCACCTGGTGGAACCGGCGCGCGGTGGCCGTCGTGAGGGCCTCGCCGCCGACGATCACCAGACGCAGCGAGTCGCACCGGCCGGCGTCGGGGTGCTGGAGGAAGGCGTCCAGCATGGAGGGCACGAACTGCGCGACCGTGACTCGCTCCCGGCGGATCAGCTCGCACAGGTAGGCCGGGTCCCGGTGACCCTCCGGCCGCGCGACGACCAGGGTGGCGCCGGTTCCGAGCGGCCAGAAGATCTCCCACACCGACACGTCGAAGCTCGACGGCGTCTTGTGCAGCACCCGGTCGGCGGAGGTCAGCCGGTACTGCTGCTGGCCCCAGCGCAGCCGGTTGGACACGGCGCTGTGCGGGACCACCACGCCCTTGGGCCGGCCGGTGGAGCCCGAGGTGTAGATGACGTAGGCCGGGTCGGCCGGGTCCGGTCCCACCACGGCCCCGTGGCCTGTGTCCGCCGGGTCGTGCGGCGCAAGGAGGCGCACGCCCTCGGGCACACGGAGCTTCTCGGCCTCCTCCGGGGTGGCGATCACGGCGGTGGGGCGGGAGTCCTCCAGCATGAACGCCAGCCGGTCGGCCGGGTAGTCGGGGTCGAGGGGGACGTAGGCGGCGCCCGCGCGGTGCACCGCGCACACGGCCACGACCAGGTCGAGCGAGCGCGGCACGGCGACGGCGACCAGGGATCCCGGGCCGACGCCGCGCGCGGCGAGTCTCCCGGCCAGCGCCCCGACCAAGGCGTCGAGCTCGGCGAACGTCACCGTACGGCCCTGGTCGACGACCGCGGCGGCGTTCGGTGTCCGCGCCATCTGCTCGGCGACGGATGCGGCGAGCGTGGTGGGCTCCAGGTCCTGGCGGGTGTCGTTCCACTCGGCGAGGAGGCGCCGCTCGTCGTCGGAGAGGAGGTCGATCCGGCCGATGCGCCGGTCCGGGTCGTCCGCGACGGCGGTGAGCAGCCGCGTGAGCCGCTCGGCGACGGCCACGACGGTGGACTCGTCGAACAGGTCGGTGCGGTACTCGATGGTGCCGCTGAGCGGTCCCTCGGCGCCGTCGGCGGCGCGCTCGGCGGCCAGCGTCACCGTGAGGTCGAACTTCGCCGGCGCGAGCTGGACGGTGAGCCGCTCGGCGGTGACGCCCGGGATGTCCAGAACGGTGTCGACCCCGTGATCCACCACCAGGGCCACCTGGAACAGCGGATGGCGTCCGGGCTGCCGCTCCGGGCCGGCCAGGTCCACGAGCTGCTCGAAGGGCAGGTCCTGGTGGGCGTAGGCGGCGATGTCCGCGTCCCGCACCCGGTGCACCAGCTCCCGGAAGGTCGGGGCGCCCTCCGTGCCGGTGCGCAGGACCAGCGTGTTGACGAAGAAGCCGACCAACTGGTCGAGCCCTTCGTCGGTGCGGCCGGCCACCGGCGTACCCAGCGGGATGTCCGTCCCGGCGCCCAGCCGGGTGAGGAGGGCGGCCAGGGCGGCCTGGACGGTCATGAAGAGGCTGCCGCCGCTCTCACGGGCGAGCCCGGCGAGCGCACGGTGGACGCCGGCATCTACGCGCACGGGGACCGCGCGGCCCTCGTGCCCGGTCTCGGGCGTGCGGCGCCGGTCGACCGGGAGCGGCACCTCGTCGGGGAGGCCGTCGAGCGTCTTGCTCCAGTGGCCCCACTGCTCGGCCGCGAGGCTGCCCGGGGTACGGGCGTCCCCGAGGAGCTGGTTCTGCCACAGGGTGTAGTCGCCGTACTGGACCGGCAGCGGCGCCCAGCCGGGCTCGCGCCCTTCGGCGCGCGCCCGGTACGCCACGCTCAGATCGGCGGCGAGCGGGCCGAGGGACCAGCCGTCGCAGGCGATGTGATGGACGGTCAGGAGGAGGATGTGGCGGCCGGGCCCGAGCAGGTACAGCCGGGCGCGCAGGGGTGGACTGCTCGCCAGGTCGAACGGGGCGGAGGCCGCGGACCGCAACTCCGCCTCCAGGGCCTCGCCGTCGGCGCGAGCCGCGGCCAGGGGGACGATGTCCAACAGCGGCGGCAGCTCGTCGGGGTCGAGGACCCTCTGGTGGGGCACGCCCTCCCGGTCGGGGAACACGGTCCGCAGCGCCTCGTGCCTGACGACGACGTCGAGCAGGGCGCCGCTCAGCGCGCTGATGTCCAGCGGGCCGTCCAGCCGCAGGGGCAGCGGGATGTGGTAGGCGGCGCTTTCGGTCTCCAGGCGCTGGAGGAACCACAGCCGGCGCTGGGCGTACGAGAGCGGGATCTCCTCGGGGCGTTCGGCCGGCACCAGCGCGGGCCGCCGGCCGGTGGTGCCGAGCAGCCGGGCGAGGCCGGCCGGTGTGCGCGCCTCGAAGACCGCGCGGATGGGCAGTTCGGCCCCGGTGACCGTCCGGACACGGCTGACCAGGCGCATGGCGAGCAGAGAGTGGCCGCCCAGGCGGAAGAAGTCGTCGTCCGGGCCGACCTCCGACACCCTCAGCACGTCGGCGAAGATCTCGCAGAGGGCCGACTCGCGGGCGTCGGCGGGACGCCGGCCGGACGCGCCGGAGACGCGCAGGTCCGGTTCGGGCAGGGCCTGCTTGTCCAGTTTGCCGCTGCTGGTGAGCGGCAGCCGGTCGAGGTGGGCGAAGGCCGCGGGCAGCATGTACTCGGGCAGGTGCGCGGCCAGGTGGTCGCGGAGCGCGGCGGCGTCGGCCGGCGGTTCGGCGGCCGGGACGACGTAGGCCGCGAGGAACGGCTCGCCCGCGTCCTCGCCGCGGACGACGACGGCCGCCTGCGCGACGCCGGGGTGGCGGGTCAGCACGGCCTCGATCTCGCCGGGTTCGATGCGGAAGCCGCGGATCTTGACCTGCTCGTCGGCCCGGCCGAGGTACTCGACCTGGCCGTCACGGCGCAGCCGGGCGAGGTCGCCGGTGCGGTACATACGGGATCCGGGCGGTCCGTACGGGTCGGCGACGAACCGCTCGGCGGTGAGGGCGGGGGCGCCCAGGTAGCCGCGGGCGAGCTGGGGGCCTGCGAGGTAGAGCTCGCCGGGCACGGCGAGCGGCGCGGGGCGCAGCCGCTCGTCGAGGACGTAGGCGCGGGTGTTGTCGAGTGGGCGGCCGATGACCGGCGTGGCGCTGTCGCCGAGGTCGCAGGCGAGCGCGTCGACGGTGAACTCCGTGGGCCCGTAGTAGTTCTGGACCTGGGTGCCGGGGACGGCGGCGAGCCGGTTCCACAGCTCGGGTCCGACGGCTTCGCCGCCCAGCATGACGACGCGGGGGCGGTGGTGGTCGCCCTCGTCAAGCAGGCCGGCGGTCAGCAGCGCCTGCGCGTACGTCGGGGTGAGGTCGAGGAACTCGATGCGCTCGCGTCGTACGTAGGCGACCAGGGCCTCGGGGTCGAGGCGCACCTCGTCCGCGAGGAGGTGCAGGCAGTGCCCTTCCAGCAGCCAGAAGAAGGGTTCCCAGGCGGTGTCGAAGGTGAGGGAGGCGACCAGTGCGGTATGGACGCGCGGGCTGCCCTCCGGGACGTGCCGGCGGATCTGACGGACGCGATGGTGGTGCGCCAGGTGTGCGAGGGCGTCGTGTTCCACGACCACGCCCTTGGGCGTGCCGGTCGAGCCGGAGGTGTGGATGACGTAGGCGGGGTCGCGAGGGCCCGTGACACCGGCCCGGTCGGCGTCCGTGAGGTCGGTCGGGGGGTGCGCCGCGATGCGCTCCCGCTCCTGCGGCCCGTCGAGGGCGAGCACCGGCACGGCGTCGGACAGCCGGTCCGCGGTCTTCCCGGTCGTGAGCGCGCACACGGGCCGGGTGGCGGCGCTGATGGCGGCGAGCCGTTCGGCGGGGGTGTCGGCGGCGAGGGGAACGACGGCGGCGCCGGACTTGAGCACCGCGAGGACGGAGACGACCACGTCGGCTTCGCGGTCAAGGAGCAGGAGGACGTGGCGTTCGGGCGCGGCGCCGCGCAGGACCAGTTCCCGGGCGAGGCTGTTGGCGCGGGCGTTGAGCTCTGCGAAGGTGAGCCGGGTGCTGCCCGCGACCAGGGCCGGCGCGTCCGGGTCGGCGGCTGCCCGCTCCTCGAACGCCTGGTGGTAGCTCTGGGCGGGAACGGCGAGTTCGGGGCCGCGCCACAGGGTGCGGACCGCGTCCAGGTCGTCGCCCGTGAGCAGGTCGATGTCGCCGATGCGCTGGTCGGGATCGCGTATGACGCTTTCCAGCAGGAGCGTGAGCCGCCGCATCAGCGCCTCGGCTCCCTCGCGTTCGAACAGATCGCTGCTGTACTCGACGAAGCAGGTCAACCCGGCCGGGCCGCCGTCGGCGTCCTTGCGTTCCATGACGTTGAACGACAGGTCGAACTTGGCACCGCCCGGGTCCGCCTCGACGACCTCGCAGGCGACGCCGGGCAGGGAGAGGCTCGCTTCGGGAAGGTTCTGGAAGGCGAGCATGACCTGGAACAAGGGGTGCCAGGCGAGGGACCGCGGCGGGTTGAGCGCCGTGATCAGCCGTTCGATCGGCATGTCCTGGTGTGAGAAGCCCTGCAGGTCGGTCCGGCGCACCCGCTTGAGCAGCTCCCGGAACGTGGGGTCGCCCGAGGTGTCCATGCGCAGGACCAGCGGGTTGACGAAGTAGCCGACCACGTCGTCGTAGCGGGAGTCCCCGCGGCCCGCGGTGGGACTGGCGAGGGGGATGTCGGTACCGGCCCCGGACCGGGTCAGCACGGCCGCCAGCGCCGCCTGCACCACCATGAAGAGGCTGACGCGGCAGGTACGGGCGAGGGCCAGCAGGTCGCGGTGGAGGCCGGTGTCGAAGTCCCAGGGGAAGTAGTCGCCCTCGTGGGACATGACGGCGGGCCGTGGCCGGTCGGCGGGCAGGTCCAGGCATTCCGGCAGCCCGGCCAGCGCCTCTTTCCAGTAGGCGAGCTGGCGGCTGATGCCGCTGTCGGGGTCGTCGAGACTGCCGAGGCTCTCGTGCTGGTCGAGCGCGTAGGAGGTGAAGTCGGCGGACAGCGGCGTCCACTCGGGAGCGCGCCCCTCGGCACGGGCCACGTACGCCGCGCTCAGGTCGCGGCCCAGCGGGGCCATCGACCAGCCGTCGCCGGCGATGTGGTGCTGGACCATCAGCACCAGATGGTCCTCGGGGCCGAGGACGAACACCCGCAGTCGCAAGGGTGGTTCGGAGGCGAGGTCGAAGGTTTCGCGACAGGCGGCGGCGATGAGTCCGTCCAGGTCGTCCTCGGTGGCGTCGGCCACCGTGAGGGGGACCGTGAAGTCACCGGGGGCGAGAACCCGCTGATACGGCGTGCCGTCGCGGTCGGGGAAGACGGTGCGCAGCGCCGCGTGGCGCGCCATGACGTCGGCCAGGGCCGAGCGCAGGGCCTCGGTGTCGAGAAGGCCCCTCAGGCGCAGTGCCACCGGCATGTTGTAGGAGGCGTCGCCGTCCTGGAGACGGTCGTTGAACCACAGCGCGAGCTGCGCGTAGGACAGCGGGATCTCCCCCGGCACCCTGCTTTCACCGAGCACTTCTTCGTTCCTCCCCCGTGTCGCGGCCACCCCGGCGGGGGCCACGCCCACTCTTTGCCGATGCGTGAAGGCGCCGGGTTCCGTACGGTCCCGGTCTGTCGTCGGTGGATGTGCGGTGTGTGCGGCCGGGGCGCGATCGGCCCCGGCCGCCCTGCACCTCAGCGAGTCAGCGAGCGGTCCAGTGGTAGGTCACGTCCGGCTCGTTCTCCTCGTTGCGGCTGCCGTCGTTGAATTCGCCGGCGGTGAAGCCATGGCGCTCGTAGAAGGCGCGGGCCGCTTCGTTGCGCTGGAAGACGTGGAGCGAGAGCTCGTACGGGGACGCCTCCTTGACGGTGGCGAGGAGGGCCGAGCCGATGCCCTGCCGCCGTACCTCCGGCCGCAGGTAGAGGTGGTCGAGCATGGTGCCGTCGAGCGCGGCGAAGCCGACGATCTCGGGCTTCTCCCCGGTCTCGGCCACCCACACCGTGCTGCCGGGCAGGACGACGGCCTCGATGAAGGCCAGGGTCTGCTCGTCGCTGTACAGCCTGGGCAGATAGGGCATGGCCGCGGCCCGCGAAGCGAGGAAGACGTTCGTGATCGCGGCGGCGTCCGCCGCTTCCGCCTTGCGCAGCCGCGGCTCCTGCGGTGCCGTGGTGCCCTCGGCGCTGTTCGGGTTCGACGACATGGGGGGTCGCTCTCTTCTGTCGGTTGCGATGGGGGGGCAGAACTTGTTCAGAGCTTGTACAGGCGGCTGGCGAAGGAGATGCCGGCCGCGTCGGGATTCCAGGTGAGTTCGTCGGGGCGTGGCCGGTCCAGGGCGGGCAGGCCCGCGTCCTCGGTCATGGCCAGCAGACGGACCGGACGGCCCGTGTCCCGGACGGTGAGGGACACTTCGGTGCCCTGCGAGGGTGGGGCGACGAGCAGGAGCCCCCACTTCCACACGGAGCCGGCATGCGGCCGGTTGACGCCTCCGCCGAGGGAGCCGGTGCCCGCGGGCGCGCCGGCCACCTGGGCGCCCACGACCTGAGTGGCCGTGGTGTCGACGTACAGGGTCATCAGCGTGGGCTTCCCCGCCTCGGGCCGCACCGACAGGCGCAGGGTGCGGTTGCCGCTCTTGCGCGTGTCGGAGACCGTGGTCACGACGGGGCGGGAGACCGGGGCGACGGGGGCCGGACCGGCGAGCAGTCCCCCGGGCGGCGCCGCCAGTGCGGGAGACCACTCCTCCAAGGAGTCCGTTCGACGGTCACCCGTGTAGTGAGTCACCCATGAGTGCGGGTCGGCGTCCTCGGAGACCCAGACCGCCTTCTCCCGGTCGGCGTCCAGGGCGTACATCAGGCTCACGGGGCGCGGGTGTTCACCGTCGGGCGTGTCGACGGCGGCGTTGACACCCACCAGGGCACCGCCGATCACTGCCAGGGCGGCGCCGCCCGCCACGGCGCGTCGGGCGTGAGCGGCCGCGATCCGGCCGGTGAGGGGCAGCAGCACCACCGCGGCGGTCAGCGAGGCCAGGGCCAGCGGCGCGGCGGCCGAAGCGAGCCCCACCGTCGGGAACAGCAGGGCGACCAGCGGTGCCGTCACCGCGACGCCCGGCAGCGCCGACGCCGCGAGGGCGGCGCTTCGCCAGGGGGAACGCTCGGCCGTGCGGGCTGCCATCGCGACACCGGCCGCCCCGCCCAGGGCGGTCCAGGTGAACACATAGGCGGCGCCGGGCAGCAGCGCGGCGGCGACCACGGCCAGCAGCGCCGCCCAGGTCGCCGTTCCGGCGGCCGTGTCCAGCGCGGTGGCCCGTTTGCCGACCCACAGGATCCACAGCCATACGACGGCGGTGGTGAGCAGCAGCAGTCCCGCGACGGCGGGACCGGTGCGGTACGGGTCGCCCATGTGGAAGAGCGCGTAGGTGGGCCGGACGACGAGCAGCGCCTGCCAGGCCGCCCAGCCGAGCGCGGCGGCGGCCAGGAGCGGCAGGGGAAGCGTCAGGGCAGCGCGTGCGGCCGCGCGGAGGCTCAGTGCGCGGCGGCGCCGGGCGTACCAGACGGCCGCGGCCAGCGCGACCGCGGCGATCAGCGCCAGGGGCAGGACGGCGCCCGCCGGGTAACGGACCAGTACCGGGCCGAGGTTGAACCAAGTGGCCTCGGATGCCTTCTCGACCTGTGTGAGGTCGGTGGCCGACAGGGCTCGGGTGGCCGAGATGGCGGTGTCGCCCAGGTCCTGGAGGCTGCCGGGGTCGACGTGGTCCACATCGTCCTCGGGACCGTGGTAGCGGGCACTGTCGCCGATGACCGCGAAGTTGAGCCCGGTCGCGCCGGACGCGCGGAGCCGGGTGAAGTCGGTGTCGTTCGGCAGCAGGCGGTAGATCTCGTCGGAGAGGGACGTGGCGACGGGCGGAGTGTCGCCCAGGGCGGCCACCAGCGCCGCACTGTGGGGGCCTGCCTCGAACATGACGGCCCGTCCGCTGGTTCCGCGCGCTTCGAGATTGATGACGACGTCGGGGCCGCGACGGGTCTTGGCGAGCTCGCGCGCCGCCGCCCGGGCGCCGAGCTGTGCCGTCTCCTCGATGTCGGTGAAGAGCAGGACCACGTCGTTGCGCGGAGGGGGTCCTTCGCCGAGGGCACGTGCGATCTCCAGCAAAGAGCTCACGCCCAGGCCGTCGTCGGAGGCGCCGGGCCCGGTGACCACAGAGTCGGTGTGCGCGACGAGCAGTACGCGGCCGGTGGAGGACCGTCCGGGGATCGTGGCGGTGATGTTGTGGACACGGCCCGCGAGGTGCGAACCCCCCTCCCCGGGGAGCACCTCGGTCGACTCGTGCTGCTTCGGTGAGAGCCCGAGGCGGTCCAGTTGCCCGGTCACATAGGACCGGACCGCCTCGGCCTGCGCCGTACCGGACGGATGCGGGGAGCGCGCGATGTGCTCGATGTGCTTCGCGGCACGCGCCGCGGAAAAGCCGGAAGGCGCGCTGTCGGCCGGCTTCGGCTCCAGGGGAACGCGCACCTGGAGTACGCAGCCGAGCGCGACGACACACAGCAGCAGAACACCGCAAAGCGCGGATACGCGCGACTTCATCCATCCCCCGTTTCGACGAAGCACCCTCGTGGGGCGCTTGATCGTTTGGCAACCTAGCAGCGCTTCACAGAGGGAAACAAGGACTTCACAAATCACTGGGCGTGCGCTTCTATGGGCCGATGCGACCGGGTTGACGCCACCGCGCCCCGGACCGCGCAGCACTTTCAAGTGGGGGGGAATCAGGGGTGAGCATCCCCGTCGTTCGTTTTCGGGATGTCGTGAAGACCTATGGCTCGACGAACGCCGTCAATGGGCTGGACCTCAATATCCCGGAAGGGAAATTCTTCGGGTTGCTGGGCCCCAACGGCGCGGGCAAGTCGACCACCATGCGCCTCATCACCGGGCAGACCAGGCCGACCGGCGGGACGGTGGAGGTTCTCGGGCACAGCATGCCGAAGGGCTCCCGGAGGGTCCGGTCCATGCTCGGCGTCGTTCCTCAGGAAAGCGACCTCGATCACGAACTGACGGTGCGCCAGAACCTTGAGGTGTTCGTCCGGTTCAGCTCCCTGCCCGCGCGCCGGTATGCGGAGTCGGTCGACCGGGCATTGTCCGCGGTGCGCCTCGCCGACCGGGGCGACAGCCGGGTGGAGGCGCTGTCCGGCGGTATGCGGCGCAGACTGCTGCTCGCCCGGGGCATTCTCACCGCTCCCCGCCTGCTGCTGCTCGACGAGCCCACAGTCGGCCTCGACCCGCAGATCCGCCAGGACCTGTGGGACGTCATGGAAACGCTGCGGGCCTCCGGCACGACGGTGCTGATGTCGACGCACTACATCGAGGAGGCCGAGCGCCTCGCCGACGAGGTCGCCGTGGTGTTCGCCGGCCGTCAGATCGCCCGGGGCACGCCGCAGGAGTTGCTGCGGGCCCACGCCGGGGCGCAGGCCGCCGAGTACAGGGGCGACGCGGCCCGCCGCGCCGCAGTCGAGGAGCACGTCGCCCGGGCGGGACTGACAAGCCGCCGCACCGGACTGTCGGTGTCGGTCCTGCGGGCCGAGACCATGCCGGGCGACCTCCATGAGGTGCTGGGCCCTGCCGACGTGCTGCGCCCCACCACACTCGAGGACGTGTTCGTCGCCCTGACCGGCGAGCTCTTCGTCTGATCCCGCGACACCCCGCCGTACCCCCACCAGAAGGGAACAGCCTCCATGACGAGGGTCGCACCGGCGCGCCCTGCCGAGACACCGACGAGCGCCTTCGAGGACGAGGGAGAGGCGGCGACACCCGCGCTGCTGCCGACGTTGCGGGCGGTGTGGCTCCGGGAACTGCTGCTCTTCCGGCGCTACTGGCCCGCCATCACCTTCGGCTCGCTCATCGAACCCCTGGTGTACATGGCCGGATTCGGCCTCGGCTTCAGCGCCCTGGTGGAGTCGGCCGAAGGCCGGCCGTACCCCCAGTTCGTGGGCGTCGGCATGGTCGTGACCTCCCTCCTGTTCGCCGCCGCCTTCGCCGGCATGTTCGAGACCTACAACCGGCGCTGCCACCAGCGCCTGTACGACGCGGTGCTCAGCCGGCCGGTGGACGTCTGGGAACTCGTCACCGCCGAGGCGTCCTGGATCGCGGTCAAGTCGTCCGTCTACAGCTCCGTCCCCCTGCTGGTCACTCTCGCCATCGGTCTCCCCGCTCACCTCACTCTGCTGCTCGTGCCGGTCGTCACCCTGGTGTCGGGGCTGGCCTTCGCCATGTGCGGGATGTGGGTGTCCACCCTGGTACCGGCCATCGACTGGCTGCGGCTGGTCGTCTCGGGTGTGCTGACGCCGCTCGTCATGGCCGCCGGTGTCTTCTTCCCGCTCGACGGCCTGCCCGACTGGATCCAGACCGTCGCCGTCGTCAACCCCATCTACCACTGCATGCAGTTGGTGCGCCACTCCGCTTTCGGCGTGCTGGGCGCGGGTGACTGGCTGCACGCCCTCGTGCTCGTCGCCTTCACGGCGGTCGTCTGGTTCCTCGCAGTGCGAGGCATGAGCCGCCGACTCCTCGACTGACCCCCAAGACCGACCGACACAGGAGCCACCATGACCAACCCCTTCGAGGACCCGGACCGCTCTTACCTCGTGCTGCGCAATGAGCGCCTCGAGTACTCCCTGTGGCCGGCGGGCATCGACGTGCCCAAAGGCTGGGACGTCGCCCACGACGAGCACTCCCGGGACGCCTGCCTGACCTACATCGAGACGCAGGCCGCCTGATTGCACGTCAATTCCACACGCGATTGCGGGAAAAAGAAACAGGGGCCCGGCCACCACTGCCAGGTCCCTGTGGCATAAAAGCGCCGGCTAGTGTCCTGCTCGCAGCTTGCTAGTTGCCCGAGCTCGCCGCGTCACCGCCTCCACCGACGACCGCCGTCCCCATGCGAAACCGTGACGCCGAGGGTGGGAAATTGCGTGACGCTGATCATGTAGATCGTGGGGAATTACGTGACCGCTGACATGCGTAGTTCATCGCCCACTTGTCGGCCTGCGTGCGGCGCGGCGACGGCTTCTCGTCCTCGCTGGCGGGCTCGATCCCGAGGATCTGTTCGCACATCCACTACTGCACGGTCGTGAGCTGGTCCCACCCGAGCCGCACTGATTGCACCCACCGCCCGAGATCCTCGCCCTGGCGCAGGACTTCGCCCGCCGTGGTGGGCAGCGCCTCGCCCGCGTCCAGGTGCATCCGCACCAGGTGGAAGCAGCGCTGCCACGTCACCGGCCAGCTCGGGCACCAGGACGCGTCGATCTCCTCCAACTGCTCACGCCGCTCGTCCGACAGCGCCCCGGCCGACGACTCCACCGGCAGCCCCTCGGCACGCCGCTGCTCGTTCTCCTGCGCCTTCCGGGCGGCGGCCCGCGCGTTCTTCAGGAGGATGCCCACCTTCGCGCCCTGGAAGGTGGCGTCCAGTGGGGCCAGGAGGTGCCCGTGTTCGGATGCCCACCCGCGCGCGGCGGACAGGCCCTCCTCCCACGCGACGTCGAAGTGCGACCAGATCATGCCGAGCTTCTCCAGCTGCGCGACGCGGTCCTCGTCCATGTCGCCGCGGGCGTAGAACCGGCGCGCGTCGGCGGTCCACTGCCCGAGCGGGAAGTTGGCGAGCGAGGCCGGCCACCCGGTGGCTTCCGCCTTCTGGTCGTCGACGGCGGGCACCCGGAGCGTGAACGGCACTCGGAGGTCACCGTGCTCGCCGGCGTAGATGACGGCGGCCTCCACGCCGTGCCTGTTTCAGCCAGCGCCGCGTCGTAGATCCGATGCGATCAGGGCCGAAGTCGCAGATCGGGCACGCGCAACGGCTCCCGTCGTAGACGCCCCGACGTAAACGGTGGCCCCCTCAGAGAACGCAGCAAAAACCGCTGCATCCATTGCGCAAAATGCTGTCGGCGATGCCGATTTGCCCGCAGGATCTACGCGAAATTAGTTCGTTTAGAAGGCCCCCAACCAGCTACGAAGCGCCTGGACCGGCCGGGCGAATGGCTGCAACCGTCGGTCGTGAGCGCAACCTGGCGCTCCTTGAGCAAGGGGAGTTCATGGAGATCATCGTGGCTGCTGCGATCACTACCGTCGGAACGGTCATCGTTGCCTGGCTCGGCAGAGGAGGCGGCGGTACCGAGAGCTGATGAGGAGATCCCGAAAAGTGACTCACGAGGTGAGGTGACGTGAGGTGGCGTCTTGAGCCGCGTCACCTCAACTCGCGAAAACGCGAGCGAACAGGCCGCGCCCGGCTGGGCGGCGAAGACCGAAGTACCGTTCGGTCTCGGCATCGAGGACCTCCCGGCCAGCCGCCGGGAACAGCGTCAGTGCCTGGTCGAGCTGCCCAAGGTCAACGCTCTGCCTTGGCTGTTACCGGTTCGGATGAGTTTGGGGGATGTATCCGCCGGGGTGGTCTGGGCCACGCGATCCTCGCGTCAGGCCCTGCGGGGGCTGTCCTCAGCGAAAGGCAGACGCCAGTGCACCCAGTGACCCGTGTGGCTAGGACGCTCCTGCCGGTGGTGGCTCTGCTGGGTGCCAGCATGGTGGCTGCTCCTCCCGCTGTTGCCGCGGCGACTCCGGCGGGGTGCGGGGAGCTGAGCCACGGCAATCTGTGCATCAACGGAGGTCGGCTCGGACGGCACGCCACCTACACCTGGACCGTGCACTACTCTCGCAGCGCCGACGGGCAGATCACCGTGCTGCTCGGTGACCAGCGCAAGAACGGCCGGATGACGGCCCTGCCGAACTACTACGGCAAGGCCAGGACCAGCAGGGTCAGCGGCCATGCCGAACGCAGCCAGAAGCACTCCGTGGACGCGGGCGACTGCATTCGCGGCGTGATGGAGTACCGCAACAAGATGTACGTCACCAAATGGCGCTGCCCCTGACCCCGCCAACCGATCACAAGGAAACGTCCCGTGTGGGAGATCGTCCTCTATCTCAGCCCCGCCACCGTGGGCGGATTCCTGCTGCTGTGCGCTGCCCTGCCCTGGGCAGCCGCCGCCCTGCAGCGCCGCACCCGCGACGCGGTGGCGCTCCTGGCCCGCGGGTGTCTCCTGCTGTGCTTGCTCACGGTGGCCTGCGCGACCCTGCTCCCCGACCAGGCGCTGGGCAGCGGCGGTGAACGCTTCATCATCTGGATGCCGGGTGAGGGCCTGTGGGACACCAGTGCGAGCGGGCTCGGCGTAGGTGACATGGAACGCGGCATGATCCTTCGGCTGCAGCTGGCGAACGCCCTGATGTTCGTGCCCCTGGGGATGTTCCTCGTCCTAGCCGGCCGACGGCAACGCCCCGGCCGTGCGGTGGCGGCCAGTCTGGCGCTGAGCCTGGTCATCGAGGCCGCGCAGTACGCGATGAACGCCGGCCGCGCCGTCGACATCGACGACGTCCTCTTCAACACCCTCGGCGCCGGCTTGGGGGTGCTCCTCGCCCATCTGCCGCACCGCCTTCTGCGGCCTGCTGTTCCGCCAAGACACGCCCACGATCCCTCCCACAGCGGCTCAATGCTGCGGACGTAGCCGTACGGCGCCGGGCGCCAGGAGGGAACCACGAGTTCAGCGTGCTGGGACACCGAGTCCACGTCACAGGGCCGGCCCGCCTGAAGCTCGCAGCCGAGCTGAAGAAGGCATACGGCAAGAGAGCGTCGATCCGGGCCCTGGCGCACGGGTGCGGACGCTCCTACGGATTCGTCCACCGCATCCTCACCGAGGCCGAGACCCCGATGCGCACGCGCGGCGGCCCTACCGCACGCCGTCACCCACCCGCTGACGGACAACCGTACGTAGCCCCGCGGCCGCGCCCATCCGGCTGCGTGCCAGGGCACTGTGGCCGCTTGGCCCCAAGCCTGCGCCATCGGCGGCCGGAGAACGCTGCCATCGTCGCTGACTGGTGCCGAAACCCGGCGGCGCGCGAACAAAAAATCTACTGTGGGAGTGTGCGTGACTCACGGCTCGTACAGACAGCAGTGATCGGCAATGAGCACTCCGACGTGCCTGTGGTCCTGCCGACGCAGGCCATTGAGCTCGATGGCTTCCGGCGCGTCCATCGCCACGACACCTTCTGGTGCGGGCTGCTCCTGGGAGGCTGCGGGGCTCGTCTTGCCGACAAGCTGTATACCGATCGCGCCTGTCACTTTCAGCACTATCCCCACGGACAGGGCAGCGCCCCCATCTGCCGGCGCCGCGGCATCGGCGAATCCAGCGCGGACCACCTGTACGTGAAACGTGCCCTGGAGACGTCCCTTGAAGGCCACGGGCGGGCGGCCCGCTTCTCCTACCCGGACCCGCTGGGCTCGCTGCTCGACATCGACCTGGACGACGGTCGCCGACTGCGTGTCCACCTGGATGCCCAGATCAGACCGGCGTGGGACGGCGGAACGCCGATTCTCGCCGCTGGCGTGCCACTGGAGCCGGGCACGCTGTCGCGTTGCAGGTACGTCTACCGGGTGCGGCTGGAGAGCGATGGAGCCGACCGCCGCGTCTGGATCGGGACCGAGAGCCTGGCGCACCGCACCGAGTGGACTCCGCTGGCCAACTGCGGGTGGGGAGCGGACGGCCTCATCACCGAAGCCGCCACCCGGATTCTCACGGAACGTCCCGCCCCGCCCGCGGCCGCACCGTCCAGGACGTTACCGGAGCCGGCCACCCGGCTGATCCGAGGGCTGGAGACCGCCCAGCGCTCCGGGACGGTCGAGCACGTGCGCCGCCTGTGCGACGGCGCCGTCCCGTTCCTGGACGAACTCGAGCCGGCTGCCCGGGCGGAGGCGGAGGAGGCGCTGGTGGAGGCACGCGCGTGGCTTGAGAGCCATGCGTCATACCAGCAGGGAGTGTTCGAGGCTCTGGAGCGCTCCGTGCGCGAGGGCCGGACGTGGGACGCCCGTGCGCAGCTGACCCAGGCGCTCACGCTCACACGTAAGGGCGCCAGCGAGGCCGAACGGCAGGTACTCGACAGGGCCCGCCGATATCTGCGGGAGAAAAACCAGGTTCCGACGACGGCTCCGCTGCACCGGGCGGCGCCGCTCCTCGTCGCACAGCCCCGTCGGCCGCGTCCGCGCATGACCGCATCCTCACTGCTGGAGCAGCAGGCGGAACGTGAGTACCGAGCGCAGTTGGCGGCCGCCGAGCGGGTCCGCCGCTTGATGCGGTATCTGGAGCGGCGTCAGTTCACTGCCCTGCAACGGGAAGCAAAGATGGGCGAGTTGCGTCGGGCGATCGAGGCTTCCGGAAACGCGCTGTCGCTGTCCGAACTGCGCCAGGCCCGCGCAATGGTCCAGGGAAAATCCCGACGGGAGGTTCCGCCGGCGCCTGGCGCGGCAGCGCCCGTAAGGGACAAAGCGCACGAACAGGCATCCCGTCATCGGCCCGAAGCGCTGCCGGAAAGTGTGCTCAGGTCGGCGGCCGCGGCGGTCCGGGGTGCGCTGAAACGCACGGCCCGCCAACAGGGCACCGTGACCTGGGACAAGCTGTGCGATCAACTAGGGTCTGCACTGCCCCGAATGTCGCAGGCAGACCGTCAACGGGTGCTTATTCAGGTGGATGCGGCAGCAGCCCCGGACGAGCCGCTGCTTTCGTCTGTGCTTGCAGCCGGTGACCCGGCGATGGTCGAGGCCTACCGGCTCAGCGCGAATGCCCAAGGCCTCGAGCTACCGAGCGACGACCGGGAGCTGCTGCGGGACGTGATCGACGCCGACCTGCGGCAGGCCCATGAATACTGGTGGGGCCGCTGACTGACCCGACTCGGACACGGACGTGGTGTGCGCAGGGTTTATCGCGCTGGTCACCCCGAACCGGCGCCAGCCCGTCCAACCCCCGACGTCTAGCCTTCTCGCATGGGGAAACAGCGAGGCCGGTCCGTGCTGCGACCAGGAGGGTCGAAACGGCGGCGGCACGCAGCGTGGCCGTACCCGTAGCGGTCGCGCTCGGCGGCATCGTTGGTGTTGCTGACGGCGGTCGGGGTCTACGGGCGGCGGGGCGCGGGTGATGAGAGGCGGACGGGTCAGGGGCCGCGTTCGTGCAGGGTGTCGTCGGGGTTGAGGAGCAGGCAGGCCCTCATCGACAGGCAGCCGCAGCCGATGCAGCCGGTGAGCTCGTGCTCGAGGGCCTCGAGGACGCGTCGGCGTTCCTGCGACTGCTTCTTCCAGCGCCGGGAGACACGCTGCCACTCCCGGTGGGTGGGCGCGCGGTCGGCGGGCAGGCCGGCGAAGACCTCGGCCACGTCCGCCAGGGGAATGCCGAGGCGCTTGGCCACGATGATCAATGAGATTCTGCGGAGCATGTGGCGCGGGAAGACGCGCTGGTTGCAGCCGTCGCGATCGCTGAGGATCAGGCCCTTGCGTTCGTAGAAGTGCAGAGCGGAGGCGGATACGCCGGTCCGGCGGATCACCTCCCCGATCGTCAGGGGGTCTTGCGGACTCGTGCGCATGACGTCATCTCACCTGCCCTGCGCTGGGTGCGATGTGCGGCGCGAGACCGGCCCACGGCCGTGGATCAGGACGATCACGGCCGCTGACAGGACGGGGCAGCACAGGCCCACGCCGAGCTGGGTCAGCCGCCAGGACCAGGTGAACGCGTCCAGCTCGACGATGTGTTCCGTGCCGCTGAGGCGTCCGGCTCCGACCTCGGCGGCGCGGGCCGCGTCATCGCGCCTGGCCGACAGCAGACCGGTGAGCGAGGCGCTGTAGGCGGCGATGACCAGGGCCTCGGCCGCTCCCCTGAGGGTGTTGAGGAAACCCGCCGCCATCCCGACGTCGTCCGCGTCGACCAGCGCCATGGCCTGACCGTCGGTGAGACCGAAGGAACCCCCCATACCGACGCCGATCAGCACCAACGGCGCCGCGACGGTCACGACCGTGTCCCGCGCGCTGAGCGTGACCAGCCACAGGTTCCCGGCGACCACCAGCAGCAGGGCGATGACGATCAGCAGGCGGGCCGGGGCGCCCTTGTTGACCAAGGCCACGGCGGCCATGGGCATAAGCAGGACGGGACCGGTCAGCAGCAGCATCGTCACCCCGGCGGCCGCGGGTGAGAGATCCGCCGCCTGCAAGTAGGTGGGCAGAAAGACCAGGACGCCCAGAAAGCCAATGGACGTGGTCAGGGTCGCCAGACTCCAGCCAAGGAAGCGGCGGTTGGTGACCAGGGCGGGCGCCAGCACCGGAGCGGCGCTGCGGAGCCGGACCAGATTGCTGCCGTAGAGCACGAGGTGCTTGACCGCCGTCAGCTGGCGATGCTCGGCGGCAGCGTGATGATCTGTCGCCGCTCTTCTGGGCTGAGCCCGGTCAGGGGGCGAAACTCTTCGCGCCCGTCGGCGGCGGCCTCGTCGATCAGATCCAGCAGGTGGCGCCGGCCCGAAGCGGAGGTGTCCTGCCGCTCGGCGTGGAATCCGACTCGTGCTCGCGGATGCGGCCTGGACTGATCGAAGCACGAGCGCGCGTCCTGGCGGGTACCCCGCCGCTCCGTGGCCGGGTCCGATGTGTCGCCCCAGCGGTTCACATAGATGGCTCTGCCTCGTCCGTCATGGCGCCAAGACACGGAGGTTGCTGCAGGCCGTCTCAGGATTATCCGGGCGGGAGCGCAGACGACACCCATCGCCGTACTCGAACGTTTGGCTGGGGAACCTGATGCTGTTGATGGGGAATTACGTGGAGTTCCACACTCGGCGCCTGCTACCGCCGCATCGTCAAACGTTGCGGGCACGCCAGAGCCCTGGTCGCCGTCGCCCGCTCGAAACTCGTCATCGCCTGGCACCTGATCAACGACCGGGACGCCTCCTACCAGGAGCTCGGCGCCGACTGGCACCGACGCCATCTTGGACCCGCCGCAAGACCCGTGATCTCGTCCGCCAGCTCCAGGCCCTCGGCAACCGGGTCGCCCATTACCCTTTCGACGGCACCTCCACCGAACCGAGGCCCCGTCCGCGACTTCGGGCAGTGTGGCAACCGACGGACCTCGTCGGTGACTTGGTCGCCCACGTTCCTGCAGCTCCGGCCTGGCGCGGACTATTGCGCGCTGTTGCGCCACGAGTGGGGCTCAGTCGCTCGCAGAACCCATCGGGGAGGCCCACCGGATGACCGCGGAGCGCCTGTACCTGATGGAGAACCGCTACGTCACCGGACCGCGCCCACCGTCAATCCCCGCTCCAGCCCTCGCGGTTGCGTTGTAAATTAGACTGTACAGTAAAGTCAAAGTACTGACCGTGGAGGAACGCGGCATGGATGCTGTCGTGTTGCGGCAGCGGGCCGGTTCCGGGGCTCCGGTGTTGCTCGGCCGCCGAGGCGCGCATCGCGAAGATTCACGACTCGCGCGACACGCTGATGCACGCAATGCGAGGGGGAGATGTCGATGATGATGGCCGCGCACCCCGACCTCGTGGACCACGCCCGTATCGCCCCTCCAGTCGCGGCCCGGCCACTTCATGCAGCGGGCCCGGCCTTTCAACGCGGTGACACCGGCCGACATGGCAGGAGACGCGCGCCCGGCGACGCCCGCGAAGGGGGACGCCATCCTTGACGTCTGCGCTGCGGTGAAGGCGGACTCGCTGATGCGGTGGGGGGCCCCGGCCGCGACCACACCGGCACCGGCGCTCCGGCCGACCAGGAAACCAACATGCGAGCGAGAAACGGACCGGCAACATGGATGGGTTGAGCGCGGACCGACCGGGGACGCGGCGGAAGGAACCCGGACGCCGCAGGTCGGCCTCCGACGAGAAGATTCTCGCAGCGGCGAAGGAGCTTTTCCTGGCGGACCGCTACGACGGCGTCACCCTGGAGCGGGTCGCCGAGAGCGCCGGTCTTTCGCGGCAGACCGTCTACAACCGCTTCGGGTCGAAGGAGACAGTCTTCCGGGAGATGGTCCGCTACCACTGGTCGGCGTTCGCCGGCCCGGACCGACGGCTCGTCGAGCGCGATGCCGGTGCGAGCGCCGAGGAGATTCTGCGCGGGTTCGCCCGCTCGCTCCAACGCTTCGCCGCCGATACGGACCAGATCCGCTTCGCCCGGCTCGTGGTGACCGAATCAGCTCGTCTGCCGTGGATCGCGGACGAGTTCTACCGGTTGGGGAAAGGGCCGGTCGTGGCAGCATTCGTCGTCAGTCTGGACGCCCTGGTCGACAGCGGCCGCCTGCGCTGCCCGGACACCTACCTCGCGGCGCGCCAGTTCATGGGGCTCGTCCAGGAGTTCCTCGTCTGGCCGAGGGTCATGGCCTTCGAGGAGGAGACCGCCGTCCAGCCCGCAGCGGAAGTGGTGATCGAGGAGGCTGTACTCAGCTTCCTGGCCCGCTACGCACCCGCGTCGGACGGCCCGGCGCGGTCTGGCTGACCCGCCCGCGCCCTAGTCGCCATCAGTACGCGTATCCGACCCGCCCCGCAATCCCAGGAGGCCCCGTCGTGCCCGCACACAGCATCACGCTCGGCGATGTCGAGATCACACGAGTCGTCGAGTGGTCCGGCCCGATCCGTACCGCTCGCTTCATCGTCCCGGACAGTGACGAGAAAACCTGGCGGCGCAACGAGGACTGGCTGGCGCCGGACTTCTGGACCCCCGCTGATGACGCCTACCGCTGCCACATCCAGACCTGGGTCCTGCGCAGCGAGGGCAGGACCATCCTGGTGGACACCGGAGTCGGCAACGACCGCGAGCGCCCGCAGGTCCCGCAGTTCGCCGGGCTGCGCACCGACTACCTCATCCGCCTGCGCGAGGCCGGCGTCGACCCCGAGGACGTCGACATCGTCGTCAACACACACATCCACTACGACCACGTCGGCTGGAACACCGAGTTGCGTGACGGGCAATGGGTACCCACCTTCCCCAAAGCCACGTACCTCATCCCCCGCGCCGACAACATGTACTTCGACCCGAAGAGCTCCGGTCGCAGCCGGGCGCCGCGTGACGAGCACGAGCGCCTCCGCTGGGAGGGCAGCAAGCTCGTATTCAACGACAGCATCGCCCCCATCCACCAAGCCGGACAGGCAGTGCTGTGGGACGACACCCACCGCATCGACGGCAATCTCACATGGGTGTGGATCCTCTCGAGGGATGACTGACCTGGGAAGACGCTGATCGGTGGTGCCGGGGCGACGGCTTGCTTCTACCGTGTTGGGGTGGAGGT
>NZ_JBIRPI010000025.1:0-88024 GCF_044332585.1 Streptomyces sp. NPDC016845 | reverse complement strand
GCCGCTGAGCCAGGCTGAAGAAGAGGTCGTCGAACCGGGCCGCGTACTCCTCCAACGGCCCCGGCGCAGGCGGACACGGACGGCGAGCAGTCATCATCGGCTCCCAGCAGAGCAGTTGACTCCTGCTACCGGCCTACGGCCAACCTGCACCGCCGTCAACCCGCACGACCACCGGATTTAACGAACTACCGGTAACGAGTTCTGCCTCACCGCTTCCTGACCGCGGCGGGCCACTTCGCGGGGGAGTCGGCCGAGCACTTCGATGCCCACTTCGGCGCCGGCGCCCAGGGCGCCGCCCCGTCCGCACGCAAGGACGGGCGCGCCGCGTGATCGTGCACATCGATCGGGCCTGGCCCACCGAATCCTGCCCGGCGACCCCGAGATCACCGACCTCGGTAGCCTGCAGGCCGCCGTCGCCCGCCACAGCGACAAGTTCATGGACGTCTACGTCCACGCCGAGCACCACCACCGGGCCACCGGCCTCATGCACCAGTGGTGCGCGTGCCCGCTCTGGAGGCGCGCAACAAGCTGTTTGCCGCCGCCGTCCCCGCCTACCTCAGCGCCTCCGGGCTATTCGTCGCCGTCACCACCAAGACCGCCGCCGACCTCGCCGAACGCATCGACCACGACTCCCTCGACGTACGCAGCGCTGCCGCACAGATCCGCAGCTGGACACGGACATAAACCATTCGCGCGCCACAGCCTTATCCGGGTGCCGCGCCCTGTGCGGACCTCGGAAACACCGTCGGGCACTAGGCCCAATGCCGGTGACTCTGTTGGTGATGTTGTCCGGGGTGCTGACGGTGGGGCCGTCGGATGGTTCGCTGGAGGAGTGCGGGGACGGCCTCGGATCTTGGGGTGTGGGGGCAGTGTCGTTACGGCCGAGGAGTGTCCAACGGATTCCGGTGAGGACGGTGCGTACAGCGCGGGCGGCGTGCCCGAAGGGCACTCCGGCGATGCTCATCCGGGACCGGCTCGATGTCCTGTTCGAGGACGACGAGTTTGTCGGGCTGTATCCCTCAGACGGCAAGCCGGGGCTGTCCCCCGGGCGGCCGGCGCTGGTGTCGGTGCTGCAGTTCGCAGAGAACCTCTCCGACCGTGCGGCGGCGGATGCGGTCCGCACCAGGATCGACTGGAAGTATGCCCTCGGCCTTGAGCTTGAGGATCCGGGGTTCGACCACTCAGTGCTGTGCGAGTTCAGGGCCCGGTTGGCCGGACGGGACGGCGCCGCTGACTGGTTGCTGCAGCTGATGCTGGACCGCCTGGTGGAGGCCGGCCTGCTCAAGTCCGGGGGCCGGCAGCGTACCGACGCCACTCATGTGCTGGCCGCGGTTCGCACTCTCAGCCGTCTGGAACTGGTCGGGGAGACGCTGCGGGCGGCGCTGGAGGAACTGGCCGAGGCCGATCCCGCCTGGCTGACTCCACTGATCGAGCCCGAGTGGGCCAAGCGGTACGGGCGTCGGGTGGAGATCGGCAGACTACCGGGCGGGAAGACGGCCGTGACCGCCCGGGCCGAGGAGTTCGGCAGGGACGGGCAGAAGGTCCTCACCGCCGCCTGGGCCGCACACACTCCGCCCCGTCTGCGGCTTCTTCCGCAAATGGAGATCCTTCGTCAGGTCTGGGCCCATCACTACTACTGGGACGTGGACGGATTGCTGCGCTGGCGGGACGGTCACGCTCTGCCGCCCGCCTCGCTGCGGTTCGACTCTCCCGACGACACTGACGCGCACTACTGCGTCAAACGGGACACCGCCTGGAGCGGATACCGGACATATCTCACGGAAACCTGTGACGAAGAACGCCCCGAGGTGGTGGTCCATGTCGCCACCACCATCTCCACCGTCCAGGACATCGAGTTGACCGACACCATCCACGACCAACTCGCCGAGCGGCAGTTGCTGCCCGCCGAGCATGTCGTCGATTCCGGCTACATCTCCCCGGCACGGATCGAGCGGGCACAACGGGTGCACGGCATCACTCTGCTCGGCCCGGTCGTCGCCGACCACAGCAGCCAGGCCAAAGCCGGTGCCGGCTTCGGCAAGGCGGCCTTCGCCATCGACTGGGACAACGAGCGGGCGGTCTGCCCACGCGGGGCCACGAGTGTGTCCTGGACTGAGCTGAGGATGAAGGGGAACACTTATCTGCAGGCCCGGTTCGCCGAGGCCGACTGCCGGCCTTGCCCTGACCGCACGAAGTGCACGTCCTCCGCGAGCCGGCCCCGGTCGATAGCAGTGCTGCCCCGGCCGCTACACCAGATCCAGACGCGAAACCGGCTGGCCCAGCAGACCGAACAATGGCAGCGCAGTTACGCGATCCGCGCCGGCATCGAGGCCACCCTCTCGCAGACCGTCCGGGCCCACGGGCTGCGACGTTCCCGCTACCGCGGCCTGGCCCGCACCCACGTCCAGCACGTCCTCACCGCCATGGCCTGCAACGTCGCCCGCATCGCCGACTGGATCGACACCGCGCCCAGACCACGACGTCGGGCCACGCACTTCCGCACTCTGTGCTCAGACACCGCATGACCCAGCCAACATCACCAACAGAGTCACCGACTTCACTCGTTCGATGGCAGTCCCGGCCCGCCGTGTTCTCGGACCGATCACCCTTCCGTGACCGCCGGTTCGAGCAGGGTCAGCGTCCGGTTGTCCGCGTCCACGTGGGCGCGGACCCCGATGGGCAGCGGCAGGTTCGGCGAGGTGTGGCCGAAGTCGACCTGGGCGAGGACCGGGATGTTCCGCTGCCCCAGGACATCGAGCACCACGTCCCGCAGCTCCGCGCGGTCTCCGCCGCTCTCGTGCGGAGTGACCTCGGTCGGCAGCCCGATCACCATGCCCGCGATCCGGTCCAGCACGCCGGACAGCCGCAGGGCATGCAGGTCGTTCCAGATCCGTGAGACCGGCCGCTGAAGCTCCTCCCAGAACAGCACGGCGCCCTCGAATCGTTCGGGGGCGCAGGCGAACGGTGTCGCCTGCAACAGAATCAGGCGGTTCAGCAGACCGCCGAAGAGCGGTCCCTGCGCGCTGCCCGGTCGCCAGGTCTCCCACACCTCCCTCGCCGGCAGCTCGCCCGGCGCCTCGGCCTTGGTGAGCACACGGGTGTAGAGGTCGACGAGTTCGGCGCGGCGGGCCTCGTCGCCCAGCGTGTACCAGTCGCCGCCGAAACCGTGGGTGGCGATGTCGGCGTGGAGACCGACGAGGCCGGTTTTGACGTGCAACGCCATGTGCAGCAACGAGATGTCGCTGTATCCGATGATCGGTTTCGGGTCGGCCCGGATCGCGTCCAGATCGATCAGGTCGAGGTAGCCGATGGTCGCCTGTCCGCCGGTGTGCGCGACGACGGCCCGCACCTCCGGGTCCCGCAGGAGAGCGTTGAGCTCGTCGGCCTGCTCCGCCGGTGTGCCCGATGCCCACCAGCGGTTCCGTGCCGGATCGACCATCGGGCTGACCCGTACCCGGAACCCCATCCGTTCGAGGATCACCACCCCGCGGGCGAGCAGCGGTTCCTCGCCCGCCTCGAGTGGGCCCGAGGGCGCCGTGACGACCACCAGGTCGCCGGGGCGCAGCGCGCGGGGTCGAAGAATCGCAGGCATGACACTTCCTCCTCGTAGATCGACAATGACGCAACACGGCCCGCGGTCCTGATGTTCCGTGCTGCGGACGTGGTCGGCATCCCTCGGCGCCGCGGGGGAGCGGGCCTGCTTACCCTTGCCCGGATCACAGTTCGTCCGACGGGACGCAGCGAGTGGGGCGGTGCTGTCCGCCAGGTGTGAGAGGCATGTGCATGGGAGCGCCGCGCGGCAGTATCGCCGACCGGATCGACGTGGCGAGGGATCGCGTGTTCGTCGGCAGGCAAGCCGAGTTGCGTCTGCTGCGTGACGCCCTCGCGGGAGGGCCCGACGCTCCGTCCGTCCTGTACGTGCACGGGCCCGGAGGCATCGGCACGTCGGCGCTCATGCGGCATTACGCTAAGGAGGCCGTCGCCGTCGGACGGACGGTCGTCCACGCCGACGGGCGGATGGTGCCGGCCGCCCCCCGGTCGTTCGAGGAGGCCGCCGAGGCAGCCGCGCGCACCCCGCGGGCGTTGATGCTCATCGACACCTTCGAGTACTGCCAGAGCCTGGGGAGCTGGCTGCGCGACGAGTTCCTGCCGGGGCTGCCCGCCGACGTCCTGGTCGTCGTGGCGGGCCGGCACGCGCCGGACGCGAGCTGGTCGGCGGACCCGGGATGGGCGGACGTGCTCAGGGTGATCGCCCTCGGCGACCTGAGCGCGGACGAGGCGGAGACCTTCCTCGACAGGCGCGGGATCGATCCCGCGCGGCGCGGTCCGCTGCTCGCGTTCGCCTCCGGCCATCCGCTCGCCCTGGTGCTGGCCGCCCGCGCGTCCGCCGGGCACGACCTGCCCGCGTCCCAGACGTGGGAACCCGCTCCCGAGGTCGTCGCGCCGCTGCTGCGCGGCATCCTGGGGGAGCTGCCCGGCCCCCGGCACCGGCTCGCTCTCGAAGTCTGCGCGCAGGCGCACGTGACCACCGAAGCGCTCCTGCGGGCCGTGGTCGGTGACGAGGCGCGGAACTCTTCGCGTGGATGCGCGACCAACCCTTCGTCGACCGTTGCTCCGAGGGCGTCTTCCCGCACGACGTCGTCCGGGAGGCGCTCGCGACCGACCTGCGATGGCGCGACCCCGAGCGGTTCGACCAGCTCTACCGGCGCCTCCACCGCATCTGTTGGAACGGATCGGCTCCGCCTCGCCCGGCAGGCTGCTCCAGGACGTGGGCTCCCTGCAGTTCCTCTACCGGGGCGCGGGCCATATGGCCCAGAGCCATGCGTGGTACACGCCGGGACTGGTCGAGGACCATCCGTACGATTCCTCGGACGAGGCCGATGTCCTCGCGTTCGCCGAACACGCCGAAGGCCCCGACGCACTCGGTCCGGTCCGGTACTGGCTCAGGAACCGGCCGCAGGACTTCCACGTGCAGCGCCTGCGCGGTGCGCCGGCCGCCGCGGCGTTCTCGGCCTGGCTGCGTCCGGACCCCTTCCAGGGACGCGAGGACGATCCGGTCGCCGCGGCGGCGTGGGAGCACGTGAGCGCGCACGGCCCCCCCCTCGCACCCGGCCGGCACATGGTCCTCGACCGCTTCCACGTGTACCCGCGCCACTACCAGCGGCCCTCGCCGGTGATGGACCTGATGCTCTGGCGCATGCTGGGTGAACTTCTCAGGGACTCCGGCCTGGCCTGGTCGTTCATCGTGCTGCGCGACGACGGGTTCTGGAACGCCCACATGACCTTCTGCGACATGGCGCCCCTGGACCGGCCCGTCACGGTCGGCGGACACCCCTACCGGATCTTCGCGCACGACTGGCGCGGGGTGGCGCCCAGGGACTGGCTGGCCGAGAAGCAGCGGACGCTCCTGACCGGCACGGACGGCGACTTCGGACCCGCCGCCACGGACGGGTCCCCGGCCCCCGCACCCTCCCCGACGGTGATGACCCGCCCGGAGTTCGCCGCCGCGGTCCGCTCGGCCCTGCGCGACCTGCGACGACCGCGGGCGCTGGAAGCGAACCCGCTCAGCCGCAGCCGACTCGTCACCGACCACGGCATGACACTGCGGGAGGTGCTGTCCAACGCCGTCGCCGGTCTCGTCACCGGGCGCGGCGGTGACAAGGCGCACCAGGTCGCCACCCTCGCCTTTCTGGAGGGAGCACCGACCCAGGAGGCGGCGGCGCGGCGGTTGAACATGCCGTACAGCACCTATCGCCGGCACCTGACGACCGCGACCTCGCGCATCGAGGAGAGGTTGTGGCGGCACGAGCGGACGGGGCTGCCGCTGAGCGCTCCCTGATCGCGTGGCCGACCGATGCCGACCGATGCCGACCGATGAGTAGGGGCATCCTGCCCCTCCGTGGACGGGTCAGCTGTCCTGACGTTCGGTCAGCAGAGTCAGAACGTCCTCGGTCGAATTCATGGCGGCGATGAGTCCTGCCGCCACCTCGGCCGCGATCCGGTAGGACGGCTGATTGAGTACCCGCGCCACGGCCGCAGGAGTGGGCCGCCGCCAGGGCCTGGTCGGCGCCGAGGTCGAAGCAGGTCCCACCGAAGAACTCGCCCGCCGTCGCCGGGGCCATGTCGGCGGTGGCGTCCTTCCCGGTCCGCTGCTGGAACTCGGCCAGTGTCACGTCGAGCGGTGCACCCGCCGCGATGCCGGGAGCGGGCGCCACCACGGGTGCGAGGGACGGATGCGTGAGAAAGGCGGTGATGTGACCGGCCCGGCGGGCGGCGGCCCTCTCCGGGGGAAGCAGCGGCAACAGGTGGCCGTAGGCCGGAGTACCCGAGAACAGAATGCGCATGGAACACCTTCGACGGAGCGGTTGTCGGGCCGACGAGAAACATGCCACGGCGAACGGCGTGGCAGTGCCCGCGAGTGCCCGGCCGGCCGGACCGCCTGACCGCTACCGGACCTCGTCGTTCCATTGTGCGGAGCGCGCCCGCTCGGCCAGCCGCTTCGAGCTGCTCAAAGATGCTCACTTCCGCCAACACCCGGCTCGCTGTCAGGACTTACGCGGCGGCGGGCGAAGCCGACCCGGAACTCGACGCCGACCGTACGGCCGCGGCCGTGATCGGTGCCATCCAGGGCGGCGTGACCGTCCTGCTCTCCACCGGCTCCACGGAACATCTGGAGGCGGGTCTGGACTTGTGCCTAGACCGCCTGCTGCGGTGAACGCGCGAACAGCGGCGCCGACTTCCCGCACGCAGCGCAGCGGCGGCAGAGCCCGGGGGGTCTACTGTTCCGCTTCGGCGAAGCGGTCCCTATAGACGGTGAGGTCGCCGTGTGCCGACAGAGCGGCGGCCAGGTCACCGGGCTGGTGCCGCAGGGTGGTGTCCAGGAAGGCGAGCGTGGTCGCGGCGACTATGCGAGGGCTTTCGGCGCGGCCCAGGGAGCCGACTATCGAGGGAAGCGGCGGCAGGTACAGGGGGCCGTCCATGAAGGTGAGGTGTGCGGCGCCGGGGACGGTGAGCCGGTAGCTCGTCGCGGTGTTGCGCTCAAGGGCCTTGGTGAGGCGGGGTATGTAGTCCGGATCGGTTTCCGGGGTGACGGCCTGGGTGAGCGCGAGTACCGGCTGATGGAGGGAGGGGGAGGAGGGGCCGTGGGGATAGCCGTCCAGATCGATGACGGCGTCGAACCGGTGGTCTTGCCGGGCTGCTTGCAGGGCAGCAGCACCACCCATGGAGTGGCCCGTCACCGCGGTACGGCCGGTGTCCAGGCGTCCGGTCAGCGGGCCGGTGATCTCACCGCGGCCCAGACGGTCCAGCTGGGTGAGGACGAAGCTGAGGTCGGCGGCCCGGACAGCCGTCCAGCCGACCGCCCGCTCGTCGTCCTTGTCCCGGTCGCCGGTGGAGACGGTCTTCGTGCGAAGCGTTCGGCCGTCGGTGAGGACGACGGCGGCGGAGTCGTACGGGTGGTCGAGGGCGGCGACCACGTAGCCGTGGCTGGCCAGTTCCTCCGCCCAGGCGGTGTTCTGGGTGCGCACGCCACCTGACCCGGGGGAGAACAGCACGACGGGATATCTGCCGCCTCCACCGGCCACCGGGGCGTCGAAGACCGCATGCGTGTGGGCGCGCGGGACGCCGTCGACCAGGAAGCCGGGCAATCCGACCTGGCGGGCGAGGCCATCGGAGACGGTGCGTGCCTCGTGCTCCGTGCGTCCGAGGTACTGGGCCCGTTTCGCGCTCGCGGGGCTCTTCCGCGCGGGGTACCAGAGTTGAACCACGACCGTGCGCCGGTCGTGCGGGTCGGTGGTGAAGGTCTCGGGGCGGTGCGGATCGGTCCACTGCATCACGCGAGTGCCGACCGCGAAGTCGCCCGAGGGTTCGGGGAACGCGGGTACAGGAAAGGCCCAGGCGGCCACCGGGCCCATGGCGATCAGGCCGACGCAGGCCACGGAGCCCGGCAACGCCAGCCACCAACGGGCCCGCCGTACCGTCCTGCCGGCACGGCGTCGCAGCAGGGGGGAGAGGGCGAACAGCAACGCGGCGGCGGATGCCGCCAGTACCGGCGACATCTGCCAGCGGACCCCCACCACACCCAGCACGGTCACGGACAGCACGAGCACCGTTGCTGTCGCGATCGTGACGCGCGGGCGGACCGAGGGGGGAAGCCAGCGCGCCGCCACCAGCGCAACGGCACCGGCCAGGACTGCAAGTTCCGGGGGAGACATGTACAGCCCCGCGATGATCTCGTTCACCCGGCAATCCTCGGGGCGCGGCACGCGATGCCGCATCGTTCCGGGGTCGCCTTCGCATGCGACCGGAGTCGTAACAAAACACGCCGGGTCAACGGCTGCCCTGCGACCCGGGAGGTAGGGGGAATTCTCCTGCGGTCGTACCTCGGCGCGCGACCACCATCACCGTCATCACGGACGACTGGACCTTCTGGAAGACGACCAGGGCCTCACTGTCAGGTCTCCCGGTCGCGCAGCCATTCCTCGAACTCGGCGGCGACGATGCGCTCGTCATGCACGCCGGCCGCGTCGTCGGAGGCCAGCCAGACGATGGGCGGTCCCATCACCGCGGGACTCAGGAACGCGTGGCCTTCGGAGGCGACGTCCCGAGGCAGCATCCCGGTGACCGTCGCGCCTCCGGGCAGCAGCAGATTGACGGTGACGCCCGTGCCCCGCAGGTCGGCCGCCATGATGCGGGACAGCGCCTCGCTGCCGGCACGCGACGGCCCGTAGGGAACGAAGCCCGCGCGTCGCATGGTCGAGTGGTTCATCGAGATGTTGACGATGCGGCCACCGCCGGATGCCAGCATCCGTGGCGTGATCTCGCGGGCGACCAGGAAGTAGCCGGTCAGGTTGGTGTCGATCACCGCGCGGAAGGCGTCGGACGGCACCTCCCAGAAGCCCTGCGGCTGTGTCATGAAACGCGGGTTGACTGTGCGCATGCCGATGCCGGCATTGTTCACCAGCATGTCGATGCCCCCGAGCCGCGACCACGCCCGGTCGACGGCCCTGGCCACCGATGACTCGTCGCGCACGTCCATCTCGATGCCGGTCGCCCCCGGCAGCTCCGCGGCGACGGACTCCGCACGCTCGCCGGACCGCCCGGTCAGCACGACGGAGGCTCCCGTCGCGGCCAGGGCCGAGGCCATGGCGAGCCCGAGCCCGCTCGTCCCGCCGGTCACCAGCACCTTCATCGGGTCACCTCTGTCCTGAGAACCGGCCTGCCCGGATCAACGGTGGCCCGGCCCTGCCGCGCGCAATCGACCTGACTCGATTCCGGTCCGAGATCGTGGTCCAGTTGAGTGAGGCCGGCAGTTTGGCCGGCGTCTCGACCAGGAGGAAGCCATGGCGGATACGCGGACGGTCAGCCTTCCCTGCGGGGATGCGGTCACAGCGCTAGGTCAGGGCACCTGGGGGATGGGCGAGGACCCCGGGCGCCGCGCGGCCGAGGTGTCGGCCCTGCGCGCCGGGCTGGATTTGGGGATGACCCTCATCGACACCGCGGAGATGTACGGGGACGGCGCGGCGGAGGAAGTGGTGGCCGAGGCGGTGGCCGGACGGCGGGACGAGGTCTTTCTGGTCAGTAAGGTGCTTCCCGCCCACGCGGACGCCGGCGGAGTGGCCGAGGCATGCCGGGGGAGCCTGCGTCGTCTGCGCACGGACCGGATCGATCTGTACTTGCTGCATTGGCGTGGAGCCGTGCCGCTGGAGGAGACGGTCGAGGCGTTCGAGTCCCTGGTGCGGGAGGGGGCCATCCGCTCCTGGGGAGTGAGCAACCTGGACGTGGACGATCTCGCGGACCTGCCGGCCGGAGCCAGACCGCAGACCGATCAGGTGCTGTACAACCTCAGCCGTCGGGGTCCTGAGTACAGCCTGCTGCCCAGGTGCCGTGAACTGTCGATCCCCGTCATGGCGTACTCGCCGGTCGAGCAGGGCCGTCTGCTCGGCCATCCGGCGCTGCGGGACGTGGCAGCCGCCCATGGTGCGACCTCCGCGCAGATCGCCTTGGCCTGGGTCCTGCGGCACGAGGACGTCATCGCGATCCCGAAGGCGTCCGTCCGCGCGCACGTCGAGGAGAACAGAGCGGCTCTGGACGTGGAGCTGACCGCCGAGGACCTCGCGACCCTGGACCGGGCCTTCCCGCCGCCGGAGAGCAAACGGCCGCTGGAGATGCTGTGACGGCCGCCGGAGATGCTGTGCCACCCCTGTGGCGAGCCCGACATGCACACATGCGCCGGCAGTCCTAGGTTGGGAAAGCTGGGGTCGCAAAACCGCCGAAATGACCTCCGGTACGACCTCCGGTACGACCTCCGGTACTCCCACCACCGTGCCCCCGTGGATCAGCAGAGGACATCGTCATGGCAAGCAGCAACCGCGCCGTCACCTTCCATGACACGAAGGACATGCGCGTCGAGTCTCTGGACTTCCCGAAGCTTCAGATGCCGAACGGGAAGAAGGCCCCGCACGGAGCCATCCTCAGGATGGTCGCCACCAACATCTGCGGCAGTGACCTGCACATCTACCGCGGGTCCTTCCCGGTGCCCCAGGGCATGGTGATGGGGCACGAGATGACCGGGGAGGTCATCGAGGTCGGCCCCGACGTCGAGTTCCTCAGCGAGGGCGACCTCGTCTCCGTCCCGTTCAACGTCGCCTGCGGCCGCTGCCGCAACTGCAGGGCTCGCCGGACCGACGTCTGCGAGACCACGAACCCCGAGGTCGACTGCGGAGCGTACGGCTTCAACCTGGGCGACTGGGTCGGCGGCCAGGCGGAGTACCTGTTCGTCCCGTACGCCGACTTCCAGCTCCTGCGCTTCCCGGACAAGGACCAGGCCATGGCGAAGATCCGTGACCTGGCGGTGCTCTCGGACATCCTGCCCACCGCGTTCCACGGCCTCATGGAGGCCCGTGCCAAGCCGGGCTCGACCGTGTACATCGCCGGTGCCGGTCCGGTCGGCCGCTGCGCTGCGGCAGCCGCGCGCCTCCTCGGGGCGTCCTGCATCATCGTCGGCGACCACGACAAGGACCGCCTGGAGCTGGTGAAGAAGAACGGCTGCGAGACGATCGACCTGAGCCATGACGCGGCGCTCACCGACCAGATCGAGGCCATCCTGGGCGAGCCCATGGTCGACTGCGCGGTCGACTACGTGGGCGCCGAGGCACACGGCATCGGCCGCGAGGCCGACAACATGGACCCGGCCCACGCCATCAACCAGGTGATGGACGCCACCCGGGCGGGCGGGGCCACCGGAGTCATCGGTGTCTACGGCCCCGACCCGCTCGCGAAGTCGAAGGCGGAGCAGGAGGGAACGTATCCGATCGACTTCGGCAAGACCTGGATCAAGTCGCCGCGGATCGCCGCCGGGCAGGCACCGATCATGCACTACAACCGCGAGCTGATGATGGCGATCCTCTGGGACCGCATGCCCTACTTGAGCGCGATGCTCAACACGAAGGTGATCAGTCTCGACGAGGCCCCCGACGCCTACGCGACCTTCGACCAGGGAGCGCCCGTGAAATTCATCATCGACCCTCACGGTCTCATCCCTGCGTAGGGCTCGGGGCGATCTCGATGTCTACGAGGCAGGTGTCGTCGTCGGTGTCGGATTTGCTGTGGGTCAGCAGGACGTTCAGTCGCTGGTCGAGCGTGCCGACCGGGCCTTGTGCCTTGACCAGCAGGTGCGCCAGGGAGTCCTGGACGGCGGTGTCCCGTCGCTCGACCAGGCCGTCGGTGTACATCAGCAGCGTGTCGCCCGCCTCCAGGCGCATGTCGCTTTCCGTGTAGGCGGCATCGGCGATCGCGCCCAGGAGAAGCCCGCTGGTCATGGGCAGGATGGTGGCGTTGTCCGCGCGGATCAGGATGGGCGGGAGGTGGCCGGCCCGGGCCCAGCGCAGTATGCGCGTGGCGGGGTCGTACACACCGCAGACCGCCGTGGCGGTGACGTGGTCGGTCAGATGATGGGCGACGTTGTTGAGCCAGGCGAGGAGCTGCGCGGGCCCGGCCCCGGTCATGGCGAGTCCGCGCAGCGCGTTGCGCAGGACGACCATGCCGGTGGCGGCCTTGATGCCATGGCCTGCCACGTCCCCCACGCACAGCAGTACGTGGCCTGAGGGCAGGACGGCGGCGTCGTACCAGTCGCCGCCCACGAGGGACTCCGTTTCGGCCGGGCGATAGCGGACGGCGACCTGCATGCCGGGGGCCGGGGCCGGGCTGTGCGCGGGCGGCATGATCGCGTGCTGCAACTGCAGGGTGAGGCGGTTGCGTCCGGCGATCTCCTGCTCGGTCTGTACGAGTTGGACCCGGGTGGCGGTCAGGGCCACTTCGGTCCAGTGCTGGGCCGAGCTGTCCTGGTAGGCGCCGCGCACCAGGAGCAGTTGGTCGTTGGAGTCGAGGACGGGCTCGGCGGCGATGCGGATGTGGCGGGTGACGCCGTCCTGACGCCGCAGGCGGAAGGCGAGCGTGGCGGTGCGCCGGTAGTGCAGGAGGGTGCGCAGGAAGCGTCCGATGGCGGCGGCGTCGTCCGGGTGGGCGTGCGCCGCCAGGTCGTGGACGGTGACGGGGCCGTCGGCCGGCTCCCTGCCGTGGGGGTGAAGAGCGCACCGTTCCAGGTGATCTCGCCGGTGGCGAGGGTCTCCTCGAATCCGCCGGCCCGGCCCAGTCGCTGGGCGTGTTGCAGGAGGGTGGCCAGGCGGGCGGTCTCGTCCTCGACGCGCCAGATCATGAGCAGGGCGCTGCCGTGCCGGCTGATGCTGATGTCGGCGACGGTCGCGAGGGGCACCTGGTCGACGAGCGTGGTCAGGGGCATGTGCTGGGTGCGGAAGGACTCACCGGTGGCGTAGACGCGTTCCAAGTGGTCGTACAGGCCGCTGTCGGCGACGGCCATCGGATAGGTCTTCAGCAGCAGTGTGCCGTGCAGGGCGCTGCGGGGCCGGCCGGCCGGATCCTTGAAGCGGGTGTTGGCGTGCAGGATGCGGAAGTCGGTGAGGCGGCCCTCAGGATCGGTGTGGGGAGTCAGCACCAGGGCGGCGTCGTACAGGCCTTCGCTGAGTTCCACCAGTTCCGCGGCGGCCGGATCCTGAGTGGCCGGGCTGTGGTGGTGGCCCGCGGGAGTGGGAGGGTTCTCCAGGGTGTGCGCGCACAGTTCGGCCAGGGCTTCGAGCTGACGTTCGACCATTGTGACGGGGCTGTGTACGGTCCGGGCCAGCAGCTCTCGAGCACGCCGTGGATGCGTCCGCCGGTCCCGGCGCAGACGGCGACGCGTCCGCCGGCGGGTCCGTGCAGGTGTCCGATGGAGGGTGGGCCGGAGTCCATCGTGGCGAGGTGCACGATGTCGCGTTCGGTCAGGGCCTGGCGGGCGAGGGTGGTCACGACCGGTGGCACGTAGCGCCAGCGAGCTGCTTCTTCGCTGCTGAAGCCGGCCTGTCCGCTGAGCGTCAGGGAGCCGTCGTGCCCGGCGCTCCACACGGCGACAGCGGTCACGCCGAGCGGGACCAGGGCACGACTGAGCAGGGACTCGGCCACGGCCTGGGTGTCTCCACCATCGTGTTGATGACACCCGCGAGCGCCGCCACCTCGCCCTTGGCCTCGACGGTGATCTTCTGCGACAGGTCGCCACGGGCCACCGCCGTGGCGACCTGCGCGATGTCGCGGACCTGGGTCGTCAGATTTCCCGCCATGGCGTTGACCGAGTCGGTCAGGTCGGCCCAGGTGCCGGAGACGCCCGGGACCACCGCCTGCCCGCCCAGCGTCCCCTCGGTGCCCACCTCCCGCGCCGCCCGCGTGACTTCGGACGTGAACAGGGCGGCTGGTCGACCATGCCGTTGAACACCGTGGCGATCTCGCCCATGAGGCCGTCCGCCGCGTCCGGCAGCCTTGTGCCGAAGTCACCGTCACGCACGGCGGTCGACCCGGCCAGCAACTGGCGCAGTTCCGGCTCACCCACCTTGGCGGCCCGTGGGGAACGGGCCTGGGGCACCGGGCCAGCCACCTCAACCGGTGTTTCCGGCATGACACAACCTCGTTCCATGTACGCACAGCAGCGGCGGATGCGAACGGAGCGTGCGAAGCCCTCGGGCGACCAACGCAACCGGTGCGCAATTGTTTCCATGCGGAAAGCATCACCACGACACCCGGACCGCGCGGACCGCCGGGCGGTACGGGTATCGCGTTCTCAGCTGCGCGGAGGTGAGGGTGTCACTCGATGAAGACCTTCACGGAGTCGGCGCTCCCGCCGTTCCGGTTGACGCCGACGAAGAAGTCGCTCCCGATGTGGGTGACATCCTCGATCTCATCGGTCAGGCCGTTTCCGGGGATTCCGATGTCGCTCTCCACGTCACCTCCGGACCAGTTGTACTGGTACACCCAGTTCCACCCTGTTTCGGGCGTCGAGGTGTTGATGGACTTGGTGTTCCAGATGTAGTTCTCGGAGCAGTCGATACCTTGGTCGGAACGGTTGTCGTGGCTCGTCAGGCCGCTGTTCACCAGCGTCCATCCGCTCGTCAGCGAACCGGACCCGGGGTGGGTCCACAGGTTGCCCGAGCGGCGGGCGGCATATCTGCCCGCTCCGTCGGCCGCCGTCGCGCTGTAGCAGAGGCCGCTGATGTTGCCGATGGGCAGATGGACCACCTCGCTTGCGCCGACAGATCCCGATGAGTCCAGGTGAACGACCGTCACATCGGCGCTGGGAAAGGCCGATTGACTGCCCTGGGTGGCGATCAGGGCAGGACCCTGGCCCCGATAGTCCGACTGGTAGGCGAGGTCGTTGCCGTGGCCGAGGGCGGGTATGGAGGTCGGCGCCCCGGCGCAGGTCCAGCTGGACCCGTCCCAGGCCGAGCCGTCGCGCAGCCATCTGGACAGGACCGGCTCCTCCCCGCCCGCCCTGGTGAAGACGATGTAGAGCTGTCCGCCCGCCCCCGCGACCATGCCTTGCATGACAGTGCGGCCTGCCCTGCATGGGCTGCTGTTGGGGATGTTCAGACGTTCCGCCCCGCTCCTGTCCGTAGCGGCGGAAGCGGTGGTCGTCGTCGAGGCGATGGCGATGCCGGTCAAGAGTGCCAGCACGGATGCGAAACGCGGTGGTTTCCTCACTAGGTACCCCCCTTTGTGTGACAAGGGAGGCAGGCTAGCACTTCACGTGTATTCCGCAGGCAACACGCCATGAAGTCGGCTTGCTGGCATGCGATGTGATGGTGGGTCAGGTCAGGACTGCAAGGAGGGAGACGGCCCCGCCTCCGCGCGGCGTCGGGTGGCGTGCAGGGAACCGAGGAGGCCGAGGGCGCGGGCGCTCGGGCTGCCTGGTTCGGCGTGGTAGATGACGAGTTGCTGGCCCGGGGCGTCGCGCACGTCGAAGGCCTGGTAGGTGAGGGCGAGCGGACCGATCTCGGGGTGGTGCAGGTTCTTGGCGTCCCGGCTCTTGCCGCGCACGCCGTGGGCGCTCCACAGCCGGTCGAACTCCGCACTGTGATCGGCGAGTTCGGCGACCAGCCGGCGCAGTTCCGGGCTGTCCGGGTCAAGGCCGGCGCCCTCACGCAGATTGGCCACGGCGGCCTGGGCCGCCCGCTCCCAGTCCGCGTAGAAATGCCGGCCCGCGGGGTCGAGGAAGATCATGCGGGCCAGGTTGTCCGCCGGGTCGAACGGGGTGAAGAGCGCTTCAGCCAGGGCGTTGGTGGCGAGGACGTCCAGGGTGCGGCCCAGGACGAACGCCGGAGTATGCGGGTAGCCGTCCATCAACTGGCGCAGCGCCGGACTCACCCGGGCCGCCGTGTGGACGGAGCGTTCCGCACCGGGTGCGCCGCCGGCCAGGCGGAACAGGTGCGTCCGCGCGTCACCGTCCAGCCGCAGGGCGCGGGCGAGGGCGTCCAGGACCTGGGGGGAGGGGTTGCGTTCGCGGCCCTGTTCGAGGCGGGTGTAGTAGTCGGCGTTCACCCCGGCGAGGACCGCGACCTCCTCCCGGCGCAGTCCGGCGACCCTGCGCGTCCCGTGGCTCACCATGTCCACGTCCCGTGGCGTGAGGCCGGCCCTGCGGGCACGCAGGAAGGCACCCAAGTGGTTGTCGTCCATGCGGCAAAGACTATGCGGCCGTCCGTCGCGTTGCCTGGGTGTGCCGTACCCAGGCAACGGCCGTCCTGGTCCGGTGCCGGCCGTCCCGCACAGACTCGGTTCCGCGGTCATCCGACTGCGTAACCATCCCTCCACTGGAAGGACATCGTCATGGAGCGGACCACCAAGGTCGTCCTGGTGACCGGCGCGAGCAGCGGGATCGGTGAGGCGACGGCCCTGCGCCTGGCCGCCGACGGCCACCGTGTGCTCATGGGCGCGCGCCGTACAGAGCGGCTGGAGAAGCTGGCCGGGCGGATCGCCGCCGACGGGGGTACCGCCGACTTCCGTCGGCTCGACGTCACCGACGCGGCCGACGTACGAGCCTTCGTGTCGGCCGCGATCGAGCGCTGGGGCCGGGTGGACGTGACCGTCAACAACGCCGGGGTGATGCCACTCTCGCCCCTGTCGGAGCTGAGGGTGGACGAGTGGGACCGGATGCTCGACGTGAACGTCCGCGGGGTGCTGCACGGCATCGCGGCCGCCCTGCCGGTCATGCGACAGCAGGGCGGCGGTCACATCGTGACCGTGGCCTCAGTCGGTGCGTACGAGGTGGTGCCGACGGCCGCCGTCTACTGCGCCACCAAGTTCGCCGTGCGCGCCCTGTCCGAAGGGCTGCGTCAGGAGTCGGCCGGGGGTATCCGGGTCACCGTGGTCTCCCCGGGCGTCACCGAGTCCGAGCTCGCCGACTCCATCTCCGACCCGCGTGCGCGCGAGGACATGAAGACCTACCGTTCGGTGGCCGTTCCGGCGTCCGCGATCGCCGACGCCATTGCCTTCGCCGTCTCCCAGCCCGCCGAGGTCGACGTGAACGAGATCGTGGTGCGCCCGGCCGCGAGTGCGCAGTAGGGCGGTCAGCCGTCCGACAGGCCGGGCTCGACCGTTCGGAGCCCGGCGACGGCGCGCGTTCGAGCAGCCACGTCACTTCTTCTTCTTGGTGCCTTTGGTTTTCTCTGGATTCTTCTTGGGGCTCTTGGATTTCTGCTTCTTCGCTTCCTGAGCCGGGCGGCCGGTAGGAGGCGTGGGTGTGGACGGCACCGCGTTGTCGCCCGTGCTCCCGCCCGGTGTGCCGGCGACGGAGCGGCCTCGCTCGGGGCCGGAGTGCCGTGCCGTGGCAGGGACGGGCGGCTGCGTGGCCTTCGAGGTGGTGTCGGTCGGAGCCGGCTGGGGCGCGGTCGTCTTCGCGGGCGTCGAGGGGGAAGAGTGCGGATGGTTGCCCGCACCGGCGGCCGGGGGCGGGGCGACGTCGGTCAGGACGGTTCCGGTGATGGCGAGTGTCAGCACCCCCGCCGCTGCGACAGTCACCGGCCGCAGCCACGACCGACGGGTCTGACTGCCGGTCGTGGCGACAGATGCCTCGGGGGAAGGCGCCGGCGCCGCTGCGGTATCTGCCGAGGCTGCCGTGGGGGTCGTCGCCCGGGCAGAGGAGGCCCGGTGCGTAGCCGTCGTCGTGAACGCTTCCGCGGTGCGGATCATCGGATGCGAAGCGGTGGCGGGCGCGGGGGCGGACGTGGCTGCGGCCTCTTCGAGCAGGCCCAGTATGCGGGCGGTGTCGGGGCGTTCCTGTGGTTCCTGCGCGGTGATCAGCGAGAGCAGGCGGGCCAGACCGTCGGGGACCTGGTCGGGGATCCGGGGTGCATGGAGAAGGTGGCCGATGCCGGCTTCGAGGGGCGTGGCGCGGCGTGAGGTGTCGCCGGTGAGGGCCTCGAGCAGGACCAGACCCAGGGCGTAGACGTCGCTGGCCTTGCTCGCGCCGCCTCCGAGAAGCTGTTCGGGGGCCATGTAGGCGAGGGAGCCGATCAGTGTCCCGGGCTCGGTGCGGGTGCGCTCGTCGATGGCGCGGGAGAGGCCGAAGTCCGCCAGCCGGGGCGCGCCGAGTTCGTCGAGGAGGATGTTGGACGGCTTGATGTCACGGTGGATGATGTCGCAGCCGTGCACATGGTCGAGGGCCGAGGTCAGAACCGTCCCCAGGCGGATGGTCTGTGTGGCGGTCAGGGAGCCGACGGAGAGTCTGTTCCGTAACGTCGTGCCACATACCAGCTCGGTCACCATGTAGGCGCTGTCGCCGTGCCGTCCGGCGTCATAGACGGTGACGAGGGCCGGGTGACGGAGGCGGGCCAACGTCAGCGCCTCGCCACAGATGCGGTCCGCGGTGACCATCCCCGCGACGGGACGGAAGACCTTCACCGCCACCTCGCGGCCCAGGACCGTGTCGACCGCGGCGAACACGTCGGCCGTCCCGCCCGAACCGAGCTGGTCCCGCATCCGGTACCGGCCGCCGACCAGCAGGGGGTCCCGCCCGGGCGTGGCTGCGCTCCCACCGCCAGGTCCTATCGGCATTCAACGTCTCCTTCACGCGCGGGCAGTGCACTGCGCGTACCCCCGAGGCGCGAGGAGTACGCCGACGGAGCACCGTCGACCAGACCTTGGCGCACACCGGCGGACCGAGACGCGCACCCCCTTGACACATGCATGCCATGACGGTCTGATGTGGCTGCTTTCGTTCGGCTTTGTTGATTTGTGCGCCACATTCCTCGCCTAGGAGCCGCACATGCCACGCATGACGCACATGCTGCACACGCACAGCGAACAGCACACTTTCAGACAACGCTTCGCCGCTTCGGTCGCTTCGCTCACCTTGGCTGCCGGTGGGCTGACCGGCGCCGCCGTGGTGACCGCGGGAATCGCGACCGGCACGCAGATCGCGGCCGTCACTGCCGCACCGGAGGCTGCCGCGCTGGAGAACGGCCTTGCCCGGACTCCGCAGATGGGCTTCAACAACTGGAACACCACGGGATGCGGGAAGCAGTTCAACGAGGCGATGGTCAAAGGGATCGCCGACACCTTCGTCGAGAAGGGCCTCAAGGACGCCGGGTACACCTACGTGAACCTCGACGACTGCTGGGCACTGCCCCAACGGAACTCCGCCGGCAACCTGGTCCCCGACCCCGTGCGGTTCCCCAACGGCATCAAGGCCGTCGCGGACTATGTGCACTCCAAGGGCCTGCAGTTCGGCCTGTACTCCAGCGCAGGCACCAAGACCTGTGCCAACGAGGGGTTCCCCGGCGGCCTCGGGTACGAGACCAAGGACGCCGACCAGTGGGCCTCCTGGGGCGTGGACTACCTGAAGTACGACAACTGCAACAACACCGGCGCCGACGCACAGACCCGGTACAAGACGATGGGCGACGCGCTCAAGGCCACCGGACGGCCGATCCTCTACAGCATCTGCGAGTGGGGCTCCAACGCGCCATGGAACTGGGCGCCGCCCATCGGCAACAGCTGGCGCACCACCGGTGACATCAGCGACAACTGGTCCAGCATGATCGGGATCGCGCACGCGAACCAGCGCCTGGCGCAGTACGCCAAACCCGGCGCGTGGAACGACCCGGACATGCTGGAAGTCGGCAACGGCGGGATGACCGACACCGAGTACCGCACCCACTTCAGCCTCTGGTCACAGATGGCCGCGCCCCTGCTCATCGGCAGTGACATCCGCAGCGCGAGCGCGCAGACGCTGACCATCCTGAAGAACCGCGACGTCATCGCCGTCGACCAGGACCCTCTCGGCAAGCAGGGCACCGTCGTCTCCTCCTCCGGCGGACTCGTCGTGATGACCAAGCAGTTGGCCAACGGCGACCGCTCGGTCACCCTCACCAACGAGAACAGTTCCACCGCCACGGTCAGCACCACGGCCGCCGCGGCCGGACTGCCGGGCGCCGCCTCGTACAAGCTCTTCAACCTGTGGTCCAAGGCGGTCACCTCGACGAGCGGCACCATCAGCGCGTCGGTGCCCGCGCACGGCACGGTGATGTACCGCGTCTCGGCCGGAACCGGCAGCAGCACCGGTACGACCCACCCGCTGATCAGCGCCTCCTCTCAGCGCTGCCTGGACGCGGAGGGCGCCGGGACGGCCCCCGGCACCAGGATCGTGATCTGGGACTGCAACGGCGGCGCCAACCAGGCCGCGACCCTCACCCCCGCCGGTGAACTGCGTCTCTACAACGGCACGCAGTGCGTTGACGTCCACGAGAACGGGACCGCGCCAGGCTCCGTGGTGCAACTGTGGACCTGCAACGGCGGAACCAACCAGCAATGGAAGCCGAACCCCGACGGGACCATCACCGGCGTCCAGTCGGGCCTGTGCCTCGACGTCACCGGCGGTGACAAGCCCGCCGGGAACGTCAACGGCACCGCACTGGAGCTGTGGAACTGCAACGGGGGCGCCAACCAGCAGTGGATCCTGGGCTGAGCCGTCGTCCGGCCACCGCTCGGCGGGGCTCCGTCACCGTTACGCCCCCGACATCCCTCGTAGCCGTCACGTAACACAGGCCAGGAAGACTTCGCGGCATCGCGCGGCGCCCCGGGTCCGGCCCGGGGCGCCGCCAGCTCACGACGTGTCGGCAGCAGGGCCGGCGCGCGCGTGCCCCGTCCGCCGTGTGCGGGCAGGTGGAAGTGATGGGGGCGGTGACCTCACTTCGTTCACCCGGCGCGGCCCTCGTTCCCTTCCGTGGTCGCGCCCTCACCAGGGAGAACCACGTTGCCCACGCACCAGAACACGCACCAGAACACGCACCAGAGCACACGTGTGCGCACCCGCCCGAACCTGCCGCACACCTCGCACGCCGAGGCGGAACTCGACCGGGAGCGGCGGATGGGCGCCGACGCGGGCACCGCCACGGCGGTACGCGAGATCAAGGTTGTGGACCTGACCGACTTCGGCGCCCGCCGCGCGCAGATCACCGAGGAACTGTGGCAGGCGGCCACGGAGACCGGCTTCTTCCAGCTGTCCGGGCACGGTCTTACGAGGGCCGAGACCGACGCGGCCTTCGCGGCGTCCGGGGCGTTCTTCGCCCTGCCCGAACGCCTCAAGAGCCGCCACGCGCTGAAGAAGGGGCTCAACGCGGGCTGGGAGTACCGCAGCCAGGTGCGGCCCTCGACGGGCACGCCCGACGAGAAGGAGTCCTTCCAGCTCACCCGCCCGCACATGGCGGGCCTCTGGCCGGCCGAGGACGAACTGCCCGGCTTCCGCGACACGTTGCTCGGGTTCGAGGCCCGATGCCACGCGCTCGCCATGCGCGTACTCTCCTGTTTCGCCGACCGTCTCGGCCTGGACCGGGACTTCTTCGCCGAGCGGCACGTCCCGACCGACCAGGGCCACCAGTCCACCCTGCGCCTGCTGCACTACTACGCCGTGCCCGAGGAGGCCCGCGGTGAGGGTGAGGCAGGCTGGCGGGCCGGCGCCCACACCGACTTCGACTGCCTTACCCTCCTCTTCCAGCGAGACGGGCAGGAGGGGCTCCAGGTGTGCCCGGGCCGGGAGGCCGACACCCGGGCGTGGACACCGGTTCCGGCCCGGTCCGACCTGATCACGTGCAACATCGGCGACATGCTGATGCGGTGGAGCGGCGACCGTCTGCTCTCCAACTTCCACCGTGTCGCCCAGCCGGGCCCCGACGCGGACCAGGGGCCGCGGTACTCCATCGCGTACTTCGCGCAAGCCGACCGTGACGCCGTGATCGCCTGCCCCGACGGCCGCCACGAGCCGGTCACCGCCGCGGAGTATCTGCGCCAGCGCATCGCGGCCAACTTCGGCGGCTGATCCGCCGCGTCCTTTCCCACCCGGGGTCGCCGCCGCGACGGCGCCCCGCCTCCTTTCCTGCCCGGGGCAGCCGCCGCGACGGCGCCCCGGGCCCCCTCCCCGGAATTTCGGACCGAAAGCGGGATGCCCCATGCCCGAACCGCGCCCGTGCGCACTGCTGTTGTCCGGCGCCCAGGTCGTCACCGTCGACGACGAACGCACCGTATACACCCATGGATCCGTGGCCGTGGACGGCGACCGCGTCGTCGACGTCGGCCCGGCCGACGAGGTCGAGGCCCGCTGGCGGGCCCGCCGCACGATCGACTGCCGCGGCCGCGCCGTCCTCCCCGGCTTCACCGACACCCACACCCACCTCTTCCAGTCCCTCGCCCGGGGCATCGGTGAGGGCCTGCCGATCTGGCCCTGGCTCAACCACTTCATGTGGCCCTACGCCCTCCACCTCGACGCCGAGGACGCCCGGGTCGCCGCGCGGCTGGGCGCGGTGGAGGCGGCCCACGCGGGCATCACGACGGTCGTCGACCACCACTACGCGCCCACCGACCCCGAAACGGTCCTCGCCGTCGCCGACGCCATCGAGGAGGTGGGACTGCGCGGCGCGGTGGCGCGCGGCATGCTCGGCGACCGTACGAAGGTCGCCGACGCCCGCGGCCTGCCCGAAGGGCTCTACCGGTTCGGCACGGACGAGGAACTCGACCTCACCCGCCAGTGCATGGCCGCCCGCGGCGCCGACGCCAGGGTGCGGATCTGGCCCGCGCCCCTCAACCTCTCCTACTGCGACCAGGACCTGCTGCGCGGCGCGGTCGACCTCGCCCGCGCACACGGCGTGCCCTGGCACACGCACTGCAGCGAGAGCGCGAAGGACCCGCAAAGCTACCTCGACGCGTACGGCGTGCGTCCCGTGACGTGGCTCGAGCGCGAGGGCCTGCTCGACGAACACGCGACCCTCGCGCACGCCATCTGGCTCGACGAGGAGGAGACGGCGGCGATCGGCTCCCGCGGGGCCGGGGTTGCCCACGCTCCCTGCTCCAACGCCTATCTGGCGTCCGGGACCATGGCCTGGGGTGCGCTGCGCTCGGCCGGGGCGGTCGTCGGGCTCGCGACGGACGGGCCGAGCGCGGGCGGCCGGCAGGACATGTTCGAGGCGATGAAGCAGATGGTGTCCGCGCAGCGCCTTGCCGCCCTCGACCCGGCGGCGGTGCGCTGCGAGGAGGCACTGGAGGCGGCCACCCGCGACGGCGCCCGGTACGCGGGCCTGCCGGAATCCGGACAGATCCGCATGGGTGGCCTCGCCGACCTGGTCGTCGTCGACCTGACCGCGCTCGCGTTGCAGCCGGTGCACCGCGCGGTGTCCTCCCTGGTCTACGCGGCGCGGACGGCGGACGTGGAGATGACGCTGGTCGGCGGCCGCGTGGTGTACGAGGACGGCCGCTGTCCCGGCATCGACGAAGAAGCCCTGTGCGCAGACGCGGGGGAGCGGGCCCGGCGGCTGGTGGCACGGGCCGGATTCACGCCGCTGACGCAGCCGTGGCAGCACGGCACACACCGAGAGGAAGGACTCGCATGACGGACACTTTGACGGGCGACGGCTCGCAGACCGGCGCGGCGCGCGGCCACGCGGTGGACGCGGTGCCCGCGTGGTGGCGGCTCGCCGTACTCGGGTTCCAGCACGTGCTGGCCTTCTACGCCGGAGCGGTGGTCATGCCGCTGCTGGTCGCCCAGGGGCTCGGTCTCTCGGGGGCGGGCACCGCGGCGCTGATCAACACCGCGCTGGTCGCCTGCGGCGTGGCCACATTGCTGCAGACGGTCGGTCTGCCGGGCATCGGCATCCGGCTGCCCGTGGTGCAGGGCATGTCGACGGCGGCCGTCCCCTCGCTCGTGTCGGTCGGTGTCGCCGCCGGCGGCGCGGACGCCGGCCTGCCGACCGTGTTCGGCGCGGTGATCACCGCCGGGCTCGTCCTCTTCCTCATCGCGCCCCTGTTCAGCCGGCTGGTGCGGTTCTTCCCGCCGCTGGTGACCGGCACCATCGTGATCATCGTCGGCGTGACGCTGATGGGGGTGGCGGCGCGGCAGGTCGGCGGCGGCGACCCGGGGGCGGCCGGCTTCGGCACGCCCGTGCAACTCGGGCTCGCCGGGGTGACTTTGCTGGTCATCGTTGCCCTGTACCGGTTCGGCAGCGGTTTTCTGGTCTCGGTCGCGGTACTGCTCGGGCTGGTCGCCGGCACGGTGGTGGCAGCGCTTGCCGGACGGACGGACTTCTCGGGCATCGGCGACGCCAGCTGGTTCGGCATGCAGGCACCCCTGCACTACGGGGCACCCCGGTTCGACCTCATGGCAGTCCTCGCGATCGTCCTCGTCATGGTGATCATCGCGGTGGAGTCGATCGGCCAGTTCTTCGCCGTCGGTGAGATCGCCGAGCGGGAGGTCGACGCGCGGGCCCTCACCCGCGGCCTGCGCGCCGACGGTCTGGCCACAGTGCTCGCCGGGCTGGTCAACTCCTTCCCCACCACGGTCTACTCACAGAACGTGGGTCTGCTGCGCCTCACCCGGGTCACCTCCCGCTGGATCGTCGCCACCGCAGGCGTGATCATGCTGGTCCTCGGGCTCGTGCCCAAGGTGGGGGCGGTGGTCGCCGCGATGCCGCCCTCCGTTCTCGGCGGGGCGACCCTCGTGCTGTTCTCCACCATCGCCGTCGTCGGCGTACAGATCCTCGTCAAGGCCGACCTGAGCGATGCCCGCAACACCGTCCTCGTCGCGGCGAGCCTCGGAATCGGCTTCCTTCCCACCGCGTATCCGCAGTTCGCCGAGCACATGCCGACCCGCCAGCTCCAAGCCCTGTTCGACAGCGGCATCATGCTCGGCACCCTGACCGCCATCACGCTCAACGTCTTCTTCCACCATCTGCGCCCACCGGCCCGCACCTTGGCAGGCGCCCGACGCGACGAACCCGACGGCCCGGTTGCGCCCGCGGCCGGGCATGAAGAAGCCCTGGCTGGACGGGGGAGACCAGCCAGGGCCGTGTGAGGTGTGGCGCGCGGAGGGCGGTCGCCTCGCGGCGAAAGGCTCCATGGGGCTTCAGCCGAACGATCGTCCCCATGGGCCAGAGGTGAGGCCCGGGGACACTGTCCCCTCCGCAGCCACACTCCTCCCAACGCCCCGCCTCCGCGAAGTGTTCCGCCGACGGACACAACAGCGGGTGAGCTGCGGCACACCAGGACCGGCAGTCGGCGTCGGTTCCGTCCTGTCCGGGCCGCCGGGGGAGTGGGCCGGCCGAACCGGGCAGGACGGAGCGCTCGGCCGGACGAGTTGTGAGCCGTCCGTTCGGTCAGGCGGTCGTGCAGACGCTGCCGTTGAGTGTGAAGGCACTGGGCGCCCCGCTGTTGCCGCCGTGCGTGGCCTGATAGCCGATCGTCACGGTGGTGTTCGGCGCGATCGTGCCGTTGTACGAGACGTTGGTCGCCGTCACCGGCCCGGAGGACGGGGTGTATGCGGCGCCCCAGCCGTTGGTGATGTTCTGGCCGCCCGGCAGGGTGAAGCCGAGCTTCCAGCCGTTGATCGCGGTGGTGCCGGTGTTGGTGATGGCCACGGAGGCGGTCAGGCCGGTGTTCCAGGCGGAGGTGCTCGCGGTCACCTTGCAGCCGGACGGCTGGGGCTCGGGGTCCGGACCGGGAGTCTGGCCGTCCAGGCCGAAGAAGGTGAGGACGCGGGCGCCCATGCCGTAGGCGTACACGTTGTGCCCGACGCCCTGGAGGCTGACGGCCTCGACCGGCGCGCGGTCACCGGTGGCGCCGTAGCGGGTGCGCGTCCAGCCGCCGGCGGGGCTGTCGGTGGACGCCGGGGTCTGGCTCACGCCGAGGACGTTCGTCCACTGCTTGATCTCCTCACCGAAGTTCGGGTAGCGCAGTGTGTCGTCCTGGGTGCCGTGCCAGAGCTGCATGCGGGGGCGCGGCCCGGTGTAGCCCGGGTAGGCGCTGCGGACCAGATCGCCCCACTGCTGCGGAGTGCGGACCACGGTGCCGTTGGCGCAGGCGCTGTTCCACTCGGAGCCGTCGCTGGTGGCGAAGCAGCCGAACGGAACCCCGGCGAAGGCGGCACCGGCGGCGAAGACGTCCGGGTAGACGCCCAGCAGCACGTTGGTCATCATCGCGCCGGAGGAGATGCCGGTGGCGAAGACGCGCTGAGGGTCGGCGTGATAGGTGCCGAGCACCCAGTCCACCATCGACTTGATCCCGACCGGATCGCTGCCGCCGCCGCGCCGCAGGGCCTGCGGCGAGGAGACGTCGAAGCACTTGCTGGACCGGGTGACGGACGGGTAGACGACGATGAAGCCGTAGCGGTCGGCGAGCGAGGCGTACTCGGTGCCGCTGTACATCGCCGGCCCGGAGCCGGTGCAGTAGTGGACGGCGACGAGGACCGCCGGGTTGGCGGTGACCTTCTCGGGGACGTACACGTACATCTGGAGATTGCTGGGGTTGCTGCCGAAGTTCGTGACCTCGGTGAGGGTCGCGTAGGGCACGTCGGCGGTGTCGGTGCGGGCGGCGGCCGGGGGCGCGCCGATGAGCAGCGCGGCGAGCAGCGCCACCAGCGCTCCGTGGAGCGCGACGAGCGTTGTTCTCAGTGGTCTCCTCGCGGTGTTGCCTGCGGTGACGGTGACGGACACGGACACGGCGTCGCCCCTTTCTGTCGCGGCTGGGTCCTCGCTGGGAGCACCGGCGTGACGGCAGGCACACATCTGCACAATGCCGTGGAAGCGCTCCCACGGCATTGCACGGATGCCGCGGGCAAACCGTTCACCATTGGGGCGGCGTGAGCGGGCGGGTCGCTGCGGGGTTCCTGTGGTTCCTACGGTTTCTGTGGTTCCGCAAGGCGCGGGGGCCCGCAGCAGTCTGGACGGCCATCAGACAGTTCGGCGCGGGTCATCGGCTCCGGTCGCGGTGGGCGGCGACGCGGACGCGGGTTCCGCAGCGGGTCGAACAGTAGCGCTGTGGAGTGCGGCGGCCCGTGTCGATGAAGTAGCGGCCGCATCCGGGGGCCGAGCAGCGGCCCCATGCGCAGTAGCCGCGTTCGCTGAGCCAGAGGGCCAGGGCGAGGGTGGCGGTGGACAGCAGCCAGCGGGCGGGCTGAGCGTCGTGGGGGGCCGTGGCGCGCAGGGACCAGCGGCGGTGTCCGGGAACGCGCTCCAGGCGGGGCCGGGCGGGGTACTGATCGAGCAGGGCGTTGATCGCTTCAGCGGCGCCGTCCTCGTCGTCGAGGTCCAGGATGGCGGCGATGACCGCCGCGGCCTCCCGCATCTCCCTTGCGGTGGTCTCGGTCAGCCCCAGAGGCGGGCCTCCGTGCGCCTCCACGACGGCCTCCAGCCCCCCAGGCGTGGCGCCGGACCCGTCCTGCACGGCGTTGACCAGGTCGGCCAGGAAGTACAGGCCGCGTGGATTGTCATCGGTGAACCGCTGGTCCATGGCTCACCCCTCGTGTCACTCGGCAGCGCCAGTCCCTCATCACGCCGCCATGGTAACGTCATTTCTCAATTTAGCCGTTACTGCGGTGGTCGAGCCCATTCGGGCGAGTCCATCTGAAGGAACTCCCCATGACCGAATCGCACACTCCCGTACTGGTCGTCGGGGGCGGACCCGTCGGGCTGGCCCTGTCCTGCCTGCTCTCGGATCAGGGGGTGGATCACGTGCTGATCGAGTCCCACCCCGGAACCTCCCGTCACCCCAAGGCGCGGGGCGTCTCGGCCCGGTCGATGGAGATCTTCCGGCGGCTCGGGCTGGAGAAAGAGGTCCGCGCGGCGGGGCTGCCTGCCGAGCAGGTCCACTTCTACCGGGGCCGCGACCTCGTCGACCCCGACTTCGTCCGCGACGGCCTCGCCGAGGAGCCGGGCGAGGACCCCGAGCACACGCCGTCGCCCGGCCTCATCTGCTCGCAGGACGCATTGGAGCCCCTGCTGCTGCGTCGCGCCACGGAACTGGCCGGTTCCCGTGTCCGGTTCGCCGCCCGTCTGGTCTCCTTCGAGGACGACGGCCTCGGCGTACGGGCCGTCGTCGAGGACCGGGCCACGGGCCGCCTGGACCACGTGCAAGCGGACTGGCTCATCGGCTGCGACGGCGCCGCGAGCACCGTCCGCACCGCAGCCGGGATCGCGATGGAGGGCCCCGTCGGCCTTGGGCGCTATCTCAGCGTCCGCTTCGAGGCACCCCTGGGCGAGGTCGTCGCCGACCGTGCCAGCGCCTCGTACTTCCTCACCGTCCCCGGGCGGGGCGGGTTCATGGCCGTGGACAACGACCGTCACTGGATCTACCAGTACCCCCTCGGACCCGACGCCGAGACGGACCCGACGGACCACGAACTCCTGGCCGGCCTCGTCCGTACGGCCGCGGGCATCCCTGCCCTGGACGTGACCGTCCACGACACGATGACCTGGCGCATGGACGCGCAACTCGCCGCCTCCTACCGCCGCTCACGCGTCCTGCTGGCAGGCGACGCCGCCCACGTCGTCCCGCCGACCGGCGGACACGGCATGAACATAGGCATCGGCGACGTCGACAACCTCGCCTGGAAACTCGCCGCCGTCACTGCGGGACACGCCGGCGAAGCCCTCCTGGACACCTACGAGGCCGAGCGACGCCCGCTCGCCCGCCAAGTCCTCGACATCTCCACGGCCAACGCCACCCGACGCGCCGGCTACCGCATCGACGACGAACTCCTCCTGACCGCGACCTACCGCTCCGCCGCCGTCGTCCCCGGCCCGGAGCACACCGGCGAACACGAGATTCTGGATCCCTCCGGGTGCAGGGCCGGCTGCCGCCCGGGAGAACGCGTGCCCCACATGCGCCTCGCCCCGGGGCCCTCTGGCGTCACCTCCACCCTCGACCTCGTCGGCCCGGGCCTCACCCTGCTCACAGCCGACGAGGACCCCCGGTGGCAGGCGCAGGCCGACGCGGTACGGCGCGCCGGGATCCCCCTCGTCCTCCGTGCCGTACGCACCGCCGGACAGCAGGAGGCCGACCCTGGGCGATGGGCGCGCCTCCTCGGCGCCGACCATGCGGACACCGCCCTTCTGGTGCGCCCCGACGGACACATCGCCTGGCGCGGCACTCTCCCGGAGGACCCGATGACCCTTCCGGCCCTCGTACGTCGTGTACTCGCGTACCGGTGACTCCCGCCGGAACGGCTCCCTGAAGGGAGCTGACCTCCGGACGTTCATGGGGTGAGCGGACTACGGCACGGTGGGGCTACGGTGTTCGATCTCACGATCGCGGTGAGGATCCACTCGGTCAGGTAGCGGGCCAGGGGCGACAGCCGTAGGCCCGGGCTCACCCGTCAGGCCGGCTCCTCGGTGGAGTGGGAGTCGGTGAGGGTGAGCGCGCCGCCGCCGGCGATGAGGCCGACGATCACCGCGAGTACGGCGTAGGTGATGCGCTCGCCGTGGAAGAAGGAGTGCACGAGGTCGCTGTTCCAGACGCCCACGGGCAGCTGGGTGGTGACCAGTGCGGCGATCAGGGTGCCGACGACGGCGGTGCCGACGCTGGTGCCGACCTCCTGGGCGGTGTCGTTGAGCGCCGTCCCGATCGAGGTGCGGTTGGCCGGCATCGCCTCGACCAGGGCGATGGCGCAGATGGTCATGACGGTGCGCAGCCCGATCGTCATCACGACCATGCAGGCAGCGATGGCGGCGTACCCGTGGTCGACGCCCCAGGCGAGGCCGGCGAGGGCCACGGTCAGGCAGCCCGCGCCGACCAGACAGGCGATGCGGTGGCCGAACTTTCTGGCCAGCCCCTCCGAGAGCGGGGTCGCCACGATCATGGTCACGATGAGCGGCAGGTTCGCCAGGCCGGCCCGGACCGGGCTCCACCCGTAGGCGTACTGGAAGTGGAGGATCAGCCCGAACATCACGCCGGCCATCGCCACGGACGTACCGATCTGGGCGAGGGCGGCGCCGCGCACGGTGCCGTTCGAGAAGATCTTCAAGTCCAGCATGGGGGTCTTGCTGCGGCGCTCGTGCCACACGAACGCGATGCCCGCCGCGACCGCGCCGAGGACCGAGCCGAGGGTGGCGGCGGAGAGCCAGCCGTGCTCGACTCCGCTGGTCAGCGCATAACAGGCCAGGCCGATGGTGAGGACGCTGAAGGCGGCGCCGGGCAGATCGAGCTTGTCGTCGGTGAGGTCCTCGCGCCGGTCGGGCGCGACGCCCAGGCGCACGCCGATGGCAGCGATCAGTGCGATCGGCGCGTTGATCAGCAGAAGCCACTGCCAGCTCACGTGGGCGAGCGCGGTGCCGCCGAGCAGCGGACCGAGGATGAATCCGGACATGCCGACGACGATCATCAGGGTCATCGCGCGCATCCGCAGTGCCTGGTCGTCGAAGAGGCGGAAGACGAGCGAGTTGGTGATGGGCGCCATGGCCGCGGCGGCGATGCCGAGTCCGGCCCGCAGGGCGATGAGCTGCCCGGCGGAGCCGACGGCGATGACGGCCAGGCTCAGCAGGCCGAAGACGGCGAGGCCGACCAGGAGCACGCGGCGGCGGCCGAGTCGGTCGGCCATGGAGCCGGCGGTGAGCAGCAGGCCGCCGAAGGTCAGCGAGTAGGCGCCGGTGACCCACTGCAGGGCGGTCGTGCCGCTGCCGAGGTCGCGGCCGATGGTGGGCAGTGCGATGGAGAGCAGCGTGTTGTCGACCATCTCGACGAAGAAGGCCAGGCAGAGTGCGGCCAGCGGGATCCACGCCGCCCGCAGCGATCCGTAGGTGCGGGTGGAAACGGGCCCGGTGTCGGTGGTGGCAGTCATGACCGGCCTCCTTTCTGATCGCGGAACGCTGCCAACTATGGAACGGCGTTCGCTCATGGAACAACGTTCGAGTCTCGAACGCTGTTCCACCATAGAACGACGTTCGATAGCGTGGCAAGTTGTGTTTGGATGGATGCCATGACACCGCCCCCGACCCGCGCACGCTCCGCCGCCGACCGGCCTCCCCGCGGGCGCCGACGTGCTTCGCACTCGATGGAGGCCGTACTGGACGCGGCCGTGGCCGTGCTCGACGAAGCCGGTGGGGCCGCGCTGACCTTCCGCACCCTCGCCGCTCGGCTCGGCACGGGCGTCGGCACGATCTACTGGTACGTCCAGAACAAGGACGAACTCCTCGACCGCGCCACCGACCATGCGATCAGCGGCGTCCTGGCTGCCGTGGAGGAGCGGCCGGACAGCGAGGACCCCATCGCCGACCTCCGCGCGATGGCCATCGCGCTGTTCGACGCGATCGTGGACCGGCCCTGGCTGTCCGCGTACTTCATGCGCAACACCGACATCCAGGGCAACTCGCTGCGACTGTACGAGCGCCTCGGCCGCCAGACGCTGCGCCTCGATCTCACCCCGCGCCAGCGCTTCCACGCCGTCTCGGCGATCACGGGCGTCGTGGTCGGGTCGGCCGCCGACCTGGGCGCGGAGATCCCCCAGGAGCTGCTCGACGGCGAGGTGGACCGCGAGGAGTACCTCGACCGTTTCGCCGAGGCCTGGCGGTCCCTCGACGCCGAGGAGTTCCCTTTCGTACGGCAGATCGCCGACGAGTTCGCCGGTCACGACGACCGGGATCAGTTCCTCGCCGCGCTGGACCTGACCTTGGCAGGCCTTCGCCTCCAGGCCGGAACCTGACCCCACGACGGCCCCGGAGCGGTTTGCGCACGGTGTGTCTTGTGTCTGGAAGCGCTCTGCCGTGCCGCCGCATGGTGGAATACCTCTTAATCGCTTTATACCCTCTTATCTTCCTGTCTCTGAATCTTTGGACCTCATGATGCGATTCAGGGCGCCACCGCCGCGTCTGGTGGCCAAGTCCGCCGCTCTGGTCCTGCTTGCCGTGGTGCCGGTGGGGCTGGCCTGGTGGCTGCTGGAGGGGGAGACGGCGCTGGCCGTCTACCTCGGCATGACCTTCATGACCATGGCAGTGGGTCGGCTCTCCCTGAGCGGCCAATGCCTGGTCGGCCTGTCCGCCGGGCTCGCGGCGGCCGTCGGCTCATGGGTGGCCGGCAGCACGCCGCTGCTGATCGCGGCGGTCGTCGCCGCCTGCGCGGCCCAGTTCTACGTCAACCGGCTCAGCGTCGGCGCGGCGGCGCTCCTGCCGTCGAACATCGTGCTCTACGCGACGCTGGCCCCCGATGCCCCCGGGCGGGTGGCGATCGCCAATTGGCTGGGCGCGGCCGTCGTCATCGTGCTGGCGGGGCTGGTGCGCATGCGTCTGACCGCCGAGCCAGCGGCCACCCGCGAGGCGATCGTCCACGCCGTCGAACTGGCCGCCGGGTGCACCGCGCTCATCGTCGTCACCCGCGCGCTGGACCTGCCACGCGGGAACTGGGCGGTGCTGACCCTCTGCCTGGTCCTGGTGCCCGGCGCCCGCCGAACCGGCAGACGCGTCATGCACCGGGCGCTCGGCACCGCGACGGGGGCGCTCCTCGCGGTCGCGGTGGCCGTCGTCGCCCCGCCGAAGGTGTGTCTGCTTCTCGCGGCTGTGTGTGCCGTGCTGACCGTCGCCTACGCCGTACTGCCCGACGACTTCCTCTACGCCGTTTTCCTGACTCCTACCGTGCTGCTGCTCTTCTCCAGCGGCAGGGCGAACGCCACGGTGCCCATCGCGCTGGAGCGCGTAGGGATGACCGCCCTCGGAGCCGCCCTCGCCCTCGCCCTGTCGCGGGGTTTCGCCCGCCTGTGACCGCGGGCCGGCTGCTCGCGGCAGTGACCCGCGGGATGACGGATCACGGATCACGGATCAAGGTCAAGGCTCACCCTGAAGCATGCGGCGACGTTCCTTCTCGCGCTTGGAGTAGGTCGCTGCGCTGATCGCCTCGTCGCTCTCGAACCCTGAACCGAGCGCGCCGCCCGCCGTGGCGGCAGAAGAGACGAAGCAGGACAGCGTCAGGTACTCCGTGGCGTTCAGCGGCGTTCGTGTCGTGGAGGCGAACACTCGGCCGTCGAGGATGAACTGCGCCCACGCCAAGTCGATGACCAGCAAGCCCCCGTAGCAGGCGAGCGCCCCGATACCCACGGTCAGAACTGTCGAGGTGTTGTAGAGCCGCGCTTTCTGCCTCGCCTCGGGCGATGCCTCCGGCGCTCGGTGCCAGAGTTCTCCGTCCACGATCAGCCAGCCGACCAGGAGTCCGATGGATCCGACCATGGCGACGACGAGGCGTGGTGCGCCCAGGGCTTCGGAGAGGCTCCAGGTGGTGGAGTCCAGGGTGGCGACGGCCCCTGTGGCGAGCGCGGCCGCCAGGGCTTTCGACAGACTCGGTACCAAACGCCAAGGCCGGTTGGCGCGGACCATACCGATGAGCACCCGCAGGTAGCCGCGCGGCCCGCTGACCACGTAGCGAAGGTCGGCGGTGTCCCTCTCACCGACCGGGCCGGGACGGACAGCCGTGAGGCGACTGGCGAAAGGTTTCAGGAGCGGCGGCTGACTCTGCGGAAGCGTCTGTGCCCCCGTGGGGTGCGGGTCCATCAGGCTGAGCACGACTTCCTCGACGGCCCGCCGCGCCCTCGACTGCAGTCGCAAGCCCCCGAGAGACGGGAGCGAGAACAGTGCCAAGCCGTGTTCGTGACTCAGATCCACCACGACTTTGCGCCCGTGTGAGTGCAGCGGAAGGTCGGTGAGGGCCACGGCGATGTCCCAACTTTCCTTGCCTGCGCGTTCCATGATCCGCCGCATCAAGGTGGGCGGGTCCTCGCTCCCCGAGGTGAACGGCTCGCTGACCACCCTGACGTCGAACTGCCGGCCCTGGCCCGCTCTTTCGGCGAGCCGGTCGGGAAGCAGCCGGGTCAGGCGCCGCGCGATGTCCGTGGGCGCGTCCGGATCCGCCAGGAGAGCCACGACCGTGACGCTCTGCGATGACACCCGCACGACCGGACCATTCTCCTCGGCTTCCCCTCCGCGATCGCAGGGGTTCACAGGATGCCCCGGGGCGAAGTCGGAGCCGTGGTGACACGCTGTTCTCGCGGGGCACCTTCATGGGCCGCGTGGGCCGCTCCTCGACCGTGAACGGCGGGCCGACTGGCAACTCTCCTCGCCTGCCCGGTTCATTCCGTCCGGGACACGGCCCCGCTCGCGGCGGGCCCCTGTCCCTCGGAGCCGGCGGTGGCCAGGTCTCGCCTCCTTCCCCGGTGCTCGTGCACGAGGCGGATCGCCATGGCGCCTTCACCGGTCGCCGAAGCCACCCGCTTCACGGAGCCGCTTCGGACGTCGCCGGCGGCGAAGACCCCGGGAAGGGTGGTCTCGAGCAGCATCGGCCCACGGCCCAGCGCGGCCCACTGCCGCGCATCGGCGACCACCTGGGCGTCGGCGCCGGTGAGGACGAAACCCTTCTCGTCCAGGGCCAGCACGCCCTTGAGCCAGTCGGTGTGCGGCCGGGCCCCGATGAACACGAACAGCGCCGTGGCAGGCAGTTCGCGGCGCTCACCGCTGGTGTTGTCCTCCACGGTCAGCGACTCCAGCTTGTCCTTCCCACTGGCTTCCCGTACTTCGGTGTGGAGCAGCACCTCGATCTTGGGGTGCTCCTCCACCTGGTCCACCAGGTAGCGCGACATGTCGGCGTTGAGGTCACCGCCGCGGACGAGGAGGTGGACCTTGGACGCGTGGTGGGCGAGGAACAGCGCCGCCTGTCCGGCGGAGTTCCCGCCGCCGACCACGGCGACCGGATCCGCATGGCAGAGACTGGCCTCGTGGACCGTCGCCGCGTAATAGACGCTGACGCCCTCCAGGCGGTCGAGGCCGGGCACTTCGAGCCTGCGGTACCACACGCCGGAGGTGAGCACCACGGCGCCCGCCCGGGCCCGGGACCCGTCCTTGAAGGTGACGGCGTACTCACCGTCCTGCTGGGTGAGCCCGCTGACCTCCGCCGGGACCATGAGACGGGCACCGAACTTGTGGGCCTGGAGCACCGCGCGTTCCATGAGCTCGCCCCCGGAGATGCCTGACGGGAAGCCGAGGTAGTTCTCGATGCGTGACGAGGTCGCGGCCTGGCCTCCGGTGGCCACCGCGTCGACGGTGACCGTGGTGAGGCCGTCGGAAGCGCCGTACACGGAGGCGGCGAGTCCGGCGGGGCCCGCGCCGACGACCAGTACGTCGCACCGTCCGGCGTCGGACGAGGGGGAGGGGGCGGGCAGTCCGATGAGCCGGGCGAGTTCGGCGTTGCTCGGATTGCGCAGCACCCTGTCGCCCTCCCAGAGGACCACCGGTGTCTCCTCGGTACGGATGGCGAACCGGCGCAGCAGTGCCTCGGCCTCCTCGTCCTTCTCCAAATCGATCCAGCGGTGGGGCAGCCGGTTGCGTGCGGCGAACTCCCGCAGCCGCAGCGTGTCCGGTGAGTAGCACGACCCAAGGATCCGGAAGCCCGCGCCGAGGCCGATGAGCAGATATCTGCGGCCCAGGTAGGCGCGGAGGACGAGGTCGCCGAGGACGGGGTCGCGGCTGACCAACTCGCGCTGCCGTTCCACCGGGACGGCGAGGATTTCTCCCGCCTGGCGCATCACGGCGGTGTCGAACGCCGCCTGTCCTTCGAGGAGGCCGAGTTCACCGAGGAACCTGCCGGGCCCGTGCACGGCGATCGTCCGCTCGTCGGGCCCGCCCAGATCGTCGACGACTTCGACGGCCCCGCTGAGGATCGCGAGGAACTCGCGGATCGGCTGCCCCTCGCGGTACAGCACCTCGCCCTCGGCGATCCTGCGGCGTTCACCTTGTGCGGCCAAGTCCTCCAGCTGCTCCGGCGCCAGGCGCGGGAACGCTCCGTACCTGTCGGGTGTCTCACCGACCGCACCGTCCTCGTGCTCGGTCGTGCTCATCAGACCAGGGCCTCGTGGACGAAGCACCAGCGCCAGTCCTCGCCCGGCTCGAAGGACCGCACGATGGGGTGGCCCTCGGCCCCCGCGTGCCGTCGGGCGTGCTTGTTGGGGGAGGAGTCACAGCACCCCACGTGCCCGCAGGTCAGACAGAGGCGCAGGTGCACCCACGGGGAATTCTCTTTGAGGCACTCCTCGCAGCCTCCGGGGGTGCGCGGAGTCACCGGGCGCACCATCGCCAGGTGGGGGTCGGGAATCGTGGCCATGAGGGTTCTCCTTCTGGGAATGGGCCCGATCGGCCGCGCCGGTCCGTGAGGGGCTTCCTCAAGCCCGGCACCGCCACGGCCGAGGGCCGTTGTCTTCACTCTCCTGCAATGGTTCGCAGGCCCTTCATCGCCTGCTCGACCCACGAGCGAAGGGCGTGCGCGGGTGCCGTACCGGTCTGCCGGGCGACCGTCTCGCCCTTGTTCAGGATGAGGAGGGTCGGCACAGCCTGCACTTCGAAGCGCCGGCTGAGCCGGGGGTTCTTGTCGATGTCCACTTTGACGAGCTTGATCCGTCCGGCGAGGTCGCGGGCGCGCCCTGTCGCGGGCTGTCTTCTCTCCTCAGGCGCATGCGGTGGCCTCCAGATCGCTGTGCACCGGACCACCTGCCAGGCCTACCGCACGCGGGCCGCCCCGGACAGGCCCGCGAGGGCAGACCCGGGTGCAACGCCTCCTGCACACCTAGAGCTCCATGGCGTCCTGGTAGTCGTCATCGCTGCTGCTGCCCTGCGAGCCGAGATCGAGACTGAGGAACGGCTGTCCCGGCGACTGCGACTCCTGCGAGGCCTCGGCCATCTCCGCGTCGGAACTGCTGCTGGAGCTCGAATCGCTGTCCGTAGAGGCCGGGGGAGTGCTGCCCAGCTTGTAGACGGCGTTGTCGCCGCTCCCGGTCTGGGTGATCAGGCCCAGGGTGACGTACCGCTCGATCAGCTTCTTGCGCTTGTCCGCCGGGATCGTCGTGCGGGTCATCCCCTCCGCGTGCGTGCCCGCGGTGGACTCGCCGGGGTCCTCGCCCCGGGAGACCTTGCTGTGGTAGTCGACCTGGGACGACATGTCGGCCCGGTCCTTGCCGAGCGCGGTGAGCGCGAACTCGTGCATCTCCTCGTTCGTCAGGTCCCTGCCGGAGGTGTATCCCAGATCGTCCATGGCGTCGTCGTAGAAGTCGAACAGGTCACTGGGGTCGAAGCCCGAGCGGATCAGGTCGTTCGTGTCGGGCGCGTTCTCCCAGGTCCCGTACGTGCCGTTGGGCTCGCTGGTGTGGTAGATGTCGATCCGCGTCGGCACCATCACCGACCGGCTGTTGCAGGCGCCCGTCGCGTAGTGCACGTGGAACTCCGCCTTGCCCGAGTCGAGGTTCGCGAGCGCGATCTTGATGGAGCGCCACATGCCGGTGCCCTGGTTCAGTGACCACTGCGGCACGATGTCCGGAGCCCCGGCGCGGAACCATCGCCGACCTGTGGCGCTCTGGCCGGCATTGCGGGCTGCTCCCGGGGCCAGAGACGCAGCTCGTGACTGCCTTTCAGCCGCCTTGCTCGGACCTCGTCATCCGTATGCAGGGACGGGTACCGACCCCGTCGTGGCGGCACCCGCCGACCGCGCGGCCGACGGGTGCCACGGGCTGACCCGCCGGGACTTCGAGACAGACGCCAGGCGGCCCGCCCTACGCGGTGGTGGCGATGCCGCCGTCGACGGGAATCACGGTGCCCGTCAGGTACGCGCCTGCCCGGCTGGCGAGGAACACGGCGACACCCGCCATGTCGTCGTCGCGGCCGATCCGCCGTAGCGGGGCCGATGCCGCGATCGCTTCGCCGAGCTCATCGAGGGTTGCGGCCATCATTTTCGACGGGAACGGTCCCGGTGCCACGGCGTTCACGGTGACGTGCTGCGGCCCCAGTTCCTTGGCGAGGACTCTGGTGAGTTGATGCAGCGCGGCCTTGCTGCTGGAGTACGAATAGTTGGGCCGCTGCGGGATATGGATGGCCGCGATACTGCCGATGTTGATGATCCGCGCGGGGTCATCGGCGCTGCCCGCCCGGCGCAGTGCGGGCAGCAACGCCTGGACCAGCCAGAACGGCGACTTCAGGTTGAGGTCGACGACCGTGTCCCAGGCCGCGTCCGGAAACGTCGCCAGCGGCTCGTCCCACATGGTGCCCGCGTTGTTGACGAGGATGTCGAGGCGCTCCGAGCCGGGGGCGACGAGGTCCGACAGCCGTCGGCACTCGTCGTGGCGGGACAGATCGGCGGGGACGGCCCGCACCTCACCGAATGCGGACAGCTGTTCCTGCGCCTGGGCGCAGGCATCGGGGTCACGTGCGGTGATGACCACGCGGACACCCGCCTGCAGGAGGCCACGCGCGATCATCAACCCGATGCCTCTGGTGCCGCCGGTGACGAGCGCGCGCTTTCCCCCCAGATCGAAACGTTCCGCATGGGTGGTGAATCGGTTGTCTGCCACTTGACGACTTCCTCTTGGGCTGTGGGCTGTGCAGGGCGTTCCGCCTTGCTGGATCCCTGAGAGGAAACCCGTGGACGTGCGCTGGTGGCAGTGACTGCTCTTCGGGGTAACGGCAGTACCTCCCAGCACACGGCCGCACGACCTACGGTGGTGAGGTGACGGACAGCGACAGGCATGCGCAGGTCGACCGGGTGCGGGAGTTCCTCAGCACCCGTCGTGCCCGCATCACGCCCCAGCAGGCCGGGCTTCCCGTCTTCGGCGGCAACCGACGCGTGACCGGGTTGCGCCGGGAGGAGGTGGCGCTGCTGGCCGGGATGAGCGTCGACTACTACATCCGCCTCGAGCGAGGGAACTTGCGAGGCGCCTCGGACTCGGTGCTGGACTCCTTGTCCCAGGCACTGCAGTTCGACGACGCCGAGCGGGCCTACCTCTACGACCTGGCCCGCACGGCCACTGCGTCCCAGCGTCAGCCGGCTGTTGCCACGGGGCGGATCCGACCGGCGGTTCTGCGGATGCTCGACGCGATGACCGACCTGCCTGCCTACATCCGCAACGGGCGGTTGGACATCCTTGCCGCCAACGCGCTCGGCCAGGCTTTGTACGCTCCGGTCTACGACTCCCCGCTGTTCTCGCAGCGTGGTCCGGTCAACACCGCGCGGTTCCTGTTCCTCGATCCGGGCTCTGCCGATTTCTGGCCCGCGTGGGACAAGGCCGCCAACGACTCGGTCGCCTTGCTGCGCACCGAGACCGGCCGCTCGCCGCACGACAAGGGCCTCACCGACCTGATCGGCGAACTCTCGGCGAAGAGCGACGAGTTCGCCCGGCGGTGGGCCAGGCACGACGTGCGATTCCACCACTCCGGGGTGAAGCGACTCCACCACCCGCTCGTCGGGGACCTGGCCATGCCCTACGAGGCCCTCGACCTGCCCGCCGACCCCGGGCTCCGTATCACCGTCTACTCGCCCGAGTCCGATTCACCCGAGCGCCAGGCACTCGATCTCCTGTCCAGCTGGACCGGCTCGACGGCATGCGAACGCTGACGACGGCTCGGAGCCGCGCTGGAGCGTGCCGAGCCTGGTCGTGGTCACCACCGAGAAGACTCGGCGCGGGCGAAACAGGCGTCGGCCCGGACGCCGTGACGGCTGCCGGGCCGGTGCAGTGCCGGGTGTGTCAGTGCTGCGGTGGTGAGGCCGGTCAGGACCAGATGGACAGGCGGGCGGTGGTGGGGGTGACGTCGCAGAAGTAGCTGACCGCCTGGCCGCGGGCCACATAATCCTTGCCCGCCGCGTCGCAGGCGGCGGCGCTCGGGTACATGCCGACATAGGTGTACCCGGTGGCCTGGGCGGACGGGGCGAGCAGCAGGGCGGCCGCGGCCAGCAGTCCGGCCAAGCTCAGGGTCGAAATCGTTGTGCGCATGGGTGTGTTGCTGCCTTCCTGTCCGGTGGCGAGCGCTCCGGTCGTGATGATCCGGTGCTTGGGAGCAGCTTGCTGTACAGCTGGACCGGAGAGCAATGGTCTGGACCAAAGCAATGTGGCTGTTCCCAGGGGCGCCCGGCGACGTCAGCAGCGGCGTCGACGTACCGGCCGTTCTCCCCGTGCGCGTGGGCAGCGTGGCCCGGGGATGTAAAAGCGTCTGGGCACGCGTGACGCCCGCCTCGGCAGGCCGGGGCGGGCGTCACGGAGCTGGATCAGGCGGGGGTGATGTTCTCCGCCTGGGGGCCCTTCTGGCCCTGGGTGACGTCGAAGTTCACCTTCTGGCCTTCCTGCAGCTCACGGAAGCCGGAGGAGTTGATGTTCGAGTAGTGGGCGAAGACGTCCGGGCCGCCACCCTCCTGCTCGATGAAGCCGAAGCCCTTTTCCGCGTTGAACCACTTGACGGTACCGGTGGCCATGTGTCCTCCAAGGGGACTAGAAGGCGGCTCCCGCACGGTGCGGGAGCCGGAGGTGGTCGTCCTGGTCCTCAGAGACTCTGGACAGCAAACTGCCCGTGAACGTGAGGTCCACGGGCGGTACTTCGGAACCACGACTGCTGACACGGACGCTACACGGTGCAGCGCTGTGAAAGCTACGTACAGCTAGTCCGGGATGCGGGCGTGTCCGGAAACTGTCGGGGTGCGCCGCCGCACCGGCCGGGGGCGGCTCCCTGGAACGCGGCGCAGGAATCCGCGCCTCACGGGGGCGGACGGGCCCCTCAGGAGTGCTGAGGGTCGTCGGCGCCGCGGCCGTAGCGGGCGAGCATCGTCGTGACGGCCTCCTCGACGGTGTGGCCGACGTCGGCGGGTGCGGGGTTCCAGTCGGCGAGCAGCATCCGCGGCCACAGGACGTAGTTGGCGATCATTCCGAGGAACTGGTTGGTGGCGCTCTGGGCGTCGGGTACCACCGCAGTGCCCGCGGCGTGCTCGGCCTCCAGATAGTGCTGTACGGAGATGAAGTAGGGCAGCTTCCCCAGCTCGAACTGGGCCCGTCCCAGTTCCGGGAAGCGCGGCAGTTCGGCGATGACGATGCGGAAGAGAGTCGCCATTGCGGGCCGGCCCATCAGGTCGGCGTAACGGCGGCCGATCGCGCGCAGGCCCGCGCGCAGGTCGCCGGGGTGCGTCGCGGGCGCCGCCGGGTCCGGCCCGCCCGTCCAGTACTCGGTGACGATGGCTTCGAAAAGCGCTGCTTTGGTGGGGAACTGCTTGAACAGCGTGGACTTCGAGACGGCCGCTTCCTGCGCGATCTTCGCCAGCGAGGTTCCGTGGTAGCCCCGTTCCAGGAACAGCTTCGTGGCCGCTGCGGTGATCGCTTCGCGTTTGCGCCGAGCGAGTTGTTGGTGGTGCGCGGAGAGTCCTGCGGTCATGGGCCCACTATGCCCCCTTGCGAGGCGAGTCACTTGACTCGCCTCTGTGTGGATGTTTACGTAGCCAGGAAGGCGAGTCGGTCGACTCGCATCCGGGTGAGGGGAGCGCCCCCGCCGGCATCCTTCCGTTCCCGTATGGAGAAACACGCATGGAGTCAGGCAAGATCGCACTGGTCACCGGCGGCAACCGTGGGCTGGGCCGGGCCACGGCCCAGTCGCTGGCCCGGCACGGAATGCGCGTCATCGTCACCCACCGCGGCGACGCGCAGGAGGCCGAGGAGACGGTCAGGAGCGTCCAGGAAACCGGCGCCACGGCCGCCGCGCTGCGCCTGGACATCAGCGACGTGGCCTCCTTTCCCGCCGTCGTCTCCGACCTGGCCGCGCAGCTGGAGCGCTGGGACGCGACCCGGCTGGACGTCCTGGTCAACAACGCCGGGATCGGCCTGTTCGGACCGCTGGAAGCCGTCACGGTCGACGACTACGACGCCGTGATGGACACCAACGTGCGCGGCACGTTCTTCCTCATCCAGGCGCTCTCGCCCGTGCTGGCCGACGGGGGGCGGATCATCAACGTTTCCTCGTCCCTCAGCCGCCACACCAGCGCCGGCACTTCGGTGTACGCGGCCTCCAAGGCGGCCGTCGAGGTCCTCAGCCGAACCTTGGCCGTGGAGCTGGGGGCGCGCGGGATCCGCGTCAACGCCATCGCGCCGGGGCCGACCGCCACCGACTTCAACGGCGGCGCCATGCGGGACGACGCGCAGATGCGCGAGACCTTGGGCGCGCAGACCGCGCTCGGCCGCGTCGGCGAACCACAGGAGATCGCCGACGCCATCGCCGCGCTCGCCTCCGAGGACCTGCGATGGGTCACAGCCCAGCGTCTCGAAGTGTCCGGTGGCGCCCTGCTGTAGAGACCCCTTGTAGGGCTCGGCTCGCTTCCCTCGCTCGTAGCTCCCGCGAGCCCGGCAACACGAGGCTCAATCCCGCCCGGTTCCGCACGGTCCACCCTGGCGTCGGCTCGTACCGCTTACGCTGGACCGTGGGAACTGACGACACGCGCCTGATCGTGATCCGCGGCAACAGCGCTTCGGGCAAGTCCTCCGTCGCGGCCGGGCTGCGCGAGAGCTTCGGCCGCAACCTCGCCATCGTCGGCCAGGACAACCTCCGCCGCACCGTGCTGCGCGAACGCGACCGGCCCGGCGGCGCCAATATCGGCCTGATCGACCTCACCGCCCGCTACGCCCTGGACAACGGCTTCCACGTCGTCGTCGAAGGCATTCTGTACGCCGACCGCTACGGCACCATGATCCAAGAGCTGGTGCACGCCCACAGGGGCGTATCGCGCTGCTACTACCTTGACGTGCCGTACGAGGAGACGCTGCTGCGGCATGCGACGAAGCACGACGCCACCTACCTGCGGGAGGTCACGCCTGACCATCTGAGCGACTGGTACCGGGAGAAGGACCTGCTCCCCGACGGTTTGGAGACCGTCATCGGCACGGACAGCACCCTCAACGACACCGTCCGGCGGATCCTCCGCGACAGCGGCTTGGACGAGGTGCTTCCAATCGACCGCTAGGGGGCAACTGGGCCTGCGTCGTGGGGGCCCGGGCACGCGCGCCGACGCCAGGGGGTCCCTGCCGGGGGTCTGGCATGTGTGGCCACCGCGTCGGCGGTGGAGCCGGGGGACCGGGGAGGCGGTCGATGGGTATCGCAGCCTGGAGGACAGTGATGCGTCGGCCGGTGCGTTCCCGGCGGTACCACTGGGACCCGCCGGAAGCGCGGCAGCTGGGCCGGCTCGTCCAGCCCGATCCAGTGATCCATCGCCCCATCCCCCATGACGGGTATCCGGAAGGCCTTCCTGCGGCCCGATCGAGTGGCGTCGCGCGGGGTGTGGCCAGCCCGTTCCGAGACGGCCATCGCCGAGTCAGCGATCATGTGATCATGGTGCACGCGCCCGACCCAGAGGGTGCCGACCGCAAACGCTGAGCATGGCTGCCTGACGACAAGCCGGTGCCGGACACCACAGGAGTCGACGTGATCACCATCGGACGGACACAGTGACCGCGGTCGGGACCGGACGCTTCGGGGCGGTGCTGAACCGCATCGAGAAGGAGACCGCCGAACTCCGCGAACGCGGATGCCCCGCCGACTACATTCCAGGGCTCGCCGGGGCCGACATCCGGCGGTTCGGCATGGCGGTCGCCGAACCGGACGGAACCGTCTACGGCGTCGGCGACTGGCGTACGCCGTTCTCGACGCAGTCCATCACGAAGGTCTTCGCCCTGGCCCTGGCGCTCTCCCTGGAGGGCGAACAAATCTGGCGCAACCTGGGCCGCGAGCCTTCGGGCAACCCCTTCAACTCGCTGGTCCAGCTGGAGTACGAGAACGGCGTCCCCCGCAACCCGTTCATCAACGCCGGCGCCCTGGTGGTCACCGACCGGTTGCAGTCGCTGACCGGCGACGCGGCCGGGCAGGTACGTGACCTCCTGCGCGCCGAAAGCGGCAACCCGGCCATCGACTTCGTACCGGAGATCGCCGCTTCCGAGGCGGCCCACGGCGACCGGAATGCGGCGCTGGCCCACTTCATGGCGTCCTACGGCACGATCGCCAACCCGGTCCCCGGCCTGCTGGCCGCCTACTTCCGGCAGTGCTCCATCGAGGCGTCCTGCGCGGACCTGGCGCTCGGCGCGAGCTTCCTGGCCCGGCGCGGTGTGCGCGAGGACGGTTCCGCCCTTCTGACCCCCAGCCAGGCCAAGCAGGTCAACGCGGTCATGCTCACGTGCGGCACGTACGACGCGGCCGGGGAGTTCGCGTATCGCGTGGGCCTACCGGGCAAGAGCGGCGTCGGCGGAGGGATCATCGCCGTCGTACCCGGGGTGTGCACCCTGTGCGTGTGGAGCCCCGGCCTGGACCGGCGCGGCAACTCGGTGGCGGGCGTATCAGCCCTCGACCGCTTCACGACGCTCACGGGTCTGTCGGTCTTCTGAACACCCGACAGCGCGCACGCCCGTGCGCTTGATGCGCGGGCACCACCGGCCGACCGCTTCACAACACAGGAGAATGCAGAGCGAGCACGTTGCCCTCGCTGTCACGGAAGCAGGCAAGGCGGGCGCCGTGTGCCCCCGCGCCGGGGAAACCCCTGCCGACCTCGACGATTCCGGTGCCGCCGTCCGATGACGACTCCTCGTCGAACACCACGCCACGCCCCACAAGCCGTGCGACGGCGCTCTCGATGTCGTCGACTTCCCAGACCATCTGCGGGGAGGTACGGGGCGGCGCTTCCGCGGTTCTCGGGACGGAGATCCTGACCACCGAGAACTCCGCACCCGCGCACCGGTACAACAAGCCGTCGGACCGCCTCTCGATCGGAGTCAGGCCGAGGCACTCCGCGTAGAACCGTTCAGCTCGGGCCAAGTCCTCGGCGGGAAGCTTCGCCGCCACCCGCGCCTTGCCCAGACTTTTCGCTTCCTCACCGAACAGATCGATCCGGGTCTCGTGTTTCGGATGGCGCCGGATACCGGAGTGGCGCTCCATGATCGGCTTGGCGATCTCGTACGCGACACGGAAGTCACTGGACCTGTAACCGTGCCGGAAAGCGTTCAGGAGCGGAAACTCCTACGGATCGTTCAGCATCTGCCAGGCGGGCAGCGGCTCCGTCAAGCTGTGCGGTATCGACGGCGACAGCTGCGAGCCTGTCCGCACCAAGGACTTGAGCCTCTGGGTGAGGTACTCCTCATCGAGCCTCTGCTGCCGGGCCAACGGAAGATGATGCACCTCGTACTCGCGCACCAGAAGTGTCAAGTCCTCGCGCATACGCGCCAGCGCTCCGCGCAGCGCCGCGTCCTCATGGACCTGCGGTGAGGAGGTGATGCGGCGCAGCACCTCGCGAACCTCGCTGAGCTGCCGTATCTGCTCGAAGTACGTCTTGGCGGTGGCATGTGCCGACAGGAGGCGGATCGCCAGTTGGACCTTGTCTTGCGCGGTGATCAGTTCCCGCAGCAAGTGTGCCCAGGCCTCCCGCTCATTGCGGGTGATGTCGGCTTGCCTGAGCACTGAACTGATAACGCCCGTTCCGGCGAACACCGACGCGATCTGCAACAGCCACTTGCCCGTTTCGGTGGGCGTGTCACCCGGTCGGCCGATGTTCAGCAGAGCGATTCGGCCCGCCGTCGACAGGAGGGCGAGGCACCCGAGCGCGGCCGCCAGCTTGCCCAGACCCGGTGCGTCCAAGAGCGCCGTTCTTCTCATCCTCGGAGTGTCCCGCCGACGGGAGTATCCGTCCAAAGCCGTGTGTCACCCACCGCCGTGCTCCATGATCTCCTGCAGCGCTTCGTCGCTCTTCGCCCGGGGGACGATCAGGACTGGGCCAGCTCCTCCTGCGCCAGGTCATCGAGGTCCTTCGCCTCGCGCGCCGGCCGGATCCGTTCCTTGGAGCCGGCCGGCAAGGGTTGCATGGCCCGGCCCCCAGCCATGCAACCCCGACGGGTGTCAGGACGTGACGCCGCGCCGCGCATGTGGCCCTGTCAGCAGTTCTTGATCTTCCAGACCGGGTCCCAGCTGAACCAGGTCGGAGCGACGGCATAGGCGGTGGAGGAGTGGTAGATGCCCCCGGCCGAGTTGTAGAACGTGGCTACGGTGCCGGTGGTCTGGTTGTTGAAGAAGCCGCCGCCGTCCCCGCCGGAACCCCAGTAGGACAGCGAATAGGTGTTGCAGTAGTACAGGTCGAACACCTTGTACTGGCCGCGGGTCGGATCCCAGACGCGCGCGCACAGATAACCGTAATCGCAACTGTAGCTTCCGCCGCTGACGTAGCGGACGTTCCTCGCGGCGGGGCTGATCGTCGGCGCTGTGGCCGGCACCCCGATCTCGTGTTCTGCGCCGGCCGCAGATGTGCGGACGCTCTGCGTGGTGGTGCCCACTGCCCGGTCGACGGCCGGGGCGGCCTGGGCCGGCGTGGTGGCCAGGAGCCCGCCGACGACCAGGCTCACCCCTGCGATGAGTCCCGCTACCTTGTGACGTAAGACCATGCTTGATCCTCCGCGTTCGTTGTCGGAACAGCGAGGTGCTTGCGCGTCACAGTGTGGGCCGATGCGCTCGCGGTGTTAAGTGGCCATCAGGTCAAGGGAGTTCGGCGTCCACCGCGATTCCGCGATAGCCGTTCTTGTACGGAGCGCTGAAGTGGACGCGGCAACGGCGAGAGTCCGCGCGGGACTGGAAGCTGGGCCCCACGGGACGATGCGCGGTGCGCGTTTGTTCAAGAACCGGGGGCCGAGGGGGTTCCAGGATGGGGCCGGTCCGGCAGCCGCCGGGCGACCACTCGTGAAGGGACGCACCTGTGTTGAATACGCGCAAGGCGACGTTCGGCCTGGTGGCAGCGGGAACGCTCGCGACTTCCGCCCTCCTCACCGCCCCGGCCGGAGCGGTCGGCGCGCCCGCCGCGGACGCCACGACCCGGTACGCCTCGTTCGAGGGCCGGACCCTGGACCTGTCCGGCGACTGGGGTGCGGCCAAGGTCTGCATGGTCTGGAAGGGCCGCGGCGTCGCGGAATGCTTCCGCACGAAGGCCGAACAGGAGGCGCGCGCCCAGCAGTTGCTCAGCACGGCCTCCTCGCAGCAGCTGCTCGCCGCCTGTTCCACGGCGCTGGATCTGTACCAGGACAACAACAGGGGAGGCCGCAACCTGAAGTTCTACGACCGCGGCTACTGGCAGAACCTCACCACCTACAACTTCAACGACGCCACGTCCTCGTACTGGACCGGCGCCTGCACGGCGCACCTGGCGGAGAACACGGGCGGCGGGGGCTACTGGTACCCCGGCAACACCGGCCCGAACCACATCGAGAACTCGATGCGCAGCGGCTGGAACGACCGGGTCAGCTCCATCAAGATCGACTGACGCTGTCCGGCAGTACGACGCTGGTGACCTGCCCGGTGACCCGGTCGACCCAGGCCGGCCCGGGCGGGGAGGCGGCCCGTTCCCTGCGGAACCTGAGGGGCGAACGCCCGCTCATGGCCGTGAAATCCCGGTTCATATGGGCCTGATCGCTGAACCCGCAAGCAGCGGCCACGTCGACGAGAGGCTGGGCGCTCCGGCCGATCAGTCGCACTGCGTGCCGGAAGCGCAGCACGCGCGCCGCGGTCTTGGGCGTCAGGCCGATCTGCTCCCGGAAGAGGTACTCAAGGCGCCGGGTACCGCGCCCGCTGCGGAGCGCCAGTTCCCCGACCGGGAGGCCGCCACCGCTGCGCAGGAGTTCGCTCCACGCGTGGCGCAGAGGGTCGGCGGCACGGGCCGGGGTCGCCTCGGCCCACGTGTGCAGGGTGTCGTCCAGCAGGGCGAAGCGCGCGGGCCATCCGGTCGCCTCGTGGAGGGCCTCGGCCAACAGGTCGGCCCTCGCGCCGAGGAGCGCGGCGGGGTCGGTCATCCGGTCGGCCAGATCAGCCATGGGATGGCCGAGGATGCCGAACGCCTCCCAGGGCGCGAGAAGCACCTCCACACCCTCCATCCGGCCCGCGTGTTCGCCGAACGTGGGCCGGGTCTGGAGGCCGGAGAGCAGCGTCGTGTAGGGGAGGGCGGGGGCATCATGGCGCGTGCCGAGCGTCACCCAGACCGGGTCGGCGAGATTGAACACCAGGGAGACGCAGCCGTCCGGGAGTTCCAGCCGACGGCGCCCGTGTGCGAGGTCCATGCGGTAACCCCGGTACCCGAGGACTCCCGGACGGAGCCGTGGATGAGGCAGGGCGCGCACCACCTCCCACGTGCCATGGGGGCAGGCGTCACTGGCCAGAGCGCGGGATAAGGGGGGTGTGCCGGACGGCATGGGTCGTCTCACCTTCTGTGGCGTCGGGCAGGCGCTGCCGGCTCCGATTGCGGTGATTCCGATTGCGGTGATGGGGAGTACAGAGGGGCGCGAAGAGGGGTCAGTTCTTCGGACGCGGCGGCTTCGTGCCGCTTTGCTCGTGTAGCTGCGAGCATGGCAGGTTCGTCCGGGCGTGTCCCATGTCCGCGCCATGCGGGAGCCCGCGGGCGACGCTTTCAAGCTCTCCTCCGTCCGCCCGAACCGCGCCTCCGCTTACGCTGCCGGTTCGCATCCCGGCACCTTCCGCACCGGGCCCACGGGCGTACTCCAGTCCCTGAGTGCCTCCTTCACCACGCCGCCACCGTTCCGTCACCCGAGCCGACCAGCCGCTGAGCGCGGTAAAACCTGGCTGGACGTGACCGCCACGCCAGTGCGCACGTGCTGACGCAGCACCGCTACAGAGCTGAGCAGGGGCCCGCTCGGCCTGGAACAGGCGGCGAGCCGGTTCAATGCGGTGGGGTTGGGGGAGGCTTGGACGACGTCGCCCCTGCGTTTGATCTCCCGGTTGAGCCGTTCCAGCGGGGTGGTCAATCAGGCCCTTCCAGTGAGCTGCGGGGAAGTCCGCGAATGCCGTGATGTCCGGTGCCGACTCCTGCAGCACCTTCTTCACCTGCGGGAACTGCCGTCGGAGCATGTCGGCGACCACGTTCAGCTGGGTGCGGACGGCCGCGGCGGTGGGTTGCGCGAAGGTGGTGCGGATGCCGGCCGACGGGCTGGGGCACATGGGCGATACCGTGACGTGATGGCGACACCCGACTTCATCCTCGCGCTGCGCAAGAAAATCGGAAGCGATCCGCTGTGGCTGTCAGGCGTGACTGCCGTCGTCATCAGGGACGATGAGGTCCTGTTGGCGAAGCGGTCAGACAACGGCACGTGGACGGCGGTGACGGGGATCATCGACCCGGGAGAGCAGCCGGCGGATGCCGCGGCCCGGGAGGTGCTGGAGGAGACCGGCATCGTGGCGGTTCCGGAGCGACTGGCGATGGTGCACGTCACGGACCCTGTCGTCTATGACAACGGGGACCAGACGCAGTACCTCGACCTGGTGTTCCGCTGTGCCTGGCACTCCGGCGTTCCGCACCCCGCCGACGGCGAGAACATAGCCATCGAGTGGTTCCCGCTGGACGACCTGCCTGCGATGTCGGACGACATGTGCCGACGCATCGCCGCTGCCGTGTCGGGCGAGCCTGCAGCCCAGTACGTTTTCTCTCAGTCTTTGCCCGGCGGAGCCTGAGAACCGGCTCCACCCCACCAGATCGGAAGCGTGGACCAGTCCCTTGTGGGACCAGCGGGGCGGCCTCTCACCGGAAGACCCAGCCCCCCCGGGGTCCCGGCCGACGAAGGTGAGGGCGCGGGCGACCGCCTCGGGGGTGGCGGCCAGTCGCAGCCAGCCGCCCGCCTGGGTGAGGCGGTGGTAGGCGCCTCCCGCTGGCTGTGCTGCACGGAGCTGTACGTCGATCGCGAAGCCGTACGTGGCACCGGAGTGGGAGCTGCCCTGAGCCGCCGTCTGTGCCAGCCCGCCGTCGACGGGGACTGTACGCAACTGGAGTGGCACACCCACGCCGGCCACCATCCAGCCCATGTCCTCTACACCCAGGTCACCGCTTCCGGCCGGCAGGAGAGCGTGGCTCTGTTGATTAACTGCGTCTCTGGTCCACTTTCGTGTGGCCGCCTCACCGACAGTGATGTCAGTGGCATGTGCTGGGATTATCTCGCTCTGTCGGCCGCTTATTGGGAGACCTTATCCATGTCTGCGTACTCGTCGCTGACTCGTGCTCTGGCGGAGGCTTTGGTCGATGTCCTCTGGTTCGTTGAGGGGTGCGAAGACGATCAGATGAATCAGGATGACGCGGTCAAGGTCTTGGAGGGCGTTGCCTACCTGGTGACGCAGTTGTCGAGTGATCAACGAATCGAGCTCATCGACCTGCTGCATTCGATGGCCGAGGAGGAGCCGGATCCATCGCGCCGCGAATTCCTCGAGGGCTTCCCCGCGGGGTTCGGCCTCGTCGAGGAAGACTCCTGACCTGCGCCTTACTGATAGAGCAGATCCCGCTTCCGGAGGAGGTCGAATCCAGCGCGGCCGAACGTCTGGTGCTTGAGCATCTTGATCCGGTTCACATGACTTCGGGCAGTCGGCACGATCCGGCCAACAGCCGCACCATCACCTTCCAGTACATCTTCACCGACTTCGAAACGACCGGCGACACCGGCGCCGCCACCCTCAAGGGCAACCTCCCGCAAAGCTGGCCGGCGCCGCCGCCGTCCGGTACACCCGTGGCGGAGATCCTCCCTCCACCCGCCGCACCTTCGCCCAGCTCAAGACCGAACCGGTGCGCCGGAGAGGTCCGAGGCCGCGTACATCCGTCAGGCGTTCTTCGTGCCCGATGACACCAAGCCGTACTTGGCGGCGAAGAAGGTCCCGGGACAGTCGGCCTCGGACCCGCTGCACCGCACCGTCAACAGCACTGGGCCGAGAGGCGCGCCGCGGCGGTCAAGCAGTGCAAGCGCCACTGGGGGCCAACTCCCGGCGGCAAGCAGTGTGACGATTACCCCTTCGCCGCAAACCCCTTCATTGATGGCATGGACGACGGCTTCACCGTCCAGGTCATCACCTGGGGCCTGTCCCCGAGTGGTGGACACCTCTGATTCCGGCCCCGCCAGGGGCTGGCTAGGAGGCATCTTTTATGGGGATGAAGGTCTACTCGTCCGAGTTCAAGGCGGACGCGGTCGTGCTGTACCTGTCGGATCCGGGCCACACCTTCGAGGGCATCGGCACGGACCTGGGGATCAGCCGCGAGACGCTGCGCAACTGGGTACGGGCCGAACGGGCCCGCCGCGAGGAGCGCGGCACGAGCAACGGCAACACGAAGGACATCCCGGTGGGCGAGGCCACGAAGCAGCAGATGGAGGCCGAGATCGCGGCCTTGCGCGCAGAGCTGAAGCAGGTGCGCAAGGAGAAGGAGAAGCTCGCGGTCGAGCGGGACATCCTGCGCAAGGCGACGAAGTTTTTCGCCGCCGAGATGAACTGGTGAACCGCTGCCGCTTCATCGAGGACCACCACCACGCCTGGGGCGTGCAGCGGTTGTGTCAGGTGCTGGAGGTGGCCCGTTCCAGCTTCTACAAGTGGCGGGCCGGCCGCGCGGCGCGGGCTGCCCGTGAGCGAGACGATGCCGTGCTGGCCGGGCGGATCCGGGCGGTGCACGCGGACTGGGACGGCACCTGGGGCCGACCCCGCATCACGGCCGAACTGCGCGAGGCAGGCATCCGCGTCAACCACAAACGCGTCGGGCGGGTGATGCGCGCGCATGGCATCGCCGGACTGCGGCTGCGCAGGCGCCATGTCACCACGGTGCCCGAACCGTCCGCCGCGGCCCTGCCGGACTTGCTGCGGCGCGACTTCACCGCCGCAGTACCGAACACCAGGTACGTCGGAGACATCACGTATCTGCCGGTAGGCGACGGCGAGTTTTTGTATCTGGCCACCGTCATCGACTGCTTCTCGCGCCGCCTGGTCGGCTGGTCCGTCGCCGACCACATGCGCACCTCGCTGGTCAGTGCCGCTCTCCGGGCCGCCGCAGCCACCCGCGGCAGCCTGGCCGGAGCGGTGTTCCACAGCGATCATGGAGCGCAGTACAAATCGCGTGATTTCGCGGCCCTGTGCGCCGAGTTGGGCGTGGTCCAGTCGACGGGCGCGGTGGGCACGTCGGCGGACAACGCCCTCGCCGAGTCCTTCAACGCGGCCCTCAAGCGCGAAACGCTCCAGGGCGCCCGCCGCTTCGACGGCGCCCGTATCTGCCGGCTGGCCGTCTTCCGGTGGATCGCTCGCTACAACACCCGCCGACGGCACTCGGCCAACGGACAGCAAGCCCCGGTCGTCTACGAGGAGCAGTCGACTACCCTGACACTTGCCGCATAACAACGCGAATGGTGTCCACCCACAAGGGACAAGGCCCAACCTCCGTCACCCCACGTTGTGTCGCCTTCTGCCGCTTGACGCAACATAGGAGCATCCTCAACGTGCACAAGGACCGCCGACTACGGGAGTTCATCGACACGCACGACTGGATCACCTGCTACTTCCTGCCCGCCTACGCACCCGACCTCAACCCCGTGGAGGGCATCTGGTCTTTGCTGCGGCGCAGCAGTCAGGCCAACACCGCCTTCACCGATCCAGACCACCTCATCAGCACGCTCCGACGTGGTCTCCGCCAGATCCAGTACCGCAGCAAGCTCATCAACGGGTGTTTCGCAGAAACGGGACTCACCTTGACGACATCACAGCGACAACGTCAGTAACAGAACCTCACCAGCCGTGTTCAGGCGGGCCGACAACGTCCTTTCCGATCATGCGGGCAAGGTGCCGCGCTCTGTCTTCGTCATCTGGGTAGACGTGGACGTAGACCGTATGGCCTGTCGCCGGTTCCAAGTTGGCGTCGGTGTTGAAGCATGCCTGAACGCCCGTGCGTGCGTACTCCGGCCCGAGGTTGAGTTCCGGCACGGCCGGCCAGCTGAGACCCATCCAGGCAAGCTGGCCCCACACCGCCGGCCGCAGCACCTCTACAGCCCTGGCGAGCACGTCCCCCTTCAGGTCCTCTTCCGCGGCGAGTGCAATCGGCAGCAGTCCAGCCAACACTGCTGAATCAACAGGCAGTTCGACTCCCCGGAAGTCGGAACGCTGATGGGTGTACACCGCCTCGGGAAAGAGTTCGCGGGCCCTCATGACATCGCGAACTTCCTGGAGTTCGGCATCGAGGCCCACCGTATGCTCCTCATGGGTATCTCCACAGCGAACAAGAGAGGAAGCGACAGAAACGATGCTTGCCACATCAGCCGACCGATACACCGGGTAAGCTTGCGTATTACCCATCAGATCCTCACCTTCCACAACGGGTGTCTCTCATTGTTTTCTCTGTGGCGTCGAGTGACGAGCGACGCATTGCAGAGTTCCGTGGCGCCGCCACGCCGTCCGCAGTAGCGATATAGAGCCCGACGCAGAACCACCTCCTGGACGTCAGACACATGGCGTCGGCCTCCTCGGTGCGCGACCGACGGCAAGGACGCCGATCGGCAGTGTGCCCCACGGGGCGAGCTGCAGCAGAGGGCGCAGCGACGCCCGACCATTCTTTCAGGGTGGGGGTTCCTGGCACGGCGCCACGGAGCCACACGGTGCCCCGGGATCGGCCTCCAGGTTCCGGACCGCTCCGCGGCTCGGTAGGGCCGCCTCCGGCGTCCTGAAAGCCCGCCGCGCGGCTCGCGTGCCTGACCAGGACCCCCGGCCCGCCTCGACGTGTCCTTGCCGGGCGCGCCCGGACCGCTGCCTGAAGTGAGCGGTCCGGGCGCCCCTGGCGTCGGTGTGTCATCCGATGGCGGTGCGGTTCTTCCAGTACGAGCGGGCGGTGATGATTTCGGTTCCTGCGCCGGGCAGTTCGTCGGTTTTTCCGGCGTACACCCGGACCGATCCGTCTGCGCGGACGGTCCAGACGTCGGGGACGGAGTCGCCGGTGACGTCGGGGGTGCCGAGGATGTGCGGGATGGAGGCGCGGGACCAGCCGCTGCCGGCGTAGGCGATGTCCGCGCCGCCTGCGGAGTTGGCCCCGGTGGTGAGCGAGTTCAGGTCGACACCCTTGCCGGAGGCGTCGGCGATGCCCTTGCGGAGGCGGAGCGTGGCGTAGGAGTCGGTCCGGTAGATCATGTCGGCGACTTTGTCGCCGGTCACGTCTCCGACGGTGACGATGTCCCGCTCGTCCCAGAGCGTCGCGGTCAGCCGGGTCGCGCTGCTGATCGTGGCCCCGTGGTAGCCGATCAGAGCCCACAGTTCCGTGCCGGCGCGGGCGAGGAAGTCGGTCTTGCCGTCGCCGGTGATGTCACCGGCCGCCATGATCTGGTCCATGGACGCAGGTGACGGGGCGCCGGCCGGAAGGAGGATCTCCCTGCGTTTGTCGACGTTTACCGCGCCGTAGCCGTCGCCGGGGTAGACCCAGAGCTTCCCGCCGACCCTCACCACGAGGTCCTGGAGGCCGTCACCACCGTAGATGTCACCGTTGTGCGTGATCAGGGCGCCCTTGAAGTGTCCGGAGGGGGCGGCGACGAAGGGGGGCAGATCGTCCTCGGAGTTCGGATCCTTGGCGGGATTGGCGCGGTAGGCGCCGGACATGGAGTAGTCGAGGTCACCGCTGGCGCGGGCCAGGTCGGGTGCGGCCTGGGACGGGTAGAGGGCGAGATCGCCCGCCGCGGTCACGACCATGAGGTCGGCGAGGTCGTCGCCGGTGAAGTCGCCGGGGCTGTCGGCTTCGTCACGCGGGCTGACGTAGAAGAAGTACAGGGTTGGTTCGGAGGGGTTGCCGGCAGCGTCGACGGCACGGATGTAGAGGACGTTGGGGCCGGCTGTCGGGGGTTTGGCGCCGGTGATGGCCGTCGCGGTGGTGACCGGGGTCCCGGCGGTACGGCTCTTGGAGAAGGTGTAGTTGGCTGCGTTGAAGCCGTACTCGAAACGGACGGTGTCGGTGGAGCGGGCGTAGACGGTGAAGGAGCCCGCCGTCCCGAACTTCAGCTTCGACCAGTTGGCGTCCTCGGCATCATTGCCGAAACCGTTCTCCGAGCCGTCGGCGTCGGGGAAGTCGGTGGAGGTGACCTTGGGACGTTTGGGTGCGGTGGTGTCCAGGACGAATCGGCAGGGTGTCTTCGCCGGCGAGTAGCCGGACGTGGCGCCCTTGTCATCGACGCTGCGCACCCGCCAGGAGTAGAGGGTGCCGTTGGTCAGTTTGCTGGTGGAGAAGGCGGGCGTGGAGCGCAGGGCGTCGCTGCCGTCACCGCCGGTGGACACCTTGCCCGTGGAGCCGAGCATGTCGCCGGTGGTGCCCCACTTGCCGGTCGGCCACAGGTCGAAGTCGAGGTAGTCGAGGTTGCTGTCCTTGTCCTTGCCTCGCGCGGTGAAGGTGACACTGCCTGCGCCCATGCGCGCGTACGGCGCGGTGGTGGTGCACTTGGCGTCGGGGGACAGGTCGAGGTTGGTGGGAGACGAAGGGCGACGGTTGTAGACCAGTTCGAGCGCTGGGCCGTTGTCGCCGTTGGCCTGGAACTTCTTCCAGGAGTACTGCGACTTCTCGTCCCGGGCGCGCAGGCCGAAGGTGATCTCGGAGCGGCCGAGGTCGGCGTAGTTCTGGGCGGCCTTCTTCACGTCGAAGGTTTCGTAGGCGTCGCGGCAGCCGGTTTTGTAGCCGTGCGCGAAGCTGCGCGTCTGGAGCCTGTTGCCGTCGGTGAGTTTCGGGGCGTTCTTCCAGTTGGTCTTCTTGCTGATCGCTCCGGTGACGTGGACGCTCATCGACCGGGAGCTGCAGGACCAGGAGTAGGTCTCCAGGAGGCGCAGCCTGGCGCTGGTGATCTTCGCTCCCTTGAGGTTTCTGTCGAAGTCCATGTTGAAGAAGGAGCGGGAGGTGCCCCAGGTGTCGGACTCGAAGCCGACGCGGGCCTCGTGGGTGCCGCCCTTGTTGAAGCCCTTGCCGTTGTAGAAGGTGGCGTGGGGGTGCCGGCTGTAGGCGGTCGTCCAGTTGTCCATGTGCTTGGTGACGGACGGGTCCACGAAGACCGGGTAGGTGGTTTCCGGGGCGTTGAGGAAGTCCGGGTCCGGGGTGATGACCCAGTTGGCGCCGGAAAGGTCGGACTCCACGGTGTTGCCCAGGGATTCCGGTGACGGCCCGTCGAGCAGCGGGAGCGAGAGGGTCGCGGCCGATCCCGTCTGGGACGGGCCGGGGGTGGGTTCGGCGGGAGCGGTGGGTGTGGCGGTCTCCGAGGGGATGACTTCGGGGCCGTCGGTGGGTGTCGGAAGGCTCGGGGCTTCGGATTCCGGGTCGGTCTGCTCGTCCGACTCGGTGTCGTTCGTCGCCTCCTCGGTCGGCACCGCTTCCGGTGTCCAGGACTCCGAGTTGCTGGGCTCGGGGCTTTCCGAGCCGGTCGGCTGGGCGGTGGCTCCGGCCTGTCCGTCGGTGACGGCGGGCTGGCCGGTGGAGTCCCACATCAGGGGGGTTCCGGAGCTGGCCACGTCGTCGCCGTAAGAGGTCTGGGCGGTGAGGACGCCGGACAGCGGGTCGAGGCGGAAGGTCAGGTCTTCGGAGCTGATGCCGTAGCTGAGTTTCTGCACCAGTGGGTTGGCCGCGGCTGCCCGGTTCTTCAGGACGAGGATCTGGGCGAAGCCGTCGTTGTCCGCTGTGAGCACCAGGTCCGCACCGGGAAAGATCTCCGGGTACAGGGCCCGGGAGCCGTCGATGACGGGAGCGGGGACCGGTCCCGGCCAGGTGACCTGGATGGCGTACTCACCGGCATCGCCCACATAGAGCGTGACAAGCTCGCTCGCTCCCGCTGCGGTTGCAGCGGGAGCGTCCTTCACCAGTGACACACGCTGCGCCCCGGCTCGGGAGGCGCGCTGCGGGCTCCGCTCGCCTGAGCCCGCGGAGAACACCACCCGGGCGCTGGTGGCCGTGGTCTCCCACCCGGCTTCGCTCCGCCGCAGATCCGTGTCGATCGCGCGCCATTCGCCGTCCTTGCGGACCCGGATCGGCGCGGCGTGGACTCGCGTGGCGAGTTGTCCGTCGGGACGGGCCCAGGTGGTCGAGTGGTCGGTGCGCTCTGCGGTGACCTCGACCTGCTTGCCTGTACGGGCGGCCTGGGTGAAGGCGGTGCTCTCCGCGACCGCCTTCGCCCGCCGCGGCTCGGCCTGCTGCCGTTCGTCGGAGCTGTTGAGGCCGGCATAACCGATGCCGGTCGCTGCGATCGCCGCGGCCAGGGCGAACGCCATGGGGCGCCGTCCGGGTATGCGAAACTGATTGGTTGGCATCGTGAGAGGTCCCTTTCCCCATGCCCGGCGCGACAGATCAACGCGTACGGGCTCCTCCGGAACGATGTGGCCGGCCATGGCAAAGCGGACCGTTCCGTACGGGGGCGCGGGCATGGCAGGGCGAGCTGATGATGACTCATGAGCCGCCTGTCGTCACCCTGTGAATCCTCGCTCCCGCACCTCGGGTCGGGCGGCCTGTCGCCCGACCGGGTGCGCGTTCCGCCGGAGCTGGTGTGACTGCAAGGAGCCGGGAGGGGGCTCATACGGGTACGAAGTCCCCACTTAGGGGCAGCTTTTAGCGCTTATCGACGTGCATAACGCGGCATAGGGCCCAAGGCGCTATCTACAGGTCTTCAAACGGATATCGCCTAGTCGGCAACATCTGTGCATCACCTTTCCGGTACGTGACGTGACGATGATCACTTATGGCCAGAACTTCTGGCGTTTTTTCACACCGCTCTCACAGAATTCGCCCGATCTGTTTCGTCCTGCGCGAGGTCCCTCTCCGACCCCGCTCCAAGTGGTCCGGGGGACCCTCCGTGTTCGGTCGAACTCGCCTTCCTCGCAGCCTGCGCCTGCGCAGAGTTGTCGTTGCCGCCACCGGTGCCGCAGTGCTCGTCGGCCTGCTGCCGGCGACGGCGGTGGCCGTGCCGCCGGTCCCGCTGGTCAACGAGCCGGGGCGCGAGGCCCTGCGCCTTGAGTCGCTCGACACAGTGGTCCCGGCCGACGGCAAGCCGGTCAACCAGGACGTCGAGAGCCTGAAGACCGACATCCCGCAGGACAGACAGGAAGCGCCGCCCGGCACAGCCACGCCACTTCCCGCCTCCAACGGCACCGTCACGTTTCCGTCCGCCGCCGCGCGAAGCCTGTCCGGCGCAGAGCCTCGGCTCGCGGCCGAGGTACCGGTCACGCTCGCCCCGGCCGAGGGGCAGCCCACCCCCACCGGCGGGTGGGGCGTGAGCGTGGATGCCCGCACCGACGTCACCACGCAGGGCGTGGACGGCGCCGTCATCCGCGTCGACCCACCGGACACCGGAGCGGTGCCGGTCTCACTCTCACTGAACTACGGAAGCTTCGAGAACCTTTACGGCGCCGACTGGGGCTCCCGGCTGCGTCTGGTCCAGTTCCCCGCGTGCTACCTGGCCACCCCCGACGTCGAGGAATGCCAGGCGTACACGGAGCTGGAGACGGTCAACGACCCGGACACCAACACGGTCTCCGCGACCATCGACCCGGCCGCCGACGACAGCGTCGACGCGACATCCGAAGGCACCTCCGCACAGTCGGCTGGCTCCCGCCCCCTGAACGCGAAAGGTCTCCTGAGCGCGGCGGGCAACGGCGACTCCACCGTGATCGGCGCCGTCGACTCCGGAACCGGCCCCGGCGGCTCGTTCAAGGCGACCCCCTTCGCCGCAACCGGCTCCTGGTCACACTCCGGCAACTCCGGCGCCTTCGTCTGGTCCTACCCCCTGACCGTTCCCGCGCCCCCGGCCGGCCCCGTTCCGACCGTCGCGCTCACCTACAACTCGCAGTCCGTGGACGGCCGCACCGGCGTCTCCTCCCCGCAAGCCTCGTGGATCGGGGAGGGCTGGGAGTACGACCCCGGCCACATCGAGCGCCGCTACCGCAGCTGCAAGGACGACCGGAAGACCCTTGACGCCGGGGCCCCCAACAACACCGCCAAGTCCAACAAGACCTCCGACCTGTGCTGGGTCTCGCACAACGCGGTGATGTCCCTCGCCGGCCGGACCACCCAGCTGGTCCGCGTCGGCACCACCAACACCTACCGCCCCGCGTCCGACGACGGCACCCGGATCACACTCAAGACCGGTGCGGCAAACGGCGACAACGACGGCGAGTACTGGGAGGTGACCACCACCGACGGAACCGTGTACACCTTCGGCCGTCATGAGGTCGGCGGCGGTCACGCCGACACCAACTCGGTCTCCACGGTCCCCGTCTTCGGCAACCACCCCAGCGAACCCTGCCACGCCACCACCTTCGCCGACTCCCGCTGCGGAGCGGGCAAGCAGCAGGCCTGGCGCTGGGGCCTGGACAAGGTCACCGACGTCCACGGCAACGTGATGGTCGTCAACTGGAAGCAGGAGACGAACTACTACGCCGTCCGCGACAAGCGCAAGACACCGGAAGCCTACGAGCGCTTCGCCTACCCCACCGTCATCGACTACGGCATGCGCTCGGACAACCTGTCCAAGCCTGCCGCGCAGATCAGCTTCGGCGTCAAGCAGCGCTGCCTGAAGTCCACCACCGCCTGCGACGCGGCGAACTTCGCCAAGACCGACGACCCCGGCGCCTACCGCCCCTGGTGGGACACCCCCGGCAACCTCAACTGCAAATCGACCTCCAAGCTCTGCCCCGGCTTCCCGTCCTTCTGGACGCAGATGCGCCTGGACACCATCACCACCCTCGGCGCGCGTCCCGGCGTGACCGGGCTGGGCAAGGTCGATGTCTACGCCCTCCACCAGTCCTTCCCCGCCGACTGGTACGACACCTCACCAGGGCTCTGGCTCAACTCCATCACCCGTACCGGATACGGCCCCGGCGACACCACCGGCACCGTCCAGTCCAAGGACGGCGTGAGCTTCGGCGAGTACCGCGTCGGTTCCACCTCGCCGCTCGGGTCCCGCCTGCGTGACCGCCAGCTCCCCAACCTCGTCCGCAGCGGCCCCAAGGACCAGCGCCCCGCCTTCACCCGCCCCCGCATCGGCACCGTCGCCACCGAAGCCGGCGCCGACATCGAGGTCGAATACACCGGCGGCTGTGCCGCCCCGCCCTCCGAGGACAAGGAGAAGGCGAACACAACCTGCTACCCCGTCCGCTGGTCCCCGGACGGCGAGGAGCGCACCCCGCCCAAGCAGTGGTTCAACAAGTACGTCGTCGCCTCCGTCGCGGAGAGAGACAAGGTCACCAACCACGGCGTGCCGATCGTCACCAAGTACAAGTACACCGGCCCTGCCTGGGCCAAGTCCGACGACGAGTTCCAGCGACCCGCCCTGCGCACGTACAGCGACTGGCAGGGCTACCGCCAGGTCGCCGTGGCCAAGGGCAGCAAGACCACTTCCAGCAATACCGGCAACGACGATCCGCAGTCACAGTCGTACTCCGAGACCCGCTACTTCCTCGGCACCGGCGGCGAACTCAAGGACACCACCGACACGTACACCCTGGTCAGCGACGATGGCCCCCAGTACGCGGGCCAGGTCGCCGAGGTGCTCACCTACAAGGACTCGGACAAGCAACTCCTCAAGCGCACCCTGAACTTCCCCTGGTCCAAGCAGACCGCCTCCCGCACCCGGGAGGCCGAGGACAGCTCGGCCATGGAACCGCTCCTCGCCCACCGCGTCGGAATCAAACGCACCGACGACATCCAGGTCCTCAACGACGGATGGCAGTCCAAGCGCATCCTCACCACCGTCGACGACACCTACGGCCTGCCCACCGAGACCGAGAGCTTCGTCGTCAAGCCCGACGGCACCAGCGGCGAAACACGCTCCGAGCAGGAATGCACCCGCAACACCTACGTCCACAACACCGACACACACCTGATCGGCCTGATCTCCCAGACCAGGACGATCGCCGTGCCCTGCGCCCAGTACACCGGCGCGAACTACGCCACGCAGCTGCTGAAATCGGTCCGCACCAGCTACGACAACCTCGCCTACGCCGCCACGCCGCTCAAGGGCTCGCCCACCTCCGTCGCCGAGTCCAACGGCGAGGGCGACGCGCACAGCGTCGTCACCAACACCACCTACGACCCGCTCGGCCGCATCCGCAAGGTCACCAGGCCCGATCAGGGCACCACCGAGAACGTCTACACGCCGGCCGACACCGGCGGCCCGCTCACCGGCCTGAAGACCGTCAACGCCCTCGGGCACGCCACCACGACCACCTTCGACCCCGGACGCTCGCTCCCCCTCACCGTCACCGACCCCAACGGCCGCGTCACCCGGTACGAGTACGACAACCTCGGCCGCCTGACCAAGGGCTGGTCCCCGACCCGCTCCAGCGGCACCCAGACACCCGACGTCCAGATCAGCTACCAGCAGGCCAGCGCCACCCCCTCCAGGACCAGCCCCGTAGCCGTCACCACGAAGACGATCAAGGACGACGGCGGCTACGCCTCCTCGGTCACCATCTACGACGGCCTGCTCCGCCCGGTCCAGACCCAGAGCGAGGCCCACGGCCCCGGCCGCATCATCACCGACACCTCCTACGACGACCAGGGCCGGACCAGCGTCGTCACCAGCGGCTACCTCGCCGCGGACCAGCCGGCCACCACACTGTTCCAACCCAAGTCCACGAGACTGATCCCCAGCTACGTCAGGACCCAGTACGACGGCATGGGGCGCACCGTCCGGCAAGCGACCTATCACGCCGGTGACTTCAAGTACGAGACCTTCACCTCGTACGGCCCGAACACTGTGCACGTGGACCCTCCGGGCAACACGACCCCGGCGACGTGGACGACCACGGACGCCCTCGGCCGGGTCACCGAGATCGAGCAGTACACCGACGCCGGCCAGTCGACCACCCGGTCGACCCGCTACGCCTACGACGTCCGGGGCAACCGCTCGGAAGTCACCGACCCAGACGGCAACAAGTGGACGTACAAGTACGACGTACGCGGCCGCGTGATCGAGTCCACCGACCCAGACACCGGCACCACCAAGACAACCGCGTACGACGACGCCGACCGCCCTCTCACCACGCAAGACGCCAACCAGAAGTACCTGCACACGACCTACGACGCGCTCGGACGAGTGACGGCCGTCCGCGAGGGTTCGGCCACGGCCGACCCGATCAAGTCCTTCACCTTCGACGCCGTAGGCGCCCTCGGCATGCCGGCCGCGGCGATCCGCCACACGGCGGACGGCGACTACGTCACCAAGATCACCGGCTACACCACCGACTACCAGCCCACCGGCCGGGACATCACCATCCCCGCCAACACCAAGACCACCGGGCTCTCAGGTACCTACTCATACGCCTACAGCTACACGCCCACCGGCAAGCCCCTCTCGGTGACCTACCCGTCGAAGGGCGGCATCGCCGCCGAGAAGGTGGTCACCCGCTACAACGAGGACGGCCTGCCCGAATCCACGGCCGGCTCCAGCTGGTACACCGCTGACGTCACCTACTCCCCGTTCGGCGACGTCCTGCGCACCGTGTCCGGCTCCCAGCCCTATCGCGTGTGGACCACCAACTTCATCGACCCGCACACCGGACGCCTCCAGCGCACCGTCGCCGACCGCGAGACCGCCTCACCCCACCGCATCACCGACAGCTACTACGCGTACGACGCCTCCGGCACGATCACCTCGAACGCCCGCAAGCTGAGCGAAGCCTCGGGCTCCACCTGGGACACGCAGTGCTACACCTACGACGCCCTGGGCGAGCTCGTCCACGCATGGACCTCCAACATCGCTCCCACCGGCACGGGCAACGGATGCAAGACCGCCAACGGTGCCACCTTCGGCTACCGCACCGACTACGCCGACTCGTCCGGCCCCGTCGCCGATGCTCCTGACGCGGAGACCGACGCCACCAGCCCGGACGCCTCACTGGCCAAAACGCTCGCCGCAGCCGCCCCGGCCACCGGCACGGTGGCGACCTCCGCCACCGCCTACCGCCAGGCCTTCACCTACGACTGGATCGGCAACCGCTCCACTCTCACCGAACACAACGTCACCGATCCCACCAAGAACATCACCTATCGCTCCAATTACGGCACCACCATCACCGGAAACGGCGCGATCGAACCGGTCACGACCCAGCCACACACCCTGGCCTGGGTCTCCACCACCCCCACCGGCGCCGGCAGCGCCTACGTCTACGACCTGGCCGGCAACACCAGGACACGCGACCTGGCCAGCGACACCCAGAGTCTGACCTGGAACGCCGAGAACAAGCCGGCCACCGTCACCGCCGACGCCACCACCATCAACTACACCTACGACACCGGCGGCCAACGCCTCCTGGAGAACTCCAGCGAAGGTTCCACCCTCTACCTTCCCGGCGGCGAACTCACCACCGACAGCACCGGAAGAATCACCAAGGCAACCCGCAACTACGCCCACCCCGGCGCCCCCACAGTCGTCCGCACCTCCAACGGCTCCAGCACTGGCCACACCCTCAACGTCCAACTCACCGACCATCTGGGCACCGCCAACACCACCATCCAGATGGCCGCGAACCAGCCGGTGACCAGGCGCGCCTTCAAACCCTTCGGTGAGGCCCGCGGCCCCAAGCCGACCTCCTGGCCGGACAGGCGCAGCTACCTGGGTACCGGCATCGACGACAGCGCCATAGGCCTGACGCACATCGGCGCACGCGAGTACGACCAGGCCAACGGCCGCTTCCTCAGCGCGGATCCGCTCCTGGACATCACCGACCCGCTGCAGATGAACGGCTACTCCTACGCCCGCAACAGCCCCCTCAGCACCAGCGACCCGGACGGCATGAAGCCGGTCAGCAACTGCTACCGGGGCTGCGAAGACGGCGACACCACCTACCGGGACTGGATGGTCCCGAACGACGACGGCACATGGGGCTACCGCTACGAGAGCTCCGTCTACACCTACAACTCGCAAGGCGACGTCCAAAGCGTCAACCGAACCGGCAGCTACCACCCGCCACTTGGCACGACGACCGTCGTCAAGCGGTACAACAACAAGCCTCAGACGAACACGCTCAAATTCATCGCCTCCCTCGTCATCCCCGACGTCGAGGCATGGAAAAAGGTGCTCAGCGGAGAGGCAAACGGCTGGGACTACCTCGGCGTCGCCTCGGACCTCCCCTTCACAAAGGTCCTGAAACTGGTCCCTGGATCGGTCGTGAAGAAGGGCAAGAAGGCAGTCCAAGGGTGGCTCGAGAATTTTTCCAAGGGATGTAAGTGCTTCCTCGCCGGCACCGAAGTACTTATGGCCGACGGCGGAACCAAGGACATCGAAAAAATCAAGGTCGGCGACGAAGTTGTCGCCACAGACCCTGAAACCGGGGGGACCCGCCATCGGAAAGTCACCCGCCTGATCGTCACCGAAGACGACAAGCACTTCAACGAACTCACGATCGAAACTCCCGACGGCCCCAAGAAGCTCACCGCCACCCACGAGCATCCGTTCTGGGTTCCCGAGGTCGGTGCCTGGGTCGAGGCCCGCAAGCTCGCCGCCGGCACGACACTCAGAACCCCCGACGGCACCACCGTCCGCATTATCAGCAACCGGGCATACACCAAACACGCTCGTACATACAACCTCACAGTCGAGGATCTGCACACGTACTATGTGCTGGCGGGGGAGGCGCCGGTTCTCGTACATAACGCAGATGAAGACGATCTGTGCAAGCTCACTCTCGGCCCCAACTTGAGAGGGCAGACAGCGGAAGGGATTACCGCTGAGCGTGGCGACACTGTGCTCGCCCACGAGAAAAGGATTATTAACGAGTTCGGGGATCGAAATGGTTGCGCTGCTTGTGGTGCCAAAAAGTCGGGCTGGAGTGATGGTCACTGGACTGGCGACCACAACCCGCCGTACAAGCTCTCCCTGAATGGTCCTTGGACTCTCTATCCGCACTGTAAGGCATGCTCCAGGCAGCAGGGCGGAATCGTACGAACGCTAGGCAAGGACTATTATGACTTCCCGGTGTGGAAGCCGAGACAGTAGGTGGATATAGTGATGCTCTTCGCCTCATGCACGACAAAATTCGCACATGGCCTAGTCGTTGCTGCCGCGCCGGGGAGTACGGACAGCCACCCAGGCTGGGACGCGGCTACTGATGTAGTGCACGGGGGCCCGGATTCTCTGTTCATTGCCGTGCAGCAAGCGGATAGCGGCCCTGCGTCAGTTCAGTGTGTGCAAGGTCCTTACCAGCCGAGTGAAAAGGTCCTTGTGTACTCGGGGAATTTGACTCTCCCCAAGGCGTCCCTCGAAATTTCGGACCCGAATGAATCGGTGAGAATGCTGATTCCCATCCCAAACGTGGAGAGCCGGGTCGACGTTTATGGAGACGGCACTGATGAGCCTGACGAGGTGATCATCGTTCTGACGGGCGACGAGTCTTGGTGATGCACCAATTTCGACGCAAGGGATTTCCCCGTAATGGGCGACGCAAAGGGCCCTGATTGCTGCGTGACGCGCCTTGTTTTCGCGTAGCGGAGAAGGATCCTCCAAAGCGTAGGAAGCTCCGCCGTATAGTATTTTGGCGGGGCTTCCCGGCCCATCCCCGGGTCCGCTTCGTCCCCGAGGACGCAGCACGGTAGGCGGCCGGACGATGCTGAGCAGCACCATCGGCCCCGCTTTGCGATGGGCGGGCGTCTGGAACCCGTCCCACTTGGGTGTGGCTCCCCTCCAGTGAGCCTTTCTGATCTGTGCCGTTGCTGATCGCGTTGGTTTGCCGGATCGTCGTGTCCAAGGTCGGGATCTTGGGGGTAACGATGGTTTCGTGGCTGAAGGAGCTGAATCGACGCGAGGCTTGCGCACGGCACCAGATTTCGGAACTGCGGCAGCAGATCGCGGAGTTGACGGCGCGGCTGGCTGAGCAGGGGTCCGTTGTGTCCCGCTTGGAGATCACGTGGGAGACGATGACGGAGATTCTTTCTGGGGACGGCACGGAAGAGCCGGAGGAGGCGGAAGGGGTGGCGGCGGTGCCGGATCCGGAGGCGTTCGAGGTCGGTTCGCCGGTCGGGGTGCGGCTGGTGCCGTCGTGGTCCGAGCAGCTGGGGATGGAAGCACTGCCGCAGGGGTACGCGGACATCGTGGAGGTGCTCGCCGATGCGGTGCATCCGCTGAGGGCCCATCAGCTGTGTTCCGTGCTGGGGCTGTCGACGGACAAGTCCAAGGTGGAGGGCTTCCGTTCGAAGCTGAAGCGGCTCACCGAACGGGGCTGGATCGCGGAGGTCTCACCCGGGTTGTTCGCGCCCGGGACGCTGAGCCGGCGACGGGGCGTGCGCCGGTGCACGGCCACGGCTCCGCCGCTGTATCGCGCGCCGGTGAGCAGGAGGGCTCCCGCTCCTAGTGTCGAGGGTGACGAAACCATCCGACCCGCAGGATCGAGAGCCCGAATGGAAGGCTACGAGCATGCCGCGATGGCTGACCCCTTTGCCCGCGCGGTTTCTTTCTTCATGCAACTCATTGCCGATCTCTCCGGCCCCGACACGCTGTCACTGCCCCACCAGGTCGTGGAGGAGACCGCCGCCAAGCAGGGCCGGGAGCTGGCCCGACTGCTGCTGCAAGCCCACCTCGACCTGCGCGCGCACCGCGAGGAGACCCGGCTGAGGAAGCTGGATGGGACCGCTCGCGCGGCCTTGGCTGACGGACGCACCCGCCTGGAGTGCGGACACCACCGAGAGCTGGCCACGGTCGTCGGCACGGTAACCGTGGCCAGGTGCGCGCTCAGGTCGCCGGGCCGGCCCAACGCCTATCCGGCCGACGCGGTCCTCGGCCTGCCGCGCGAGCGGCACAGTCTGGGAGTGCGGAAGCTGGCCGTGCTCGAGGCGGTGCGCGGCTCCTACGACACCGCGCTCGAGGCGGTCACCCGCGCCTGCGGGAAGGTGGCCGGCAAGCGCCAGCTCGAACATCTCGTGCGGGCGGCCGCGGTGGACGTGGCTGCCTTCTACGCCGCCCGCACCCCGCAGCCGGCGAGCGCGTCCACACTGCTCGTGCTCTCCGCGGACGGCAAGGGAATCGTGATGAGGCCCGCTCACCTGCGCGAGGCCACCCGCAAAGCGGCCGAACGCGCGAGGCGGACCTTCCGCACCCGCCTGGCCACCGGCGAGAAGACCGGGCGCAAAAGGATGGCGACGCTGGCCGCCGTCTATGACGCCGAGGCGGCCGTGCGCCGCCCGCACGACATCATCGCCCCGCCCGGCGGTCGCAGCGACACGCGCACGCCCCGGCCCGGGCCGAAGGCCCGGGCGAAGTGGCTGACCGGATCCATCGAGCACGACCCCGACCACGTGATCGCCGCCGCCTTCGACCAGGCCGCCGCCCGCGACCCGCAACACCAGAGGTGCTGGGTGGTCCTCATCGACGGCGCCCGCCACCAGCGCGAGGTGATCCAGGCCGAAGCCGCACGTCGCGACCTGCGCATCCACATCGTCCTCGACATCGTCCACGTGATCGAGAAGTTGTGGGCCGCGGCCCGCTGCTTCTACCCCGCCACCGACCCGGACGCCGAGCACTGGATCGCCGCCAAGGCAGCCCGCATCCTGCGCGGATGCGCAGACCGGGCCGCTGACGAGATCCGTGCCGAGGCCGACGACCGCCACCTGGCAGCCGAGGACCGCACCGGCGTCGACAAGGTGTGTCAATACCTCCACCACAACGCCGACTTCATCCACTACGAGAAGGCCCTCGCCTCCGGCTGGCCGATTGCCAGCGGCGTCATCGAGGGCGCAGCCCGCCACCTGATAGCGGACAGGTTGGATATCACGGGCAGCAGATGGAGCGTTCCCGGCGCCGAAGCCGTCCTCCTCGTTCGCGTCGTCCAGGCGAACGGAGACATGCCCCAGTACTGGGACTTCCATCTGCACGCCGAACAGCACCGACTCCACCCCGCCGCTGACAAGGTGAACTACAAACTCACGGCCTGATCGACAACCTCACTCACGGAGAGCTACACCCTTCGAAAATCACCTCTCCTGCGGTCCCGGGTCTGCCGGAACGTCAGCCGCTCCACCGGCAGGCAAAGGCGATGCAACTCCTTCACCTCCGTGGGGGAGACACGCAGGGAGACGCGGGACGCTGCGATGAAGATGATCGCTTCGCGGCAGTAGCCCTGCTCGCCGAGCAGGCAGGCCTCGAACCTCACCGCCCGACTCGAAAACGCGCGCCTGTTCGCGCTCCCGGCGGCCACTGAAGTCCGGGGCGAGAAGACTCGCCACGGAACCGATCACATGGTCAAGCACTCCGGCCCTCTCCTCCGTCCGCGAAGCATGGAGCCGCCCGGGCGCCTGAGGCAGGGCCCTGACGGCCCGCGGAACCGGCGACCTAAAAAAGCGCCGGTCGCGCGCAGTTATTGTCCGTCAATACCTGGGGGTGTCCGGAGGGGCCTAGCGGACAAGAGCGTGAATTGCGGCCGCGAAGTTGAACACGGCCGGAATGACGAAAACACCCCCGGCCACGATGTATTCGGTTCCGGCGGCGCGGCGCAGGCGGCTGGCCGGCGGCGGCGGAACCAGCTGATTCCCCACCTGGACCGTCTCGGTCTGGGCAATCAGGCTGCGACCCGTGCGGCGTTGCCTACGCCCCCACCCGATGAAGAAGAAGGCGCACGCTGCGGTGAAGGCGGCGAGCTGCAGGTGCTCGCCCGGCGAGTCGGCGGCAGCAAGCATCATGGTTGCGTATGGCACAGGAACGTCCCCCCAAGTGATCAGTATGAAGGGGTGACAGCGGCCACTTCCTTCCCCGCGTACGGCCAGTGAGGTGTCACGCTCTGTGAGGAATGCCTGGGTCTCTACGCTGCTCCCTCGGTAGAGGGGGGGAGATCGTTCAAGCGGTCGATGTCAGGCCGATGCCACCGATGCGACGTTCAGAACATGACCGTTGATCTACGGATGATGAAGGCGTCCTGGCGCACGTGGGGGCAGCAGGGGCCCCGACGGGGGCGCTGGGTCGCGATGTTCTGGGCGGTGGTGTATGCCGGATTCGGCCTGATCTGTGCGTTGACGGGGACTCCACTGTTCGACTCCGGCGGCAACATGGGGTCTCCACGTCGGGTTGGGCAGTCATGGCAGTGGGGATACTGGCGGCGCTGACCTGTGCGGCGGCGTCGCGATACGGGCTGCGGCCTGCGCTGCGAACGTCGCTGTGGACGGTGTGCGGCCTGGCCGGCCTCGCCGCGTTCGGCCTGCTCATGGATGTGATCACGCTCATGTTCGGTGAGGGCGTGGACAGTTGGCCCGCAGCTGCGAACCATACGCTGGCGGCGACCGGGGGGCTCTTGCTCGCAGCCACCGTCCGCTCTGGGCAGCGCCCGACTGTCGAGGCTGCCGCCCTGGCGGCCTCTGCCGCACCCCGGCCGGTTCAGCTCGCCGCCCGGGCCGGCACGGCGGCCTTTCTCCCGTACGCGGCGATGAAACAGGTCTGGGCCTTCGGCGGCACCTTCGCCGGTACATCCGGCGCGGAGATGCGCGCGGCCTCCGAGCGCAATGGCGCCTCGCAGATCTGGCTCACCTTGGAGTCCTGGGGCCTGGACGGCACCATGCTGTTGGCCGCACTCGGCATCTTCCTGCTGTGGGGCCTCGTTCGCCCCTGGGGTCAGGTCTTCCCGCGCTGGACGCTGTTCCTCCGCGGTCGACGCGTCCCGCGCTGGCTCCCTCTGACCCCGGCCCTGATCGGCGCCGCCACCCTCGCCCCGTACGGTGTGCTCGGCCTCGGCTATATGGCGCTGGCCACGATGCACGTGGTGACGATACGGAACGGCGATTTCCACCTTCCGGACGACGCACTCGTGGTCGGCTGGATCGGCCTGGCCGCGTTCGCCGTGTACGGATACGCGTTGGTTGTGGCAGCCCGCTCGTATTGGTTGCGGACCTGCCGATTGCCTCACAGGTAATGACACTGCGTGACCGGCTGCGGCCAGATGACTCCCCGCTAACTGGCCGCGGGCGGGGAATCTGAACGGCTCCCCCAAGATTTCCGTGAAGGCGATCACGAGGCTGTTGTCCCGGTGACTCTGTGTGTCCGTCGGCTGTCGGCCACGAGGAGCACGCGTTTCCTGAGCAAGGAGAAGCCCGCCCGCCCCGCCATCTGCCTCTTGATCGATTTCAGGTCCGTAACACGGCCCTCGACAATGCCCGAATTGAACGGGCTGGACAGCCCTTGGACGACGGCGTCGAGATCGCTGCGGAGGTTGCGGGCGAAGCCGCGGATCATGGAGAGTTCGGCGTCTTCGGCCCGGTCGATCCAGCCGGGCAGTTCCCGGACGCCGTCCAGCCGGTCCATGATCTTGGCGAACTCGCGGACGTGGCCGGCGGTGTCGGCCAGTTCCGGGCATTGGTCCAGAAGTTGCTGAAGGCGAAGGGACTCCTCGCTGGTCAGGCCGTCAGGGTGCCGGGTGAACCAGGTGGTGGCCTGGCGCACGGTCGGCGCCTCGGGTAGGCCGCCCCGTGGCGGGTCGGTGCCGCGCAGAGGTTCCAGCCAGCGGCGCACGCTGCGGGCGCTGCCCAGGTAGCCGAGCTCGCGCAACTCGAGGTGGAGCCTCCTGCTGCCGGTGCAGCCTTCGTTCCACCGCTGGTTGAGGTAGGGGGTGTAGCAGGCCAGCCCACGGCGGCCGCGGCGCGGATAGTTGGAGATCATGTCGTCGGCGGTGGCGGCCTGGGCGTAACGGCGTACCGTTTTGCGATCCAGGCCGAATTGGGCGGCGATGCGCTCGATGCCGACGCCCTTGTCATACAGGGCGTGGACCTCGGCGTGCCGGCGTCGGGTCTGCGCGGCCTGCACTCCCTCCGGCCTGGATTCTTTGACCGGAGGGGCCTGGATTTCGCTCGACGGTTTCAGACAGTCGCGGTGGGCGCCGACGGCCTTCTCGACGGCGTCGCACAGGTTCTTCCAGACACATGCCAGCGATCCGCGATCTGGACGGCGTCCGGGGCCGCGGCAGAGGCGGCCGAAGCGTACGCACCGGCCCGGTCGCGGCAGATCGCCTCGATGCCCTCGCGGGCGGCAAGCCAGTGGGCAAAGGTGTCCGCCTCCCGGTCTTCCAGCAGGTCAACGGGGGCTCCGGTTTCGCAGTCGACCAACACACTGCCGTACAAGCTCCACCTCGCCCCGCGTCGAGGCCGCGATGCACAACATGCCGCCCTCCACGCCCACTTGCTCCACCAGCACTCCGCCCAGATGCGGTAACAGGGACTTCAGCAGGTCCTCACACGACCCGAGTATGCGCGCATGCGTGACGGGGTGTCACCGGCGTGGGAAGGCATCGGTCGTCTTCACGGAAATCTTGGGAGAGCCGAACTACATGGCCGTTGACATCATGGCGAGAGCAGACGCAGCGCCGCGCTGACAACGCCTTGTGGACAGCGCAGGGGGGCACGCCCGGGCGTTCCGTGTCCGGGACGTGTCCGGGACATGTCCCGGACAGGGAACCGAGGGTCGGAGCGGCTGGCTCACCCTTAGCGTCGTTCGGCATGGACACCACACGCAGAGCGCTACTGAAGAGCATCGCGGCTGTTCCCCTGGCGGTGACGGCTGGCGGGTTGCTCGTGCCGTCCGCGGCACGGGCGGCGGAGCCTGAGTACGGACTGAGAATGTATGACCGTGACGGCGCGCCGACCGGCACGACGTGGGCAGCCGCCACCCAGGGCCTGATCATGAGGCAGCGGCTCGGTGTGGCCGGCCTCGTCGACGACGTGCTCAACAGGGCCGAGCGGCGCGCTTCGGCGCCCGGTGACTGGCGGGACGGTCCGGGTTCGGCCCCCAAACCCGACCGCTTCGACTTCGCCTTCGGATGGGACGCGAGACCCAAGTACCGCGAGGACGCCCGCGGAACACGGTGGTATCCCCAGGGCATCAGCACAAGCTACGACGCCTACGGCGGGTCCGTGCCGGGGAGCGGGGGCAAGAAGGTCGCCCTCGTCTCCTGGTACGACAAGCAGGCGGGCGGAAATCAGGGCGCCAGAGTGTCCGTCATCGACGTAACCCGCACCGGCTCCTCGGCCCGCCCGCGGTACGACCACATTCTCCTGGTCATACCGACCAAAGAGGCCGGCGAGCCCTACAGCTTCAACGTCACCGACCTCCACGCGGGAGGTATCGCATGGGTGGGCAAGTGGCTCTACGTGGCAGACAGGGCCCATGGCCTGTACGTCTTCGACACCACCAGAACGCTCAAGGTGTCGCGCGGGTCGACGGAAGAAACCCGGGAGCACGCCAAAAACTGGTGCGGCTACCACGGAGGGGACAAGAAGTACTATGCGCACGGCTACCGGTACGTCATGCCCCTCCACCGCGTGTACCGGCCGGCCGGGTGGTCGGCGGAGCTGGCCTACTCCCAGGTGTCCGTGGACCGCACCCAGGGGGCCACACAGTCGCTCGTCGTCAGCGAGTACTTCGAGACAAGCTCCGACGGCGTAGCCGTGCGTTGGCATTTGACCGGGGCCGGCTATATCGCCGCTGAACGGGCCGCCTCCGCCTGGTCTCTGCGCGTCCCCAGGGTGCAGGGCGCGGTCTGTGTCGGTGACCAGACCTACTACTCGACCAACGCCCCCGTGGACGCCGGCACACCAGACGACGGGCCGAAGCAGGGAAGTCTTTGGCTGCAGTGGCCTCGGGGCGCGGAGATGACCTCGCCCCGCGGCGGGCTCGGCCTGGGCCCGGAAGACCTCAGCTACCAGCCGCGTACCAGGGGAGGCTCACTGTGGGGCCTTGCCGAACACCCTGGCACCCGGCGCGTCTTCCGCATCCGTCTCTGACAGCACCACTGCACCGCAGGAGGAAGCCGGACGCCATCCCGGCCTCGGGCCCCAGTAACGTCAGACCATTTCGCCACTGGCCCGAACCCGGAAACGCGTGCTGCCTACGGATCGAGGTCAGCGGGAAGAGCGCAAGCGCCATGTGGATGAACGGCCACTTCCTCAATACCCCCTCCGAGTATGCGGCCCGTCGACGACACCGGAATCCGCACCCTGCAAGAGCGTGCCGGACAGTGTCCCACCAGTACGGTCACTATCAGCCCGCACTCTGACCACGCGAGGGCACGCGCAGCTCCCCGCCGGGAGCCGCGCGTGCCCCCACATGCACCGCGCCATCTGAGCGGCAGCGAGCGCGAGGAGATATCTCGCGGCATCGCCGCCGGGGAATCAGCCCGGCAGCTGGCGAAGCGGCTGGGCCGGTCCCCTTCGACCGTTTCCCGCGAGATCGCCCGCAATGGCGGTCGGGACCGCTACCGAGCCGCCTCGGCAGATGCGGCCGCCTACGAGCGCGGGCGCCGCCCCAAGCAGGCCAAGCTCGCCCAACGGCCCGCTCTGCGCGGCCTGGTGGAAGCCAAGCTGGCTCTGTGCTGGTCACCCGAGCAGATCGCAGGATGGCTGCGACGACAGTTTCCTGGTGACATCTCCATGCAGATCTCGCACGAAGCGATCTATCTCTCGCTCTACGACCCACGTCGGTGCCAGGCGATCGACCGCAGCCTCACCCAGCGGCTGCGGTCAGGCAGGCCCATGGGCCGCCCGAAGCTCGCCCGTCGGCCCACCGGGCGGGGCATCATCCGCGGCATGGTCTCCATCACCGCCCGCCCCGCCGAGGTCGAGGGCCGCAAGGTTCCCGGTCACTGGGAGGGTGACCTCGTGATGGGCACCCGGCCCTCGGCCGTGGCCACGCTGGTCGAGCGCACCAGCCGCTACACAGCCATCGTCGCGCTGCCCGACGGCATCAAGGCCGAGCGGGTCACTCCGCACCTCGCCAGGAGCCTGCTCGGCATCCCGCCCCAGCTACGACGAACGCTCACCTGGGACCGGGGCCGCGAGATGGCCGAGCACCAGGCCATCACCGCCGAGACGGGTATGCCGGTCTACCTCTGCAAGCCGCGGAGCCCGTGGCAGCGCGGCACCAACGAGAACACGAACCGGCTGCTACGGCAGTACCTGCCCGAGGGCGCGGACCTCCGCACGTTCAGCCAGGGCGACCTGGACGCCATCGCCCACGAGCTCAACCACCGTCCACGCAAGACCCACGGCTACCGCACTCCGGCAGAGGTCTACGCTGACCTCCTGAACAGCGGTGATGCGTTGACCGCTTGAGTCGCCGCCGTTATGGGACAGGGCGCCGGGGTAGGCGGTGGTGTGGCCGTGGCTAACCTCGACGGTGAGTCGGACCCCGCCCCTCGGTGGTCCCGCGCCCTCCAGCGGCCCGCGCCCCTTCCCGGCCGACGTGGACCAGGCGCAGCGACACCCCACGCCGACACCCCGCAAAACGGCAGGTCAAAGACCACTGGTGCGCTGAGTGGTGCACAAACCGGTGCGCACAATGGTGGGCGTTTTCAGGGCGCACCAGTTGAGCGTCGGCAGTCGACGCCGCGGCGATGCGGTCCGCGCCGGTCTCCATCCAGGACGTCTGGAACCGGTCGCCGTCAAGGGGTTCGTCCCCCGGGGCCCTTCGGTGCATCTTCCAGAGCCACCCTGTGTATCCGTCACTGAGCTCAGTAGCACAACACCCCCCACCCGCACCCCCAACACCCCCCGCCCGCACCCCGAACACACCCAACCGGACCCCACCGCCCCCGCCCGCCGCGTACGCGCACCACTCGTAGGCGTCTGGACCGCCTGCGCCGCATCGCCGCTATCCACGTCTTCCGCGGGCTCTGCTATGGCCTGGGGACCGCCGCCTCCGGCCTCCTCGGCTACTGGATCCAGCAGAACTACCTATGAACCCAGCGGTTTGCTGTTCGTGCTGTCCCACACCGCGATGCGGAGTTCCGCCCTCTCGCCCGCGAGCCGCCCTGACCCGGCCATACGCGCCACGGGACAATGACCGAATCCCCGCGCGTGCGGGCAGCAGTTCCTGACGTCGTGTTTCTTGTCGAGGTTGAGGCGACCATCCCCACGCGGGCGGGGAACAGTTGGGGGATTGCGGGGCATCGACGCGAGTACCGGGACCATCCCCGCGGGCGCGGGGATGGTCCCGAACGCTACAAGCGCATCCCCTCGGCCTGCCAGCGGCTTGGGCATCTGCAGTCCGCCCGCAGGGGCGGCCGAGCCGCTGCGCGTTCATGCAGGGGCAGCCTGACGTGGACCTGGTCCATGGCGGCCTGCAGCAGGCCTTGCACCTTGAAGAGTTCTCCGCCTCCGTCTCACTCACCCTCGACAGGCCCTCGTCGATGCGCTCACAGCGGCACAGCGCGTTGGCGGTGTCTGCCGAAAGTGGTGAACCGCGGGGCGGTGGTGGCTGCCGTCGGTGTGTGGTGGTGTGGCCTCCTGTGAGCCCGGTGGCGGCCGACTGGGGACTTCAGATGCGCCAGGAGCGGAGTGCGTCCGCGATGTCAGATACCTTGAGTCGGCTCTCGCGGACTTTTCTGATCAGGTCGGACAGCGCCCCGTAGGGCGGGTCAATGCCCTCGCCCGACTGGTCGAGGTACTGAGCGGTCACGAAGGCCGCGAAGAGGCTGTTGCGGTGGGGAGCGGTTCGAGGTGCACGAGGGTGTGCAGGAGTGCGGCGGCACGCCACGCGGCGTCGGGGTTGGACTCGGCCAGAGTCGGCGTGCGGGTCTTGTGGCGGGCGACCGCCGCGACCAGAGCCGAGTAGTCGGTGACGGACACATCGTCGTGCCCCAGGGCGAGGTCCTGGACGTCCAAGAGCCAGGAGACGTCCACGTACAGAATCTCGCTCATCAGGCGGCAGTGGCTCCCCGGTCGCGCTCGGAGGCAGGAATGTCGTCCGGGAACGCGCTGTCGAACTCCTCGCGCAGCCTGTCCGCCCAGGACGCAGCGCCTGCCACGAACCGCTTACGGTGCATCTCGCGCACCCCCAGGTCGTGCACGTACTGCTTCAGGCTCTTGCCCTCGGCGGCGGCAGCAGCACGCACGCCTTCCATCTCTTCGTCGGTGAAGGACACATTCAGTGACGGCATACCTCTATGGTACCTACTTGGTACCTACCGAGGGAACGGGAGAGGCGTTGCGCTTGCGCCCTGCGCCCGCCGGGGATCACCCCAGGATCTGTGAGCACGAGGTCATGCACCTCTGCTCCCCGCGCCTGACGGCGGCCAGCAAGATTACGGTTTTCGTCTGGGTGCGTGCGGGTCAGTTCTAATCGGCGGTCAGGCGGGGACACCGGCCCGGTCCAGGACTGCGGCCATCTCGTCCTCGGGGAGCGCCGGGTTGGCGCCCGCGCTGGAGGCGAGTTCGGGGACGTGGAGCGCCTCGCGGAGCCGGTGGAGCGGGAGGCGCGGGTCGCCGGCCGCCGCCTGACGCGTCCATGTGGCGGGGTCATGGCTGAGCCGCTCGATCAGCGCGGGTGTGGCCGCGGGATCCCGGACGGCCAGTCGGCGGTAGTTGCCGTCCGGGTGGTGCGCGTAGCGTGCGGCGAGGCCCTCGCGGGGGAAGTGGGGGTGCGTTTCCGCCATCCAGGCGGAGAACGTCCCGCCGAGCCTCGCGTACACCCGCATGAGGACCTCCTCGGGGGTGTCGGGGTGGTGGATGCCCAGCCGGTTGTCCACCACCGGGTCCTCGCCGCGTGCGAGGAGGCGCAGCAGGTCGGGTGGCAGGTGGGGGCTTGCGGCGGCGGCGCGCCGGAGCAGCGGGTGGGCGGAGGTCGCGGCCCGTCGCAGCACCTCGGGGTCGGCGAGCCCGTCCCGTACCCACTGCACGTTGTGGCTCCGGTCGAAGTCCCCGACCGTGAAGTCGATGGCCATGCGCTGTGTCTCGTCCAGCTCGGGCCGCAGGGAGATGGCGAGCCGTACAGTTTCGTCGGAGTCGACGGCCAGTCGCTCGACGAGGTCGGCGGGCAGCGACGGGTTCTCGGCGAGGGCGCTCAGATGGGTGCGGTCTGCGACGCACCGCTCGGCGTCGGCGCGGACGAGGAGCCCTCGGCGCGCCGCCTCGGTGGCGGCCCTCGGATTACGCAGAAGGCCGGCGGTGATGTGTGCATCCCGTTGGCACGCCCGCAGCGCGGCGGCCCGCCGTACCTCGGGATCGGGGTCGGCCAGCAGCGCCGACCGCTCGCCAGGTGGCAGGATCTCCCAGGCACGTGTCGCTTCTCGTCGTGCCGCCGGAAGGCGATGAGCAGTCATCGAGGCAAGAACCGACGGCGCCAGCTGCCGCGAGTGCAGAAGTGCCGTCCGCACACCTGGGGCGGGGTCGTCGAGCAGGCGGGCGCACACGGCGTCCGGGAGCGGCGCGATCCCAGTGCGCGGGTACGGCTCCGGTCCGGACGCAAGGGCAGCCCTCACCTGGGGAGAGGGATCATCCGCGAGCCGGGCCCGCTGTGCAGGCTCCGCCCTCGGGCTCTCGGCGAAGTCGATCCGGCAGCCCGGGTTCGGGTGGGCCAGGATCGCCACGACGGCCGGCTCAGGAAGTCCGGCCCGCTGGACGGCACCACGTGGCGGACCGGCACCGTTCCCCTCAAAGGCGAGCAAGCGCAACAGCAGCAGCAACGGCAGCGACGGATTGCGAGCGACACCAGTCAACGCGGATGCGTGAAACGCCACCATGATGTCCCTACCCCCTGTGTCTTCCCTGTGGGCCGGCCGCCATGATCTCCCGTAAGCCCGGCGAGAACCGCCGGACAGCATCACCGGCCGCCGCGCAGGACTGTTGTGGCTGCGCAGTCGCCTGAACCAGGCGGGCCGCCCATGCGCTGCGGATCAGAACCGGCTCCAGTGCCCACCAGCCGCTGGGCCGCTTCCTGCTGACGGCGGCTCCCTATGCGCTCGCCGCGGCCACCTCGATCGCGGTGACACAGCTGGCCCAGGCAGGTGCGGCAGCGGCGCGCGGGGCAGAGGCGGGTGGCGTTTCGCTAGGTGGGGCGGTGGTGTTGCTGGCCACGCTGGCGGCCGGGGCGCTGGCCTGCCTGGGGCGCTGGCCCTCGGCCCGGATACTGAGCGCGCTGATCCTGGTGCCGCCGCTGGCCCAGGTGCACGCCTCCCTCTGGCTGATCCCGCTGCTGACCCTGGTCGCTCTCATGCCGGGCGCCACCGGACCGGCCAGGACCGACCGACACCTGGCCGTGGCCTTCGCCGTGCTGACCTGCCTGCCCACGCTCGCCACGGCGACCGTCGGCGAGACCACGGCCAGCCTCGGCATGATCGGTCTGCTGCCGCCCGTACTGGTCATACTCGCCTTGAGGGCTGCCGCCCCGGACGGCCGCCTCCTTCACGTCCTGGCCATCGCCGTCGCGAGCCTGCCGTGGAGCGGCGCACCGGCCGCCTCCCCGATCGGTCTCGCCCTCGTGACGCTTGCCCTCGCAGCGGCCTGGGGCGCGGGACGAACACTTCGCACCCGTCGCCGCGCCACGGCCTGACCCGTCGCGAGCGGTGCCGCATTGTGCCGGCCGTCCAGGACTCGGCAGACGCCGAGACCTAGGCGGCCAGAGCGAGGGACCGGTGGCTGGCCGCTGCCTCGGCGACGAGGGTCAGCCCGTTCGCCCCGTCCTCCCCGAACGTCTCCCGTATCTACAGCGTCAGCAGCGCCCGGACTGTTGCTTCATGGAAACAGTGTTGGCTTGTGGTGTGGGTGCGGATGCCCCAGCCGCGCAAAAGGTGCGCTGGGAGCGCGGCAGGGACATTGGCAGCCGGTGCCCGCCCAGACGGGCATGTGCCCGCCCGGCCATCACGGCTGTGCCGGCCGGCCGGGCGCGGGATCCACTCATGCGCTGTCCCGCGGTGATGAACCGTGACCTGTTGTCCCAAGCAACGGCTCCGCCTGAGTGCCCCCACATACTCCACGTAACCACGATTCCGACACAGTTCTCTCGCATATTCCCTTTCGGTGCCGGACCTGGCCGACGCAGGCCGTGCGGGTCGCGCCGGCACTCTCGAAGTCGCGGGCACCGTAGTAGCGCGGTGAGCCCCCAAAGAGACCAGCGGAACGCCCTGGCGGTCAGTGGTCTTGACGGCGTGATGATGAGTTGCGTACCGCTGCCCTGACGCTGGAACCTTGTGGACCGCACCCGGCGGGAGAGCGGCAGGATGTCCACGGTCCGTCGCGGGGCGTCCGATGCAGCTACGGCTTGTCGCACCGTTGTCGGCGTAGCGCACCCGAGGCGGTTGCTCAGGTTGTCGGGTCCCAGAGCCCGTCGGTTTCACCGCGGATGAGGTGTTCGGCGTAGACGCCGACCTTCCAGGCGATGACGGACCGGCACTCCTGAAGCGCCTGGATCTGTGCGTCGACGCGCTGGCGGTGGGCGTCCAGCAGCCGCAGACGTGCCTCTTCGTTGCCCGGCCCGTGGCGTACCAGTTCGGCGAAGCGCTTGAGGTCGGCGAGCGGCATGCCGGATTCGCGGAGCTTGACGCAGATCAACAGCCACTCGACATCGAAGGAGGTATAGCGCCGTCTGCCGCCGGACGTGCGCCGGACCGGCCCGACGAGCAGGCCCTCGCGCTCGTAGAAACGCAGCGCGTGCACGCTCAGTCCAGTGCGCCCGGCTACCTCGCCGATGCTCAGCGACGGTACGGCAGCCTTGGTCGTCGTCATGCCGCTCACCCCCAGACTTGATCTAGACCTCGCTCTAGATCTTAGCGTCCGGGGCATGACCATGACTGACCAGCAGCCGCTCGGCTCGCCCTTCTCCGCTTCCACCAGCGCCGAGGACATCGTGGCCGGCCTCGACCTTTCCGGAAGGACGGCCGTGGTGACCGGGGGCTACTCCGGGCTCGGCCTGGAGACCACCCGGGGCCTGACAGCCACCGGAGCCCGGGTCATCGTTCCTGCCCGCCGCCCCGACGTTGCCCGTACCGCTTTGAAGGGGGTGAAGAATTGCGACGTCATCCCCATGGACCTGGCTGACATCGACAGCGTCCGCTCGGCCTGTGCGCACATCAGCAGCCGGCTCGACCGGCTCGACCTCCTGATGGCCGTCGCCGGAGTCATGGCCACCCCGGAGCGACGCGTCGGCCCCGGCTGGGAAGGCCAGCTCACCGCCAACCATTTCGGGCACTTCACCCTCGTCTGCGAGCTCTACCCGCTCCTCGCCGCCGCAGACGGCGCACGCGTCATCGTCAACAGCTCCGCCGGACACACTCTGACCGGCATGCGCTGGCACGATCCGCACTTTCGTACCGGCTACGACAAGTGGCTGGCCTACGGCCAGGCCAAGACCGCCAACGCCCTGTTCGCCGTGCACCTCGACGCCCTCGGGCAAGACGACGGTGTCCGGGCCTTCGCCCTCCACCCCGGCAAAATCATCACTGGACTCCAGCGGGAGATGCCCCTCCAGGAACAGATCGACCGCGGCTGGGTGGACGAGCACGGCAACGTCATCGGCGAGGGTTTCAAGACCGCCTCCCAGGGGGCAGCCACCGGCCTGTGGGCCGCTACATCCCCACTCCTGGACAGCCGCGGTGGCCTGTATCTGGAGGACTGCGACGTTGCGCATGTCTCCGCACCCGGCACCCCCATGGACGACGGCGGCGTACGCGCATACGCCATCGACCCCGACGAGGCGGCCCGGCTCTGGTCCCTGTCCCTCGCCGTGACCGGCGCCACGCCGATCACCCCGTGAATCCGCGCTCTGCATATACCGTGCTGCCCGCAGCTGCGGCGGGCAGCACGGTGCGGACCGTCCTCAGAACTGATGAGTGCTTCGGCAGGCAGACACGGCGCAACCCCTGCGGCGGGTGTGGGGGCTGCGCGTGCCCTTGTGAGCGGCGGCCGAAAGGCCGTAGCGATGCACCCCTTCGAGCCACGCCCCCGCATTCCCGCTCTCTGCCCTCCATGCGCAGCAACTGCCCCGGTTGGACGTGGGTCAGTACCGGGACACGGTCGGCCGGTCGGCGTTCATCCAGGTTTCGCCTACGCAGGTCCAGCAGGCCACTGGGCGCGGAGGTGATGGCCCCTGGCGCGGTCAACCACGGCAGTAACAGGACCGCCACGATGACGACGGTCCACTGCGGGCGGCCCCGCCATGAAGTTGGTGATCAGGCTCTGAAGGCTTTGAGCGTGGCGTCGACGAGCGCGTCTGCGTATGCGCTTGTCAGCGGACGGCTGCGGTGCAGCCAGCTCTGGAAGAGCGGCGCGTAGAGCATTTCGAGGGCCAGGTCGAGGTCGGCGTCGGGGGCGAGTTGGCCCGCCTTCTGGGCGCTGCGCAGGCGCGTCTTCTTCATCTCGTCCATCGGCCGGGCCAGTTTCTCGTTGAACTCGGCAGCCAGCGCGGCGTCGTTGGCGATCTCGGTGTTGAGGGCGCGGATCAGTTTGTCGAAGGAGGGGTCGGTGAACTCCTCGACGGTGGCGCGCATGACGACTTTGAGGTCCGCCTCGAGGTCGCCGGTGTCCGGCAGGGTGACCGACTGTCCGTCGGCGTCCTCGCTCAGGGCCAGCAGGGCGGCGAAGACGACCGCGCTTTTCGAGGGCCACCGTCGGTAGATCGTCTGCTTGCCGACGCCGGCGCGGGTGGCGATGGCCTCGATGGTGACTTTCTCGTACGGCTCTTCGGTGATCAGGGCGCGGGCGGCCTCGAGGATCGCCTGCCGGGACCGTTCCTTGCGCCGGGAGTGGTCCGGCCCTTTCTCCTTCGCCATGCGGTCAGCCTACCGCCGTAAGTAAACGAGACGAACCGTATTGAAATATGAGGGCCGGTGCCCTACGGTCGAACCGAACCGAGACGGATCGTTTTAGTTACTTAGGGTGATGCATCATGACGCACGCGCGCGTATGGCTGATCACTGGCGCCTCCCGCGGCCTGGGGCGGGCTTTCACCGAGGCCGCGCTGGCAGCCGACGACCGCGTGGTGGCCGCCGCCCGCAACACCGGGCCTCTGTAGGACCTGGCCGCCAAGTACCCCGACCACCTGTTCCCGCTGTCCTTGGATGTCGCTGACCGCCGGCAGGTGTTCGACGCGGTGGAACAGGCGGCGGCCGCCTACGGGAGGCTGGATGTCGTCGTGAACAACGCCGGCGTCATGCTCTACGGCATGGTGGAGGAGGCCATGGAAGAGCAGATCCGGGCGCATATGGAGGTGAACTTCTTCGGCGCGGTGTGGGTGGCCCAGGCAGTGCTTCCTCATCTGCGTGCTCAGGGCGGCGGGCGGCTGCTGCAGGTCACCTCGATGGGCAGCGGCGGCGGCATGGCCACCGTCGGCTTCTACGGTGCGGGCAAGGCCGCACTGGACTCGGTGAGCGAAGCACTGGCGATGGAGGTCGAACAGTTCGACATCAAGGTCACCATCGTGCAGATGGGCGGCTACAACACCGGTCTGTTCACCGCCGGCACCACGAACACCGAGCCCCTGGCGCAGTACCAGGACCTGCGCACCGAGATGGAGGCGATGTGGGGCGATGCGCTCGCCCCGGAACCGGACACCGCCGCCCCGGTCATCATGGAGCTGGCCGCACTGCCGAACCCGCCTCGACGACTGATCATCGGCAGCCAGTCCTTCGATCACGTCCTGCAGATGAGCCAGGCCGAAGCAGATCTGTACCGCTCCTGGGAACACCTCAGCCGCATCGCGCCAGGCTGACCAAGCCCACCTCCCGCTTCCTGTGACCGCGGCTGGCTCCCCAGGGCGGCTGTTGGTGGCCTCCTCCTCGGCCCCGCTCACTGTGCTGCTGCCCGACCGGTTTCCGGTCGGGCAGCAGCACTTCGGAATTTCCTGCACGGTCGCGACTGCACTGACCTCCAGTCCAGGCGGGCGCAGGCGTGTTCACTGTCGCACGGCCGATCACCGGACGCGCGTATCGGATCCAAGGTCCGATAGCGAGGTGGTGTCGGTGCGGCCCGCGTAGAACCCCAACGGTCCGACACGGTCACGTGGGCCGACGCCACCCCTTCTGCGACGACGTGCCGACCGGAACCCGGAGCGGGTGGCGTCACCTTTGCGCTGTGCCATACGTCAGGCAGGCGATGACGTTGTCAAGGGAAGGAACTGGGATGGGGACTCCGGCCGAGTTGCTGGCTGAGCAGTTCGAGGAGCACCGGTTGCACCTGCGCGCGGTCGCGTATCGCATGCTCGGTTCCCTGACCGAGGCGGACGACGCGGTCCAGGAGACATGGCTGCGGCTGTCCGGCTCGGAGAACCGGCGCATCGACAATCTGGGCGGGTGGCTGACCACCGTGGTCGGCCGAATCTGTCTGGACATGCTCCGCGTAAGAAAGCGCCGGGGCGAGCAGGCGCTGGACGGGCGCCTGCCCGATGTGGTGATAGACCGCCAGGACGCCCCGGATCCGGAGCAGGTGGCGCTGCGCGCGGACTCGGTCGGCCTGGCACTGCTGGTGGTGCTGGACTCGCTGCGCCCGGCCGAGCGGCTGGCGTTTGTGCTGCATGATCTGTTCGGGCTGCCGTTCGAGGAGATCGCTCCGATCGTCGACCGCACGCCCCAGACGGCCAAGAAGCTGGCCAGCCGGGCGCGACTGCGGGTCCGCGGTGCGGCGCCCCCGCCGGATCCGGACCGCTCAAGCCAGCGCCGGATGGTGGATGCCTTCCTGACCGCCGCGCGCGGCGGCGATCTGGACGCGCTGATGGCCCTCCTTGACCCGGACGTGGTGCTGCGCGCGGACGGTGGTGCCCTTGCCGGGGGCCTGCGGTCGATCCATGGCGCCACCGCGGTGTCCGGGCAGCTTGGCACCTTCCAGCAGATGGCGACCGCCGCCACCAGCTACCCGGCACTCGTCAACGGCTGCGCCGGCCTGGTCAACACACTCGACGGACAGCCGCTGTCCGTCATGAGCTTCACCGTCGCCGGGGGAAAGATCACCGCCATCGACATCCTGTCCGACCCCGACCGTCTGGCCCGGCTCGACCTCGAAGCCCTCACGGCCTGATCCATCCCCCGCCGGCCCCCTTCCCGTCGACTCCCGGTCCTCGGCAGGGGGCCGACTGCTCGATGCGCCGATGGTGGCGCACACCAGCGCCGAAAGTTGCCGCTCAGCGGTCACCTTCGCCCCCTCCGTGACGTCAGGTGAGGGAACGAGCCGATCAAGCGGCTTGCACACCACCCTCGCGCCAGCCCGTACAACAGTCTTCGAAGGGAAACACCGTGGACGCGTCCGCGAACCATCTCGACACACTCACCTCCCGCTTCTCCGACCCGCAGCAGCTGGTCCCCGAACTCGGCGACGTCAGCGCCGCCCTGTTCAAGATCACCGGCAACGCGACGGTGCCGAGGAGCACCGTCGCCCTGGTCCACCTGCGCGCCGGGCAACTCGTCGAGAACACCTACCTGACGGTGATGCACACCGACAACGCGCGCCGCGCGAAGGTGCCTCAGGAGAAGATCGCCGCCGTCGCCTCCTGGAAGGACGCCCCGTACTTCACCGGCGCCGAACGAGTGGCACTGGAACTGGTCGAAGCGGTACTCACGCCCGGCGAGCGCACAGAGCGCGTGCCCGACTCCCTGTACGCGCGGGCGGCCCAGCACTATGACGCAAAGGCGCTGGCCACCCTCGCCATGGCCATCGGACAGGTCAGCTTCTTCATCCCCCTCGCGCTGATCGGCAAGCCACTGCCCGGCGTCCCGATGGCCCAGCAATGGCGCACCGCTCCGGCCCACTGACCCCCGACCACGCCCGCCAGGAGGCTCCGCAGCCATCTCTCGAGCTGCGGGCCCCCTGCCGGTCCCGCTCGGCCACCGCCGGCCCCCTCTCCTCGAACCCAAGCCCTCGCACGCTGTGCAGTCCACCAAAGAAGGAACATCTCCGCCCATGAGCGCACCCCAGCCCCGCCCTTCACTGCTCGACGCCGCCTCGTCCGCGCAGACCTCGCGCCCGGCGCCCGGTACGGACACTGTCTGGCACGGCGCATGGACCACCCCGGCCATGCGACCCTCCACGGCACCGTGGTTCGCCACCTGGGCCGAACAGGGCTTCCACAATCACTCGCTGCGCCAGATTGTCCGCGTCAGCGCCGGCGGCACCACGGTCAGAATCCGGCTGTCCAACGCCTATGGCACCGCGCCTCTGCGCCTGGCCGGTGCCAGCATCGGCCACACCCTGTCCGGCGCGACGATGCAGCCGGGCAGCCTGCGCACGCTGCTGTTCGAGGGCGCTGCCTCCGTCACCGTGCCCGCGCATGGCCGCGCCGTGAGCGACCCGGTCACCCTGCCCACGCAGCCGCTGCAGAAGCTCACCATCACGCTGTACTTCCAGGCGGCCACCGGACCGGCCACCTACCACCAGCTGTCCATGGCCACGACCTACCGGGCCACCGGCAACCACCTCCACAGCCCGGCCGCCACCGCCTACAGCGACAAGATCGAGCCCGGCTACGGGTCCTGGTACTACCTGGAAGGCATCGAGACGGCCGGAGGGCCTCCTTGGCCGCCCGCGGTCGTGGCCTTCGGGGACTCCCTCACTGACGGCTTCGGCGCGACCATCGACGGCGACGACCGTTACCCCGACCTCCTCGCCGCGCGCCTGATCGCCGCCGGCCGCCCCCGGCCGGTCCTGAACGCCGGCATCGGCTCCAACAAGCTGCTCACCGCCTCGGCTCTTGGCGGGGATGCCGGAATCGCGCGGTTCACGCGGGACGTCCTCGACCAGCCCCGCGTCGGCACCGTGATCGCTTTGATAGGCATCAACGACCTCCAACAGAGCGACGACGCGGCGGGCGGGGCCGGGCGCGATGTCCCGCCGGTCACCGCGCGGCGGCTGATCGGCGGGCACCGCGCCCTGATCCGCGCCGCCCACGCCCGCAACGTCAGGATCATCGGTGCCACGCTCACTCCCTATCGTGGCGCAGCGGGCTGGTCCGTCACGGGCGAGTCGGTCCGTGCCCAGGTCAACGAGTGGATCCGCGGCAGTGGCGCGTACGACGCCGTCGTCGACTTCGCCCGGGCCCTGGCCCTCGACAGCGGCGACCGTATCCGGGAGGACCTGCACATCGGCGACCACCTCCATCCCAACCCCGCCGGCTACCAGGCCATGGCCGATGCCGTCGACCTGGCCGCCCTGGAGCAGTGAAGAGGGCTTACGCAGGCGTCAAATGCGAGAGCGGCGGCCTGGGCACCGGCCGGCGCGTTCTCGATCCTGCCCCCTGCGGCGTCGGCATCCCAGCTGCTCGATATTTTCGAGTTCTTGGCCGGTTGCAACGCGACACCGCGACGGTGGAGCAAACAGATACGTTCATGTCCCTGTCTTGTCCCGCGCGGTGGTCGTGGCCGGTTGGAAGGTGACTTCGGGATGTGCGGGGGTGGGGCCGTCGAGTACCGGGCGTGGCAGGCCGCGCAGGTGGAGATCGAAGAAGGCGCTGATGTAGTCGCGGGTGATGGACCAGGCCCGCGTTCCGGTGAGCGGCGTATCAGGGCCGGTCAGACCGAGCTGGTCGGCGAGGTAAGGGAAGTCGGTGAAGGAGAGATGCTCGGCGCCGATCACGGTCAGCCAGCGTTTCCAGCCCGTGAGGTGTCTCCACGCATCGGGCCAGTCGGAGTCTGCGGCGTGGGGGCCGTGGACGGTCGCGGTGCCGAGCATCAACAACGGGCGGTGCCCGAGTCCGGCGGCGGCCGGCTCAAGGAAGAAGTCGCCGTCCAGGTTGATCCCGGCCCGTACGCGGTCATCGGCGGCCATGCTCGCCGCGGCGGCCGCGCCGCCGAGGGAGTGACCGGCAACACCGACCCGGTCCGGGTCGATCGACCGGGACAGCAGGCCTGCCCCACCGGTCAGTTGGCTGATCACGAAGGACAGATCCGCGGCTCGCACCCGGGTGGCGGCCGCCTGTTCCTGGTGCGTGGCCACCTGTTCGCAGGCCAGGCAGGTCAGCATCCGGCCGCCCGGGAAGAGGGTGCCGACGGATTCGTAGGCGTGGCCCACGGTGGCCACGACATAGCCGCGGCCGGCCAGGTCATCGGCGAGCGAGGTCAGGGTGGAACGCGGCAGCGAGAAGCCAGGGGAGAGCACCACCAGCGGAAAACGCCCCCGCGCCGGAACCGCCCGCACGCGCGCGTAGGTCCGTGCTCCGGAAACCGTCGCGGCCGGGATCACCCCGGCAAGCCCCCTGGACTCCAGCAGCAGACCGGCCTCGGCCTCGCTCATATAGGGCGCCGGCCGGCCGCCCTCTCTGCGCGCCGGATAGGACAACGACACCATCAGCTCGCGTGCGCCCGCCGACGGAGCCCACGGATCGGCGCGCTTGAAGTCGACCAGATGCACAGTGCGCCGCCCCACAACGTAGGGGCCGGTAGGACGCGGCAGCGCCAACCCGCGCGTCCCCGCAAGCCGGGAAACGCCCTGCGCCGTCGCGCTCGCGGGTGACTGCGGTGAGGCTGACGGCGCGCTGTGGGCGGGGGCGCCGGTGAGGAGCGGGGCGGTCAGGACAAGACTGAGGAAGGTGGCCGTGGTGAGGTGACGGCGTCTGCTGATCATGCCGCCGACGCTAGGCGGAGCGCGAACCGTAACGCGTCGCCCCGCAGGGGTAGTTGGGCATACCTCCGTGGTCTGACTGCCGTCGCAGACCGGGACCGTCCTGCGACGGCATCAACGAGGACGGAAGGCCGCTCCGGACGCAGGTACTCAGTCGGGGCGCAGGCGCTCCGCTTCAAACCAAAGGATCAGGGGTGGCGGTGGAGGCTTGCATCCTGTGCCGAGCGGGACCCGGCAGGACCGGCACCAGTGTCGGACCTTTCCGTGGCTTCTTTCCTGCTGGAGTCTGCGGTGCTTTTGGCTGGCCCGTCCTTCGGTTCCTCCGGCACATCACGCCACGTGCGCGGACGCCAGAACACCCCGGCGGACACCCACAGGGCCAGGCAGAGACCCCCAGAGACCACAAGCAGCCCCGCACTGTCGCCCTGCTCGCCGGAGCGGCCCCACAGGGCGATCCCGAAGCCGACCTGCACGAGAGAGCCGACCACCGACAGCACCGCAAGCACGGTCCGGGTGGTCACCCGGCGCCCGGGCATGCTCCCGCCCTTGGCGTCGTGCCTGCGCACCGCGCCGCGGATGCCATGCCGGCGCTCAAGAAACCCCCAAGTGATCCAGGACAACAGACCGAGGACCGCCAGAAGCCAGGTGAGGTTGAGGATGATGTCCACCCACAGGACCTCCGTGTAGTCGACGAACTTGCCGCTCGCCAGTTCCACACCGCACACGGAGGCTTCCGTCGAAATCGTCATAGGACACAAGTGGCCGGACAGACCGGAACGACTCCTGCCACTTCGGCCGGACCCATAGGGCCGGGCCGGCCGGGCTCCCGTTCGAGCAGCCCGTTCACGACGGCCCCCACGCCACAGCCGCCGGTGCATACGCTGGGCTGCTTGCCGTTGGCCGGAACGCTCGAACCTGGCCGCCACGGCCGCGTACGGCGTCATGTACCTGGAAGCAGCCGACGTCACCGTCGAGCCCGCCCATGCCCCAGCGGACGCCCCAGAGGCGCCCTCCTCGGCCCCGCCTGCACCGCGGGGAAGATCCCTGCACTCCTGCGGACCTGGCCCGCCGTCACCTGATACCGCCCAGCCCCCAGACGGTGACCCGCTGCAGGAGGCGGTGGTCGCGCACGCGGATGTCGACCAGGCCAAGGGCGTCATCTGCCTGGCGGGCCGGCTGACGCCCGCGGAGACGTGCGACGTGCTGCGGGAGATAACCATGCGGACGAACAGCAAGCTCCGCGACAGTGCCCCGCAGATCATCACGTGGGCGCACCCGCCGATGCGGCACCCTGCTGCGCCAGGAGTTGCAGCACCAGTGCCTGCTGCGGCACGCCCTGCCCGCACCGGCCAAGCTGCTCCGCGTCCGGCAGGGCTCAGGCTGGCACCCACCCTGGGTGGCGCCGGCGGTGGCTTGCACGGCGACCCAGGGGAGGGCCCCAACGTACTTGGGTGCGGATCCTTTGGAGTGACGATCGGAATCAGGCGGTAAGGCTGTAGTTCTGCTGGTCAAGGCTTTGGTAGAGGCGTTGATGTTCGCGGGC
>NZ_JBIRPI010000024.1:0-131801 GCF_044332585.1 Streptomyces sp. NPDC016845 | reverse complement strand
CGCGACCTGCAGACACTCCTCGCGACCTGGACCGGCGCCTGCCCCACCTGCCACCGCGACATACCCACACCACTACGAACATGACCAAGCACTACTAGGACCCTTCTCGGTCATCCGTCCGATGTGGCGCGCACCGGCGCCGGGCTAGCGTCGGGAGCGTGTTGAAGACTTCCCCTGTGACGCCTGTGCATGCTGAAGGCGTGAGCACCGACGATTTCCGCGCCGCCCTGTCCCGTCTCGCCTCCGGGGTCGTCCTGCTGACCGCGCACGAACCTCCGCTCGACCCCGAGGGGCCCGCCGGGGAGGACGCGGGCATGACAGCGACGGCGTTCATGTCCGTCTCCCTCGACCCGCCCCTCGTCCTCGTGTCCATCCGCAACGGCTCCCGTATGGACGATCTCCTCGACGACCAGCCCCTCTGGGCGGTGTCCCTCCTCACGGAGTCCCAGTCCCACATCGCGGGACGCTTCGCGATGAAGGGCCGGATCAGCGACCGGCTGCTGTTCGAGGACATCCCGTACGTACGTGGCGCCCACACGGGTGCGCCGCTGGTCGGCGGGGCGTTGGCCACGCTGGAGTGCCGCACGGAGCGACTGGTCCCCGCGGGTGACCACACCCTGGTCATCGGCCGGGTCCTCAGCGCGGCCCTTCCCAGCGCCGACGGCGGCCCGCTGATGTATTTCCGGGGCCGGTACCGGCACCTGAGCTAGCCCGAACGACCACGCCACCTTCGAGCGCGGCGCACGTCGTGGCTGATCGCGCAGTTCCCCGCGCCCCTGAAGCATGCGGCTCCGCCGCAGCTCCATGGGGCACGTGTCGGGTGCGCCTCCCATGCCACGGGGCGAACGCCACGCGCACCTCTCCGAGGGCAGGTGCCATGCACACCTCTGCGCACCTCTCTGAGGGCGGACGTCACGCGCACCTCTCTGAGGGCGGACGTCACGCGCACCTCTCTGAGGGCGGACGTCACGCGCACCTCTCTGAGGGCGGACGTCACGCGCACCTCTCTGAGGGCGAGCGTCACGCGCGCCTCTCTGAGATGGCGCACGAAGTGCGCGTCTCAGGGGCGCGGGGAACTGCGCGAGCAACCACGACGAAACGTGCACCCGAAAACGACGCGAAGGGGCAGACGCTGAGGGGCGCGGGGAACTGCGCGACCAGCCACGGCGAGACACGTGCCCGGCGAGGGGCTGGTAGGCGGCACCCCCGTGGTCGCCTACCAGTCCCGCCCGGAGCGGCCGCGCTTGGTCTCGGCGCGAGCCTTCTTCTCCCGCAGCCGGCGCTCGTTGATCCCGCGAGGGATACGCGTGGCCCGCCGCGGCTTGGGCGGCGCCGCGGTCGCCTCCGCGAGCAGCGCAGCAAGCCGCACCGCCGCGGTCTCCCGGTTCCGCCACTGCGACCTGTGCTCGGACGCCCGTACGGACACGACCCCGTCCACCAGACGGGAGGCGAGCCGTTCGAGGGCGCGCGCCTTCCACACCTCGGGCAGCGCCGACGTGCCGGCCAGGTCGAACCGCAGCTCCACCTGCGAGTCGCTGGTGTTGACGTGCTGCCCGCCCGGCCCGGACGACCGCGAGAAACGCCACTGGAGCTCGGCCTCCGGGAGGACGACCGAACCGCGGATGGGATAAGGACCGGACATGTGTCCATGGTCGCGCGCCCGCGCCGCCGAGTCACCCGGTTTTCGCCCGCGCGGAAACCCGCGTAGAAACCCGCGTAGATGTGCGAGTAAAGAAAGTAAAGAGACCTGGAACCTCAGGTACCCGCCCCGCGTTCATAGGGGTACGAGTAGCTTCGGCTACGCACGTACGAACTTAACGAGGGAAGGGACTCCCGCAATGGCTGTAAGCCTGTCCAAGGGTGGCAACGTCTCGCTCACCAAGGAGGCTCCGGGCCTGACCGCCGTCACCGTGGGCCTCGGCTGGGACGTCCGCACCACCACGGGCACCGACTTCGACCTCGACGCCTCCGCGATCGCGGTGAACCCGGAGGGCAAGGTCTACTCGGACGGCCACTTCGTCTTCTTCAACAACAAGCAGACGCCGGACCAGACCATCGTCCACACCGGCGACAACCGCACGGGCGAAGGCGCCGGCGACGACGAGGCGATCAACGTCAACCTGGCGGGCCTGCCCGCCGACGTCGACAAGATCGTCTTCCCGGTCTCGATCTACGACGCCGAGAGCCGCTCGCAGAACTTCGGCCAGGTGCGCAACGCGTACATCCGCATCGTCAACCAGGACGGCGGCACCGAGATCGCCCGCTACGACCTCTCCGAGGACGCGGCGACCGAGACGGCGATGGTCTTCGGCGAGCTCTACCGGAACGGGGCGGAGTGGAAGTTCCGCGCCGTCGGCCAGGGCTACGCCTCGGGCCTGACGGGTATCGCGCAGGACTTCGGCGTCAACGTCTGACGGTGACGAAGGGCGGCGGGCCCCGGGTGCGTGCACCGGGGGCCCGCCGCATTCGTTCCGGCTGCCTCGCCACCCGGCGGCCCCACTGCCCCGCTGGCCCGCCACCCGGCGGTCCCACTGCCCCGCTATCCCGTAAGCACCAGCCGCACCGCGAGCCCCGCGATGAGCGCGCTCGACAGCAGCCCCGTCACCCTCCGCCCCCGTACGCCGGTCAGGGCGCGCCCGAGCAGCGCGCCGCCGCCCGCGAGCAGCAGTTGCCAGCTCGCCGACGCGGCGAACGCGGCCACGGTGAAGACGATGCGCGGCCCCGCCCCGGTGACGGCGTCGCCGCCGCCGAGGACGAGCGCGGCGAAGTAGATCACGGTCATGGGGTTGAGCAGCGTCAGGCCGAGGAGCCCCCAGTAGGCGCGGGCGGCGGCCGGCCGGGGCTCGGGTGCGGGGCCTGCGGCACGCAACGCCCGTACGGCGCCGTGCGCGGCCAGGGCGAGCAGGATCGCCGCCGCGCCCCAGCTCAGCGGCGTCCGTACGGTCCCGATCAACGGGGCGAGCGCGGCCCCGCCCGCGACGGCGACCAGCGCGTAGAGCCCGTCCGCCGTGGCGACACCCAGCGCGGCACAGGCGCCGGTCCGCAGATCCGTACGAGCGGTGAGCGACACGAGGTAGGCCCCGACGGCGCCGACCGGGACGGCGATACCGTACCCGGCGAGCACACCCGCGACCAGGGCCGCGCTCACGCGAGGGGCGGGATCGGCCTCCGGCGGCGGGCGGCCCGCTGCTGTCGCCGCGCCGCGGTGGCGACGGCGGACAGCGGACGCGGGACGTGCACGGACGAGGTCATGCCCGAAATGCTGCGCGGCCGCGCGCCGCCCGCGCAACGCAATAACGGGCTCCCCACGCTCACCTCATGATCCTTCTACGCTCACCGCATGATCCTTGAACCGCTCGACCCCGGCCCCGACCACGCCCTGCCGGGCGAACTGCTCACCGAGGTGACCGAGGTGTACGCCGCCAACCGGGAGTTCTTCGCCCTCAGCGGCGACTTCCCCGACCCGGACGCCATCACCGGCGCACAGGTCGCCGTCGCGCTCGCCGACGAGCTGGCACAGCCCGGCGCGGAGGTGCTGCTCGCGCGGGCCGGCGGGCGCCTCGTCGGCCTCACCGTCACGCTCGCGCACCACCCCCACGCGGCCGAGCGGGACGACCCCGACCCGTGGATCGGCCTGCTGATGATCGCCGCGGACAGACAACGGCAGGGGTACGGGCGGGAGTTGGCGGGCGCGGTCGAGGACCGGTTCCGGGAGGCGGGGCGTACGGGGGTACGGCTCGCCGTGCTCGACGCCAACCCCGAGGCGCTGGCCTTCTGGACCGCGCTCGGCTACGAGGAGATCGCGCGCCGGCCCGACCTCCAGCTAGACCGCCCGTGCCGGGTGTTGCGCAAGCCGCTCGCGCGCTGATCAGCCGCGGTCCGGCTTGCCGTTCCCGTACAGCCACACCTTCCAGACGTCCGACAGCTCCTTCGCCCGGCCGGGGTTCTTCTTCTCGGCGTACGCCGTGAAGTCGTCGGTGGAGGCGTTGCCGTACTTGTGGTCGGAAGCCCAGTCGCGCAGCAGCGAGCGGAACGCGGCGTCGCCGACCGTCCGGCGGACCTTGTGCAGGACCATGGCGCCGCGCTGGTACACGGGCGGGTCGGAGATCTGCGCGGCGGTGGGCGGGGCTGCGGGCGGGAAGGCCCAGATCGTGTCGGACCGGGGGCGTTCGTACAGCGCGTCGAAGGTCTCCTGGGCCGTCGGCCCGTCGTGCTCCCCGTCCCCCTTGTCCTCCCCGTTCCCCTTGTCCTCCCCGTCCCCCTTGTCCTCCTCGTCCCAGAGCCACTCCGCGTACGTGGCGAACCCCTCGTTGAGCCACATGTCGCGCCATGACTTCGGCGAGACCGAGTCGCCGTACCACTGGTGCGCCAGCTCGTGGACGAAGGTGCCGAGGTCCGGGGCGCCGGGGAAGACGGGCCGGTTCTGGGTCTCCAGCGCGTACTCGGCGTCGCCCTCGCGGTCGATGATCACGCCGGTGGACGAGAACGGGTACGCCCCGAACGTCTTCGTCCCCCACTCGATCACCTCGGGCAGCCGCGCGAGGACCTTCGCACTCGCCTTCGCCTCGTGCGGATCGACGGCGGTGTGGACGGAGAGGCCGGACGCGGTGGTGTACGTCCGCGTCCTGAACTCGCCGACCGCCACGGTCGCCAGGTAGCTCGCCATGGGCTGCGCGACATGCCAGGCGTAGGTCGTGCGCCGCCCGTCGGCGGAGGTCCGCTCGCCCTTCGACTCGCCGTTGGAGACGGCCTTCAGGCCCTTGGGGACGGTGACCGTGATGTCGTACGCCGCCTTGTCGGAGGGGTGGTGGTTGCCGGGGAACCACGCCATGGAGCCGGTGGGTTCGCCGAGGGCGAGGGCGCCGTCGGCGGTGCGCAGCCAGCCCTCCTTCGAACCGTCCGGGTCGGTGATCGTCACCGGCTCGCCCGAGTAGCGGACGGTGGTGCGGAACGTGGCGCCCTCGCGCAGTTCGTCGCGCGGGCGCACCTTCAGCTCGTGCCCGACCCTGCTGCCCGCCGCGCGCTTCCCGTCGACCGTGATGCCGTCCACCGTCAGCCCCTTCAGGTCGAGGTCGAACGCGCTCAGCGCCTGCCGCGCGGTCGCGGTGATGTCGGCCTTGCCGGTGAGGCGGTGCGTGTCCGGGTCGTAGGCGAGGGCGAGGGCGTAGTGCGTGACGTCGTAGCCGCCGTTGCCGAGGCGGGGGAAGTACGGGTCGCGCAGACCGGCGGCGCCCGGGGTGCCGTGGACGCCGCCGGAACAGGCGGTGAGGACCACCGCGAGCAGCGTGGCGAGCAGCGGGGCGAGCAGCGGTGAGCGGCGGGGACGATGGGCGCTGCGGGGGCTGCGGGAGCGACGGGTGCTGTGGGGGCGGTGAGGGCTGTGGGGACGGTGAGGGCTGTGGGGGCGCACGCCGTGATCCTATTGCCCCTCTATGTCCCGGCCGACGGTCAGATCTGGTCGTGCGCGGACGCGAGCAGCAGGGCGGTGCCGACGCCGTCGACGTCACCGGCGGTCGCGGCGGAGAGCAGGGCCCGGTGGGCGGGATTGCATCGCGGCCGACCGGGCGGTCGCCCCTGAGGGGGCTGGGCGACCGTCACCCGGGGCCCTGCGGCCTCAGCGGAGACGCAGGGAGTCCACGAACTTCTCGTCCAGGTCGCCCGACGGCGCGCCGGCGACACCGATACCGGCGACCGGGGCGCCCTTCGCTGCCACGGGCGCGCCGCCGCCGAGGAACAGCGTGCCGGGGATGTCCTTCAGGGTCGGCGCCTTGTCCAGGCGCTTGACCAGCTCGGACGTCGGAGCGTTCCAGGAGACGGCGGTGAACGCCTTCTTCTCGGCCGCCTCGTACGCCTGCGGGCCCGCACCGTCGCCGCGCAGCGTCAGGATGGTGTTGCCGTCACGGTCGACGACGGCGACGGAGACCTTCTGGTTCTCCTTCTTCGCGGCGTCGAGCGCGGCCTGCGCGGCCTTGGTGGCGGACGCCAGCGTCAGGTGTGTCGTCGACAGGGTGGCGCCGGTGGTGCCGCCCTTCGCGGCCGAGGCGGCGGCGGGCGCGGCGGCCGGGGCGGAGGCGTTCGCGGTGACGGCCCCGACCGTGCCGGCGGCGACGGCGGCGAGGACGGCGCCGCCGGTGACGAGGGCGGAGCGGCGGGAGAGCTTCTTCATGGGAGTACCTCGGGGTGTTCGTGGTTGATCCGTCTGCTCTCAAGCCTCGGCCCGGGCAAGGGGCGCGCCCGTCGCCGTTCCGGCTGCTCGTGGGCTGCCGAGCGGCCGATGCCCGGGTCATCCGATCGGTTGACCCCGGGGGCGCGCAGGCGCCCGACAATGGAAGTGTCTGCCCAGTTCGGAGCCGTAGCAGTGGGCCGTAGCAGTGGGCCGTAGTCGTGGTCCCGAGCAGTGGGCCCTAGCAGTGGAGGGAGGCGGCCGTGACCGGGAAGCCGTGGCCGGACGTCGGCGGGGCGGACGGCGTCGACCGCCGCTACGAGACCGACACCCGGCGTCTGGCCGCCGTCATGCACGCGGCGTTCTTCCTGCTGCTCGCCGTCGCCCTCGCCCGTTTCCTGCTGCGCCACCCCGGTGAGGACCGCACGCCCTGGATCATCGCCCTGTGCGCCGTACTCGCCGCGGTGTACGTCACCGGTTTCGCTCCGCGTTCCCGCTCGACGGCCGGTCAACGGCTCTGGCTGCTGCTCGTCGTCGCCGTCTGGGTGGCGCTCGTCGCGCTCGCTCCGAGCTTCGCCTGGTGCGCGGTGCCGCTCTTCTACACGGGCCTGCGTACGCTGCCGACCCGCGCCGCGCTCGTCCTCGTGGCGCTGCTGACCGGCCTGGTCATCGCGGCACAGCTGCGGCTCGCGGGCCGCTGGGACCCGGACCTGGTGCTCGGCCCGCCGGCCGTCGTCGTCATCGCCACCGCCGTCTTCCTCCAGATGCAGCGGCAGGCCGTACGCCAGCGGGCCCTCATCGACGACCTCATCCGCACCCGGCGCGAACTCGCCGCCGCCGAACGCCGCGAGGGCACCCTTGCCGAGCGCCAGCGCCTGTCCATGGAGATCCACGACACCCTCGCGCAGGGCCTGTCCAGCCAGCAGATGCTGCTGCAGGCGGCCGAGCGGGTGTGGGAGTCCGAACCGGCGAAGGCCCGCGCGCACGTCCGCACCGCCGGGTCGGTCGCCGAGCACAACCTCACGGAAGCGCGCCGCTTCGTCCACGACCTGGCCCCCGCGGACCTGGCGCACGGCCTGGAGGAGGCGCTGCGCGCGGTGGCGGCGCGCGAGTCGACCGAGGCGTTGACGGTCCGCGTGACCATCGACCCCGACCCCGACCCCGTACACACGACGGGCCCCGCCCCCGCCCCCGTTCTCCCCGACCGTGTCCAGTCGGCGCTCCTGCGCATCGCCCAGGGCGCGCTCGCCAACGTACGGGAGCACTCCGGCGCCGCCCACGCCGCGCTCACCCTCACGCTCCTCGACGACCAGGTCGTCCTCGACATCGCCGACGACGGCCACGGCTTCGTCCCCGCCGCCCTCCCCGACACACCCTCCGGAGTACGCGGCCACGGCCTCCCCGCGATCCGGGCCCGGGTCCGCCAGCTGTCCGGCACCCTGACGATCGAATCGGCCCCGGGCGAGGGCACGGTGCTCTCGGCCGCGATCCCGCTGACGGCACGATGAAACCGGCACGCGAGCCCGCCCCCCTGAAGGGGCGCGGGGAACTGCGCGACCAGCCACGACGAGGCCCGCACCCGCGAACGAACAGCCCACCCCACGGCGGGAAGGCGACGGCCGACCCGACGGCCGACCCGACACCCGACCCCGACCACCCCCGAGGAGCCCCCTTGCCCCCGACCCGGATCATCCTCTGCGACGACCACGTAGTGATCCGCGCAGGACTGCTGGCCCTCCTCGACAGCGCCGACGGCATCGAGGTGGTCGGCGAGGCGGGCACCGGCGAAGAAGCCCTCGCGCTGGCCGCCAAGCTCACCCCGGACGTGGTCCTCATGGACCTCTCGCTCGGCGACGGCATCGACGGGATCGAGACGACCCGCCGCCTCACCTCGGGCCCGGCCCCCGCCCCGCACGTCCTGGTCCTGACCACGTACGACACCGACGCCGACATCACCCGCGCCATCGAGGCCGGCGCGACCGGCTACCTGCTGAAGGCGGAGCGCCCCGAGGAGCTCTTCGCCGCGATCCAGGCCGCCGCGCAGGGCCGTACGACGCTCTCCGCCCCGGTCGCCAGCCGCGTCATGGCCAACATGCGCAAGCCGCGCCCCACCCTCACCGGCCGCGAACGCGACATCCTCGCCCAGCTGGCCCACGGCCTCGGCAACCGCGACATCGCCAGGGCCCTCTTCATCAGCGAGGCCACGGTCAAGACCCACCTCGGCCGCATCTACGACAAACTCGGCGTGGACACGCGGGCGGGCGCGGTGGCGGTGGCGAAGGAACAACGCCTGCTGCCGTGAGCGCCCCGGGCGGCGTGCCACACCCGGGCGGCGTGACACCATCCCTACGTGCTCGACATCGGTTACGCCCTCTCCCGCCGCTTCCCGGACCCCCCGCAGACGGACTACCGCCGCGCGGACGTCCACGCCCTGCGCCACGACCTGTTCTGCGGCGACGTGTACCTGGCCGACACCAAGGCCGACCGGGAACTGTCCACAGCCTGGGGATGGGTGCCGGTGCTCGACTTCGCCTGGGCGCTGTGCGACATCGTCGAGCAGCTGGACCGCGACCCGCGCGGCAGCCGCAGCGCCACCCCCCAGTACGCGGAGCTGGACTTCACCGAGTCCACCGACCGCATGCTCTTCGAGCGCCGCTTCGGCTGGGTCGACGTGGAGTCCGACTGGATGCCGGGTGACGAGCCCCCGCTGACCTTCTCCCACGCGGAGCTGCGCCGCGAGGCCCGCGACTTCCTGCACGACCTGATCGCCGACCTCACGGACATGCACGAGGACCTGGCCGAGAACCCGGCGATCTGGGACCTCCAGGCCCGCTTCCCCCGCCTCCCCGAGAACCGCTGAGGCCGTAGGCGGCTCAGCCCACCACCCGCACTCCCAACTGCGCCGCGAACGCCGGAGCCAGGTCGAAGAGCTGGGGCGGCGAGATCACGGCCCCGCCCAGCCGGTCCACACCCCGCGCGACACCGAGCTCCGCCGCGCCCCGCAGGTCGACGTCGGTCATCGTGACCCCCGTCAGATCCGCCCCCTTCACCACGCACCCGGGGAACTCCACCCGCTCCAGGCGCGCGCCCCCGAAATCGGGCTCCACCAGCACACAGCCGTCGAAGATCACGTCCTTCAGCCGCGCCTTGCGCAGATTCAGGTAGTCGATCTTCCCGCCCCTGACGACGACCCGCTCGAGCACGGCCCCGTGCAGCTGCACCCCGCCGAGCCGGGCGTCCGTCACCTCCACGTCCCGCAGCGTCGCCTCCGCGAGATCCGTCCCGACGCCTCTGATCCCGGTCAGCGCCGAGTCCAGGATCCGCGCACGCCGCAGCCCCGCGTCGTCGAAGCCGCAGGCCCGGACCGCGCAGTCCATGAACCGCGCCCCGGACCCGTCCTGCCCCGCGAAGTCCGTCCCGTCGAAGTCGAGGCCGTCGTAGTCCCCGTCCGGCTCGAGACGGCCGCCCTCCTCCCACGGCACCAGCGGCGGCAACCGCACCTCCGCCCGCCGCGCCTTCTTCACCTTCGCCGCCCCGCCACTCCTGTCCGCTGCCATGCCCCCATGCTGCCCTCCCCCACTGACAACGCCCGGTGACCGGCCGCCCGCCCTTGACCTCAAGCGGACTTGAGGTCGAACACTGACGCCACGACCGACCGCGCGGCAGCAGCGCGGTCACGCGGCAAGAGGGAGCAACCGTGCACGCCATCCGCCTCCACGCCTTCGGCCCCGCCGAGAACCTGACCTACGAGAAGACCGACGACCCCGAGCCCGGCCCCGGCCAGGTCCGTATCGCCGTCGAGGCCGCCGGAGTGCACCTCCTCGACACGGCCATCCGCACCGGCGTCCAGGGCCCGCTCCCGCACCTCCCCGGCCTGCCGACCATCCCCGGCCGCGAAGTCGCCGGCACCGTCGAAGCGCTCGGCCCGGACACCGACCCGTCCTGGCTGGGCCGCGAGGTCGTCGCCCACCTCGGTTTCGCCCCCGGGGGCTACGCCGAACTCGCCGTCACGGACGCCGACCGCCTCCACACCGTCCCGGCGGGGCTCGACGCCGCCCAGGCCGTCGCCATGATCGGTACCGGCCGCACCGCCCTCGGCATCCTCAACTTCACCGAGACCACCCCCGACACCGTCGCGATCGTCCCCGCGGCGGCGGGCGGCATCGGCACCCTTCTCGTCCAGTACGTGAAGCACGCGGGCGGCACGGTCATCGGCCTGGCGGGCGGCCCGGCGAAGACCGCGCTGGCCGCGGCCAACGGCGCGGACCTCGCCCTCGACTACAAGGACCCCGACTGGACGGCCCGGGCAGCCGGCTTCCTCGTGAACCTCGGCCGCAAGGCCACCGTCCTCTACGACGGCGTCGGCGGCCCCGCGGCCACCGCCGCCCTCGACCTGCTCGGCCCGGGCGGCCACCACGTCATCTTCGGCTGGTCCGGCCGAGGCATCGGCGACACCGGCGGCCCACTGCTCCTCGACGAGACCGAACGGGCCCGCCGCGGCCTCGTACAGGAACAGGTCCTCGGCCAGGCGATGATGCGCAAGGCGGGCGGCGACAACCCCGTCCGCACCCTGGAACTCGCCGCCCTCGACCTGGCGGCCCGCGGTGTCCTCACCCCCGCCGTCCACCGCTTCCCGCTCGCGGAGGCGGCGGCAGCACATCACGCGCTGGAGACGCGCGCCACGACGGGCAAGGTGATCCTGGAACCCTGGGAATCTACGGGTCCACAGGTCTAGGCCCCGAGCTTGTCGAGCGCGTCCCCCGTCAACCGGTACACAGTCCACTCGTCCTGCGGCCGCGCCCCGAGCGCGCGGTAGAAGTCGATCGAGGGCTCGTTCCAGTTGAGGACGGACCACTCCAGGCGCCCGTACCCGCGCGCCACACAGATCCGTGCCAACTCGGTGAGCAGCGCCTTCCCGTGCCCGCCGCCCCGCGCCTGCGGACGCACGTACAGGTCCTCCAGGTAGACCCCGTGCACCCCGCGCCACGTCGAGAAGTTCAGGAACCACAGCGCGAACCCGACCGGCTCCCCGCTCCCGTCGTCCTCGGCGATGTGCGCGAACGCCGCGGGACGGTCCCCGAACAGCGCCTCGCGCAGTTGCTCCTCGGTGGCCCGCGCCTCGTCGAGGCAGCGTTCGTACTCGGCGAGTTCACGCACCATGGCGTGGATGACGGACACATCGGCGGGGACGGCGGCACGAATCATGCGCGCAGGCTAACCGCTGCCACGCAGACGCTCACCGGCCGCCCCCGGCACTCACCGGCCGCCCAGCAGACGACCCGCGATCTCCAGGTCGTCCGCCGACAGCTCACGCCCGTCCGCCACGTCCCACAACGCGTTCTGCAGCACACGCCCCAGCGTCCACGCCCGCGCCCGCTCCCGTTCGAGACCGAGTACGTCCGTCATCGCGTCGAACCGCCAGAGCACCTCGTCCGGCTCGAACCGGTTGTCGAGCGCGGGCCACAGATCGAACCCCGGGTCCCCGGCCAGTGGCTTCGGATCGATGGCGACCCACGGCTCCCGCTCACTCGCCAGCACGTTCTCGAAGTGCAGATCCCAGTGCAACAACCGGTCCCCGGCGGGCTCGGCCGCGACCTCCCGCAGCGCCGCCGCGCAGGACGCCACCACCGCCCGCCGCCCCGGATCGGAGATCCTCCGCAGCGCCGCCGGTACGGCCGCGAGCATCCGCGCCGCGATGTCGTCGAGGCGCCGCATCCCTTCCGGCGCGGGCCCCGCCGTCAGCCGCGCGAGCAGCCCGGCGATGACGAGAACGGCCTTGCGGGTGTTCTCGACCGAGCTCAACATCCGCGCCGCGTCGAGCCGTTCGAGCAGCATCGTCCCCGTACGGGCGTCATGGCCGAGGAGGCGCACCGCCCCGTCGCCGTCCCACACCCGCAGCGCGACCGGCTCCCCCTCGGTCTCCGCGTCGAGCATCTGGAACTTCACCACCGCGGGCACGCCGTCCGCCCGCCGCACCACCGGCAGCACCAACGCCGCGACCCCGTGCATCGGCGCCCCGTCGAGCCGCAGCCCCCACCGCTCGACGAACTCCTCCACCCGCGCGGGCAGCGCCGCGACGAACGCACGGCCCGCCTCCCCCGCGTACTCCGCCTGCGACCGTGCGAGCCCCTCCGGAATGTCGATCACGCGGCCGACCCTACCCGCGTGCCTGAATCGACCATGCGCCATTTCCTCCGCCGCGCAGGGACGCTCGCCGGGTCGTACGTCCGCCGCGCACCCTGCACGTACCTCTGGCTGACCGCGCTCTTTTTCACCACCGTCGCCCTGCACCACATGGACCCGCACCTCGAACACGACTTCCTGCGCCAGCGCTCGACCAACCTGCACGAACTCTCGACGCACCCCCTCCGCGTCCTCGTCTCCTCCGCGCTCTGGATCGACGGCGGCGACTGGTGGCCGTACGCCGTCCTCTACACCCTCTTCCACGCCCAGGCCGAACAGTGGCTCACCACCCCGCGCTGGCTCGTCGTCGTCGCGGCGGCGCACATCCTCGCGACCGTGATCAGCGAAGGCGCCCTGCTCTGGGCCATCCGCTACGGCCACGCCCCCGTCTCGGCCGTCAACACCCTGGACATCGGCGTCAGTTACGCCCTGGCGGGCAGCATCGGCGTGCTCACGTACCGCATCGCACCCCCATGGCGCTACGCCTACCTGACCACCACCCTCCTCGTCCACGCAGCCCCGCTCGCCCTCACCCGCACCTTCACCGACCTCGGCCACCTCACCGCCCTCCTGATCGGCCTCGCCTGCCACCCCCTGTGCCGAGGCCGCGGCCAACCCCTGCCGCGAACCCGCGCCGCGCAGTAACGTCCACCGCCATGAGCAGCGCGAACAGCATCGGCAACGGCGCGGCGGGCCCCGCCAACGGCGGCATATCGTTCTGGTACGCGGATGACGGCCTGCCCGCACCCCGCGAGCCCCTCACCGGCGACGCGACCGCCGACGTCGTCATAGTCGGCGGCGGCTACACCGGCCTGTGGACGGCGTACTACCTCAAGAAGGCCGCCCCCTTCCTCCGCATCACCGTCCTTGAACAGAAGTTCTGCGGCTACGGGGCCTCCGGCCGCAACGGCGGCTGGCTCTACAACGGCATCGCGGGCCGCGACCGCTACGCCGCGCTGCACGGCCACGACGCCGCCGTCCGCCTCCAGCAGGCCATGAACGCCACGGTGACCGAGGTGATCGACGTGGCCCGCGCGGAATCCATCGACGCGGACATCCACCAGGGCGGCGTCCTGGAAGTCGCGTACACCCCGGCCCAACTGACGCGCCTCAAGGCGCTGCACGCCACGGAACTCTCGTACGGCGAGAAGGACCGCACCCTCCACGGCGCCCGCGAGACGACCGACCGCATCCGCGTCGCCGGCGCCGTCGGCTCCACCTGGACCCCGCACGGCGCCCGCCTGCACCCGGTGAAACTCCTCAAGGGCCTGGCCCGCACGGTGGAGTCCCTGGGCGTGACGCTCCACGAATCGACCCCGGTCACCGAGGTCAGGCCCAAACACGCGGTCACCCCCTACGGCACCGTCCGCGCCCCCTACGTCCTGCGCTGCACCGAAGGCTTCACCGCGTCCCTCAAGGGCAGCCGCCGCACCTGGCTCCCCATGAACTCCTCCATGATCGCCACGGCCCCCCTCACCCCCGCCCAATGGGACTCCATCGGCTGGGAGGGCCGCGAAACCCTCGGCGACATGGCCCACGCCTACCTCTACGCCCAGCGCACGGCGGACGGCCGCATAGCCCTCGGCGGCCGGGGCCACCCCTACCGCTACGCCTCCCGCACGGACACCGACGGCCGCACGCGTCCCGCGACGGTGGCCTCCCTGACCCATCTCCTGACGGCCCTCTTCCCCCAGCTCACCGGAGTCCCCGTCACCCACACCTGGTCCGGAGTCCTGGGCGTCCCCCGCGACTGGTGCGCCACCGTCGCCCTGGACCGCTCGACCGGCCTCGGCTGGGCCGGCGGCTACGTGGGCTCCGGCGTGGCCACCTCGAACCTGGCCGCCCGCACCTTGCGCGACCTGGTCCAACAGGACTCAGGCCAGTCCGGCCCCACCGACCTGACCGCCCTCCCCTGGGTCGGCCACAAGGTCCGCAAGTGGGAACCGGAACCCTTCCGCTGGCTCGGCGTCCACGGCCTCTACGCCACGTACCGCACAGCGGACCACCGGGAGCAGACCACCCACACGGCGACGTCGTCGCGCCTGGCACACCTGGCCGACCGCGTCACAGGCCGCCACTGACCCACGAAAGCCCAGGCCACATGGGTGACCTGGGCTTTCAACGGAGCCCCCTGTCGGATTCGAACCGACGACCTACGCATTACAAGTTGTCCGATCTTGGTCCATGAGCATCCACGGCCGTCCAGCGCTCGCCCGAAATTGCTGGTGAGGAGTGACCCCGGATGCTGACGGACGGACAGGGAAGTACCCGGATCAAGGGGCTAGTGAGACCACAACTGAGACAGCCGCGCCGCCCCCTACTCCGCCCGCACCCTCAAACCCCGTACCGCTCCACCGCGTTGCGCAGCTCTGTCTGAAGGTAGGGCGCCAGTGCCCCACCTGCGGCGAACCGCAGCATGTCGTCCGCGACAGTCCGCAGCTTTGTGTTGGTGCGTTGCGAGATATCCCGCAGTGCCCGCCACGCCTCTTCTGGGGGCATCCGCCCAAGGACGACCAAGGCGCCGATCGCTTGATCAATCGTGGCATGCGACGTAACAGCGAGTCGCAGATGGTTGGCCTCTGCCGTAAGCCGCTCGCACTCCAGCTCCAAGCGCTCACACTTCGACTCAAGCCGCTTCAGGTGCCCGGGACGGAACACGTCGTCTTGAGGGGTGTCTGGAAACGTCATTTGACCACCTGGGTTTGGGCCACTTCGTTAGGACAGCTAGCCACCAGGGCTTCCGACAGTCTCCCGCAGGATCGAACCCCCTACACCCGGATCGGGACAGCTTCCCGTCAACCCCAGCGGGCATCGTCATCCATGCGACGGCGCCGCTGGCGGTTGCCTTGACCCGTGCCATCTACCTCGAAGTTGTGTCAGTGAAGCCGTGGTCAACCGGCCGCGTTGCGCGCTGCGCGAGCCAACCGGAGACCCGTGGCCCGCCGTTCACCGCCTCGCCCTCAGAGACTGTCCGAACGTGCTCGAATCCCGCGCGGATGTAGTACTCCTGGAGGGCCCTGTTAGTCGTCCAAGCGTCCAGGCGGAGCCACTTGTACTCCGACTGAAAGGCGCGGTTCCCAGCCCAATCAAGTAGGCGCATGCCGAGGTTCGCACCGGCATGCGTCCGTGCCACCGTGAGCTTGTTGATGTACAGCGAGGGCTCGGCTAGCTCCTGCTCCGACCACAGACCCGCTTCGGCTTCAGGAGTCAACGTTATGGTCGCTGCGGTGTCGTCACCGTCCATCACCATGAAGACGGTCCCGGCCTGGATGGTCGCCGACAGCTTCTCCGCTGGGTAGGGCCGCTGCCACTGGTCAGTGCCAAGACGAGACAACCACGCCGCCGCCTCCTTCCGAAAGGCGAGCAACTTGCTCAAGTCATGGGGCGTAGCGGTGCGGATCATCACTGAGGTTCATTCTCTTCCCGGCCCGACAGGTTGCCGATCTCGTAGTTCATCTGGTTCAGGTCCCCGCGAAAGGTCGTCACGGTGCACCGAATAGGGCGGTCTTCGGAGTACCCGGTACGCGTCCACAGGAGCACAGGGACGCCGGCGCCCATGTCCAAGAGGCGTGCCTCATCCGGAGTAGGCATCCGCGTGGCAATTTCGTCGAAGTAACCGATCTGCTCGATCCCGTAGGACGCGAGGTATCGAGTGGTCCCCTCTTCGATGTCACCTGGCTCAGCCAGTCGCGGTGACTGCTCAACCAGCCAACCGGGGTACCAAGTGGCCTGCGTCGACCATGGCACGTCATCCACGTACCGGTGGCAGAAGCGCAGGACCGTCGTGGTCCCTGCGTCGATTTTGAGTCGCTCCGCAACGTCCGGCGACGCAGGCGTCATTTCGACGCGGAAGGTCTGATGTGGACGGCGACCCGCATTGGTCACGTCCGTGCTGTACGCGTCACCATTCTGGGGGAAGGTCAAGTTCTCGAAGCGGGACGCGTTGAGCTTGAACACCTCGTGCGAACGGACTTCGTAGCCCAGCCCCTGGCTAGACGACACAAGCCCTTGACTGACCAAGAGACTCAGTCCGTTCCGAACCGTGTTCCGGGACGCGTCAAAGCGCTTGACCAGCTCGTTCTCTGACGGCAGCCGCGCACCAGGCGCGTACGTACCGCTGTCGATCTCTCGGCGCAGGGCGTCGGCCACCTGCTGGTACTTCGGCTGCTTACTCATCACCCCATCATGACGCACTCGCGCAACTTGTTGGTACATGTAGCGCCGAAAGGCTTGACGTCTCACCGTCCGTGGGGGCAACATCACTGCAACAGCTTGTACCAACAAGCTGACCAAGCGGTGTAACACCATTTGGTGGGCCACCCGGTGCAAATAACTCAAGAGCGTGATCCACCGCAGTCACTACGGCCGTGCTCACACCGGCTGAGGCGCGTGGAGACCAGTCGGTCTTCTCCCGTCAGGGACACGAACCGACTCAAAAGAACGGATCTGCCCAAGGGCACGTACGCCGCGCCAAGAGACCGAGACGCGATTCCTCGGACGAGCGGGACTGAGGCACAGATCCATATCGCGCACGACAGGCCGTCGCCTCCTGCAAAAGGCGTCCAGCGCGACTAGCGATCGCGCATCACCCGACCTCACCGCAGCTCAACCACTGCGGGCCGGTTGCCTCCGTTGCTCGTCTCGCACGAGCAGCGCTGAGGGGAGCCGGATCTACCGACTTCAACGGCGCGCGGTCCCGGTGCTCCAACACCGGGACCGCTTTCGGGCCGTTGCCCACTGCTAGGGAGACACGACCCATGAAGCACATCGTCACAGTTCAGGACGCTGTTACGGCGTTCGCTCCGTACATGGAGCCGACCGACGCGGAGCTGGACGCGATCGAGCAGGAGATGCCCGTCGTGCTGGCGGATGTGGACCTGCTGGACGCGCAGATCGTCACGATCGACCGCACGCCGACCGAGCTGGACGAGCGGCGGATCCGCCGGGCCCGCCGCCGGGCGCTGGCCGCCCGCGTCGCCCTCCTCAACCGCCCGAGCGTCACCGGCCTGTCCGGGGGTGCCGCATGAGCACCACCACCCGCGACCTCACCTCCGCGCACGCCGAGGTGAAGACGGAGATCACCCGCACCGACAGCAAAGCCAGCCTCCTGCTCGCCTTCATCGGCGCCCTTCTGGCCGGGGCCTGGAGCGCGGGCCACGACCTGCCGCGCACCGCCTGCCTGCTCGTCCCCGGCCTGGCCGGGGTGGCGCTGCTGGTCGGGGCGGCGGCGGTGCTGCTGTCCTCGGTCCGGCCGAACCTGAAGGGTCGCCACGGCTTCCCGCTGTGGGCCATCCTCACCCCCGAGCAGATCCGCGACGCGGTCGCCACCGACCTGGCGGCCGACATCGCGGGCCTGTCCCGCCTCGCCGTCACCAAGTACACAGCGCTGCGCCGCGCGGTCGACCTCACCCGCATCGGCGGCCTGCTGCTGATCGTGGCGGCCGTCCTCGCGTCCGGGGGTGCGGCATGACCGCGAACCCCACCTCCAGCACTCTGGCCGTGACCCTGATCAGTCTGGGGTCGCTGCTGATGATGGGCGCGACCGCCTGCCTGCTCGCGCTGCACGAACCGGCCTGGCGCGGTGTCCTGCTCGTCGGCGCCGTCGTCCACGCGGCCGGTTGGCTGCTGCCCCGCCGCAACCGCCCGGCCCCCGCCACCTCCGACGAGGAGAGCGACGCGGACGAGGATGACAGGTGGCCAGAGTCGTTCGTGTGGGAGTACGGCGACCTGCGCAACGGGCGGGAGGGTGAGCGATGAACCTGCACCGCAAGGGCCGCGCCGCCCTCGTACTCGCCCTGGTCGCCGTCGTCGCGATGGCCTTCCGGGTCTCCTGGAACGCGCTGCGCGACATCGCGGGCGCGGTCGGCGCGGACGCCACCGCCGCGACGCTCTACCCGTTCGTGGTCGACGGGCTGATGGCCCTGGCCCTGATCGCCACCCTCGTGCTCACGGACAAGGACCGGTCGTTCGCGCTGAAGGTGCTGGGCACCTACACGCTCGCCTCGCTCGTCCTGAACTACGTACACGGCCTAGTCCCGGAACTGCACGGCCGGACGATCGAGTGGGGTCGACTGGCCGAGTGGGACCCGGCGAACTGGGCGCTCGTCCTGCTCGCCACTTCGCTGCCAGTCGGGTCGATCTACTTCGGGTCGGATCTGGTGGCCAAGGTGCTGCACCACCGCCCCGCCCCGATCGCACCACCGACCGCGAATACGGAGGAATCTACCGAGACCGAAAGGAATCGGTCTACGGCTGACCTGCCGGTATCGACCTCCGCGCCGATCACCCCGAACGTGAAGCAACTGCCCCGTCCGGTGGCCGTCGGCTTCCTGAAGTCGACTCTGCCCGCCAAGCCGGTGCCCTCGATCACCCCGCCCGTGGCGGCGCCGATCGAGCGGCGCGCGGTGGCGGCCGAATCGACCCGCCCGCGCCGGGCCACGGGCCGCGTCCCGGAGGTCGCCCGCACGCCCCGCCCCAAGCGCACCGCTGACGAGCTGCTCGCCGAGGCGCGTACCGCAACGGCCGGATGGCCGCTCGGCAAGCTGACGGCGGAGGGCATCCGCCGTGAGGTGCGCACGTCCCCGGCGAACGCCCGGACGCTGCGCGACACCCTGCGTGCCGAGCGCGCTGAGGCTGCGTGATGGCCACGCTGCCCGTCTACCGCTGGCGCCTCGCCCCCGACGGGTTGGCCACCCGCCGCCAGCTCCGCGCGCTGGGCTTGCGGCCCGGGGGCCAGGAGGTGGCGGCGCAGATCGAGCGTCCCCGCCGACGGCGCGGGCCGCTGGTCGCCTACCTCTACCGCATCGACCGCGCCAAGCCGGTGCGGCCGATGACAGCCGCACGGTGGGCGGCCCTGGGCCGCGCGAACACCGCCCGCCGCACCTGCCCGCAGTGTCGACGCGATGCCGGATACGTCATCCCGGCCTCGCTCGGCACCTGCGTGCCCTGCCACGACACCCCCACCTCTCTTGCTGCGTGATCGGAGACGCTCATGAAGCACACCATCACCTCGCACCAGCTCCGGGGCCGCCGCGACCTCGAACGCGACGCCAAGCACCTGGCCCCGCACGCCATCCGGCACGTCTCCCGCGCGGTGTCCGGCCGGATGCCCGCCGTGGACATCACCCTCACCGACCCGAAGGGGATGGCCGACCTCGGGGTCCAGGCCGAGGCGGAGCTGTCCGGCTGCACCGACCCTCGCCGGATCGGTAAGGCCCGCCGCGAGAGCCTGCGGCACACCCGCGACGCCGCCGCACTGGCCGTGCCCCGCGCGGACGGATCGGTCCTGATCCTGGTCAACGGTGAACAGCACCGCACCCGCGAGGATCTCGCCATCACGTTGGTGCATGAGCTGACGCACGCGATGCAGTTCTCCCGCCGGGGCGTCCTGGACGTGATCGTGCGGAACCTGCGTGCCGCCTACGGCATCGAGCGCCAGTCGCGCCGCGAGGCCCGCGACTTCGCGCGGACGCTCACCGAGCACGAGCGCGAGGCGTACGAGACCGAGCGCCTCGCCGCCGACCTCCCGCACTGACCCCCACCCCCGCCGTGCCAGGGCCCGCCCACATCGGGCGGGCCCTGGTTCCTCCTGCCCGCTTGCGGGCTGTCTGGAGTCGAAGACGCATGAGTGACAACGTCGTTCACCTGCACAAAACCCCCGACACGAACCCCGCGCCGGATGCCAAGGTCACCACCCTGACGGTGGTGCCCGAGCAGCGGCCGGTGCCGTTGTGGGTGCGCTCGGGCAAGGCCGTGCGCAGCGCGGTCACGCACGAGCGGACCCGCACCGCCGGCCGTTTGGCCGTCCGCCACACCACCTACGTCCTGGGCGGCACGAGGATCGTGGCCCGCCGCACCTGGGACGGACGGACCGCGGCCCGCTACGAGCGCATGCTCCGCGCCGCCGAGGCGGCCGGGAACTACGAGGTGGCACAGGAGTGGGAGGAGCGCGGGCAGCGCTACCGCGAGGCCCGCCACCGCCGCCGCATGGACCTCCTCACCTCCCCCGTGGACGCCGCCAAGGGCGCCGCCGCCGGGGTCGGTCTGGGCATCGGCGGACTGCTCGTGCTCGGCATCGCCCTGGCCGTGGCCACCAAGGACGTCACCGACGTGGTCACCCCGCTGATGGCGGTCGTCCGGTTCATCCGCCTCATGATCTGGATCGTGCAGGTCGTCTGGGGCCCGCTCATCACCGTTGGGCCGCTGCTCGCCCTGCTCGGGCTGTGGGAGGTCGGGCGGCGGGCGCAGGCCGCCCCGTACTGGGCCCTGCCGGACAACGTCCGCTCAGGCGAGGGCGAGCCGATCACGCCGTCGATCGTGGTCAAGGCGCTGCGCGACCTCGGGGTACCTGCCCTGCGCAACGCCATCAAGGAGATGGGCGACGCCGGGGCCGGAATGCTCGGGCCGATCCGGATCGCCGGATGCGGCGTCGAGGTCGACGTGACCCTCCCGTCGGGTGTCTCGACGATCGAGGTGCAACAGCGTCGCCGGAAGCTGGCGGAGAACCTGACCCGGCACGAGCACGAGGTGTTCATCACCATCCCGCAGGCCGCCCGCACGGTCCGCCTCTGGGTGGCCGACTCCGGGGCGCTCGATGAGCCGATCGGCCCGTCCCCGCTCACCACCGACGACACCCTGACCGCCGACTACGCCAAGGGCCGCGCCCCATGGGGTCAGGACCTGCGCGGCGACGCCGCCGCCCTCAGCCTCTACCAGCGCCACCTCCTCATCACCGGCCTGTCCAACCAGGGCAAGACGGTTGCCCTGCGCTCCCTCGCGCTGTGGCTGTCCCTGGACAAGTCGGTCCAGTTCCTCATGGGCGACCTCAAGGGCGTCGGCGACTGGAACATGTTCGACGGCCTCGCCACCACCCTCATCCAGGGCCCGACCGATGAGCACGTCATCCAGGTCACGGAGATGGTGGAGGGCGCCGTGGAGGAAATGAACCGGCGCATCCAGGCCCCGCCCGGTACCACCTTCCCGCCGCTGATCGTGCTGGTCGACGAGGCGCAGGTGGCGTTCATGTGCCCCCTCAAGGACGACGACAAGCGCCCGTATGGCGGCTCCAAGGCCAACTCCCGCTACTTCATGGCGGTCCGCAAGATTCACAACCAGGGCCGGGCGGTCAACGTCCTGATGTGGCAGGGCACCCAGGACCCCACCGACCAGAACCTCCCCAAGCTCGTGCGCGAGGGCGCCCACACCCGCGCCTCCCTCGCCCTGGGCACCGAGTCGCAGGCCCGCATGGCACTCGGGGACAAGGCGGTCGACGGCGGGGCGGCGCCGAACCTGCTCCGTCCCGGCCTGGACCGAGGAACCCTGGTCGTTGCCTCCGACGGCATCACCATCCCGGCCGGTCAGTCCTCCATCACGGTGCGCACGCACTACATCGACGACGAAGCGGCCGAGGCCATCACCGACCGGGCCAAGGCGATGCGGGACTGCGTCACCACCCTGCACGTCATCGAGCGCGGCGAGGACCGCGACCCGCTCGCCGACATCCTCACCGTGCTGGGAGACGCCGCGCGGGTGCTCACGCAGGACGTGCTTCGGCGGCTCGCCGCGCTGAACGCCGAGGCGTACGGCAAGTGGTCCTTCGTCGACCTCAAGCGCGTCCTGGACGGCACCGGCGCCGAGCCCTACAAGTCCGACGGCCGGATGGTCGTGGGCCGCGACCGCGTCGCCCGGGCCCTCGCCCACCGCGACGACGAGGGTTCCGCTTCCGCCTCCGAGTAGAGGGAGGCAAGCACCCAACGGGGCAGGGAGCCAGGGAGAACTCCCTGACTGCCTCCCTGCCCCGCCTCCCTGGCCCTGACCTGCGCGAATGATCGTCCAGGGAGGCAGGGAGGCCCGCAGGTCAGCACCCCTGAAACCCCCTCCACGGCGTCCCCGCAAGGGGGTGCCTCCGCCTCCCTGACCCATGCCCGGAAGGGATTCCGCATGCTGCCCGAACATGCCCGCCACACCCGCGCCGAGGCGCCCGTCGTCGTCCACCACCCCGCGCCGATACAGCACGTCCACGCCGCCCCGCTCGTCGCGGTGCAGCCGGGCCACGTCGCCGCCGTGCAGACCATCGTGCTGCCCGACGGACGCGCCGTTACCGGCTACGCGATCAACCCCGTCCACCCCGAGCCGGTCCCGGCCAAGCCGGTCGTCTCCCGGGCCGCGGTGAACATCGCCCTTGGGGGCGTCGGCTTCCTCGCCGTCTGCGGCGGCCTGCTGCTGTTGACGACGTTCATCGCCGCGCTCGCCGCGCTCATCCACCAGCTCGTCATCCTCGCCGCCGTCATCTTCGGCGGCTGGGTCGCCGTGCAGGTGCTCGGAGCCTCGCGCGGCTCGACCACGGTCAACATCCGCAAAGCGATCTTCAAGCGCAACCACTTCCACGGCTGACCTGGAGGTCATCCCTCATGCCGACCACGCCCGATCCGGTCGCCTACCCGCAGGACGCGGCCGAGGCGATCCGCAAGTACAACCACGCCACCTACGCCACCACCACCAACCCGTTCCCGCTCCCGACCCCGGGGGAGGTGTACCGGGCCGTCGCCGCGTTCAAGGCCCTGGCCTACCGGCTGCCGCAGGCGTTCGAGCACACCGGCAACGCCCTGGACACCCTCGCCGACAGCGGCCGCCTCACCGCCACCCACGGCGACGTGAACCACCACATCGCCGCCGCCATCGACGCCCTGACCGAGGCCGAGGATCTCACCCGCGCTCTCGCCGCCGTCCTGGAAAGCGCCCACAGCGCGACCGGGGTGCTCGGCTACCGCGAACCCGACACCGACTCCTAGCTACGCCAAGGGCGGCCCCCGCTCACGCCAATGAATCGGGGCCGCCCTTGTCATCCAGCGCTTCCGACAGGACTGGAGACCTCCAGCATGACCCATGACCCCCGATCCGCGCTGCTGTCCGCAGCACTCGCCGCCGCAGAACGCGGCTGGCACGTCTTCCCCCTGCTCCCTGGCACCAAGCGCCCCGCCCTGCACGGCGAGCGCACCTGCGACCGCACGGGAGCGTGCGCGAGCGGCCACCTGAAGTGGGAGCAGCGCGCCACCACCGACCCGTCCCACATCCGTGCCGCGTGGACGCGAGCGCCGTTCAACATCGGCATCGCCACCGGCCCGGCCGGGCTGCTCGTCGTCGACCTCGACAAGCCCAAGGACAAGAGCAGTGCGGACGCGCCTGACGGCGCGGCAACCTTTGCAGCGCTCTGCGAGCGCGCCGGGCATGCCATCCCCGACACCTACCGGGTGCGGACCGCGAGCGGCGGAAGCCACCTGTACTTCACCGCCCCGCACGGCGTCCGGCTGACCAACACGGCTGGCACCGTGGGCGAGTTGGTCGATACCCGAGCGTGGGGTGGGTACGTCGTTGCGGCGGGCAGCACCACCCCCGCCGGACCCTACGAGGCGCTCAGCGCCCCTCAGGCGGCCCCACTGCCCTCCTGGCTCCAAAGCATCCTGCAACCCACCCCCAAGACGCCTCACGCCCCTTCTACGGCCGTACCGGGGCAATCCAGGGGATACGCGGATGTAGCGCTCGCCAACGAGACCCGCAACGTCGCTGCAGCCCAACAGGGCGGGCGGGAGGCGGCGTTGTTCCGGGCGGCGCGCGCCCTGGGGCGGTTCGTCGCGTGGGGCGACCTCCCCCGGCACACGGTTGAACAGGCTCTTCAGGAGGCGGGGGAGGCGGCCGGTCTGTCCCCGTCCGAGTGCCGCTCGACCCTGCGCAGCGCCCTGAACTGGTCCATCGCCCACAACGCGGTCAGGCGGGATGCGGCATGAGCCCCCGATCCCGCCCCCCACTGAAGAGCATCCCCGCCACACACCAGCCGCAGGACGCCACGCAGCCTGTGGACGCGGCGGCCGTGGGCGAGCCGACAGACGCCGCCCGTCAGGGCGTCGTCACTTCTTGTCGTCCTGACCCGCGCCGTGGCGACGGGCGGTACCCCATCGCGTGGCTGCACATCGTCGCCCCGCGCGGCGCCACCCCCACCGCCACCTCCCGCTGCGCCTGCGGACGCGACCGCTCAGCCGTCGGCCGCGCCCGGGTGCTCGCCCTCATCACCGACCACACCGCCCACCGCGACCTGTGCCCCCTGCGCACCCCCCAGGAAGGAAGGGCCGCCGCATGACCGACCAGCCCATCGACGGCGCCGCACTGCTCGACGAGGTAGAAGCCTTCCACCGCCGCTTCAACGTCTTCCCCACCGAAGCCGCCTACGTCGCCGTCGCCCTGTGGGACGCCCACGCCCACCTGCTCGACTGCTTCGACTCCACCCCCCGCATCGCCTTCCTCAGCCCCGAGCCGGGGTCGGGCAAGACGCGCGCCCTGGAGATCGTGGAAACCCTCGTCCCCCAGCCCATGACCGCCGTCAACGCGTCCGCCGCCGCGCTGTTCCGCTCCGTCTCCTCCGGCAACGGCAAGCCAACGATCCTCTTCGACGAGATCGACACCGTGTTCGGCCCCAAGGCCGGGGACAACGAGGAACTGCGCGGCTTCCTCAACGCCGGACACCGCCGCACCGGGGTCACCTACCGGTGCATCGGCGACGGCGGACAACAGACCGTGCAAGCGTTCCCGTCGTACTGCGCGGTCGCGGTCGCCGGACTCGGCTCACTGCCGGACACGATCCTCAGCCGCTCCGTCATCATCCGCATGCGCCGCCGCGCCCGCAACGAGCGCGTGGAGCCCTTCCGGGCCCGCGTCCACGAGGCGGAGGGGCACAAGCTCCGGGACCGGCTCGCCGCATGGGCCGAGCACGCCCGGGGCTTCGTGATGGGGGCCTGGCCCGAGATGCCCGACGGGGTCACCGACCGGCCGGCGGATGTGTGGGAACCGCTGCTCGCCATCGCCGACGCCATCGGCGGGCACTGGCCCGAGCGGGCCCGCGCCGCCTGCGTCACCCTCGTCACCGCCTCCCGCGCCAACGACAAAGGCAGCATCGGCGTCCGGCTCCTGACCGACCTGCGCGACCACGTCATGACCGGCATCGACCGCCTGCCCACCGTCGCCATCCTGGACCGGCTCAACTCCATGGACGACGCCCCCTGGGCCGACCTCAACGGCAAGCCGCTCGACAACCGGCGCCTGTCCAAGATGCTCGCCGACTACATGACCGGGGACAACGAGCCCATCGCCTCCCGCAACATCAAGACCGGCGCGAGCGTCCTCAAGGGCTACTACACGGCCGATCTCCACGACGCGTGGCAGCGCTACTGCCCCCCGCCCCCGGAAAGTCCGCTACCTCCGCTACCGGGCACCGAAGACGCTGCCTGACCTGCAACAACTCGGTAGCGGCAAGCCGTCGCGCTTGCCGCTACCCATCCGCTACCGCTACCCCATCCGCTACCTCCGACAGGGCCCCTGACCTGCGAGGTAGCGGCGGTAGCGGAAGTAGCGGACTCCTGAGAGGCCCCCACGGACTGCCCGAGGAGACACCCCGGATGAGCACCGCGATCGCTGCCCCCGTCGACCGACTCCTGTACAAGCCCGAAGAGGCTGCCGAAGCACTCGCGATCGGCCGCTCCACCGTCTACGAGCTGATGGCCGATGGCGCCCTGAAGTACATCAAGTTGGGCCGCACGCGCCGGATTCGGCGCAAGGACCTGGAGGCGTACGTGGAGAACCTCTCACCGCTGCCCGCCTGACCGAGCACGTCCCGAGGCGCCCCGAGCACTCCGCTCGGGGCGCCTCCCTCATGGAGAGGTCCACATGAGCCCGCGCAAGGCCAACAACGAATCATCCATCTACTTCGGCGCTGACGGCTGGTGGCACGGCCGCGTCACCATGGGCGTGAAGAACGACGGCAGCCCCGACCGGCGTCACCGCCGCGCCAAGACCGAGTCCGAGATCAAGAGCAAGGTCAGGAAGTTGGAGCGCCAGCGCGACGAGGGCCGCGCGACCAAGGCCGGTCGCGCGCCGACCGTCGCGAAGTGGATGGAGACCTACCTCACCGACATCGCGAGCCTGAAACTCAAGCCCCGCTCCCTGGATGACTACTGGTCCAAGACCCGCAACGACATCATCCCGGGGGTCGGACAGCACCGGATCGACAAGCTTCAGCCCGAGCACCTGGAGCACATGTACCGGGCGATGCTCGATGCCGGACACGCCCCCTCGCACGTCGTGAAGGTCCACCGCATTCTGTCCCGCGCTCTGAAGATCGCTCACCGTCGCCGCATGGTCAGTGAGAACGTCGCCACCCTGGTGGACCCGCCCAGCGTCGATGAGACCGAGGCGAACCCCTTCACTCAGGAGGAGTCCAAGGCGTTCCTTGAGGCGGCGGCGAAGCGCCCCTCCTTCATGCGGTGGATCGTCGGTGTCGGCATGGGCTTCCGGCAGGGCGAGACGCTCGGTTTGCGCTGGCCCTACGTCGACCTCGACGCGGAGCTGTTCCACCCCAAGTGGCAGCTACAGCGCCTCACATGGCGCCACGGCTGCACGGACCCGCACGCGTGCGGGGAACGCCTCCACCGCTTCGAGCCGTGCCCGCCGAACTGCACCACGCACAAGAACTACAAGCGTGGCTGCCCGTCGCCCTGCACCAAGACATGCACGAAGCACGCGAGCGCCTGCCCCAACCGCAAGGAAGGCGGTTTGACCTTCACCCGCCCCAAGACCAAGAAAAGCCAGAACCCCGTACCGATCCCGCCCGTCTTCCTCCCGTTCCTGCACGACCACAAGGCCCGCCAGGACGAGATGCGGGCCGCCGCTGGTGAGCTGTGGGAGGAACACCACGTCGTATTCTCCCGGCCGGACGGCCGCCCGCTCGACCCCCGGCAGGACTACGAGGAGTTCAAGGAGCTGCTGACCGAGGCCGGGATCGACGACCGCCGCCTGTATGACGGGAGCCGCCACACGGCGGGGACGATCCTTAATGAGCTTGGCGTAGACATGCCGACCATCATGGAGATTCTTCGGCACACCCAGATCAGCCAGACCCGCCGCTACGTGAAGGGCCGGTCTCACCTGTCGAAGGACGCAATGCGGCGTATGGGCGAGTTCTTTGTACCCGCGCCGAGCCCCGATCCGGCCCCACATTCCGGCCCGACTGAGACCACAACTGAGACCCCTGGCACCCGAGCGGCCCGCTCCCGCCGCCGTCGCCGCATCCGCTGAACGAGAAAACCCCAGGTCGGAGTCGTTCCGACCTGGGGTTCGGCAGAGCCCCCTGTCGGATTCGAACCGACGACCTACGCATTACAAGTGCGTTGCTCTGGCCATCTGAGCTAAGGAGGCAGCCCGTGCAGTGTAACCAACCCCGTGACCCGGTCCGTCGAATAATTCGGCGAATCCCACAGGCTCCGGAGTACTGACAGACCGGCCGTCCTGCGGGTACGGTCCGATCAGTTCACCCGCGTGGACTACACCACTGCTTCACGCCGCTGCGGCATCCGCCGCACCCGGCCCCGCCTTTACAACGGATCGTCCGGCACGTTCCTGCCGGTGAAGGGGGCTTCACAGCCATGGCATCTGTCACGTTCGACAAGGCGACCCGCGTCTACCCGGGTTCGACCAAGCCCGCCGTCGACGGCCTGGACATCGAGATCGAGGACGGCGAGTTCCTCGTCCTCGTCGGCCCGTCCGGCTGCGGCAAGTCGACCTCCCTGCGCATGCTCGCGGGGCTCGAGGACGTCAACGGCGGAGCCATCCGCATCGGCGACCGCGACGTCACGCACCTTCCGCCGAAGGACCGGGACATCGCCATGGTGTTCCAGAACTACGCGCTCTACCCGCACATGTCGGTCGCCGACAACATGGGCTTCGCGCTCAAGATCGCCGGCGTGAACAAGGCGGAGATCCGGCAGAAGGTCGAGGAGGCCGCGAAGATTCTCGACCTCACCGAGTACCTGGACCGCAAGCCGAAGGCGCTCTCCGGTGGTCAGCGTCAGCGTGTCGCCATGGGCCGCGCCATCGTGCGTGAGCCCCAGGTGTTCCTCATGGACGAGCCGCTGTCGAACCTCGACGCCAAGCTCCGTGTGTCGACCCGTACGCAGATCGCGTCGCTCCAGCGCCGCCTCGGCATCACCACCGTCTACGTCACCCACGACCAGGTCGAGGCCATGACGATGGGTGACCGTGTCGCGGTCCTCAAGGACGGTCTGCTCCAGCAGGTCGACTCGCCGCGCAACATGTACGACCGCCCGGCCAACCTCTTCGTCGCCGGCTTCATCGGCTCCCCCGCCATGAACCTGGTCGAGGTCCCGATCACGGACGGCGGCGTGAAGTTCGGCAACTCGGTCGTGCCGATCAACCGTGAGGCCCTCAAGGCCGCCTCCGACAAGGGCGACACCACCGTCACGGTCGGCGTCCGCCCGGAGCACTTCGACATCGTCGAGCACGGTGGCGAGGCCGCCAAGACCCTCACCAAGGACGCCACCGATGCCCCGGCGGGCCTCGCGGTCTCCGTGAACGTGGTGGAGGAGCTCGGCGCCGACGGTTACGTCTACGGTGCCGCGCAGGTCGGCGGCGAGCACCAGGACCTGGTCGTCCGGGTCAACGGCCGCCAGGTGCCGGAGAAGGGCGCGCAGCTGCACGTCGTGCCGCGTCCGGGCGAGACCCACGTGTTCTCGACCTCAACGGGTGAGCGTCTCTCCGACTGAGACCGGGCTGGACAGCACTACGACGACCGAGGGGCTCCGCGCCGACGCTGCGCGGGGCCCCTCGCGTATGCCCCTGGCGCGTGCAGTGTCGACAAATACCCCGGCAAGTAAGACATATGGGCCAGTGGCGTCAACGCGTAAGCAAAGAAACCTACTTACCCGTCCCTCGGTCGAGTGACGAAATGTCGCCAAATCATCACTGACCGCTACGCTCACTCGCGTGACGCACTCCGCTGACTACACCCAGAAGCCGCGCCGAGCCCGGGGCCAGGGCCCCGCCCGCCGCGCCGCCCGCACGCTCGCGTTCGTCCTGCCGGTGATGCTGGTGCTCTCCGGGACCCTCGCGGTCACCCGAGTCAACTGGTCCGGGAACGACGCGGACTCCATCCTCACGGCTTCCTCACACGATGTCTCCGCCCGCGCCAAGTCGCGCGCCCCGCAGGACGTCCTCCGGGACCGGCTGCTCCAAGAGCTCCAGGAGGACAACCCCGGGATCGCGCTGACCCATCTCCAGCAGGAGGTCGACCGACGCCCGTCCCTCGCCAAGCACTGCATGTCGATCGCGAAGGCCCTGGGCCGCGCCGCGGTGCAGGCCTACGGTCCGGCGCGCGCCCAGTCGTACGCGCGGCCGGTCTGCGACACCTCCTTCGCGTCGGGGGTGGCCGGGTTCCGGGCCTGAACCACCTGCCGTCCGCAGCTCCCGGCGGGCCGTGCGCACGTACAGTTCCGGTCATGACGACCGTTGAACCGTCCGCGCACGGCCCGCATTCTTCTGCCCACCGCCCCACCCAGGCCGTCGTCCTCGCGGGTGGCCAGGGTTCGCGGCTGCGCCCGTACACCGACGACCGGCCGAAGCCGATGGTGGAGATCCCGGGCACGGGGACGCCGATCATCGGGCATCAGCTGGCCTGGCTCGCCGAGGAGGGCGTCACGGACGCCGTCGTCTCCTGCGGGCATCTCGCCGAGGTCCTCCAGGAGTGGCTCACCAAGGCGGACCTGCCCCTGCGCGTCACGACGGTCGTCGAGAAGGAGCCCCTCGGGCGCGGCGGCGGCCTGAAGTTCGCGGCCCGGCACCTGCCGCATCAGGACCGGCCCTGGTACGCGACGAACGGTGACATCTGGACCCGGTTCTCGCTGCGCGACATGGCCGACTTCCACCACGAGCGCGAGGCGACGGCGACGCTCGCCCTCGCCCGTCCCCGTATCCCGTGGGGCGCCGTCGAGACGGACGCGTTCGGCCACATCACGGACTTCGTCGAGGCGCCGCCGTCGCCGTACCTGATCAACGCGGGGCTGTACGTCCTCTCCCCCGAGTTCGCCTCGCTGCTCCCGGACACCGGCGACCACGAGCGCACCACGTTCCCGCGCCTGGCCCGCGCCAAGCGCCTCGCCGGTTTCCCGATCCCGCAGGGCGCGTACTGGCGGGCGATCGACACGGCGAAGGACCTCAGCGAGGCGGCGAAGGAGCTCAAGGCGCTCAGCCGCTGAGAAGGAGTTGCCGATACGTACGAGGAAGGGGCCCCGCACGGTGATCGTGCGGGGCCCCTTCCTCGTAGGGGTGGGGAGGCCCGGTCAGCCGAGCAGGCCGCCCACCAGCCTGCCGCCTCCGCTGCTGCCGCCTTCCTCGGGGCCGCCACCGCCGCCACCGCCGCCACCACCGGAGGAGGACGTGCCGCCGTCCGACGTGGCGCCGCCCTCGCCGCCGATGGTGCCGCCGCTGGTGGCCGGGCCCGCCGTGGTGCTGGCCGGGGGCTGCTGCGGGGTCGTCCGGCGGGGCGGGGCCTGGCCGGCCGTGGCGCCCTGGGTCGGGGTGGTCGTGGTGCCGCTGACCGTGCCGGACTCGCGGGCGGCGCCGGGTGAGCTGGCCGCGCCGGACGGGCTCGCGCTGGTGCCGCCCCGCGCCGGGGAGCTCGACGAGGCCGACGGGGAGGAGTGCGAGTGGCGCTGCTTGGCGCCCGGGGCGGACGGGAGCGGGGAGCCCGGCTGCTCGTTGCGCGGGGCGTCGCCCGGCCCGGGGGCCGTGACGCGGTCGGCGTCGCGGACGGCGCTGCCGAGCAGGGAGCCGACGAGCAGCGTGGAGCCGATGACGAGGGTGGCGATGACGGTGCCGCGGCGCAGCACGTAGCGGCGCAGGTTCCACAGGGCGGTGCGGGGTCCGAGGCGCCGCCAGGCTCCCGCGGCGAGGCGGCCGTCGACCGAGTAGACCGGGGCGCCCGCGATGATCAGCGGGGACCAGGCGGCGAGGTAGATGATGTCGGGCGCGTCGTAGGCGGGGACGGTCTTCCAGCTGACGGTGAGCAGGAGCGCGGCCGAGAGCAGGGCGCCGAGGACGGCGGCGATCCGCTGCCACAGGCCGAGGACGGTGAGCACACCGACGATGACCTGGGCGAAGGCGATGACGAGCCCGGCGCCGACGGGGTGCTGGAGCGCCCAGTCGCGCATGGGTTCGGCGAGCGCCCACGGGTGCAGCGAGTTCAGCCACTTGACCATGGAGCCGCGCTCGCCGCCGTCGAAGTAGACGGGGTCGCAGAGCTTGCCCATGCCCGCGTAGATGGAGATGAAGCCGAGGAAGACGCGGAGGGGGAGGAGGACGACGCCGAGGTTCATCCGGCGGCCGGGGTAGTAGGCGTGCCGGACGGGGCCGTAGCGCCGGGCGGCGGTCGTCTCGTTCGCCGTCTCCTCGTCACCGCGGGAGCCGCCGAAGCCGTCGTTGCCGTCGAACTCCTCGTCCTCGTAGGAGATTTGCTGAAGCTCGCCGGTCTCCTCGAACGCGGCGCCGGACTGGCGCATCTGCGGCAGGATCCGGGTGCCGGGGCCGCCGCCCTGGCGGCCGATGACGACGGGCGTCTCCTCGGTCGCCTCGCCCGCGTACATCTCGTCGCTGAGGTCGCGGTCCATGTCGACGCGGGGGATGACCTGTGTGGCACCACCGTCGTCCGGCTCGCCCACGCGGCGCGCGGACTGCAGCAGGCCGCTGGCGGCGAGGTCCTGGGCGCCGCGCATGACGACGGGGCGGCGCCGGGCGCCGGGCGTGCCTGCGCCGGTGATGACGGGGATACGGGTGGTCGACGCTTCGGCTCCGGCCATCCCCATGGCGCTCAAGTGCCGTGCGATGTGCGGGAGTTGCGTCTGCTGCGCCCTGGGAAGCTGCACGCGGAAACTCGCGTGGTTGACGATGACCTGCGCCGGGTCGCACGGAACCTTCACCATGCTCAGCGCGGGAGCGTCGTCGAATCCCGACGATTGGTCCCCCGAGGGTGTGCGGGGCGTTCTGGTGTCCACACTCATCTAACCGAGTGATGTGTGTTTAGGACACTGCCTTGACCGCACCGAAATGTCCGGGCCCCGTCAAAGCCGCCGAAGCCGGGGCAAAGGGGCGGGGCCCGGAGCGAACGCGCCGGTCAGGCGCGGCGGCGCGACGCCTCGTACAGCACGACACCGGCGGCGACACCGGCGTTCAGCGACTCGGCGCCGCCCGGCATGGGGATGCGGACGCGGTAGTCGCAGGTCTCGCCGACCAGGCGGGACAGGCCCTTGCCCTCGCTGCCGACCACGATGACGACGGGCCCGGAGAGCGCTTCGAGGTCGCCGACCTCGTGGTCGCCGTCGGCGGCGAGGCCCACGATCGCGACGCCCGCCTTCTTGTACTGCTCCAGGGCGCGCGTCAGGTTGGTGGCGCGGGCGACGGGCGTACGGGCGGCGGCACCGGCCGACGTCTTCCACGCACCGGCGGTCATCCCGGCGGCCCGGCGCTCGGGCACGACCACGCCGTGGCCGCCGAACGCGGAGACGGAGCGGACGACGGCGCCGAGGTTGCGCGGGTCGGTGACGCCGTCGAGGGCGACGATCAGCGGGTCCTGGCCCTCGTCGAAGGCGGCGGCGACGAGGTCCTCCGGGTGCGCGTACTCGTACGGCGGGACCTGGAGTACGAGGCCCTGGTGGTTGAGGCCGTTGGTCATGCGGTCCAGCTCGGGGCGGGGGGCCTCCATGAGGTGGATGCCGCCGCGCTCACCGGCGAGCTGGAGCGCCTCGCGCACGCGCTCGTCGTTGTCGATGAACTGCTGGACGTAGAGGGTGGAGGCGGGCACGCCCTCGCGCAGCGCCTCGACGACCGGGTTGCGGCCGACGACCATCTCGGAGGCCGACTTGGAGCGCGGGCCGCCGGTACGGCTGGTGGGGCGGCGGGCGGCCTGCCTGGCCTGGGCGCCCGCGATGCGGTTCTTCTTGTGGCCCTTGCGCGCCTCGGCGGGCGGGGTGGGGCCCTTGCCTTCGAGACCCTTGCGCCGCTGGCCGCCACTGCCGACCTGCGCGCCCTTCTTGCCGGACATGCGGCGGTTGTTGTTGGCGGCCATGACCTACCTGTTCTCTTACGTCAGTGTGTGCGTCTATGCGTGTACTTCTATGAAGTGTGCCGCCCGACGGCGCGGGCGGCACATCCGGGGGGTCAGCGGGGGCCCAGGCTCCAGCGCGGTCCGCTCGGGCTGTCCTCGATGACGAGCCCGGACTGGCCGAGCTGGTCGCGGATGGCGTCGGCGGTGGCCCAGTCCTTGCGGGCGCGGGCCGATTCACGCTGGTCGAGCACGAGGCGGACGAGGGTGTCGACGACGCCGTGCAGGTCCTCGCCCCGGTCGCTCTCGCCCGCCCAGTGCGGGTCGAGCGGGTCGAGGCCGAGGACGCCGAGCATGGCGCGGACCTCGGCGAGGCGGGCCACGGCGGCTTCCTTGTCGTCGGCGGCGAGCGCCGAGTTCCCCTGCCGGACGGCGGTGTGCACGATGGCGAGCGCCTGCGGGACGCCGAGGTCGTCGTCCATGGCCTCGGCGAACGCGGGCGGCACCTCGTCGGCCGGGTCGACGACGCCGCCCGCCTTCTCGGCGACGCGCTGGATGAAGCCTTCGATACGGGCGAACGCGGACTCGGCCTCGCGCAGCGCGTCCTCGCTGTACTCGATGGTCGAGCGGTAGTGCGGGGTGCCCAGGTAGTACCGCAGGACGATGGGCCGCCAGTGCTTGACCATCTCGGAGACGAGCACGCTGTTGCCCAGCGACTTCGACATCTTCTCGCCGGCCATGGTGACCCAGGAGTTGTGCACCCAGTACTTGGCGAACTCGTCGCCGTACGCCTTGGCCTGCGCGATCTCGTTCTCGTGGTGCGGGAAGATCAGGTCGATGCCGCCGCCGTGGATGTCGAAGGCGGAGCCCAGGTACTTGTGGGCCATCGCCGAGCACTCCAGGTGCCAGCCGGGCCGGCCGCGGCCCCACGGGGTCTCCCAGCTGGGCTCGCCCTCCTTGGCCGCCTTCCACATGGCGAAGTCACGGGGGTCGCGCTTGCCGGTGACGCCTTCCTCCGAGGGCTGGCGCAGGTCGTCGATGTCCTGGTTGGACAGCTCCAGGTAGCCGGGGAAGGAGCGGACGTCGAAGTAGACGTTGCCGTCGGCCTCGTAGGCGTGACCGCGCTCGATGAGGCCGCGCATCATCTCGACCATCTCGGTGATGTGGCCGGTGGCGCGCGGCTCGTACGTGGGCGGCAGGCAACCGAGGGCGGTGTAGGCGTCGTTGAACGCCCGCTCGTTCTCGTACCCGATCGACCACCAGGGGCGGTTCTGCTCGGCCGCCTTCTTGATGATCTTGTCGTCGATGTCCGTCACGTTGCGCACAAACGTCACGTCATAGCCGCGGTACGTGAACCAGCGGCGCATGATGTCGAAGTTCAGGCCCGAACGGATGTGGCCGATGTGCGGGGCCGCCTGCACGGTGGCGCCACACAGGTAGATCGAGACGCAGCCCGGCGTGAGCGGGGAGAAGTCACGAGTCTGCCGGGCGCTGGTGTCGTACAGGCGAATAGTCACCCCTCCAGGGTAGTGGGCCCGGAGGGGTGCCATGGGCCCGCTGATGTCACAGGCCGCCTACGACTTTGCGCGCCCGGACCCGTACGACGACCCGCTCGCCGTCCTGGGCGGAGGCCGGGTTGAACTCCGCGTACTTCTTGCCGGTGTACTTGACGGACAGCTCGTCGATGAGCTCCTGGCCGCCCTCGGTGCTGATCTCGGCGGTGCCGCGGATCTCGGCGTACGTGTACGGGTTGTCGGCGGGCTGCACCACGACCGTCACACGGGGGTCGCGGCGCAGGTTCTTCTCCTTGCGGCGGTCGACGGTCGTGGAGAAGAGGACGTCGTCACCGTCGCGCTTGGCCCAGACCGGGGAGACCTGGGGGCTGCCGTCGGGCTGGATCGTGGCGACGTTGATGAAGACCTTGGTGTCGAGCAGCGCCTTGAGCTCGTCGGACAGGTGGGCGGACATGGCCTCACTCCTCTATGGACGGTGACGGGGATCGCGTACCCGATCCTGCGCCAACACCATGCGGCTGGGCGGCATTTACGTGACCGGAGCGCCCTGATGTCACAAGTCGACCGATTCCCGCCGCCGCCAGCGGCACCGCCGCGAGCGCCGTCCACAGGGCGGGGGCAGGCAGCGAGAGGAGCGCGCCCGTGGCCGCGCTGCCGCCCAGGACGGCGAGTCCGGAGACGGAGGAGAGGGCGCCGGTGGCGAGGCCGAGGTGCCGCTCGTCGACGAGATCGGGGACGAGGCCGCGGGCAGCGGGGACGAGCAGCATCTGGCCGAGAGTGAGCAGGACGACGAGGAGCCCGGCGGGGAGGTAGACGTACGCGCCCCGTCCTGGCAGCCAGGCGACCGCCAGGAACCCGACGGCTACGAGGAGGAGCCCGGCGGTGAGCGCGGTACGCGGCGCGAGCCGCCCCGCCGCCCAGCGGGTGACCGGCAGCTGCACCCCGACGACGAGCAGCGAGGACAGCGCGAACAGCGCGCCGACCCCGTCCTGGGAGCCGGTGGCGCGGGTCAGCTCGACGGGGAGGGCGAGGTAGAGCTGGTTGTACGCGATGAGGTAGCCGCTGTAGGCGAGGCAGAGGGCGAGGAAGCGGGGGCGGGTGAGGACCGAGCGGAGGGCTCCGCCGGCCGGGCCGTCGCCCGTCGCCGCCTTGCCGGGTCCCCTGCGGGGCATCGAGCGGGCGTGGAAGATCAGTACGGCCACGAACACGCATGCGCCCGCCAGGCACGCCGCGCGGAAGCCGGCGAACAGCAGGGCCGTGCCGAGCAGCGGGCCGAGGAAGGCGCCCGCCTGGCCCGCGGCCGAGAACAGGCCCAGGATCTGGGCGCGGGGGATGCCGGTGGCGCGTTCGTGCGCGACCGCCTCGCGGGCCGTCTCCGACTCGACGGCCGGGGAGAACAGCGCAGCGGCGAACCCGACCAGGACGACGGCCCCGATGACGGTGGCCGTGCTGTCGGCGAAGGCCAGCCAGGTGAACCCGGCGATGCGTAGCGCGCAGCCCGTCAGCACGACCGGGCGCGGCCCGAAGCGGTCCGTCAGCGCGCCGCCGACCATGAACAGGCCCTGCTGGCTGAAGGTGCGCAGACCCAGGACCAGGCCGACCGCCCATCCGGCCAGGGCGAGGCTGTCGGTCAGGTGGGCGGCCAGGTAGGGCAGGACCGCGTAGAAGCCGATGTTGAAGGCGAGCTGGGTCGTGGTGAGCAGTTGCAGGTAGGGCGGGATGTCGCGGATCCGGAGCCGGTGGGTGCTCACCGGGGACTCGCCGTGACCGGTCCGGTCGGTCGCCGGGCGCGGTTTCGTCGTGGCTGGTCGCGCCGTTCCCCGCGCCCCTGCGGGGCTGACGCCAGCGCCAAGCAGGCGCCCACGCACGCCAGTGCCAGCGCCGGGGCCAGCACCGACCACGGTGCTCGTTCGGCGTACGGGAGGTTCTCCATCAGGAGGCGGCCCCACTCCGGGGCCGGGGGCTGGGTGCCCAGGCCCAGGAAGCTGAGGGAGGCGAGGGCCAGGGTCGTGGGGGCCAGGCGGAGCGTCGCGTGGCGGGCCACCTGCGGGAGGACGCCGGTCAGGACGTGGTGGCGCAGGATGTGCCAGCGGCCGGCGCCGTGGACGAGCGCCGCCTCCACGTGGCCCGACCCCCGTTCCGTCTCGGCGAGGGCCGCCGTGTGCGCGGCCAGCGGCGCCCAGCCGACCGCCGCGACGGCGACGGCCGCGCCGGTCATGCCCGCGCCGAAGACGCCGGTGACCAGGAGCCCGGCGAGGATCGCGGGCATGGCGTTGGCGACCTCGGTCAGGCCCTTGGTCCAGCGGGCGAGGCCGAGCGCGACGCCGACGACGAAGCACGCCGCGCAGACCGCCGCCGCGACGGCCAGGGTCCGCAGGGCGCCGTGCCCGAGCCGGGCGAGCACGTCGCGGCCGAGCGCGTCCGTGCCGAACGGGTGCGCGGCCGTGGGCGGTGCGAGGCGCGCGGCGAGGTCGACGTGGAGGGCGTCCCGGGTGAGCCCCCAGACGATCACCGCGAGGAGTACGGCGGCCAGGGCGCAGGCCGCGTGGAGCCGTGCGCGTCCGCCGCCGGGGGTGCGGGCCAGGCCCGGGAGCGCGCCCGCCTTCAGCGCGGGGCCGAGCAGCCACCGGCGCAGCAGCCCGACCGTCACGGCCGCCGCCACGCCCAGCGCGAGCAGGACGATGAGGCAGCCCTGGAGGAGGGGCAGGTCGAGGTCGAGCGCTGCGGCGACCGCCGTCCCGCCGAGCCCGGGGATGGCGAAGACCGCCTCGACGGCCGCCGCCGCGCCGGTCAGCCCCACGACGGTGAACCCGGCCTGCGGGAGCACGGCGGGCAGGGCGCGGCGCGCCGCGTGCCGGGCGATGCGGGCGCGGGGCATCCCGCTGGCCCGCCAGGTCCGCACCCAGGGTTCGGCGAACGCGGCGGGCAGCGCGTCCTGCGCGAGCCGCCCGAGGACCGCCCCGGCGGGGATGCCGAGCGCGAGCGCGGGCAGTACGGCGGACGCGGGCGACTGCCAGCCCTGCGCGGGGAACCAGCCGAGCCGCACGGCGAACAGCGTGGCGAGGACGGAGGCGAGCAGGAACTCGGGGAGCGTGGCGAGGACCCCGGCGGCGGCCCCGCTCGGCGGCCGGGTCCGGGTCGTCCCGCGCCGCAGCGTCGGCAGGCACAGGGCGACGGCCAGGGCGACGGCGACCACCATCGCGTACGCCATGAGGGAGAGGGAGACCCCGAAGGCGGCGCCCACATCCGCGCCGACGTCGGCGCCGGTCACCCAGGAGGCGCCCAGGTCACCGTGGACGAGGCCGCGTACCCACTGGCCCAGGAACGTGAAGGGGCCTTCGCCGAGCCCCAGCTGGTCCCGCACCTCCGCGAGCTGTCGCGGTGTCGTGGGCGCGTCGCCGTACCGCGCGTGCAGGACGGTGAGCGCCGGGTCGGTGCGGGTCAGCCAGGGCAGCAGCGCGGTGAGCAGGAGCAGGCCGCCCGCCGCTGCCACGCGTCCGGCGACGACGCTCACGTTCCTCATCGCGCGCGGGTCTCCAGACCGACGAACTGTCGCTCGTAGGGGTCGAGGACGACTCCGCGCACCCCGGCGCCGACGCCCTGCAGATGTTCCTCGTGGACGACGGGAACGGCCGCGTCGGTGCGCAGGATCGCGGCCTCCGCGGCGAGTACGGCTCGCTGCCGCGCGGTGCCGTCGAGCGCGGCGGCCTCGCGCACGGCGGCGTCCACGGCCGGATCGCCGAGCTGGGAGATGTTGAAGCTGCCGCCGCTGGTGAAGTCGGAGGCGAGGTACGAGACGGGGTCGCCGGTGTCGAGCGCGGTGGAGCGCGACATCAGGAAGGCGTCGTAGTCGCCGTCGAGCGCCCCGGACTCCAGGCGCGCGTAGTCCTTGACGACGAGCCGCACGTCGAACCCGGCCCGTTCGAGCTGCTGCTCGAGCGCGGCGGCGACCTCGGGCAGCTCGGCCCGGTTGGTGTAGGTGGCGAGGGTGAGGCGCTGCCCGCGCGGCTTCGCCGCCTTCGCGCGCCCGGTGACGGGGAGCTGCTTGCCGTCGGCCCAGGCGAACCCGGGGCCGAGGAGCCCGGTGGCGCGCTCGGCGTAGCCCTCGTAGACGCTCTTGGCCAGCGCGGACGTGTCGGCGCCGGCGCGGACGGCGGCGCGGAGCCCGGGGTCGGCGAGCGGCCCGGTCCGCGTGTTCAGGTACAGGGTGGTGGTGCGCACGGTGGCGACCTTGCGGGCCCGGCCGCCGAGGATGAGCGCCTGCGCGGCGGGGACGAACTCGGCGAGCTCGATCTGTCCTGAGCGCAGCGCGTTGGAGCGGGCGTTGTTGTCGGCGACGAAGGTCACGTCGACCCCGCGCGCCGCCGCCCTGCCGCGCCAGTGCCCGTCGAAGCGGTCGAGGGTGGCGGAGACGGCACCGTCGAGGTGGGTGAGGGTGAACGGCCCGGTGGCGTGCCCGACGGGATCGACCAACCCGTCCTTGGCGGTCTTCTTCCCGTACGCGGCCGGGGAGAAGACCGCCAAGGACGGGTTCGCGAGCCGGGCGGGCAACAGCGGGTCGGCGGTCCTGGTGGTGATCCGCACGGCCCGCTCCCCCAGCGCCCGCACCTCCAGCTCCGTGTCGCTCAGCACACGCGGCTTCACCTTGGCCCGCCCGGCGGCCCGCAGCGCCCCCACGACGGCCTCGGCGGTGACCCGCTCACCGTCCTGGAACCGGGCGTCCCGCAGCGTGAACTCCCAGGTCGTGGCGTTCGTACGAGTCCACTTCGCGGCCAGGGCCGGATGGATGACGCCGTCGGTGTCCATCCGCGTCAGCCCGTCGACGACCGCGAGCCGGCTGAGAAGGAGACCGTCGTCGCCGTACGGGGACAGGCCCTGGGTCGGCGCGAAGGCGAGGTCGACGGCGATCCGGCCGCCGCGCGCGGTGCCGGTGAACGAGCCGCAGGCGCTGGTGAGCCCGGTCCCGGCCGCCGCGAGGAGGAAGCCGCGGCGGCGCATCACCGGGTGACGGCAGCGACGGGCGCGGGCAGCGGCAGTTCGAAGTGGACGATGCCCTGACCGCCGCCGGGCAGCTCCCGCTCGTCGCAGACCTCGTGCGCGAGGGAGCGCCAGAACGGTTCGGCGCCGGGCACGGCCGGGTCGGTGTGCAGGTAGAGCCGCTCGTAGCCGCCCGCCGTGGCGACGAAGCCGGTCAGCTCGCGTACGAGGTCGCGCGCGAGGCCGTTGCGGCGGTGCCCGGGGCGTACGTAGATGCGGCAGAGCTGGGCGGTGGAGCCGGAGGGGAAGCGGTCGGCGACCCAGCGCGGGTTCGGCGGGGAGGCGGGCCCGCGGTCGCGCACCGCGCCGGTGGCGACGATCTCCCCGCTCGCCACGTGCTCGGCGACGAGCAGGGTGCAGCGCTCGGGGCGCAGATAGGCGGTGGCCGGGTCGATGATGTCGGCGTGCCAGCGCGGCACGTACCCGGAGCGCAGGTCGCGGTAGACGGTGTCCAGCATGACGGCGCGGGCTCCGTCCACGTCGCCGTCCCCGGCCGCGCGGATCTCGTACTCACCCATTGCCTGACACTGCCTTCACGACGACCGACACTTGCCGGTCCACTCTAACTGCAAGCAATGTGCAGTAAGGCGGGCAGGGCGCGGGTGACCTGGATCTATGCGGCCCGGGTATACGCGAACCGGGCCTATGCGGCCTGTACTACGCGGCCTGGGTCTACGCGGCCTGGTCCTTCACCACGAGCGCGGTCGCGATCGCCATGAGCCCTTCGTCACGGCCGGGGAACCCGAGCCCGTCGGTGGTCGCTCCCGACACGGAGACCGGCGCCCCGGCCGCCTCGGAGAGCACCTTCTGCGCCTCGTCGCGCCGCTTGCCGATCTTGGGCCGTGGCCCGACGACCTGGACGGCCACGTTCCCGATGACGAAGCCCGCCTCGCGCACGATCCGCGCGGCCTCGGTGAGCAGCGTGAGGCCGCTCGCCCCCGACCACTCGGGGCGCCCGGTGCCGAAGTGCCGGCCGAGGTCGCCGAGCCCGGCGGCCGAGAACAGCGCGTTGCAGGCGGCGTGCGCGACGACATCCGCGTCGGAGTGTCCGGCGAGACCGGGGCCCTGGCCCTCCCACTTCAGCCCGGCGCACCACAGCTCGCGGCCGTCCTCGAAGGCGTGGATGTCGGTCCCGATGCCGACCTGCGGCAGCACCATCCGCGCCTCCTGGGGAAGGGCCCGCTGCTCAGAACCCATCGTTGGCCCTCCTGCGGGCGAGCACGGCCTCGGCGAGCACCAGGTCGAGCGGCCGGGTCACCTTGAACGCCTCTTCGTGGCCGGGCACGAGCACGACCTGGAGGCCGAGCTTCTCGACCATCCCGGCACAGTCGGTGACGTCGTCCGTGACGGTCTCGTGGGCGCGCACGAGCGTCGCGTACTCGAAGCCCTGCGGCGTCTGCACCGCGCGCAGGCGTGCGCGCGGCGGCGTGGCGACGACAGGCTCCGGGGAGCCGTCGGCGGTCGGCGTGACTTCCTTCACCGTGTCGGTGAGGGGCAGCGCCGGGACCACGGCGGGCGCTCCGTCACGCACGGCCTCGATGACCGCGTCGACCGTGTCGACCGGGACGAGCGGCCGGGCCGCGTCGTGCACGAGCACGATGTCGATACCGGCGGGCAGCGCGTCGAGCCCGAGCTTCACGGACTGCTGGCGCGTCTCACCGCCGGGCACGACAAGGAAGTCGGTCCTCCCCCAGCTACCGCTGGGGGGGCCTCCGGGGAGCGCGTGATCGGCGAGCAGCATCTTGACCTCGGCGGCGCCGTCCGGCGGCGCGACGACCACGACGAGGGAGACCGAACGGGACGCCGCCATCGCGCGCACGGCGTGGATCAGCATCGGTGTGCCGTTCAGCGCGCGGAGCGCTTTGGGGGCGCCAGGACCGAGGCGTACGCCCCGCCCGGCGGCCGGGATCACGGCCGCGGTGCGGGCGCCGCCGGCGACGGGACGCGTTTCGTCAGACATCGGTTCCGTTCAGGTTTGTACGCTCGGGGGTGGTGGGTATGGCCACATCGTGTCGGGCGCGACTTCTTGACCGGACCCTTCCGTGACACTGGTCGAGCCAGCTGTCCGGGCCCGGCACACCCACAAGAACATAGACGGGTACGAACATGCCGCAGCGCCCGGCGACACCATCAGGGTCATCGGGCACCACGGCATTGTTCTACGCGACGGCTGTGCCTGATCAGACTGCGCGAAAGGCTCCGCGTGTCAGTCAGGCTGCGCGTATCAGGACGCGAGAACCTCGTCGAGCAGGGCCTCGGCCTTGTCCTCGTTCGTGTTCTCCGCGAGAGCGAGCTCGCTCACCAGGATCTGGCGAGCCTTGGCGAGCATGCGCTTCTCACCCGCGGACAGTCCGCGCTCGCGCTCACGACGCCACAGGTCACGCACGACTTCCGCGACCTTGATGACATCGCCAGAGGCGAGCTTCTCCAGGTTTGCCTTGTAACGGCGCGACCAGTTCGTGGGCTCCTCGGCATACGGCGCGCGCAGTACCTCGAAGACCCGGTCGAGCCCGTCCTGACCGACCACATCACGCACGCCGACGAACTCCGCATTGTCCGCTGGCACACGTACCGTCAGGTCACCCTGGGCGACCTTCAGCACCAAGTAGGTCTTGTCCACGCCTTTGATCTGGCGAGTTTCGATAGCCTCGATCAGCGCGGCCCCGTGATGGGGATAGACCACGGTGTCGCCAACCTTGAACGTCATGTGACAGGTACCCCTTCCGTGGCTATCCAGGGTAACACGGAAACGGCGGGTTCTGAATGGCGTTTTCGCAGGTCAGGGCATATCTCGGGGCTTGACAACAACAACAGGAACGTGCTGCGGAGGGGTAGCGGAGCACGGTATTCGCAGGTCGGAGCGGCTCTCCGGCGGGCCCGAAACGTCGACGTCACAGACGCCGGAACAGGGCCAGGAGGGGAAGAACGTCCCGTTTTGCGTAGTTCGAAGCGCCGAAGATCCGCTACTCCGTTCGGGTTCACGGAGGTCCGTTCGAGCCGAATCCCCTTGAGATCACCGCGATCACGGAAATTGATCTACGTCATCCCGCCGCGATTCCGTGGGATTCCCGCAGTCGGATGATCGTTTTTCCGAACCGCCATGCATTCCTTACCGGAAATCCCCACGCGCGGGGCGCACAAGGGCGCGGGAAACGTTATGTGAAAGGTGAACGGGGCGCGCGAGAGACGGCGGCCGGTGCGGCTGACCGGGGGCGCGTCCGAGGCCCGGGGGCACGTAGGGGCGGGTCGGGTGCGGCGACCTGGGAACGGCTCGGTAGCCTAAGGCCGCTGACAGTCCCTTAGGACGGCTTTACAACTCGTGGATGCCGTCCGCTTCGCCCACGTTCAAGGAGATGCCGCCGCCGTGAGCAGCAGCCTTCGACGCGGCGCCCTCGCCGCCGCCGCCATCGCGTTCTCGATCGCCTCGCTCGCCGCGTGCGGTGCCGGCAACAACGCCCAGACACTCGAGGTCAAGCCGGACAACGCCGCGACCGCCGTCGGTGACATCAAGATCCAGAACGCCACGGTCATCACGCAGCCGGACCGCGACGCCGACGGCCCGGCCGTCGTCACCGCGACGCTCTTCAACAACGGCTCGACCGACCAGACCCTCGACTCCGTCAAGCTGGACGGCGTCGACACCGCCGCCGAGCTGACCGGCGCCAAGGGCGGCTCGAAGATCACGGTCCCGGCCGGTGAGTCGGTCGTCCTCGGCGGCAAGAACAACGCCTCCGCCGAGCTGCCCAACAGCGACGCCGCGGTCCTCGACGGCAACGCGCAGCTGATCACGTTCGGCTTCAGCAAGACCGGTGACGTGAAGCTGCGCGGCTTCGTCGTGCCGGCCGAGAGCTACTTCGAGAAGTGGGGCCCGACGAAGGCGCCCGCCACGCCGAACGAGGGCACGAAGCCGTCCACGTCGGCCTCTTCCTCCGCCTCCTCCTCGGCGGAGACCGGCACCTCGCCGGAGGCGGGCACGGAGGGCACGTCGAACTCCGCGTCCCCGTCGAACTCGGCGGACGGCAGCGGTGCGGCGGACGAGCAGACGGATTCGTCCGGCCACTGAGCCGCCGCACGAACGCACACGGCTGAGGGCGGGCCCCGGGGATCGGGGCCCGCCCTCAGCCGTGTGCGTTCGGCGCTGATGCGGTTTACGGCTCGAACTTGTAGCCGAGGCCGCGGACCGTCACCAGGTAGCGCGGGGCGCCCGGGTCCGGCTCGATCTTGGCGCGCAGCCGCTTCACATGGACGTCCAGGGTCTTGGTGTCGCCGACGTAGTCCGCGCCCCAGACCCGGTCGATGAGCTGCATACGGGTCAGGACGCGGCCCGCGTTGCGCAGCAGCATCTCCAGGAGGTCGAACTCCTTGAGCGGCAGGTCGACCTTGGAGCCGGAGACCGTGACGACGTGCCGGTCCACGTCCATACGGACCGGGCCCGCCTCCAGAGCCTGCGGGGCGACCTCCTCGGGCTCGCCGCGGCGGCGCAGGACGGCGCGGATGCGGGCGACCAGTTCGCGCGAGGAGAAGGGCTTGGTGACATAGTCGTCGGCTCCTATCTCCAGGCCGACGACCTTGTCGATCTCGCTGTCCTTGGCGGTCACCATGATGACCGGCACGTTCGAGCGGCCGCGCAGCTGGCGGCAGACCTCGGTCCCGGGCAGGCCGGGCAGCATCAGGTCGAGCAGTACGAGGTCGGCGCCGTTGCGCTCGAACTCGTCCAGGCCGTCGGGCCCGGTGGCCGCGATGGCGACCTCGAAGCCTTCCTTGCGGAGCATGTAGGACAGGGCGTCGGAGAAGGACTCCTCGTCCTCGACGACGAGCACTCGGGTCACGGAAGGACCTCCGGGGCGGCGGGGATGGTTTCGTAGGCGGTGGTGGTGCGGTCGGACCCGGGTGCGTCGTCTTCGTCGCGTTCGTCCGTCGGACCAGGTGAGGCTGGGTGGGTTCGCTTCTGCGGGGCGCGGGTCGCGACCGCCTCGGGCAGCCGCAGGGTGAACGTGGAGCCCTGCCCCTCCGAGCTCCACACGGTGACCTCCCCGCCGTGCGAGGCGGCCACGTGCTTGACGATGGCGAGGCCGAGGCCGGTGCCGCCGGTGGCGCGGGAGCGGGCCGGGTCGACGCGGTAGAAGCGCTCGAAGATGCGCTCCTTGTCCTTGTCGGATATGCCGATGCCCTGGTCGGTGACGGCGACCTCGATGAGGTCGCCGCCCGGGGCGGCCACCTGACGGGCGGCTATGCCCACGCGCGTGCGCGCGGGTGAGTAGTTGACCGCGTTCTCGACGAGGTTGCCGAGGGCGGCGGCGAGCTGGCCGCGGTTGCCCCAGATCTGCAGGTCGGCGGTGCCGCCGGCGGCCATGGTGATCTGTTTGGTGGCGGCGGGCTGGCGGCAGCGGTCGATGGCCTCGGCGACGAGTTCGTCGACGCGGACCGGTTCGGCGTCCTCGAGCGGGTCGTCGTTCTGCACCCGGGAGAGGTCGATGAGCTCCTGGACGAGGCTGGTCAGGCGGGTCGCCTCGATCTGCATGCGCCCGGCGAACCGCTCGACGGCCTCGGGATCGTCGGAGGCGTCCATGACGGCTTCCGACAGCAGCGAGAGAGCGCCGACCGGCGTCTTCAGCTCATGGCTCACATTGGCGACGAAGTCGCGCCGTACGGCCTCGATGCGCCGGGCCTCGGTCAGGTCCTCGACGAGGAGCAGCACCAGGCGGGAGCCGAGCGGGGCGACGCGCGCGGAGACCGCGAGGGCGTCGCCGCGGCCGGTGCCGCGCCGGGGCAGGTCCAGCTCGACCTGGCGTATCTCGCCGTCGCGCCGGGTGTCGCGGGCCATCTGCAGCATCGGTTCGACGGCGAGCTTCCCGCCGCGTACGAGGCCGAGGGCGTACGCCGCCGAGCTGGCCTTGACCACGCTGTCCGCCTCGTCGAGGACGACGGCGGAGGAGCGCAGGACGGACAGAACGGTGTCGACGCCGGGCGGAAGGACAGGGTCCGTGTGCAGGGAGGTGCGGGTTGGGCGTTTCTGGTCGCGTTCGCTCCAGCGGAACGCCAGCATGGCGATGACACCGGTGCACACTCCGGCGATCGCTGCCGCTGCGGCGACCGCCGCGTTCACGTCCATGTCTTCAACGATATGCGGCCCGAGCGGGTCCTCCACAGCCGTCCGAGTGGTCGCTCGAACACTCGTCGCCCAGAGTTCACCTTGGATACGGGGTCGGTTCACTTGAGGTGCCGGATTCGGACGCGTACGGGCCTGAACGTGGGACCGTGGGGCTGACCCGGCCCCATGGAGAGCCTCACGTACAGAGAGGGAACGTTCGTATGCGTGACGCGTACCACGAGGAACTTGACTCGATCGGCGAGGGCCTGGTCGAGATGGCCCGCCTTGTCGGGTCGGCGATCGGGCGCGCCACCACGGCCATGCTCGACGCCGACCTGAAGCTCGCCGAGAGCGTGATCGCCGCCGATCAGAAGGTCGACGATCTGCAGCACGACCTGGAGGCGCGGGCCATAGCGCTGCTCGCCCGGCAGCAGCCGGTGGCGACCGATCTGCGGATCGTGGTCACCTCGCTGCGGATGAGCGCGGACCTGGAGCGCAGCGGCGACCTCGCCCAGCACGTCGCCAAGCTGGCCCGGCTCCGCTTCCCAGACCATGCCGTCCCCCACGACCTGCACGCCACCATCCTGGAGATGGGCCAGCTGGCGCAGCGCCTCATGGCGAAGGCGGCGGAGGTCATCATCACCAAGGACGTCGACCTGGCGATGCAGCTGGAGCAGGACGACGACGAGATGGACCTGCTGCACCGCACGCTCTTCCAGCACCTCATGGACGAGAAGTGGAAGCACGGCATCGAGACGGCGGTCGACGTGACGCTGCTCGGCCGCTACTACGAGCGGTTCGCGGATCATGCGGTGTCGGTGGCGAAGCGGGTGGTGTATCTGGTGACGGGGGAACACGCGGACGTGCAGTCGTCGTCGGCGGGGTCCTCTGTGGTGACGGCGGTGGAGACGGCCTGAGATCCGGTTGTCTCCGGATGACGGGGCCCCGCAGGCGCGGTTGTGCGGGGCCCCCGATCTACTGGGCCGTGTCTTACCTGTCCTACCTGTCTTACCCGTCCTACCTGTCTGATCCGGGTGGTCGGTCAGCCGCAGCAGCCGCCGCACTGGCAAGGGGCGCCCGACTGGCAGCCACAACCGCAGCCCGAGCCGCAGCCACAGGCCCCGAGCAGCACCAGCCGGGGTGCCGGGCGGGGGGCTGGGGTGGCGGCGGACGCTTCGGGTGTCCGGTCGGGCCTGGGGGACTCGGCAGCCATGGGCTTCCCTCCTGAATGCGAATGCTCAACGGGTCTGTACCTATTGCATGCCCGGAGGGACGGGCGCATCAACGGCGCATACGCGCGCGAAGGTGCAGCGGAAACGCGTTGGCGGTCGCGCGGCCACCGGATCTACGGTGCGACGGTGACTGACGTGATCGTCCTGAACGGCGGCTCCAGCTCTGGCAAGTCGGGAATCGCCCGCTGCCTCCAGTCCGTGCTTCCTGACGCCTGGCTGACTCTGGGCACGGACACCCTGATCGAAGCGATGCCGGCATCGGGAGCAGGCATCGACCTCGCCCCCGACGGCTCGGTGACGGTGGGCCCGGCCTTCCGCGAGCTGGAGCGGGCGTGGATCGCGGGCGTGGCGGCGATGGCTGCGGCCGGGGCGAAGGTGGTGGTGGACGAAGTCTTTCTGGGCGGCGCGGAGTCCCAGTGCCGCTGGCGCACTGCCCTGCACGGCCTGGACGTGCTCTGGGTGGGAGTCCGCTGCGACGCGGAGACGGCGGCGGCCCGAGAGGTGGCCCGGGGCAATCGCATCACCGGCATGGCGGCGCAGCAGGCGGAGCTGGTGCACAAGGGCGTGACGTACGACGTGGTGGTCGACACGACCCGGACGGAGGCGCTGGACTGCGCCCGGGAGATCGCACGCCACGTCCCCTGAACCCCGTCAGTTCGCGTGCGGCCGCCCGTCCCGGACCCACGTCACGACGGTGAGCGCGGCGGTGACGTACATCAGGACACTGAAGGTGGCCACGGACTCGACGTACTGCTCGTATCCGCCCGCCCGCAACTGAAGCGCGAGGGCACCGAGTGCTGTCCCGAGCGCGGCGGTCGCGGTGGCCATGGCGACGAACGGGCCTTTCGTCATCGACACTTCCCCCAAGCAAGAAGACGGTTGGTCCCGAACGAGGTTACATGCAAGGGGCATTGAGCCGCCTGTGGTCTTCGGGCACGGCGCCACATCCGCGTCCTTGCTGATCGGGGCCTCAGTGCTCACGCCTCGAAGTCGTACTCCAGGATGTAGGAGGCGGCGTCCAGCGTCATCTCGTTGATCTCGACGGGGCGGCCCTCGGCCGTGTACGCGGTGCGGCAGACGAGAAAGACCGGTGTCCCAGTGGACATGCTCAGCTGTGTCGCCTCGTCCTTCGAGGGCATCCGTGAGCGGATCTCCTCACGGAAGTGCACCGGCTCGTAGCCGAGTTCAGCGAGCCTGGCGAACGTCCCGCCCGGCCCGGTGTCCTCCTGGGTGATCGCGGTTCCGGCCACCAGGGACGACGGAAGGTAACTCGTCGCCAGCAGTACGGGCTTGCCGTCCAGCACGAAGCGCCGGCGCCTCACGCACACCGTTTCCTCGGCGTCCAGGTCGAGGACGGGGCCGACGTGTTCGGGCGCGACCTCGTCCGACACCCTTACCTGGTCCACCTCCAGGTCACGGTCCTCGATATCCGCCGACCAGATGGAACGGCCGTTGCCCCACTGCTGTTGAGCCAGCCGCTGGATGCCTCGGCGGCGAAGCGGGCGGTATTCCCGGACGAACACACCGGCACCCTTACGGGCTTCGGCGACACCCTCGTCCCGAAGCACACCCAGGGCCTGGCGTGCCGTCATGCGGGCCACGCCGTACGTGGCCATGAGGTCGTTCTCCCCCGGGAGCCGATCACCGGGACCGTACTCGCCCGACTGGACCGCCTCACGCAGAGCGTCCGCGATCCGCTGGTACTTGGGCCGACGGTCGTGGTCGGTGTTGGCCATCCCACGGACCTCCTCTCCTCTCTAGACACCTTAGGCCACGGGTTGGCCGATTGCTCGCTGCGCGTAGCCGCACCGCTCGCCACATCAGAGCCCCTTGCCCTCTCTAGAGATGTACGCCACAGTGGGACATGTCTAGAGAGGCTGCGCAGCGGCCTTCGCTAAGGGACAGGGGTCTGAATGCCATCGTTCGAGCTCGATCCTCCCCGCGCAGAACACCCGTGCCTCGGCGCGATGGCGCTGCACCCTGTCGCGGAATCCGTGCCTCGGGCCCGGCGCTGGTTCCGGAAGTTCATCGCCCCGCACGACGAGGGCTGCCCGGTCGACGACTGCGTTCTCCTGATCTCGGAACTGGTGACCAACGCCGTCGTCCACGGCAGGTCGGACGAGCCCTGGGTCGTCCGGGTGCGGTGGTTCCGCGAAGGGACTTCCCTGCGCGTCGAGGTGCACAACCCGGGACTGCCGGGCAACGTTCAGCTCAGACGCCCCGACGCCGACGACTCGCACGGCCGCGGACTACTCCTGGTCGACGCCATCGCCGACTCATGGCACTCGGGCAGCAGCCGCTTCGGCGGCACGGTGGCCTCCTTCGAGATGGCCGGCGCCTGGCCGTCCTGAGAGCGGCCTCCACAGAAAAAGACCCCTGCCGGCGAAACTCACAGGCAGGGGCTTTAGATGCAGGACTACTTCTTCTTGCCCTGGTTCTTGACCGCCTCGATCGCCGCCGCGGCCGCGTCCGGGTCCAGGTAGGTGCCGCCCGGGTTCACCGGCTTGAACTCCGCGTCCAATTCGTACGAGAGCGGGATGCCCGTCGGGATGTTGAGGCCCGCGATGTCGGCGTCGGAGATGCCGTCCAGGTGCTTGACCAGGGCGCGGAGGCTGTTGCCGTGGGCCGCGATCAGGACCGTGCGGCCGGTGAGCAGGTCCGGGACGATGCTGTCGAACCAGTACGGCAGCATGCGGTGCACGACGTCCTTCAGGCACTCCGTGCGGGGGCGCAGCTCGGGCGGGAGCGTGGCGTAGCGCGCGTCGTGGAACTGGGAGAACTCCGCGTCCTCGGCCAGCGCCGGCGGAGGCGTGTCGTAGGAGCGGCGCCACAGCATGAACTGCTCCTCGCCGAACTCCGCGAGGGTCTGCGCCTTGTCCTTGCCCTGGAGGGCGCCGTAGTGGCGCTCGTTCAGGCGCCACGAACGGTGGACGGGGATCCAGTGGCGGTCGGCGGACTCGAGCGCCAGCTGCGCGGTGCGGATCGCGCGCTTCTGGAGCGAGGTGTGGACCACGTCGGGGAGCAGGCCGGCGTCCTTGAGCAGCTCACCGCCGCGGACCGCCTCCTTCTCGCCCTTCTCGTTCAGATTGACGTCCACCCAGCCGGTGAACAGGTTCTTCGCGTTCCATTCGCTCTCGCCGTGGCGGAGGAGGATCAGCTTGTACGGTGCGTCGGCCATGGTGCCAAGACTAATCGGCCGACTCGGGGCGTGCCGATTGACGGTCCCCGTCAATTGAGTGGCCCGACGAGACACCCCAGTCGTAAGTTGTGTCGTGCTGCCGCACCGCTTACATCGACGCCATTTCGCCCCGGGGGACGCACCTATGTCAATCAGCGCGCTCAGACGTGCCGCCACACAATCCGTCGGCGGCCTCCCCCGCGCCTTCTGGTGGCTGTGGACCAGCACCCTGGTGAACCGGCTCGGGGGGTTCGTTCTTACGTTCCTCGCGCTCTACCTCACCGCTCAGCGCGGGTTCTCCGCCGCTTACGCCGGGCTCGTCGCCTCGCTCATCGGTCTCGGTGGCGTCATCGCCTCCATTCTCGGCGGGGTCCTCGCCGACCGGCTCGGGCGGCGGCCCACCCTGCTGGGGGCGCAGCTCGCGACCGCCGCGACCGTCGCCGTCCTCGCCTTCGTGCGCGACCCCGTCGCCATCGCCGCCACCGGCTTCGCGCTCGGGCTCGCCTCGAACGCGTCCCGGCCCGCCGTCCAGGCGATGATGGCCGACCTCGTCCGGCCCGAGGACCGGGTGCGGGCCTTCTCCCTCAACTACTGGGCCATCAACCTCGGGTTCGCCGTCTCGTCCGTGTACGCGGGGTTCCTCGTCGCCCAGAGCTACACCCTCGGGTTCCTCGTCGAGGCCGCCATGACGCTCGCCTGCGCCCTCGTCGTCTTCGTCAAGGTGAAGGAGACCAAGCCGGACACGACGCGTGGCACCGGCTCATCGGTCTCCTCCGACGCCGCTCCCGCCGTCACCATGGGGACCGTTCTGCGCGACCGGCGGTTCATGCTCATGGTCGGGTTGTCCTTCCTGGTCGCCGTCGTCTTCACGCAGAGTTCGGTGGGGCTGCCGATCGTCATGGGGCAGGAGGGTCTTTCCAGTTCGGACGTCGGGCTCGTCGCCGCGGTCAACGGCGTCATCATCGTCGCGCTCCAGATTCCGCTCACGCGCTTCATCGAACGCCGGGATCCGGGGCGGCTACTGACCGTCTCCTCGCTTCTCATCGGGTTCGGCTTCGCCCTCACCGCCTTCGCCGGGTCCGTCTTCACGTACGCGCTGACCGTCGCCGTGTGGACGCTCGGCGAGATGGTCAACGCGCCGACCCAGTCCGGGCTCGTGGCGAAGCTGGCCCCCGCCGAGGGGCGCGGTCGCTATCAGGGCGTCTATACGACCTCATGGTCCGCGGCGGCGCTCGTCGCCCCGCTCGCCGGTGGCTGGCTCCTCGACTCCGCGGGCGCGGACTGGCTGTGGGCCGCGTGCGCGGCGCTCGGCATCGTCACCTCGGTCGGGTACTGGGTGCTGATGCGCGGCCTGGACGGCGACGGGGAACGGATCGCGGCCGGGCAGGAGGCCGTCGTGGCCGAGCCCGCTGTCGCCGAGTACGTCATCCCCGTCGTCGCGGCACCCGCCGTCGCGGCACCCGCCGTCCCCGCCCCCGCCGAGCCCGCCCCCGCCAACGCCCCCGCTTGACCCGACCCCCCGACGGGTACGGACCCGTACATGTCCGAAGTCGCCAGAACCGACGGCACAGGCACAGACACAGACACAGGGACAGGGACAGGGACAGGGACAGGGACAGGGACAGGGACCGGCACAGGCACCGGCACCGGAAGAACCGACGACCCGCCCCGGACCCTCGTCGCCGGTGTCGAGGTCGACGTGCCCAACAGCATCCCCGCCATCCGCGCCGCGCTCCCCCTCAAGCGCCGTACGGAGTTCGACCGCGCCATCAACGAGGCGGGCGTCGACGAGATCCACTCCGTGATGCGCCACTGGATGCTGGAGGCCGTGCCCGACCCCGAGGCCGACGCGATCCTCGCCCGGCTCGCCCGGGACGAGGCGGAGAGGCGGGGCCCGGCTTGAGCCGTCGTCGCAGGCGCAGCGCCTGCCGCATCGCGTACGCGCCGCCCGCGGACGACACCCTGGCCAAGATGGCGGACGGGGACGCGTTCCGCGCCGAGATGAGCCGCACCCTCGCACACGATCCGTACGGGCACGGGTCCAGCTCGGTCGCCGGTGAACGGGACCGCCGCGAGGCCACGATCGGCGGCGCGATCGTCCTGTACTACGTGTCGGGGACCGTGCTGACCGTGACCGTCGTGCGGATGGTCGCGCTCGGCTGAGGCCCGACAGCGACAGTCATGCGGACGGGCGCTCGATCAAGTGCGTGAAGGCGTCCAGGTTGCGCGTCGGTTCGCCGCGCGACACCCGCCACTCGTACTCCCTGCGGATCGCGCTCGCGAAGCCGAGTTCGAGGAGGGTGTTGAACGCGCCGTCCGCCGCTTCCAGGACCGAGCCGAGCAGGCGGTCCAGCTCGGTCGGGGTGACGGCGGCCAGCGGGAGCTTGCCGGTGAGGTAGATGTCGCCGAGCCGGTCGACCGCGTAACCGACACCGTAGAGGCGGAGATTGCGTTCGAGGAGCCAGCGGTGGACCCCCGCCTCGTTCTCGTCGGGGTGGCGGATGACGAACGCGTTCAGACTCAGACTGTGCCGGCCGACGCGGAGCGAGAGCGTCGTGGAGAGCTTGCGCGTGCCGGGGAGCTTGACCACGTACGAGCCCGGTTCAGGGCTCTCCCACTCCAGCTCGGCGTCCTTGAGCACGGACTCGACGGTCGCCGCGGCGGTGGAGTGGTCAGCCATGGTGCGAGGGTACGTGACGGCGGTGTTCCTGCATGGCCGCCGTGTAGACGTCGGCGGTCTGCGCCGCCGACGTGTCCCAGCCGAAGTGCTGTGCGTGCCGGGCCGCCGCGGCGCCCATCGTGTCCACCAGGTGGGGGTGGTCGGCGAATTCCCGGAGCACGCGCGCGTAGCGGGCAGGTTCGTGGCCGTCGACAAGGAAGCCTGTTTCGTCGTGCCGTACGGCTACGGGCAGGCCGCCTACGGACGCGGCGAGTACGGGCGTCCCGGCGGCCTGCGCCTCTATGGCGACGAGCCCGAACGACTCGTTGTAGGAGGGCATGACGAGGACGGACGCGGCCCGGAACCAGTCCGCGAGCTGGTCCTGGCCGACCGGCGGGTGGAAGCGGACGACGTCCGCGATGCCCAGCCTGGCCGCGAGTTTCTGCAGGGCGGCGGGCTTGGCGAGGCCGCTGCCGCTGGGGCCGCCGACGACCGGGACGACGATCCGCGCGCGCAGTTCGGGCCGCTCGTCGAGGAGTACGGCGACCGCCCTGAGCAGGATGTCGGGGGCCTTGAGCGGCTGGATGCGGCCCGCGAAGAGCGGCACCAGGGCGTCCTGCGGCAGACCGAGGCGGGCACGGGCGGCGGCGCGGCCGTCGCCGGGGCGGAAGCGGTCCAGGTTCACGCCGGGGTGGACGACGGCGACCTTGCCGGGCTCGGCGTCGTAGTGCCGGACCAGTTCGTCGGACTCTTCGGCGGTGTTCGCGACCAGGCGGTCGGCGGCGCGCACGATCTGGGTCTCGCCGATCACGCGCGCGGGAGGCTCGGGGGTGTCGCCCTCGGCGAGCGCCGCGTTCTTGACCTTGGCCATGGTGTGCATGGCGTGCACGAGCGGCACGCCCCAGCGCTCGGCGGCCAGCCAGCCGACATGCCCGGAGAGCCAGTAGTGCGAGTGCACGAGGTCGTAGTAGCCGGGGCGGTGGCCCGCCCACGCCTGCATCACGCCGTGTGTGAAGGCGCAGAGCTGGGCGGGCAGCTCCTCCTTGGCGAGGCCCTCGTAGGGGCCCGCGTCCACGTGGCGGACCAGGACGCCGGGGGCCAGCTCGACCTCGGGGGGCAGGCCGCCGGTGGTGGCCCGCGTGAAGATCTCGACGTCGATGTTGATCGCGGCGAGGCGCTTGGCCAGCTCCACGATGTAGACGTTCATGCCGCCCGCGTCGCCCGTGCCGGGCTGGTGCAGGGGCGAGGTGTGCACACTGAGCATGGCGATCCGGCGGGGGCGCCGGGAGCCGCCGGGGAACCGCAGCCGGGCCGCGGGCGCCCCGGAACCGGACCGGCGGAACCTGGTCACGTACTGGCTCACGTGGCGGGCCCTCCTCGGTGGGGCGTACGAACGGTGGAGCCTGCGGAGCTCCGGGCGCGACTCGGGGAGGGCAGGGGCCCTCGTCCAAGAGCGGCAACACCGGAGGGTCCTCCTCCATTTCCAGTTTGCCGAATCATTACCGTTCGGGTCTCAACCAAAAGCCCTCCTTGCGCAGCGCATACCCTCGTAGCCATGAACCCGCGTACCCCTTCCCGTCCCGTGGGAACGGTGACGCGGGGAACCACCAACCCCAACCGGCTGCGCCGCATGGACCGCTGGATCGCCGCCACGCACGGCGCCGCGTTGCGCCGCGCCGCCGACCCGGTCGCCGTCGACCTGGGCTACGGGGCCGCGCCCTGGACCGCCGTCGAGCTGCTCGCCCGTTTGCGTGAGACCGCGCCCCACGCGCGCGTGGTCGGCATCGAGATCGAACCGGCGCGGGTCGCGGCCGCCAGGCCGTACGAGCGCGAGGGGCTCACCTTCCGCCACGGCGGCTTCGAGCTGCCCCTCGCCGCGCCGCCCGTACTCATCCGCGCCGCGAACGTGCTCCGCCAGTACGACGAGGAACAGGTCGCCGGGGTGTGGGAACGGCTGTGCGGGCGGCTCGCGCCGGGCGGCCTCCTGGTCGAGGGGACCTGCGACGAGATCGGGCGGCGGCACGTGTGGGTGGCGCTGGGTCCCGAGGGGCCGCGCACGGTGACGTTCGCGACCCGGCTCGGCTCCCTGCACACCCCCTCCGACCTCGCCGAACGCCTCCCCAAGGCCCTGATCCACCGCAACGTCCCCGGCGAGCCGGTCCACGCCTTCCTCCGCGACTTCGACCGGGCCTGGGCGGCAGCGGCCCCCTATGCCTCGTACGGGGCGCGGCAGCGCTGGATCCGCACGGCGCGGGCCCTGTCGGACGCCTGGCCTGTGGTGGACGGTCCCCGGCGGTGGCGGCAGGGGGAACTGACAGTGAAGTGGCAGGCGTTGGCGCCGCGCGGGCCGTTCACCGGATGACCTGCCCACGTTCACCCGTCCCGGGAACGAACAGCGCGTTCCGTTCGTCACACCGTGCGGGGTCTGTCGCATGTGGCGCTCACGTGGCACGATCCCCGGAGCGCACACAAGTTACTGACGGTAAATCAGGTGCGGTTCGGTTGTGTCGGTTGTGTCGGTCGTATCAGTTGGGTCGGTCGTGCCGGCTGTGGCTGTGGGGGCGGAGCGGATGAGCAAGCGGAGCACGATGACGATGGCGGCCGTGGCGGTGGTCTGCGCCGTGACCGTTCTGGTGGCGCCGGGCGCGGCGTTCGCGGCACCGGCTCCGCCCGCTTCCCCGGACCCGTCGTCGTCCCCGTCCGCGTCTGCGTCTGCACCCCCGTCCGCCTCGGCCCCGGTCGAGACCAAGGACCTCGAAGCCGTCCGCAAGAAGATCGAGAAGCTCTACCACGACGCCGCGGTCGCCACCGACGCCTACAACCTGGCGGAGGAGAAGGCCGACAAGCAGTCCGTCGAGATCGTGAAGCTGGCCCAGAAGATCGCGGCGGGCCAGGAGAAGCTGGACCGCCTGGAGGCGAGCGCGGCCGCGGCGGCGCGCGAGCAGTACCGCACGGGCGGGATCCCGCGCGAGGCACAGTTCCTGCTCTCCGGCGACCCGCAGCAGTTCCTCGACAACGCGGGGCGGATGCACCAGGGCCAGCTCGCCACGAAGAACCTGCTCGGACAGATGGAGCGGACGCAGAAGGACCTCTCCGAGTACGCCGCCGACGCCTCCGCCAAGTGGAAGGACCTCGAGCAGGGGCGCAAGAAGAAGGCGGCGGCGAAGAAGAAGGTCGAGAAGCAGATCAAGGAAGCCCAGGCGCTGGAGAGCAGGCTCGAGAAGAAGGAGCTCGAGCGGCTCGCCAAGCTGGAGGCGGAGGCGGCGCGGAAGGCGCAGACGGCCTGGCTCTCCTCGGGCGTCCTGAAGGACATCGACGGCAAGGCGACGCAGGCCGGCAAGGAAGCGGTGAAGTTCGCCACCGCCCAGATCGGCAAGCCGTACGTGTGGGGCGCCGAGGGCCCGAAGTCGTTCGACTGCTCCGGGCTGACCTCGCAGGCGTGGGCGGCGGCCGGGAAGCCGATCCCGCGCACGTCGCAGGAGCAGTGGAAGCAACTGGAGCACATCGACGTCAAGGACATGCGCCCCGGCGACCTGGTCATCTACTTCGACGACGCCAGCCACGTGGGCATGTACGTGGGCGACGGTTCGATCATCCACGCACCCCGCCCGGGGCGGAACGTGACGGTGGCGGGCGCCGGGACCATGGACATCCTCGGAGTCGTACGGCCGGACGCCTGAGCCGCATACTCCCCTTCCGCGCGTTCCGCGCGTTCCGCGCGCGGGCGCCTTGGAGCGGGGCCCGGGAGCGGTGACCCGGGACACGTGACCGATCACACTCGCACGCGTACGGTTCCGGCGGCGCGGCGTGATGTTCGTCATCCCCCGGCAACCACGCAGGTCCGCAACCTGCCCAATTCCGGTACTCCTTGCGGCATATGACGCTGGCCGTTTGCCGTTCACCATTCCGTTGCGGCGCCGGGTACCGCTAAGGTCCCGGTCTGGTGGACGAGGACCTTCGTCCCACCGCGCCCTCGGGGGAGGGAAGGAAACCGAGCGATGCCCGTACCCGTACCGCGGCAGAGAGCGATCCCCGCCGTGGAAGGCGGTCAGGCTCACGCTGCGCCGACCAGAGCGACCACGAACACACAGGCCGCAGAACCGCCCCGACCGAAGACCACCGCCGGCCGCACCGCGCACGCGGCCGGCACGGCGAGCGCGCCGAACGCGCCGAACCCGACAACCGTGACAGCCGAATCCGTCCTGACACTCCTCGTCATCGAGGACGACCCGGCCGGCTCGTTCAGCATCCCGGAGATGCCGGACGCCGCGGGCCGGCCGATACGGGTGCGCACCGCCCGCAACCTCACCGAGGCCGAGCGGCTGCTCACCCACGACGTGCACTGCGTCCTGCTCGACCTCGCGCTGCCCGCGCCCGGCGGCGCCAAGGCCGGAGCGGTCGCCGACGCCGGGGCCGACGCCGACGAGCTGGAGACCCTCCGGCACGTACTGCGTCTCGCGCCGCGCCACGCCGTGCTCGCGCTGACCACGTCCGGCGACGCCGAGCGCGCCGCCGAGGCGGTCCGGGTCGGCGCCCAGGACTACCTGTTCCGCGACGAGCTGGACGCGCGCCTCCTCGGCCGCGCCGTCCGCTACGCCGTCGAACGCAAGCGCGCCGACATCGCCCAGCGCAAGCTCACCGAGTCCCGCATCCGCGCCCAGGAGAACGCCCGCCTGGAGCGCGGCCTGCTGCCGACGCCGCTGCTCGAAGGATCGCCGCTGCGGTTCGCCGCGCGCTACCGGCCCGGCCGCTCCCGGGCGCTGCTCGGCGGCGACTTCTACGACACGGTCCGCACCCCGGACGGTACGGTCCACGCGATGATCGGCGACGTCTGCGGGCACGGCCCCGACGAGGCGGCACTCGGCGTCGAACTGCGCATAGCGTGGCGGGCGTTGACGTTCGCCGGGCTCTGCGGCGACGAGCTGCTCTCCACGCTCCAGCAGGTCCTGGAGCACGAGCGCGAGAACGACGAGATCTTCGCGACCCTGTGCACGGTGGACATATCGCCCGACGGACGCCGCGCGGGCCTGTGCCTGGCAGGCCACCCGTCACCGCTGATCGCGAGCCCGGGGCGACCGGCGACGCTGCTCCCGTACGAGAACAGCGGCCCGGCGCTCGGACTGCTGCCGAAGGCGCGCTGGCCGCGTATGCAGGTGGAGCTGGGGCCGTCCTGGAGCCTGATGCTCTACACGGACGGCCTGATCGAGGGCCGGATCGGCGAGGGCAACCAGCGCCTCGGCCAGGAGGGCATGGTCGAGCTGATCCGGCGGCGGCGGGCGGACGGCCTCGGCGGCGAGGAGCTCCTGGAAGCCGCGATGAACGAGGTCCGCGACCTCAACGGCGGCGATCTGACGGACGACGTGGCGGTCCTGCTCCTGGACCGCTGAACAGCGGACGTTTCGAAAAGGCTGGACTCAGCGGCCGCCGTTGTACGGACCGTACGGGCCGTCGCTGCTGGATCCTCGCCCCTTGCGGCCCCCGCCGCCGGTGATCTGCCGGACGGCGGGCCGCACGTCCACCATGTACACGATGGTCGCGATGAGCCCGATGATCGGCAGGAACGACAGGATCGGGAAGAGCAGGTTCACGACGAACGCGATCCCGAGAACGACCAGCCAGAACGGCTTCGTCTTCTTGTCGGCCGCGCGGTAGGCGTCCTCGCGCCGGATGGCGGCGTCGACGAGCGCGAAGCCACTGAAGACGATCAGCGCAAGGCTCAGCAGCCACATCACATTGGCGAACCCCTGCATCAGCACAACGCCACCACCAAAATCGTCTGACAGTTCCATCCCGTGACCTGCGGCCACCGTACCCGCACAACGAGCCGGGCACGCGCCTCGTGCCCGGCTCGTAATGGTGCGGGTCGCGCTACTGGGCGCCCTCGCCGCTCTCCGTGCCCTCCGCGCCCTCCGCGCCCTTCTTCGCGGTGGCCGTCTTCTTGGCCGGCGCCTTCTTCGCGGCGGGAGCCTTCTTCGCGATCGCGGGCTTCTCGGCGGCCGGAGCGGCGGCGCTCGCCGTCCCGGTCTCCGGCTCCGGGTCGGGCTCGACGGCCACGGCGATCTCGTTGATCTCCTCGGCGGCCTCGCCGCGCCACGCCTTCACGGCCTCCTCGCCGTGCTCGGCGACCTTCTCGTACGCCTCACGCGCCTTGACGGCGGCCTCGGCGGCGAGACCGACCCCGCGCAGGGCGAAGTCCTGGGCGTTCTCGCCGAGCTTCTTCAGGTCGGTGTCGAGGGTGGCGACGAACTCGGAGAACTTCGAGGTGACGACCGCCTGCGCCTCCTTGGCGCGGGCGGCGGCCTTGTCCTGCACGTCCTTGGGGTCGGTGTTGCGTACGGCCTCGAACCGCGCGGGCGCCTCGGCCCGCAACTGCTCCACGAGCCCGGGCACCTTCTTCGCCTGCTGGAACGCGAGCTCGGCCGTCCCCGCGGCGAAGTAGAGCGGGGTCGGGTCGGAGAAGGTCTTGCGCAGGTCGTCCTTGATGGCCATTGCGTGGTCCTCCCGGATCACATCTGCTTACGTCGTCGAGGGCTTGGCATCACTGTCGGAACCGTGGTCGTCGTCGCCGCCTGCGCGGTGGTCGCTGGTCCCGTTCTCGTGCCGGAACGAGTCGTATATCTGCAACAGCACCTGTTTCTGGCGCTCGTTGAGCGAGGGGTCGGCGAGGATCACCGCACGCGTCTCCACGTCGTCCCGCTCCCGCTCCGCGTCGAGAATGCCGGCGCGCACGTACAGCGTCTCGGCGGAGATCCGCAGCGCCTTCGCGACCTGCTGCAACACCTCCGCGCTCGGCTTGCGCAACCCGCGCTCGATCTGACTCAGGTACGGGTTGGACACACCGGCGGCCTCGGCGAGTTGACGGAGCGAAAGCTGCGCGTTTCGGCGCTGCTCCCGCAGGTACTCGCCGAGATTGCCGACGACGTTGAGCGATGCCATACGCCGATGGTGCCGCACCCGCGCTAACTTTTGCAAGCGACTGCTTGCAAAAGTGTTCCACGCCACGCGCGTTGACCTTTCACGACAAGTCAGACCGCCCCGTCGAGCGCCGTGCCGTACAGGCGCGTCACCTTGATCCGGATGACGACCCGGCGTTCGGCGACCATCTCCGCGTAGAACTCCTCCTCGGCGCCATCGGCAACGAACTGCCGCGCGACAGCGAGGAGTTCGCTGCCGACCGCGTCCCCGGGTGATGTGCTCGGGGGCGTCACCTCCGCCTCCCCCTCGGCCACGGCGAAGGTGAAGTCGTCACGTCCGACGTGGAGTGCGGCGTGCGGGTCGGCGCGGTAGTGGCGTGGTTTGAGGCGGTCCTGGGTGGTGGAGACGCGGAGCAGGCGCTCGGCCGAGCTCCAGTGGTAGAGGACCGTGGACAGGTGCGGGTGGCCGGTGGAGCGGACGCTCGCGAGGGTGCCGAAACGACCGTCCTCCAGGATCTTCGACAGCTCGGGCTCGGTGAGGGAACGGGGTGCGGGGCCGGGCATCAGGGTGCTCCTTCTCTTGACTGCCGGCGGGGCTCAGGCGACGACGGGCGCGGCCGTACGAGCGTCTTCCTGCACAGGCCGCGCGGGCCCGCGCAGCACCAGCAGCGCCACCACGAACGCCACCCCGATCAGTCCGGCCCCGACGGTGAACGCCAGCCGGTAGCCGCTGGTCAGAGCCGCTTCCCGGGTGGCGCCCTCGGCGAGCAGCGTGCCGGTGCGGGAGGCGGCGAGGGTGGACAGGACGGCGACGCCGAGCGCCATGCCGATCTGCTGGGTGGTGTTGAAGAGGCCGGAGGCGAGGCCCGCGTCCCCCTCCCCTGCCGCGGACATGCCGAGCCCGGCGAGCGCCGGCAGGACGAGTCCGCCGCCGGAGATCAGCAGCATCACGGGGAGCAGATCAGGGACGTACGAGCCCTGCACGGGCACCCGCGCGAGGTAGCCGAGGGCGCCCGCGAGCAGCACCAGCCCGGCCAGGAGCACCTGCCGCTCTCCGAACCGGTTCGCGAGCCGCGCCGAGAACCCGAGGGACACCGCCCCGATCATGACGGCGGCGGGCAGCATCGCGAGGCCGGTGGCCAGGGCCCCGTAACCGAGTACCTGCTGCATGTAGAGCGCGGCGAGGACCTGGAAGGCGAACATCGCGGCGAGCGTGAGGATCTGCGTCACGCCCGCGCCGATGACGGCCCGCGAACGCAGGACGCGCAACGGCATCAGCGGGGTACGCGCCCGCGCCTGCCGCACGACGAACCCGGCGACCAGGGCGAGCGAGCCGCCGATCAGCCCGAGCGTCGGCCCGGAGAACGCCCCGTACTCCTCGATCTTCACGACGCCGTAGATCCCGAGCATCAGCCCGCCGGTGATCAGCAGGGCGCCCCACGCGTCGGCGCCCGCCCGCAGTCCGAGGCCGCGGTCCGCGGGGAGCGCGGGCACGGCCAGGGCGAGGACGGCGGCGCCGATGGGCAGGTTGATGAAGAAGATCCAGTGCCAGTCGAGGGCGTCGGTCAGTACGCCGCCGAGCACCTGACCGATCGAGGCCCCGGCGGCGCCGGTGAAGCTGAACACGCCGATGGCGCGCGCCCGTTCACGCGGGTCGGTGAAGAGCGTGACGAGGATGCCGAGCCCGACTGCGGCGGCCATCGCGCTGCCGATCCCTTGCAGGAACCGTGCGGCGAGCAGGACGGCGGGGCTCGTGGCGAACCCGGCGAGCAGCGACGCGGCGGTGAACACGGCGGTGCCGGTCAGGAACATCCGCTTGCGGCCCACGAGGTCGCCGAGGCGGCCGGCGAGAAGGAGCAGGCTGCCGAAGGCGATGAGGTAGGCGTTGACCACCCAGCTCAGCGCGCCGGAAGAGAAGCCGAGGTCGTCCTGGATGGCGGGCATGGCGACGGTGACGATCGAACCGTCGAGGATGATCATGAGCGTTCCGGTGGCGATGACGCCGAGGGCGAGCCAGCGGGAACGGGTGCGGGGCGCGCGCGGCGCGCCGAGGGTCGCGGGTGTGGCGGACACGGCGAACGGTCCTCCTGGGTCGGGCCACCACCCCCACCGGGCGGCGACGACAGCACGACCGTAACAGATAGTTTTGTTGCAGACTATCTTCGACGGAACTGGGATCGGAAAAGCGACTACCCTGAACCCCATGACCGCCATGACGCCCGCCCCCACCCGGACCAGGCCCGATCTCTCCTACCTCCTGGACCACACCAGCCACGTGCTTCGTACGCAGATGGCGGCGGCGCTCGCCGAGATCGGTCTGACGGTGCGCATGCACTGTGTGCTCGTGCACGCGCTGGAGAAGGAGCGCACGCAGAACCAGCTGGCCGAGATCGGCGACATGGACAAGACGACGATGGTGGTGACCGTCGACGCCCTGGAGAAGGCGGGCCTCGCCGAGCGCCGCCCGTCCAGCACGGACCGGCGGGCGCGGATCATCGCGGTGACCGAGGAGGGCGCGCGGACGGCGGCCCGCAGCCAGGAGATCGTCGACGGGGTGCACGAGGAGGCGCTGGCGGCGTTCCCGCCGGCCGACCGGACAACGTTCCTCCGCCTCCTCACCCATCTGACGACGGGCCACCTGGCCACCCCCACCCCGGCCCCGGCCCGCCGCCCGAGGCAACAGGGCCGGTAGCGCGGCCAGTGCGTGGCGCCCCGCGTCAGATCCCCGAGGTCAGGCGGCGGCCGCGCGCCGCCACGCCGGGGTCTGCGCGACCAGCGTCCACATGTCATCGAAGTGCTTGGCCCACTGGGCGATCGCCCGCTCGTCCTCGACCCCGTGTTCCCCGGCGAAGACCGACAGATCGGTGTCGTAGCCCTTCGGGTCGTAGTAGTCCGGGCCGCGGAACGGCATCCGCGCCGAGAGGTCGTACAGACCGTGCAGCACGCGCTTGCGGTTGAAGATGCAGAGCTTGTACAGCGGCGGACCAGCGTAGACGCGGTACTCGCAGTGCACCTGGATCCGTCCGAGGGTGGTGAGCCGTACCGCGAGGTCGGACAGGATGGCGTCGTACTCCTGGCACTTCTCCCCCACCCGCCGCCGGAACGCGGGATCGTCCTCGGGCAGTTCGTCCGGACCGACCCTGGCCGGCATGTACATCGGCCGCGCGAAGTCCGGAACGATGAAGCGGACGGTGACCCGACGCGTCGTGCCGGGATTGTGCGCGAGCCGCTCCAGGCGGTGGTAGAGCTCGTTGTAGAGCGTCTCGCCCGTGTAGCCGAAGAAGCTGATCTCCACGTGCCGGGCGCTGAACGCCTCGGCGACGAACGTGCCGAGCGCACGCGATTCGACCAGCCCCCGGTCGGGGAGCCGGGACGAGGCGGTCAGCTCCTTCAGCGCGTCGTAGAGGAGGTAGGCGACGAGGCTGAGCAGCGCCCCGCCCAGGAACACCTTGCCTTCCAGGGCGTCCCCCAAGGGCCGGACGAACTGAGCCGTCAGGCCGGTGACGAAGACCGCCAGCAGCAGACAGCGCACGAACGTCGGCTCGACCCGCTGCTGGAAGCGCTTGAGCGCCTGCCTCACACCACCCGTGTCCGTACCGCCTCGTCCACCGTCGACCATGCTCGTCCTCCCCCGGGTACGGAAGGCACGCGGCGCTCAGTCGGCCGCAAGCGCCCCCGGCGCACCCCCGTCCTCATGGTCCGCGTGCGGCAGGGCGAGGGCAAGGTACGGGTTGACCGCGTTCCGCGAACTCGGCGGCATGGCCAGCCACTTGTGGGCCTTGTGGAGCGTTGTGGTGTACGAGCCCACGGCGCGCCGGACGTTGGGGGCGTCGAGGCCGGACCCGGTGACGAGCCGGTCCAGGTCCACATAGGCGGAACGGACGACTTCCAGCCCTTGGTACGCCGGAACGTCCCGCTCCCAACCGGACGTGAGGCGCTCCGGCAGCAGCCGCTCCCAGCGGGAGTACATGCGGTCCCGGATCTCCCGGGTCGTCGGCGTCAGATGGATGTGCCGCACGAGGTCGTAGAGCGGGTCACCCACCATGGCCATCTCCCAGTCGATGAGGGTGAGGCCGAAGCCACGCTCGCTCCGCACCAGGTTCCACGGGTTGAGGTCGCCGTGGAGCAGGGTGTACGGGCGCTCCCGTACCTCGTGCCGGCGCAGCCGCCGCTCAAGATCGTCGGCGTCCGGCAGACCGAGCCGCCAGGCCAGGTCTTTCGAGGTACGCGAGAGCCCTCTCACCATGTCGACGAGCTGGTCGCAGAGCCATCCGTAGAAGCCGGCGGCCCCCTTCGTGTCCTGTGCCAGCAGCCATGGGTCCACCTCGGTCAGCAGGCTCAGCTGGTCCACGAGGTCATGGGCCTCGCCCGGCAGCAGTCCGTGCACGGGGTGGGCGGGGCGGCGGGCGGTGTCCGACGGGCCCACATACGTGTGGATCGTGAAGGGCTCCTCGAAGTTGCTCTCGCCCAGCGCCAGGACCTTGGGCACCCGGACGCCCACCCCCGAGTCCTCGATGGCCCGCAGAACCGCGTGCTCGTCGAGGAACCTCGGCTCGATCGGGCTGTCCGTGCCCACCTTCCTGCGCACCATGACGGGGGAGGCGTAACCGCCCACTTCCACGACCGTGCCCAGGTGGGCCGTGCCCTTGAAGACCTGTCGCGCCGTCGCCGCGCCCTCGGCCCACAACGCCTCCTCGACCTCCGCGTCCGAGAAGGGCGCGCGCAACGGCACCCGGACGTCGCGCCGCCATTGGATGGCCGCGGAGAGTCTGCCCCGGTGACGGGAGCCCCTGGCCACCCGCCACCGGAAGAGCAGCGGCTCGATCGCGGCCGCGTCCATCACGTCGCGGAGTCTGAGCGGGCGCCGGGCCACGACCAGGGCCCGGTGAACCTCCTCCGACGCCGCTTCCAGATCACTCTGCGAGAACGTGTCACCCAGCGAACGGACCGCTCTGATCACATCCGGATACACGGACTGGGCCCGCTCGAAGTCGATGTAGTGCCGCAGATCGTCGTCGAGCCCTTCGACCGCCGCCGGGCGCACCCGGAGCATCGCCTCCCGCCAGCGCTCGACCACCTCCGCCCACTGCTCTCGCGGATACCGCATGCGTACCAGGTGCACTGCCAGGTCGTGCAGCGGATCGCCGTACGTCGCCAGCTCCCAGTCCACGCACATCAGCGGAGGCACGCCGTCATAGGTGACGATGACGTTGTCGCGGTGCAGGTCACCATGGAGCAGGCTGAACGGACGCGGAGTCAGCTTCGGCGCCCAGTGGCCGTACAGCCTCAGTGCGTTCTCCGGTACGCCCAAGGCCACGAACAGTCCACCGAACTCAGCCCAATTGGGCTGGCGCACCTGTTCGTCGGCGGTCAGCGCCAGTCTCCGTAAGAAACCCCGGCAGTCGTGGTCGCGGGGCCAGTACAACGGCCTTGCCGGCAGCAGTTCCTCAGGTACGCGCGTCATGTCGGCGAGCAGACCGGCGAAGGCGTCGATCAGCAGCGAGTCGACCGGTTTCCCGTCCCGGCATACGCCGGACAGGGGTGTGCCCTCCATGTAGCTGTGAATGGCGACGTCGTCGCGGTGCGCCAGACACTGCGGTACGTGGTCGAGGGTGCCGCCGATCGCGTCCAGGACCGCCCGCTCGTCCTGCCAGGTCCTCATCACCACCGAGGGCGCGTCCTTCTTCCGGCGTCTGACCATGACCCGGGAACCGGCCGGGCGGCCCAGGACGGCCGCGTCCCCGGCGGAGAGCTGCACCACCTGGTTGTAGTTGTGGTGTCCGCTCAGCTTCTCGCCACGGCGCCGCGCGCCTTCGACGACGCCGTCCCACAGCCAACGCGTCCGTACCTCACGGACCACTTCGGGCTGCTGGGGCCTCAGGGCGAGATCAGCGCCCACCGGTCACTCCTGGATACTCATGCGCACGGCCGTAACAGGGCCACAGCGTAGACCCGGCCGCTCGAGTCCACGACCGGAGACCGCTAGTGCCGGGTATGGGCGCCGTAAAGACACTCTTCCGGGACCCCGCGTTCGGACGACGACCGATTCAGTACGCCAAGCCGGTCCAGACCGAGTCGAACCACGCCTGCCACGCCGCCATGAAGACCGACCCGCGCGAGTCCGGATTATCGTCCTTGAGATAGTGCGTAAGCATCGCGCCCAGGCCGAGCACGTCCAACGCCTCGACCGTCTCCTTGTCGCTCAGGACGATGGGCCGCTCGATCACCTCGTACGGGCCGTGCAGGGCCTGCACACCGTTGATCAGGTACAGCTTGAAGGCCGGTGCCAGATCCACATGGCGTACCTCGATCCGCGCCGACCCCACCATGCCTTCGGCCTCCAACTGCCGAAACTGAGCCTCCAGCGAACTGCTGTGCCGGTGCGTGATGCCGAGCAGCCTCTTCTGCAGCCGCGCCGTCAGACGGCCGCCCGGGTCGTCGAGCGCTCGCGGATACGGCAGGTCGAGGGATTCCGAGGGCAGCAGCATCCGGACGCTGATGCCGCGCGGCGGCGTCTCCCCGGACCTGATCCGCTCGATCTGCCCCCGCACCTGCGTGTCAAGGGATTCCGACGTCAGGGTGAAGACGTCGAGCGCCACCTCTTCCCGGGCGAACGCCTCGTCGAAGAACTCCCGCAGCGTCACCCGGCCCTCTCTGGCCGCCTTCGCCGTGTACGACTGGACCTGCTGGGTCTTGATCACGCGGGTACCGCTGCCCTGCCGGGACTCGACCCAGCCTTCCTCGCGAAGTTGCTGGAGAGCCTTCTGCACGGTGTCGCGCGACACGTCGTAGCTGCGCGCCAGCTCCCGCTGCGGAGGCAGAGGTGAGCCGAGCGGAAGAGCTCCTCCCGCCATCCGCGCACGTAGATCCTCGACGACGCGGAAGACCGCGCTGCCACCGCTCGAACCGCTCCGGCCGTTCGCCACGGGGGCAACGTACCTCCGGCAGCCCAACAGCACACCGCTTTCAGTCAAATTCCGTTCCAGTGCGGTCCGTTGCTTAACGATCTGCCCGCACGGGGAGGACCTATCCAAGTCGGTCCAGTCCAATTGGACCAGTAAATGTAGGCAGTGACATCGCATCGCTAGGGGTGGGGCCCATGAATCCGCTGTGGCAAGTCCTGACGCCCGTGCTCGGCTTCGGCGCGGAGCAGTTCCTGCAGTCCAGGTACGGGATCTTCGGCGTTCTCGCGCTGGCCTTCCTGACCCTCCTCTGGTCGGCCGAGCGGAAATCCACCCCCTGGGCCTTCGCCGGGGTCGTACTGGCTCTGCTGGCCCTGGCTCAGGCCTGACCTCTCGCCACGTGCTCCCACACCCCGTCGAACATCGACTGTTCAGCGTCGACGAAGGCGGCCTCGTTCCCGCCACACTCGGCGTCGAACACGAACATCGGCGTATCGAACCCCTCCACATCACACAACGCCACCGGATTCGCCCCCTCGTAATCCTCCACCTCGCGCATGAACCGGCCCGGGATGTAATGGCCGACCAGGGCCACGCGCCGGTTGAGGAGGTATGCCTTCCGGGTGGGGGTGCCGAGGGTGTGGCGGAATTCGACGCGGGCGTCGATTCCGCTGCGGCGCAGGCCCGTCACCGTGTTGGTGAGGACCGTCCGCTGGGCCGCGCGCTGGGCGCGGCTGCGTTCCTTGACGGCGCGGTCCAGGGCTTCGTCGCGGCCCCAGCCCTTGTCGGGGGAGGGGTAGTCGAGGTCCTGGCCGAGGAGGGGGAGCAGGACCCGGAGGTGGACTGATTCTGGGCGGTCGGTGCCCTCGTAGACGCGGCGCAGGGGTTCGCCGAGCGCTGTCATCAGGGTCTCCGCCGTCAGGCAGGCGACATCGACCCGCACCCGCGGCTGCCCGAAGGCGGCCACGAGGCGCGGGCCGAGGATGGAGCGGGCGGCCCGGGAGCCGCCGGGGCCCTGGGCGGCGGGGGCGGCGGCGATCTGGGGCGGGCTGCCCTTGCTCACGTTGGTCAGCAGGCCGTCCGAGCGCAGGCGCTGCAGCGCGTGCCGGACCGTGCCGCGCTCCACGCCGAACTGTTCGGCGAGCGCGGCCTGCGTGGGCAGCCGGTCGCCCGCCTTGAGGTCGCCCCCTCTGATGCGTTCGCGCAGAGCGCCGGCGATCTCGTCGGCGGTGGCTCTGGGGGTGGGGCTGCTCATGCCGTTCACCGCGTTGCTCTTGCCGTTCACCGCGACGTACTCCCGTCCCGCCTCGGCAAGATTCCGCCTTGCCAAGTTGAGTCAACTCTACGTCAGTTGGTCGCCAACTCCACCTGACGTGCGCGGAACTTCGGGGTCCGCGGGGGGGCACGGTCCACACGAAGCCCAGCGGGCCTACGGGCCTACGGGCCTACGGGCCTACGGGCCTACGGGCCTACGGGCCTACGGGCCTACGGGCCCCGCAGGATCGTCAGGAGCGATTCAAGCGAGCTGACGACGTGGCGGGCCCCGGCCTCCCGCAGCGGCTCGGCCTTGCGTTCGTTGCGCGCGTAGCCCAGGAACGGGACGCCCGCGGCGCGCGCGGCGAGCAGGTCCGTGGGCGCGTCGCCGATCATCAGGGCCGCGGCCGGGGCCGCCCCCATCGCGCGCAGGGCGAGGTTCAGGCAGTACGGGTCCGGCTTGAGGAGACGCAGGTCCCGGGTGCGGCCGTAGATGTGCGGCTCGAAGCAGGGCGCCAGGTCGCGGCCCTCGATGTAGCGCCGGGCCGCCTCGGGTGAGTTGTTGGTGGTGATGGCGAGGCGGACGCCGACCGCTGACCAGGTGCGGATCAGCGGGTCGGCGTAGTCGGTGGGCCAGGCCGAGCGGACCGCCCTCAGCTCCTGCTCGGTGAGACGTTTCTCCATCTCGATGACCAGGTCGCTGTCGGGCCGTTGCAGGCCCAGGCTGCGCAGGGCGCTGTGCGGGTCGTCGTCGGCGCGCTCCGCCGGGGTCAGCGCCTCGCCGAGGCCTTGCGCGTCCAGCCAGTCGACCTGCTCGCGGGCGATCACGGGGGCCGGGCGCCCCGCGAAGAGGCGGCAGATCGGCCCGTCGAAGTCGAAGAGCACATGGCGTGCGCCCTTGACCAGATCGGTCAGCGACCGGTCCGAACCGTTCAAATCACGTGCTGCTCCCGTCACTTCGGCCACGGGAACGCTCTGTTTCGTCGCATCTGAAGTCACTAGGAGAGTGTCAGGTCGGAGGTGATGGTTTCCCAGAGGGCGGTGAACCACTTCTGCGACTCCTCCACGAACGACCGGTCCCGCTGGCCCGCGCGCTGCTCGAAGGAGAACAGCAGGGCCTGGGAACCGGTGGCGGCGTACATCTCCAGCTTGGTGCCGCTGTCGATCTCCTCCTCCCGGCGCGTGACCATGTAGTACGAGAGGAGCGCCTCCGCGTCGTTGAGCAGGTACAGCTTGACCGGCGGGGTGAACGGCAGGGCCCGGAACGTGACCTGGACGTCGATGCCGTGCGAGGAGCGCAGGGACCGCAGATTGTGGCGCAGGACCTGGCCCTGGGCGTTGCGCGTGGCGAGCCAGCGCTCGTGGACCGCCTCGTCGTCCGCGCGGTCGGTGCCGTCCGTGCCGTCGGGGACCGGCACCGGGAAGGCGAGGTCGATCTTGCGGCTCGGCAGCAGGATGCGTACGTCGATGGACTCGGGCCGCATCCGGCCCTCGTGGATGAGGCGCAGCGGCTCGCCGAGGGCCAGCATCAGCGTCTCGGAGGTCATGCAGACGGCGTCGATACGCACTTTGGGCTGCGCGAACGCCTGCACCAGGCGGGGCGCCAGCGCGACCATGGTGGGCCGTGGTTCGTCGCGGGCCAGGGTCGCGGGGGCGATACGTGGCGGGCTGCCCTTGCTGATGTTGCTCAGGAGGCCGTCCGACTGGAGGAGATGCAGCGCCTGGCGGACCGTGCCGCGCTCCACGCCGAACTCGACAGCGAGCGCGGCCTGCGTGGGCAGGCGCTCACCGGCTCGGAGCCGGCCCGCCCTGATCCGCTCCCGCAGGTCGTCGGCGATCTCATGGGGCGACAGCCTGCCCCCGCCGTTCAGTGTCGCGTCTGCCATGTCAGCCATGTCTGCCACGCTCCCCAGTCACGAACCAAATGGTACAACTCCCTGTCACTTGGCGGCACTTGTTGTTGACTTGTTTATGGCCTGGGACCAAGTGGGGACAACCATAGTAGAGTTGGTCGCCAACTCGGGCCAACAAGTACAGCCATCTTCTCCGCCGTAGCTGATGAAGGAGGAAACGTCATGCCCTTCCTGAGCCTCCTCTCCGCGGTGTTCGTGATCACCTTCGAGCAGCTCGTCCAGTGGCACTACGGACCGGCCGGCATCGCCGGTCTGCTCCTGCTGGCCATCGGCGCAAAGTCGCGGAACGCCACGTGCAGTTCCATCGGCGGCGTGCTGCTCGCGATCATGGTGGCCGGACCCGCCCTCGCTTGAGGAACCGGGCGGGACCGCGCGCTCAGCGCTGTGCGCTGAGCGTCAGGTCCCCGCTGATCGTGTTCCACAGGCTGTTGAACCAGAGCTGGGACTGTTCCACGAACGTCGTGTCCCGCAGCCCCGCCCCCTGCTCGAACCCGAACAGCTTCTGTGACACGCCCTGCGCGTCGTAGACGTCCACCCGCTCGTGGTCGATCTGCGTACCGCGCCGCGACAGCGTGTAGTACGCGAACAGCGCCTCGACGTCGTTGAGCAGGTACAACTTGACCGGTGGCGTGAACGGCAGGGCGCGGAACGCCACCTCGACGTCGATGCCGTGCGTGCCCCGCAGCCCGAGCAGGTTGTGGCGCAGGACCTGACCCTGCGCGTTGCGCTGCTCCAGCCAGTAGCGCTGCAGCCGGTCGCCCGTCACGCCGTCCGCCTCCACCTCGGCGTCGGCCGGGGCCGGGAAGGCGAGGTCGATGTCGCGGCTCGGCAGCAGCACCCGCACCCGCACCTTGGCCGGTTTTATGCGGCCCGCGTGAATCTCGCGCAGCGGTTCGCCCATGGCGAGGGTCAGCGAGACGGACGTGAGGCAGAGGGCGTCGATCTCCACGTCGGGTTGGCGGAACGCCGCCGAGACCCGCTGCGCCAGCGCGACCATCGTCGGCTGCGGCAGGGCGCCCGGACCGTTCGGCGCGGCCCTGCTGGTGTCCGCGACGGTGGCCGGACTGCCCTTGGAGACGTTGGCCAGCAGCTGCTCGGACTGCAATATGCGCAGCGCTTGGCGCACGGAGGAGCGGTCCACGCCGAAGTCGTCCGCCAACTGCGCCTGCGTGGGCATGCGTTGACCAGGCCGGAGCGACCCGGAACGGATCCGGGCGCGCAGCTCGTCGGCCACGTCGCGGTACGTCCACTGCGTCCGCCGCGGCTCCGGCCGTCCATTGACGGCGGCATGTTCCGCACTCACAGACCAAGGCTACAACTTCCCGCCATCTTCGGGGAGTTGAAAGAAAGGTGGTTATGAGTCGCGCTTCAGCGGAGATAAGTACCAGTGAGTTGGTGACCAACTTGAGCGACATGGTCGGACAACCTCGGGGGTTGGCGTCGGTCACACAGGTTGGTCTACGTCACCGGTATGGCGCCGGAGTTGGTCACCACTCGGACCTAAGGGGGTAAGTCCAATGCCGGTCTTCGCCATCCTCATCGCCGCGCTCGCCATCGGATTCGAGCAGCTCATCCAGTGGAAGTACGGCCCGATGGGCATCATCGCCTTCGTCGTGCTCACCATCGGGCTCAAGGCCAGGAACACCATGATCAGCGGCATCGGGGCGGCCATCCTCGTCCTGCTGCTCGCCCAGAGCGGCTGACCGGGCTCCCTTCCGGAGGGGAGCCGGGAGCCCGGTCGGTCTTTCGACCTCGTACGCGGACACCCGCCCGGCCGCCAGGGTCAGAACATGTCGAGGCACCACGGTCGCCTCGGGGTACGGAACAGGGCGTCGGCCAGCGCGGCGGCGCCCTCCGTCTCGGGTGCGGGTGCGTTGTGGCTGGTCGGGCTGTTCGCCGCGCGCCGGGTGGGGGGCGCTAGTTGCCGTTTACCAGCAAGTCGTCCACCTGGGCCTCGCCCTCCCTGTAGCGGCGGGCGATTTCCGTGCTGCAGTTGTCCGCTGTGTGCTGGAGGTGCTGGCGGCGGCGGGAGACCTGTTGTTCGTAGCGGGTGAGGCGGCCCATCGCCGTGTGGAGTTCGTCGTCCGTGCGGGCCGCCAGGTCGGAGAGTTCGACCTCGGAGAGCATGTCGGCGGCGAGGCGGCGGAACTCCTCGCTGTGCGGGGTGCCCAGGGTGACGTGGCGGGCCGAGGAGCGCTGGCGGGTCGGCTGGTCGCGGAGGATCTCCGAGAGCCGGTCCACGACGGGCGTCTCGGGGTCGCGGCGCCGCCCCAGCTCGGCGCGCAGGATGTCGATACGGCCCTGGAGCAGGCGGCGTACGTAGCTCAGGTCCGCCTCGTCCTGCTGCGAATCGCGGCGCACCCGGCGCAGCTCGGGCAGGCCGAGCCGGGCCAGGTCGTGCTCGGGTGCGGCCGGCAGTTCGGGGCTGTCGACGCGCTGCACGGGCGGCCGGGCCATCGCGGCGCCCGGGTCCCCGGACCGCCGCGTACTAGGTGTGTGGCTCATGGCGTGGGCATCCATGGTGTGCTTACCGTCCCCTCGACCGGACCGCCGCCGCGCGCCATCGGCGCACCGCGTGTGAGCATGGTGCCACCCCCGGTGCCCGCTCTGTGCGCGAGTACCCCATATCCGCCCCGGATGGGGGGTTCTGGACCATGGCACGGGGCACGGCATGATGGGCCCATGCGAGCAGTTGTTCAGAGGGTTGATGGCGCCAGCGTCGTCGTGGACGAGGAGATCGTCGGCGAGATCAAGGGCGAGGGGCTCTGTGTCCTTGTCGGGGTCACCCATGAGGACACCGCGGAGAAGGCCGCTCAGCTCGCCCGCAAACTGTGGTCCGTGCGGATGCTCTCCGACGAGAAGTCGTGCAGCGACATCGACGCGCCGCTACTGGTCATCAGCCAGTTCACGCTCTACGGCGACGCCCGCAAGGGGCGCCGCCCCACCTGGAACGCCGCGGCGCCGGGCCCTGTCGCCGAGCCGCTGGTCGACGAGGTCGTGGCGCGGCTGCGGGCGCTCGGCGCCACCGTGGCGACGGGCCGGTTCGGGGCCCAGATGCGGGTGTCGCTCACCAACGACGGCCCGTTCACCGTGCTGCTGGAGATCTAGCGGCACACGCGTCTACGGCTCGACCACCACCTCCTGCGCCGCCGCCGTCGTCTCGGCCATCAGCTCCGCGTCCACCGGCACGTTCCGCTTCACCAGGGCGAGGGCGATCGGGCCCAGCTCGTGGTGGCGTACGGACGTCGTCACGAAGCCGATCTTGCGGCCCTCGGGGCCGTCGGCGGCGAGCCGGACGTCGGCGCCGTGCGGCGGCAGGTGCACCTCGCTGCCGTCGAGGTGGAGGAAGACGAGGCGGCGCGGCGGCTTGCCGAGGTTCTGCACGCGGGCGACGGTCTCCTGCCCGCGGTAGCAGCCCTTCTGCAGGTGGACGGCGCTCTCCAGCCAGCCCAGCTCGTGCGGGATGGTGCGGTGGTCGGTCTCGAGGCCGAGCCGCGGCCGGTGCTGCTCGACGCGCAGCGCCTCGTAGGCGAGGAGCCCGACCGCGGGGCCGTTCTCCTTCGCGTACGGTTCGAGGTCGCCGCGCGGCAGGAAGAGGTCGCGGCCGTACGGGGTCTCGCGCACGGTCACCCCGTCAGGCACCGGGGCGATGGAGCCGGCGGGCAGGTGAACGACGGCGAAGTCGGCGGTGCGGTCGGCGACGTCGACCCGGTAGAAGAACTTCATCGACTCCAGGTACGTGACGAGGGCGTCCTGGGTGCCGGGCTCCACGTGCGCCCACGTCGTCGTACCGTCGTCGACGAGGTACAGGGCGTGCTCGATGTGGCCGTTGGCGGAGAGGATCAGCGCCTCGGTGGACTGCCCGGGGGGCAGCTCGGTGACGTGCTGGGTCAGCAGCAGGTGCAGCCAGCTCAGCCGGTCGTCGCCGGTGACCGTGATGACGCCGCGGTGGGAGAGGTCGACGACGCCGGACCCGTCGGCGAGGGACCGCTGCTCGCGGAACAGGTCGCCGTAGTGCGCGGCGACGCCTTCGTCCACGCCCTCACCGGGGACGGCGCCGGGCAGGGTCAGCAGGGGGCTGCTCGTTGAGTGTCGCTGCATGTTCACCAACACTACGACGAGGAGCCGGGGCCGCTTATTCCTGCGCCCGGTCCTCTTCCCCGGAGGCCGTGCACTTCGCGCACCGGCCGAAGATCGCGAAGTGCTTCAGGTCGGTGTCGAAGCCGAACTCGGCGCGCAGCTTGGCGGTGAACTCCGCCGCCACGTCGACATCGGCCTCGATCACGTCCGTGCAGTCCCTGCACACCATGTGGATGTGATGGTGGCGGTCGGCGAGGTGGTAGGTGGGCGCGCCGTGCCCGAGGTGGGCGTGGCTGACCAGGCCCAGCTCCTCCAGAAGCTCCAGGGTCCGGTACACCGTGGAGATGTTGACGCCCGACGCCGTCCTGCGCACTTCGCTCAGGATGTCGTCGGGGGTCGCGTGCTCCAGGGTGTCCACGGCCTCGAGAACAAGCTGGCGCTGCGGCGTCAGCCGGTAGCCGCGCTGCCGCAGGTCGCTCTTCCAGTCGATTCCCTCGGTGCTCACCACACCGTCCAGTGTAGAAGCCATGCCGCTCCTTCAAGGGCTTGCCGGCAGACGCCCCGTCATCAGCGGCTCCGAGAGGGTTTCCCGCAGCTCGGAGGTGACCCGCACGATCTCCGCGTGTGCCCTGATCTTCTCATCGACGGCCTTGAGCGCGGCCCCGATCTCCCTGTCCCGGCCGCTCGGCGCTCCAGCCATTCGGTGACCCGGCGGTTGAGCGTAGTCCTTCGCCCTGATGCCCTCGACGGCAACCGCCCTGCTCAGCGCCTCGGTCCCGGGGAACGCCCGGGAACCGCGCAGGGCGCAGAGGGCGGTGAGACAGTTGATGGCCCCGGCGCGGATTCGCGCGGAGCCATCCATGTGCCGTCGCTGCGGACGGCCGGGCCTACTTGAAGAAGGCGATACCGTCGTCCGGCATGTCCGGGAGGTTGCGCGCCATCTCGGCGACCTCCTCGGGGGAGACGACCTTCTTGAGCTGGGCCGACATGTAGGGGCGCAGCGGGACCTCGGGGGTCTGCTTCTCTCCGACCCACATGAGGTCGCCCTTCACATAGCCGTAGAGACGCTTGCCGCCGCTGTACGGGCCGGATGCGGCGGTGCGGGCGACCGCGTCGGTGGCCAGGTCGATCTGCGGCTTCTTGTCGGCCAGCTCGCCGTACCAGACCTCGACGACGCCGTCGTCCCGGACCATGACGACCTCGACCTTGCGGTCCTTGTCGACGCGCCAGAAGCCGGACTCGGACTCCAGCGGCTTCACCTTGTTGCCGTCGCTGTCGAGGATCCAGCTGTGCGAGTGGAACTCCAGGAAGTCCCGCCCGTCATGGGTGAAGGAGACCTCCTGACCGAAGTTGGCCTTCTCGGCGCCCGGGAAGTCGGTGACGCCGGCGCCTGCCCAGTTCCCCAGGAGGAACGCGAGCGGAAGGAGGTCGGGGTGCAGGTCGGACGGGATCTGGATCATGGAGTTACTCAATCAGTGGGATAGGTCAGCGCTGGCCCTGGTACAGCTTCTTCACAGTCAGACCTGCGAAGGCGAGGACGCCGACGCAGACCAGGACAAGGAGGGCGGAGAAGAAGGCCTCAAGCACGGGTGCTCCTCGGTGAGCGGAATACATCTCGGGTTACATACAGAGCCGGGCCCCACTGTAGTCGGGTGGGGCCCGGGGCTCTCGGCGAGGTCGGCCGGTGGGGTCGGGGGGCGGCTCAGCCGAGCAGCTCGCTCTGCAGGGCGACGGTCTGCTGGAACGGCACGGCCGCGGCGGTCCCCTTCCGCTGCTGTGTCACCAGACCCACCATGTCCCCGGCCACCAGGTACGCCTGGCGCAGGTGGGCCGCGCCGCGCGGGCTCGTCTCGTCGTAGGCGTGCACCGTGACGTCCGTGCCGTGCGCCTCCTCCGGGTACCCCTCGTCGAGCTCGACGTCCTGCGCCCCGATCAGGTAGCGCTGCGGCGACGAGGACCCCGACGCCAGGGTGTCGGCGACCGAGGCGGCCTGCGCCCCGGTGCCGAAGTGGAGCAGGAAGATCCGGGTGCGGGTGCCGTCCGGCGTCACCCAGGCGCGGCCGGTGATGTGGCGCAGGCCCGCGTCGGTCAGGTCGACGCCGAGGCCCTCGCGCTCCTCGGCCTCGTACTGCGCGAGGAACGCCTTGGTCGTCACCCAGCCGCCCTCGGCGCGCAGGCCCGGGTCCGGGCGGGCGCCGGCCGGGGCGGGCAGCACGAGCGCGCGGGGGTCCGCGTAGTGCGCCCCTGCCGCGTTGCGCTGGTCGAAGGGGCGCGGGGCGCCCTTGGGCAGGGCGGGGCGGGTCAGGACCGGGTAGTCCCAGCGCCCGTCCGACTCGGTCGCGAGACCGGGCAGGTCGGAGCGATTCTGCTGGGTGATCCCGTAGGCGGTGCCGCCGGCCGCGAGGGCGAAGACGACGACGGCGGCGCTCCAGCGCAGCACGGCGCGTGCCACCCGCCGCGGCCGGAGGGTCTGCGGCGCCGCCGGTTCCGCAGCGAACTGCTCCGCGGGCTCCTTCGTGGGCTCCTCCGCGATGACGACGGCCTCCTCATCCCCGTGCCCCGTATGCTCGGGGCCCTGGGTGATCAGGCGCTCGCTCTGCTTATCGCCCTGGTGCTCGCTCAGGACTTCGCTCACGCTTTCGCTGGGCTTCTCGCTCAGGCTGTCGCTCTGCTTCTCGCTCAGGCTTTCGCTCATACCGCCTCACCCACCGTGCCGAGCCGGTCCAGTTGCGCGCCCATCAGGCTGGCCGGTTCACCGGAGGCCACCAGGGCCTTGCCGGCGCTTCCGAAGGGGACCTTCTTCGTGCCCTGCGCCGAGAAGGTGACCACGACATCGCCCTGGTAGGCGGTGCAATACACCATCTCCAGCACCTCCTCGGCATCTCTGGGCATCACATAGCAGCGCGCGTCCTTGTAGCCCTTGATCTTGGGGCCCTTGCGGAAGACGCCGATCGCGTCGAACACGGCCGTCTGCGAGCGGACGATGGTGCGTGCCGTGCCGCTGCCCTCCATCCGGGCCAGGGTGATCTCGGCGACGATGCCGCCGTCGGCCATGCTCTGCGAGGCGTACGAGCGCATGGCCATGCTGGTGATCTTCTGGCGGTCGATCTGCCGCTCCATGCGCCGGCGCTGGGTCATCGGCAGGAAGCTCAGCGACTTCTTGCGCAGCGCGGTGGCCTCCCGGCCGGAGAACTCCTTGTCGCTGCCGAACTCGTCCATGTCGGGCCCCGCCTCGTACCCGACCGGGTAGGGCAGCAACGATGCTCCGACCTCCCGGTGCCCCACCGTGTCGGTGGAGTCGTGGCCACGGGAGGGGAACTGCCAGCGGGGCGCGCCGGGATCCCGGTCGGCGGTGGCCACGCGGGAGGCCGTGACGCCGACACCGGTACCGACGACGCCCAAAACCAGTGCCGTCACGACGAGACCCACGACCAGGCGGCGCCGCGACCGCCGCGGCTGCTCCGGCGTCTGCGGCTGCTCCGGCTGCTGCTGCTGTACGTCCACGCTCACATCCGCCCCCACTGCGCGCGGGCCAGCTCCATGGCCCGCTTCTTGCTGACCGGCCGGTCGGCGTTGCTCAGCCAGATCTCCATCTCCAGGTCACCGCGGCTCGCGACGGCCTCCGCCTGGTACCACCCGGACTCGGGATCGCGGTCGGCGCCCACGTAGACGGTGCCGGTGCCGGAGCCCGGGATGCCGTCGGGCGTGTCGTCGGGAAAGCGCCAGTCCATGCCTTGCTGCTGCTCGATGGCGGAGGCCTGGGCGTCGGTGCTCTCCAGGTCCCGGTACTGCGTGAGCCGGACCTCGATGTCCGTGCCGTCCTCGGTCCACATCACGGAGGCCGCGCGCCGGAACTCGCTCTCCAGCAGGTGGGAGAAGGCCGACTCGGTGTCCTCGTACGTCGCCGCGATGTCCGCGACGTCCATCCAGGCGCCGTCGCCCGTGCCGCCGGACACGTCGCGGGCTCCCTTGGGCGCGCGGACCAGCAGCCGCCGCAGATCGCCTTCCGTGCGAACGGCTCGGTCCTGTGCGGCGGACAGCGGCTGTGGCGCGCCCTTGGCCTGCTCGATCGTCGGCTGGGACAGCGCAGGCAGCCGGTCCACGGCACGGTCGGCCTGCACGATGTAGCCGGTGCAGACCCCGGCGACGACACCCAGCACGGCGGCGCACGCGATCAGCAGCGTGGTACGGCCCCGGCGGCGCCGGGGAACAGGCGTCGTCCCCAGTGCCGTCTCCCCAGGCGGCGACTGTGGAGCGACAGGCGGCGCCTGAGGCGCCGTCTGCGTAGTTTGTACGTCTTCCAACAGGTCCCCCACGGAACGTGACGCACGGATTCCGTATCCGCGCGCACAGGAGACCCACAGAGACCCATGCAGGTTGCACGGTTTTGGATAACGAAAGCGCTTCGACCACATGCTTGCTCGGCGCGCCCTCACGCCTCCGTCAGATCCAGCCCCGCCAGCTGCGCCCTGCTCGCCACCCCGAGCTTCGGGAACGCCCGGTACAGGTGATAGCCCACTGTCTTCGGGCTCAGGAACAACCGGGCGCCGATCTCCTTGTTGGTCATTCCGGTGGCGGCGAGCCGGACGATCTGCAGCTCTTGCGGGGAGAGCGCGTCCAGGGCCACCGACGTGCCCGACGGCGTACCCGGGTCGCCGGTGGCGCGGAGTTCGGCGCGCGCCCGCTCCGCCCACGGTGTGGCACCGAGCCGCTCGAACGTCTCGGCCGCCGACCGCAGATGCGCCCTGGCCTCCGTCTTGTGGCGCTCACGGCGCAGCCGTTCCCCGAACAGCAGCCGGGTGCGGGCCGCCTCCCAGGGCCGCCCGCTGTCGGCGTGCAGCCGTACGGCGGTGGTGAACAGGGCGTACGCGCGCTCCCAGTCGTCCTGCGTCAGCGCGCGGCAGCGGTGCAGTACGGCGTCGGCCCACGCCTGCCCGGACGCCTCGGCCCAGGAGGTGTACCGGGCGAGCGGCTCGTGCGCCGGGTCGCCGACGCGCGAGGCGGCCTCGACCCAGTCGGGTGCGGCGTACACACCCTGGATCTGGTGGCGCCCCGGACCCTCTTGCGCGGCGGCGAGGCGCCGCACGGTGCCCGCGCCGTCACCGCGCCCCAGGTCGGCAAGGGCGAGGGCCCATTCGGCCCAGGCGAGGCTGTTGACGATGCCGGTGGTGTCGTAGTGGTCGTGGCAGCGGGCGGCGTGGCCGCGTGCCTCGTCCAGGTCGCCGCGGACGGCGGCCAGCCAGGCGAGCATGCCGTGCAGGTGGCCGCCGCGGTGCGGCTGTCCGGTGTCCGCCGCGAGGCGCAGCCCCTCGGTGGCGGTGGCCGCGGCCTCCCGGAACCGGCCCAGGTACAGCTCGCTCGCGGCCAGCGGGAGGTGGGCGAGCGGCAGCCAGCCCACGTCTCCCCGGTTCCGGCACTCCTCCGCCACCTCGGCGGCGATCTGCCGGCCCGCGTCGAAGTCGCCGATGAGGCCCGCGACGAACGCCGCGTTGATCCGCAGGGCGCGCGGCGCCGTCGCCCCGGTCCGGCCGTACGCGACCAGCGGCCGCATCACGGGGACGGCGCGCGCGGGCCCCTGTTCCAGGAAGATCGCGGCGCCGCACACCGCGTCGATCGCGGGCCCGAGCCCGTCGCCGGGGCCGGGGCCGGGGGTGAGCGCGGTCAGCCGGTCGGCGCAGCTCCGCAGCCGTTCGGGGTCGCCGAGCTGCCAGGCGTTGCGCGCGGCGTCGACGAGCAGCGCCCCGGCCTCGGCCCCGCGGCCCAGCGCCGCCGCGCCCCGGACAAGGAGGTCGTGGGCCTGCTCCGGCGCGCCCTCCTCGAACGCGGCGCGGGCCCGCAGCGCGTGGAGGCGGGCCAGGGTGTGCGGGTCGTCGGCGGCGGGGCGGGCCTCGCGGAGGAGGGCGCGGGCCCGCTCCGACAAGCCCGCGTCGGCGGCGGCCCGCGCGGCGTCGACGAGGCGGCGGGCCTTCAGAGCCGGGTCGGTGGTGAGGGCGGCGGCGCGGGCCAGTGCGGCGCCCGCGCCCGCGTGGCCGCCGAGGGCGTCGGCGCGGACGGCGGCACGGGCCAGCGCGTCGGCGATCTCGTCGTCGGGGCCGGTCGCGGCGTGCGCCCGGTGCCAGACCTGCCGGCCGGGGTCGTCGGCGAGTACGTCCGCCAACTCCGCGTGCACTGCCCCGAGTTCACCGTGTTCGGCGGCGTTCAGGATGGCGCTGCGCAGCAGCGGGTGCCCGAACTCCAGACGTCCCGTACCGCCCCGCAACCACACGAGCCGCGCCCGCTCGGCCTCCTGGAGCGGGGCCGGCCCGGTCACCCGCTCGATCACGGCGAGATCGCCGTCGCCCGCCGCCGCGACGAGCAGGGCCCGGCGCGCGGGCTCCGAGAGCCCGGCGACCCGGAACGCGTACGCGTCCTCCAGGCGGCGCGGCAACGGCAGGACGTCCCCCGCACCACTCACACCAGCCACGTAAGTCACACCAGCTACACCAGCTACACCAGCTACGCCACCCGGACCGTCTCCGTAAGCCGGAAGTCCGAGTAACGCCAACGGGTTCCCCGCGCACTCCGCGACGGCCCTGCTCCGAGCCGCCCGCGGCAGATCCGGCGCGTGCTCGTCGAGCAGCCGCCCGGCGCTCGCCTCGTCGAGGCCGGTCAATCGCAGCGAGGGCAGTCCCGGCGGGTTGAAGCCGTGCCCGAGCCGTGCGCCGAACAGCAGCACGATGCCCTCGGCGGTGAGCCTGCGGGCCGCGAAGAGCAGCACCCGCGCGGAGGCGTGGTCGAGCCAGTGGGCGTCGTCGACGACACACAACACGGGCCCGTCAGACCCCAGTTCGACGAGCAGCGACAAGGTGGCGAGCCCGGTGAGCAGAAGATCGTCCGTTGCCCCTGCGCCCATTCCCAGCGCCGCACGCAGCGCGTCCGCCTGCCGCTCGGGCAGCCCGTCGAGCCGGTCCAGCACCGGGTGGAGCAGCAGATGCAGCGAGGCGAACGGGATCTCCGCCTCCGTCTCGAACCCGGTGGCCCGTACGACGCGCATGCCGTACGTGTCCCGGGCGCGTTCGGCGGCGTGGTCCAGCAGCGCGCTCTTGCCGATGCCCGCGTCGCCCCGGACCACGAGCACACCGCCGGCCCCTGCGACCGCGCCGCCGAGCAGCCCGTCGAGCCGCGCCATTTCCTCGTCGCGGCCGTGCAACCGGCGCCGCGCCATTTCCTCGTTCCGGCCGTGCGACCGGTCGTCTCCCCCGCCCATGCGGCAGATCCTAGATCGCCCGGCGGGCCGGTCCTGGGCACATGTCCGATACCGTCGCCGCCCCCGCCCGACCAGGCTCTCGGGCATGGAGACAAGACCTGCGGACGCGTCCGTCGTCCTCGACCACGTCACGCGCCGCCACCCCGGCGGCGAGACCCCGGTGACCGCGCTCGACGACGTGTCGGTGACGTTCGCGCACGGCACGTTCACGGCCGTCATGGGCCCGTCCGGGTCCGGCAAGACGACGCTGTTGCAGTGCGCGGCCGGGCTCGAACGACCGCAGGCGGGGCGGGTGTTGGTGGCCGGACACGATCTGGCGCGGCTCAGCGAGCGCAAGCGGACGCTGTTGCGCCGCGAGCGGATCGGGTTCGTGTTCCAGTCCTTCAATCTGCTGCCGTCGCTGACCGCCGCGCAGAACGTCGCCCTGCCGCTGCGCCTCGCGGGCCGCCGCCCCGACCCGGCCCTGGTCCGCCAGGGCCTGGCCGCCGTGGGCCTCGCCGAGCGGACGGGACACCGGCCGGCCCAGCTCTCGGGCGGCCAGCAGCAGCGCGTGGCGCTCGCCCGCGCCCTGGTGACCCGGCCCGCCGTGCTCTTCGCCGACGAGCCGACCGGCGCCCTCGACGCCTCGACCAGCCGCCAACTCCTCCAGCTCATGCGCACCCTCGTCGACCGGCACGCCCAGACCCTCGTCATGGTCACCCACGACCCGCTCGCGGCGGCCTGCGCCGACCGCGTCCTCTTCCTCGCCGACGGCCGCCTGACCGGCGAACTCACCGACCCGACCCCCGACGCCGTGACCACCCGCATGCTGCACCTGGAGGCGTCGTGCTGAGCCTCGCCCTCGCCACCCTGCGCACCCGCTGGACCTCCCTCGCGGGCTGCCTCACCGCCCTCGTCCTCGGCACGTTCCTGATGGCGGCGTCGGGCCAGGTGCTCGCGTCCACCCTGACCTCGCCCGAACGCGGCCCGCAGCGGTACGCCGCCGCGCCCACCGTCGTCGTACCGGACACGGACCTCGAGGTGGAGACCGCGCGCGGGACGAGCGGCGCCCCGCTCGCCGAGCCCCGTTCGCTGCCCGCCTCGCTCGCCGGGCGCGCGGCCGGGCTGCCCGGCGCGGTCGTCGACCGGATCATCCCGGCACGGCTCGCCTCCGGTACGACGCTGACCGGCCGCCCGTGGTCGGCGCACCGTACGGCCCCGCAGCGGCTGACGGCGGGCCGGGCGCCGCGCACCGCCACCGAGATCGCCGTCAGCGGTCGAGAGGGCCGGCCGGGCGACCGGGTCACGGTCGTGACGGCGGCGGGCCCGGCCACGTACCGGATCGTCGGCACCACCACCTCAGAGCCCGGACCGACGGTCTTCTTCACCGACACCCGCGCCGCTCGGCTCTCGCCCCGCATCGACGCGTTGGCGCTCCGGCAGCCCGCCTCCTCCGCCGCCGTACGCGAACTCGTACGCGGTACCGGCGCGCACGTCCTCACCGGCGACGACCGGGCGCGGACCGATCCCGCGCGGGCCGCCGACACGAAGGCCCGCAACGACGCCAGCACGGTCGTCGGGATCGCGGGCGGGTTCGCCGTGTTCGTCAGCGCTTTCGTGGTGTCGTCGACGTTCGCCTACGCCACCGGGCGGCGCCGCCGCGAGTTCGCCCTGCTCCGCTCGGTCGGCGCGACCGGCCGCCAGCTGCGCCGCATGGTGCGCGCCGAGGCGTGGCTGCTCGCGCTCGTCGCGTCCGGGCTCGGCGCCGTGCTCGGCCCGCTCGCCGCGCCCGCGCTCCTGGACCGGCTGATCGCGCTCGGCCTGGCCCCCGACTGGACGGTGGTCAGCGGCTCGGCCGTCCCCGCGCTCGTCGCCTTCCCGACCGGTGTGGCCGTCGCGCTCGTCGCCGCCGCGGCCCCCGCGCTGCGGGCCGGGCGCACCGGCCCCGCCGAGGCGCTGCGCGAGGCGGCGGCCGAGAGCCGGGCGATGACCCCGACCCGCTGGGCCCTCGGTCTCGGCAGCCTGGCCACGGCCCTGGTCTGCATGGCGGTGAACGCCCTCACCGATCCCGCCTCCGCCACGCACAACAAGACGGCGATGCCCCTCGTCATGCTCCTCGTCGCCGCCGCGGCCCTGCTCGCCCCCGCTGTCGCCGCCCCGGTCGCCCGGCTCGTCGCCGTACCGCTGTCCCGGCTGCCCGGCGCGGCCGGCGAGGTCGCCGCCTCGGCCGCGCTCGCCTCGGCCCGGCAGACCGCGATGACGGCGGCCCCGGTCCTGGTCACGGTCGGCCTGACGGCGGCGCTGCTCGGCGGCGCGGCGACCGGCGACGCCGCGAAGGAGGAGATGCGGACGGGCCCGGTGCGCGCCGAGTTCGTCGTCACGGCGCGCGGCGACGGCGGCCTCGACCGGGAGCTGATGGACCGGCTGCGCGCGCTGCCCGGCGTGGACGTGTCCGCCCCGGTCCCCACGAGCGTCTACACCCTCGAAGGCGATACGAAGCTGATCCGGCGGCCCGTCGAGGCCGTCGACCCGAAGGCGCTGGACGCGGCGGCGGACATCCCGGTCGAGGCCGGTTCCCTGGCCGTGCTCCGCCCCGGCACCGTCGTCGCCTCGCCCACCTGGGAACACGGGCTCGGCGAGTCCTTCCCGGTCTGGGGCCCCGACGGCAGCCGGTCCACGCTCAAGGTGGTCGGCCTGCTCGGCGCGGGCGCCACGGCCGACGCGTACATCACGCCCGGCCGCGCGCTCACCGCCCGCCCGCCGCTCGCGTACGTGAAGCTGCGCCCCGGCACCGCGCCCTGCCCCGTGCACACGGCACTGGAGCGAGCCACGCGCGGCCACAGCGCCACGGCTCTGACGAGGGAGCGGTGGAGCGCGGAGGCGGCAGAGGGCGGCCGGTCGGCGAGCCGTACGGGTCTGCTCGCGGTCCTCGGGGTCGTCCTCGCGTACACGGTGCTCGCCCTGGTCAACATCTCCCTGATGGCGGCGGCAGACCGCACGGCCGAACGCCGCGCGCTGGCCCTGCTCGGCGCCCGACGGCGCCAGGTCGCCGCGTTCGCCGCGATGGAGGCGCTCCTCGTGGTGACGGTCGGCGCGCTGCTCGCCCTCGGCGCGGCGGCGCTGAGCCTGGCCGGGCTGTGGTGGTCGGTGCTGCGCCTGGCGGGCCCGATGTGGCCGCGCGTCCCGTGGACGGCGATGGGCACGGCGACGGCGGTCTGCGCGCTGCTCGCGGTGGTGGCGGCGACGGTACCGGCGGCGCTGAACCGCCGCCCGGGAACATGACACCGATGGGTGTCAGGGTGGGTGTCCGGGTGGGTGTGGTGTCAGGGTGGGTGTCAGGGCCTGGGGCGCTTCTTTCCGTCCAGCTCGTCCCACCACTCGTCGGACTCGGTGTCACCCGACGGGTCGTCCCACCAACGGTCCTCGGGGCCACGCCGGTTCGCGACGATGGCGGCGACCGGCGGGATGACCATGGCGACCACGCACATCCCGACGGCGGCGGGCACGGACCAGAGCCGCACGAGGCCCCACGCCAGGACGAAGAGGCCGATGCACAGGCCCATCATGGCGAAGTACAGATGCTTCCGCCGCGCGTACATACCCCCAGCGTAGGCCCGCTTCGCTCCCCCCGCGCAAGCCGAAGGACCGCACCCCGTACCAGTGGCGTCCAACCCCCGGGATGCGGCCCTTCGAGCCTGTGATGTGCGCGTCGCGGCGCCGCCGTCACACGGCGATCGCGACCTCCGCGAGTCCGCCGGTCTGCGCGACGACCGTACGGTCCGCCGTGCCGCCCGGGACCAGCGCGCGCAGGGTCCACGTGCCCTCGGCCGCGTAGAAGCGGAACTGGCCCGTGGCCGAGGTCGGGACCTCGGCGGTGAACTCGCCGGTCGAGTCCAGGAGGCGGACGTAGCCCGTCACCGGCTCGCCGTCGCGGGTCACCTGGCCCTGGATCGTGGTCTCACCGGGCTTGATCGTCGAGGCGTCGGGACCGCCGGCCTTCGCTCCACACATACGTAACTCCTAGGCAGGAAAGGTCAGTTGGACGTGGTTCGGGTTGCTCGAGGGTTACTTCGCGGCGCCGAGCTCGATCGGCACGCCGACGAGGGAGCCGTACTCGGTCCACGAGCCGTCGTAGTTCTTGACGTTCTCGACACCGAGCAGCTCGTGCAGCACGAACCAGGTCAGCGCGGAACGCTCACCGATGCGGCAGTACGCGACGGTGTCCTTGGCCAGGTCGACCTGCTCGTCCTCGTACAGGGCCTTGAGCTCGTCGTCCGACTTGAACGTGCCGTCGTCGTTGGCGTTCTTCGACCACGGGATGTTCCGCGCGGACGGGACGTGGCCCGGACGCTGCGACTGCTCCTGCGGCAGGTGCGCCGGGGCGAGGAGCTTGCCGCTGAACTCGTCGGGCGAGCGCACGTCGACGAGGTTCTGGTTGCCGATCGCGTTCACGACGTCGTCACGGAAGGCACGGATCGAGGTGTCCTGCGGCTTGGCCTTGTACTGGGTCGCCGGGCGGTTCGGTACCTGCGCGCCGTCGACCAGGTCGCGGGAGTCCAGCTCCCACTTCTTGCGGCCGCCGTCGAGGAGCTTCACGTCCTGGTGGCCGTAGAGCTTGAAGTACCAGAAGGCGTAGGACGCGAACCAGTTGTTGTTGCCGCCGTAGAGGACGACGGTCGTGTCGTTGCCGATGCCCTTCTCCGACAGGAGCTTCTCGAAGCCCTCCTGGTCGATGAAGTCACGCCGGACCGGGTCCTGGAGGTCCTTGGTCCAGTCGATCCGGATCGCGTTCTTGATGTGGTTCTTGTCGTACGCCGACGTGTCCTCGTCGACCTCGACGATCGCCACGTTCTCGTTGTCGAGGTTGGCCTCGACCCAATCGGCGTCGACCAGGACGTCGCTGCGGCTCATGCTGTCTTCCTCCGGGGCAGTTGCGGCGGGGCATGCGGGATTTCGGTGCGCAGGATGGGCGCGGGGCGGCCCCGAGTCCGAACTCGAGGGGCCTGGGAGAAGGCGGGTGCCGGTCGTGTGTGGCCGGGTGTCCCGCTCAGACAGTGCGACAGAGCATGGCGGCGACGCGGCACAGGTCTACTGCCCGCCGCTTCGTGAGGTCCGCCTGTCGCTTCATGCGTCCGATCGTAAGGACGTATCGGGCGCCGTGTCACCGGCATGTCGCATACTGAGACGTAATCGTCCGAATGGCGGGAACCGACGCCTGTCCGGGCCGTCGCGCGGCGGCCCCGGGGGCGCTTCCGCCGCCCGTCCTTCTGATGGATGGACGGCTCCGTCTCGCAGTACGGACGGTCGCCGCTCAGCCGCCCTCGTTCGTCCCTGCGCGTCCCTGCGCGTCCCTGCGCGTCTTTACCCGGTCGTCCCTACCCGACGAGCTTCAGGTTCGAACCCTTCACCGTGATCTCCACGCCGTCCTGCACCGCCTGGACGTTGTCCAGCTCGATGCCCGCGGGCAGGTTGTCGATCGCCTGCTGGAAGTCGGTGACGGCCCGGACCCGGCCCTCCGCCAGATCGAACGCGCCGATCTTCGGCAGGCTGTCGGCGCGCGCCGAGACCTTGCCGTCGGTGACCTTCACGGCGCTCAGCACGGTCGGGTGCAACGTGCCGACCGGCGTCTTCACCGTGACCGCCACCTTGATCTTGTCGCCGCCGCCGTACGAGAGCCCGTCGATCTGGGCGGTGATGCCGGGGGCCACCTGGGCGACGTCCTGCTTCTTCACGGCCTTCAGGAGCTCGGCGTAGGAGATCCGGGCGGTGCCGGTGGCCGACTCGGCGGTGGCGGAGCTGTAGCTGCTGTCGAACTCCACGCCGTGCATCTCGGCGTCCAGGTCCGCGATGCGGATGCTGTCGCCGCCGCTCTTCGCGTCGTAGTCCTTGATGCCGATCTCCACGTCGTCCAGGGTGCCGCCCACGACCTGGGTGAGGAACGGGAAGCCCTTGATGCTCACGTCCGGGGTGTCGGCCAGGGCCTCGCTCGTGCGGATCTTGTCGGCGGCCTTGTCCTCGGCGAAGTTGACGGCGACGCGGTCGGCGATCACGAAGAGGCCGCCCACGATGACAACGAAGATCAACAGTATTCGCAGTGCGCGCATCGGGGTCCCCCATTTGCCAATTTGCCGTGTATACGTACCCGGCGCCTCTTGTCCCCCGGCCGGGGTGGATCTCGGGGCCGAGGGTACGTTGCCGCGATCGCCTCCGGCGGAGCCGGGCGAGGTTGTAGCGGAGTTGTCGATCAGCTGAGGGTTCGGGATCGGCTGATGCGGATCGGCGGCCGCGGCTCTCGTGGTGGCTGGTCGCGCAGTTCCCCGCGCCCCTGGGGTGCGCACTGCGTGCGGCATTCTCTCGTCCGTCATCGGGTGTGGCTTTCGTCGTGGTTGCTCGCGCAGTTCCCCGCGCCCCTGAGATGCGCACTGCGGGCGCCGTCCCAAGGGCCTCGATGGGGCGCGGGGAACTGCGCGGCCGGCCACGACGGCGGCGTGGACGGGCGGTCAGATCAGGGCTCGGCCCAGCAAGTAGACGGCCGGGGAAGCCGCGGCCAGCGGGAGCGCGACGCCCGCTGTCATGTGGACGAACCGCGACGGGTAGTCGTAGGAGGCGACCCGGTGGCCGATCAGGGCGCAGACACCCGCGCCGAGCCCGAGCAGTGCCCCACCGGCCCCCAGATCCGTCACACCCCCGGCGGCGACCCCCGCCCCCGCGGCCGCGAGCAGCGCAACCACCACGGACGCGGGCGTCGGCAACGGCAGGGCGCGGGCCACGATCACGACGGCCACGGCGACCGCCCCGACGGTCACCGCGTCCGGCTCCGCCGCGAGCCACCCCGTGGCGATGACGGCCAGCGCCGCCGAGGTGACGGTCGCCATCAGCCCGTACATGCGCTCGTCGGGCGAGGCGTGCGAGCGGAGCTGGAGGACGAGGGTGAGCAGGACCCAGACGCCGAGGGTGCCGAGGATCGCGGCGGGCCCGTGCTCCCGCCCGGCCGCGAGCAGCGCGATGTCGGCGACGACCCCGCCGAGGAAGGCGAGGGCGATGCCCTGACGGGCGGGCCACATCCCGTTCAGCCGGAACCAGCCCGCGGCCGTGACCGCCTGGAGCAGCAGCAGCGGGACGAGCAGCCCGTATGAGCCGACGAGAGCCCCACCGGCGAGCAGTACGCCGAGCGCGGCCGTCAGCGCGGCGGGCTGAATGCCGGGCTCGATCACCGGCGACCGGCCCTCGGCGCGGGCGCGCTGCGCGTCGGTGACGCGGGTGTTGCCGGTGACGGTGGGCGGACCGTACTCCGGCTCGGGCTCGGGCTCGGCCGAGGAAGCGGGGGCGGCGGGCGCCGGGGACGCCGGGGACGCAGCTCCGTACCCCGCCCACTCCTGCTGCTGAGCCTGCTGCTGCGGCTGCTGCGGTGGCAGATACGGCTGCACAGGCGGCTGCACCTGCGTGTCCCAGGTCTGCCCCTGCCACTGCTGCGTCTCAGGCGCGTCGTCGTACGCCTGCGCCTGCTGCGCGTACGGCTGCCCGTACTGGTCGTACTGGGGCTGCTGCTGCTCATACTGCTGCTGGGCGTACTGCTGGCGCTGCGCGTATTGCTGCTGCTGCGCGTACTGCTGCTGCGAGTACTGCTGTGGATAGTGCTGCTGCTGCGGATACTGCTGGTCGTCGCTCATCCGGTGTCACCCTCCTGCGAACGGCGGGAGCACCTCGACCGTGCCGCCCTCGGCAAGCCGTACCGTCTCATGCCCGCGGGTCCCCACGGGATCCCCGTCGATGAGGAACGAGGAGCGCCGCAGCACCCGTACGAGATCACCGGGGTGCCGCGTGCGGGCGGCGTCGAGCGCCGCGGCCAGGGTCTCCGCGTCGTACGGTTCCTCGGCGACGCCGGCGGCCGCTTTGGCCGCCGCCCAGTAGCGGATCGTGCCCTGAGCCATGGAGGCGGCTCCTCTCCTCGTGTGCGGTCGGCGTCCTATTGTGCGGCACCGGCGGCGGCCGCCCACGCCCCGATCCGGTCGAGCAGGGCGTCGCTCGCCGCGTGCTCCGCGTGGCCCATGCCCGGCTCCAGCCACAGCTCGGCGCCGCCGTCCGCGGCCTCGGCGAGCATCCGGGGGTGGTCGACGGGGAAGTACGGGTCGCGGTCGCCGTGCACGACGAGCAGCGGCGTCGGCGCGATCAGCGGGACCGACTCGACCGGCGACAGCGGCACCGGGTCCCAGTCATAAGGATGGATACGGGTACGGAGCCCGAGCCGGCCGACCATGCGGCCCGTGGGCCGGGTCACCACCCAGTGCAGCCGCCGCATCGGGGCCGTACCTCGGTAGAACCAGCGGGCGGGGGCGCTGACCGCGACGACCGCGTCAGTGCGCGCTTCCGTGCGCCCCCTGTGCGACGCGGCGTGCCGGAGGACGACCGAACCGCCCATCGAGAACCCGACCGTCACCACGCGCGCGTGGCCGAGCGAACGCGCCCATTCGACGACCGCGGCGAGATCGAGCACCTCGCGGTCGCCCACGGTCGACCGACCGCCGGAGCGCCCGTGGCCCCGGAAGGAGAACGTGATCACGGCCGCACGCTGGGCGAACACCGCCGCGGCGCGCCGTACGTGCGGCCGTTCCAGATCGCCTGTGAAGCCGTGCGCGAGCACGATCACGGGGTCCGCGCCGGGCGCCGGACCGGGCTCGTAGGCCGCCTCGACGGCGATGCCGTCCGGTGTCCGCAGCATCACGCGCCGTGTCCGTTCAGTGATCGGCCGCACAGAAGATCCGCTCTCTTCACCTGCCGGATCCCAAGTCATGTGGGCTATTGTGCTGTGCAGAGGACTCGGGCAGTGCAGCCCCCGGGTCCTTTTGTGCTTTCAGGAGCACACCTCAGCACCACCCCGGCAGCACCCCAGCACCACCACGAACAAGTACGAAGCAGTGCCGCAACGTCCTCGCAGGGACCGAGGAGGAACCAGACGTTATGGGCCAGCGAACCGTGCACGAACGTACGACGACCCAGGTAGGTGGGGCTCGATGAGCTCTTTGCTGCTCCTCACCAACGCCCTCCAGCCGTCGACGGAGGTGCTCCCCGCGCTCGGCCTGCTGCTGCACAACGTGCGGGTCGCCCCCGCCGAGGGCCCCGCACTCGTCGACACCCCGGGTGCCGACGTCATCCTCATCGACGGCCGCCGCGACCTCCCGCAGGTCCGCAGCCTCTGTCAGCTGCTGCGCTCCACCGGCCCCGGCTGTCCGCTCGTCCTCGTCGTGACGGAGGGCGGCCTCGCCGCCGTCACCGCCGACTGGGGCATCGACGACGTGCTCCTCGACACCGCGGGCCCGGCCGAGGTCGAGGCCCGGCTCCGGCTCGCGATGGGCCGCCAGCAGATCGTCGCCGACGACTCCCCCATGGAGATCCGCAACGGTGACCTCTCCGTGGACGAGGCGACCTACAGCGCCAAGCTCAAGGGCCGCGTCCTCGACCTGACCTTCAAGGAGTTCGAGCTCCTGAAGTACCTGGCGCAGCACCCCGGCCGCGTCTTCACGCGCGCGCAGCTGCTCCAGGAGGTGTGGGGCTACGACTACTTCGGCGGCACCCGCACGGTCGACGTCCACGTACGGCGCCTGCGCGCCAAGCTCGGCCCCGAGCACGAGTCGCTCATCGGCACCGTGCGCAACGTGGGCTACCGCTTCGTGACCCCGGAGAAACCGGAGAAGAAGGCCGAGAAGAAGGCGGAGAAGGAGGCCGGGACGGGCGCCGGCGAGAAGGCGGAGGCGGGCGCGGAAGAAAGCGAGCGCGCCGCCGTTTCAGCCGAGGCGTGAGAAGGGGGCGCACGCCCTGCCCACGGCGGGGTCCATCCGCGTAGACTCCGCGCGTGGCCAAGGTGACTCGGGACGACGTGGCGCGACTGGCGGGTACTTCGACCGCCGTCGTGTCCTACGTGATCAACAACGGACCCCGGCCGGTCGCCCCGGCCACGCGCGAGCGCGTACAGGCCGCCATCAAGGAGCTGGGGTACCGGCCCGACCGGGTCGCCCAGGCCATGGCGTCGCGGCGGACCGACCTCATAGGCATGATCGTGCCGGACGCGCGCCAGCCGTTCTTCGCGGAGATGGCGCACGCCGTGGAACAGGCGGCGTCCGAGCGCGGAAAAATGGTCCTCGTCGGCAACTCCGACTACGTGGGCGACCGCGAGGTCCACTACCTGCGCGCCTTCCTCGGCATGCGGGTGTCAGGACTGATCCTCGTCTCGCACGGCTTCAACGATCTGGCCGCCGCCGAGATAGAGGCGTGGGACGCGCGCGTGGTGCTGCTGCACGAGCGGCCCGAGTCGATCGACGACGTCGCCGTCGTCACCGATGACGTGGGCGGCGCCCAGCTCGCCACCCGTCACCTCCTGGAGCACGGGAACGCGTACGTGGCGTGCCTGGGCGGCACCGCCGACACCCCGTCCGTCGGCGACCCGGTCTCCGACCACGTGGAGGGGTGGCGCCGCGCGATGCAGGAGGCGGGCCTGCCCACCGAGGGCCGCCTGTTCGAGGCCCCGTACAACCGCTACGACGCGTACCAGGTGGCGCTCGGGCTGCTCGCCGGGCCCGACCGGCCGCCCGCCATCTTCTGCTCCACCGACGACCAGGCCATCGGCGTGCTGCGGGCCGCGCGCGAACTGCGCATCGACGTGCCGGGCGGGCTGGCCGTCGCCGGGTTCGACGACGTGAAGGAGGCGGGGCTCACCGACCCGCCGCTGACCACCGTCGCCTCGGACCGCTCGGCGATGGCGCGCGCCGCCGTGGACCTCGTCCTCGACGACTCGCTGCGCGTCGCGGGCTCGCGCCGCGAACGCCTGAAGCTGTTCCCGTCGCGCCTGGTCGTCCGCCAGTCCTGCGGCTGCGCGTAACCCCCGGGCCCGTCTTTATTTCGGGCAAACAGGGTTCTGCCGGGACTCTCAGGGCGCACTCAGGCGGCTCTCATGTACGGGCCACACGCTTGTCCCATGACCGAGAGCTTCCGCCGCAGCGGCGAGTACCAGCAGGACAGCACCGCCCCGCAGCAGTCCCCGTACTCGGGGAGCGCCTACCCTCCCCCGCCGTCGTACGAGCCGTCGTACGAGCCGGGTCGGACCGCCCAGTTCGCGACGTACGGGCCCGAGCAGGCCCCGGCGCCGGAGACGCCGGCCGCTCCGAAGAAGCGCAGGCGGCTGCGCGGCCCGGTCGGGCTGCTCGCCGCCGTCGCCGTCGCGGCGGCCGCGGTCGGCGGCGGTACCGCGTACGCCTTCCAGGAGCTGAGCGGCTCGGACACCACGGCGTCCAGCTCGACCAGCACCACCGTCGTGCCGAGCAGCCAGAAGGGCACCGTCTCCGGGGTCGCCACGGCGGTCAGCCCGTCGATCGTCGAGGTCAGCGCCACGCTCTCGTCGGGCTCCTCCACCGGCTCCGGCGTCATCCTCACCAGCGACGGCGAGATCCTCACCAACAACCACGTCATCTCCGGCGCCTCCTCCGTCAAGGTGGAGACGAGCGACGGCAAGTCGTACACCGCCGAGGTCGTCGGCACCGACGCCAAGAAGGACCTCGCGCTCATCAAGCTGAAGAACGCCTCCGGCCTGAAGGCCGCCACGCTCGGCGACTCCTCCGGCGTCGCGGTCGGCGACCAGGTCGTCGCCATCGGCTCGCCCGAGGGCCTGACCGGCACCGTCACCAGCGGTATCGTCTCCGCGCTCAACCGCGACGTCACCGTCTCCACCGACGAGGGCCAGCAGCAGCAACAGCAGCAGGGCGGCGGCACCGGGGAGTGGCCGTTCGAGTTCGGCGGCCGCGAGTTCAACGGCGACACCGGCTCGTCCACGACGACGTACAAGGCGCTGCAGACCGACGCGTCCCTCAACCCCGGCAACTCCGGCGGCGCCCTCATCGACATGAACGGCAACATCATCGGCATCAACTCGGCCATGTACTCCGCCAGCTCCGACTCCTCCGGTTCGTCGGGTGACTCCTCCAGCGCGGGCAGCGTCGGGCTCGGCTTCGCCATCCCGATCAACACCGTCAAGGCCGACCTCGACACGCTGCGCGCCGGGGGCGCCGACAGCTGACCGTTCCCTCACGTAAGGCCCGCACCATGAGCATCCGTACCGTCCGTCACCCCGAAGGGGCCGCCACCGCCGGCCCCGCCGACCTCTCCCTCGCCCTCACCGTCGTCTCCGCCCTGCACCGGCCCGTCACCCGCGCGCCCGAAGTGGTGCCGACGGCGACGCGCCGCGCCGTACGCGGGCGACGCGCCTCCGTGCGAGGCTGAGAGACGGCCCTGACCGCCCCCTCCCTCTAAGGAAGCGCAACCCATGAGCCCCGCCGAAGGCGACCGCGACCCGCACCGCATCCTCATCGTCGACGACGAGCCCGCGGTGCGGGAGGCGCTCCAGCGCTCCCTCGCCTTCGAGGGCTATGCCACCGAGGTCGCCGTCGACGGCGCCGACGCGCTGGACAAGGCCGCCTCCTACCAGCCCGACCTCGTCGTCCTCGACATCCAGATGCCGCGCATGGACGGCCTCACCGCCGCGCGCCGCCTCCGCGCCACCGGGTCCACCACCCCGATCCTCATGCTCACCGCCCGCGACACCGTCGGCGACCGGGTCACCGGCCTCGACGCGGGCGCCGACGACTACCTGGTCAAGCCGTTCGAACTCGACGAGCTGTTCGCGCGGGTGCGCGCGCTGCTGCGGCGCAGCGGGTACGCGTCCGCCGCGGTCGGGGCTGTCGACGACTCGGACGTTCTCTCCTTCGCCGACCTGCGCATGGATCTGGTGACCCGGGAGGTCACCCGGGGCGAGCGGACGGTCGACCTGACCCGTACGGAGTTCACGCTCCTGGAGATGTTCCTGGCCCATCCGCGTCAGGTCCTCACCCGTGAGCAGATCCTCAAGGCCGTGTGGGGCTTCGACTTCGAGCCGTCGTCCAACTCGCTCGACGTCTACGTGATGTACCTGCGGCGCAAGACCGAGGCCGGGGGCGAGCCGCGGCTCGTCCACACGGTGCGGGGTGTGGGGTACGTGTTGCGCTCCGGCGGGGCCGAGTGAACGGGGTGCTCCGCAGGGTGCGGGGGATGGCGTTGCGGTCGCGGCTCGCGCTGCTGGTGGCGGTGGCGGTCGCGGCGGCGGTTGCCGCGGTGGCGGTGACGTGCTGGTTCATCACCCGGGGTCAGTTGTACGGCCAGATGGACAACGAGCTGCGCAGCCAGGTCGGCCAGCTGAACCAGAACCGCCAGGCGATCCCCCTGCTGAACTGCCCCGACACGGGGGGCCAGCGCGCCATCCCGGGACCGACGATCCAGGTGATCAACTCCGACGGCACCGTCTGCACCGTACGGGGCGACACGCCGATCTCCGCCCGGGCGTCCGACCTCGCCGTGGCCGACGGCAGCTCGGACCGGGCCCTGCACACCACGGATGACGACAAGGGCAAGGCCATGCGAGTGCTGACGGTCCCCGTCACCTCAAGCCCCGGCAACCAGCAGGTCCAGGGCATCGCCGTCTCCATCGCCAAGCCGCTCGACGAGGTCACCAAGCCCCTCACCACCCTCGCCTGGGTCCTCCTCCTCGTCGGCGGCATCGGCGTACTCGGTGCCACCGCCGCCGGGCTCTGGATCGCCCGTGCCGGGCTGCGGCCCGTCGACAAGCTCACCGACGCCGTCGAGCACGTGGCCAGGACCGAGGACCTGACCGTCCGCATCCCGGTCGACGGGGACGACGAGATCGCCCGCCTCTCCGCGTCGTTCAACTCGATGACCGCCTCCCTCGCCTCCTCCCGCGAACTGCAACAGCAGCTCATCGCCGACGCGGGGCACGAACTGCGTACGCCCCTCACCTCGATGCGGACCAACGTCGAACTGCTCACCCGCAGCGAGGCCACGGGCCGCGCCATCCCCCCGGACGACCGCAAGGCGCTGATGGCGTCGTTGAAGGCGCAGATGACGGAGCTGGCCGCGCTCATCGGGGACTTGCAGGAGCTGTCGCGGACGGGGCTGAGCGCGGGTGAAGGGCCCGTCAAGGTCGTCTCCCTGCACGAGACCGTCCGCAGCGCCGTCGAACGCGCCCGGCTGCGCGGCCCCGAACTGACCATCGACGCCGAACTGGCCCCCTGGTACGTCCGCGCGGAACCGGCGGCGCTCGAGCGGGCGATCGTGAACCTGCTGGACAACGCGGTGAAGTTCAGCCCGGAGAAGGGCACGGTCGAGGTACGCCTGATGCGCGGGACGCTCACCGTGCGGGATCACGGCCCCGGTATCCCGGCCGAGGAACTTCCGTACGTCTTCGACCGGTTCTGGCGGTCCCCGACCGCTCGCGCGCTGCCCGGTTCGGGGCTCGGTCTGTCGATCGTGGCGCGGACGGTCGAGGCGAGCGGCGGCGAGGTCGCGCTCGCGGCGGCGGACGACGGCGGGACGGTCGCGACGGTGCGGCTGCCCGGCGCGCCCACGCCGCCACCGGAGATCCCGTAGCTCAGGCGCTCAGCGGCCCACGGTGAGACCCGCCCCCGACAGGTCCACCCGGATCCCGTCCTTCTCCACGTGCACGTCGCGCAGGCGTACGTAGCCGTGGTCGCCCGGCAGTTTCGGCAGCCGGAAGGCGAGGGAGAGCCGGTCGGCGAGCTGGGGGCGGGTGAGCTGGGACAAGCCCTTCAGGAGGGACGGGTCGAGGCCCAGCTTCTGGAGCAGCCACGGGTGGTCGATGGCGATGTCGATGAGGTTCGTCTTCATCAGGCTGTGGACGAAGCGGGGCGCGCCCGTCACCTCGCTGATCTTCTTGTCGCCGCGCAGGGCCTGGCGGACGGCCGAGTCGGGCACCCCGGCGCGGTGGGCGATCGCCGGAATGGCGAGCAGCCGCTTGGCCTTGTCCGTCTCCTCGGTGATCCGGCGCACCGACTCGGCGGTGAGGTGCAGGCCCTCGTCGGCGCGGGTGCCGGGGCGGTAGGTGGCGAGGTCGCCGATGTCGAGGCGCATGCCGTCGATGTCGGTGGAGATGCCGGAGGCGCCGAGGCGGCGGATCGTGGCGTCGGCCCTGACCTTCACGTCGTGCCCGGCGACGGGCAGGGTGCCGCGGGCGAGCACCCGGTCGCTGCCGTGCCCGGTGAAGGTGACCTGCGAGGCGCCGAGCTCGCGGTTCATGTCGGCGAAGCTGAGCAGTACCTCGCCGTGCATCGCGTCGACGTACGCGCCGCTGATGTCGGTAGGGCCCGAGCCCTCGATCCGTACGTCGTGGGCGGTGGCCGAGACCTCGGCGAGAGTGACGCGGTCGGCGGCGACGTCGGGGACGGTGATCTTCAGCTCGTCCACGCGGCGGTCGGCGAGCTGGGTGAGGAAGGGGAACCCCTCGATCTCGACCTCGGGGGCCGCGGTCAGCTTCAGCTCCTTCTTGAGCTGTTGCGCGGCGCGGTGCTCGGCGTAGAGGACGGCCCAGCGGTCGGCGAGGACGAGGAACGCGGTGAGGACGCAGACCGCGATCACACCCTTGACGGCGAGCGAAAGCCCGGCGAACCGGTTGCGGCGGCGTCCGCGCCCGTGATCGGGCGGCCGCCACGCGTCGTCGGCGTCGTCCGTGGCGGGCGGCTCGTCGTCCAGCACCTCGTCGAGCGGGTTCTCCGGGGGGGTCGGCGAGTGCGGCCAACTCCTCGTACGGGTTGCGGTAGTTATTTATGCGGTGGGGGGTACGCATCGGGCGATTCCACCACACACCCCCACCATCTCGGCAAGCAACCTTCACCAACGGACGGGTGGCCCACGGTCCACCGTAGGCCACCCCGTGTTCTCCCGCTCCACCCGGTTACTTCACGATCGTGATCCGGTCCGCCTTCGGCGGCGCGATCGGGTTCGCGGCCGAGGAGTTGGCGGTCAGGTAGTCGTTGAACGCCTTCAGGTCGTCCGCGCCGACCAGCGGGTTCTTGCCCTGGCCGAGCGACGCGAAGCCGTCGCCGCCGCCCGCGAGGAAGTTGTTCATCGCGACGCGGTAGGTGGCGGCGGGGTCGATCGCCGCACCGTTCAGCCTGATCGAGTCGACGACCACGCGGGCGGCGCCCGACTTGGTCATGTCGAGGGTGTAGGTGAGCCCGGCCGACGGCTGGAGGATCTTCGGCGAGGCCTCGTTCGAGCCGCTGACCTGCTCCTTGAGCGCGGCGATCAGCTGCGCGCCGGTGAGGTCGGCGAGGTTGACCGTGTTGCTGAAGGGCTGGACGGTGAACGCCTCGCCGTACGTCACGACGCCGTCGCCCTCGCCGCCGCTCGCCTTGAAGACGAGGTCGGAGCGGACGCCGCCCGGGTTCATCAGCGCCACGGACGCCTTCGGGTCGAGGGTCTTGGCGTGGGCGAGCTGCGCGTCCGCGATGAGGTCGCCGAGCGGCTCCTCCGGCGTACCGGCGCCACGGCCCGGGATGTCACCGGAGATGTAGCCGACGGCCTGGTTCGAGACGGGCGCGGCGAGCTTGTTCCAGCGGCCGATCAGCGCGGTCATGTCCGGCGCCTTGGGCTGGGTGCGGGTCACGACGTGGTTGACCGACTTCGCCGACTTCGAGGACTTCACGGAGGTCCGCACGATGTCCTTGGTGCGACGGTCGTAGGTCAGCGCGGTGTCCGTGTAGAGCTTGCCGTAGGACGACGCCGAGGTGACCATGCGCGGGTTGCCGGCCGGGTCCGGGATCGTGCACACGTACGCGTTGTGCGTGTGGCCGGTGACGAGCGCGTCGACCTTCGGCGTGATGCCCTTGGCGATGTCGACGATCGGGCCCGAGACGCCGGAGCCCGCGCCGGAGGCGTCACAGTCGTAGTTGTACGAGGACGACGCCGGCACCCCGCCTTCGTGGATCAGGGCGACGATCGACTTCACGCCCTGCTTGTCGAGGATCTTCGCGTACTTGTTGACGGTCTCGATCTCGTCGTGGAACTTCAGGCCCTTGACGCCGTCCGCGGACACGATGTTCGGCGTGCCTTCGAGGGTGACGCCGATGAAGCCGACCTTCACGCCCTTGTGCTTCCAGACGTAGTACGGCTTGAGGACCGGCTTGCCGGTCTTCTCGTCCGTGACGTTCGCCGCGAGGTAGGGGTAGTCCGCGCCCTCGAACTCGCGGCCCTTCTCGTAGCAGCCGTCCTCCGGGTGGCAGCCGCCGTTCTGGATGCGGGCCAGTTCGGTGGCGCCCTCGTCGAACTCGTGGTTGCCGACGCCGGTGACGTCCAGGTCGAGCTTGTTCAGCGCCTCGACGGTCGGCTCGTCGTGGAAGAGGCCGGAGAGCAGCGGGCTCGCGCCGATCAGGTCACCGGCGGCGGCCGTGACGCTGTACGGGTGCCCCTTGCGGGCCGTGCGCAGGGACGTGGCCAGGTATTCGACGCCACCCGCCTCGACCTGCTTCGTCGTGCCGTCGGCCTGCTTCTCCGTCACCTGTCCGGACGATCCGGTCGGCGGCTCCAGGTTGCCGTGGAGGTCGTTGAAGGACAGCAGCTGGACGTCCTGGTAGCGGCCCTGGTCGTGCTTGCCGTGGTCGCCGTGGTTGCCTCCGTGGGCCGCGTTCGCCGGGAGCGCGGCGATCAGGGCACCGGCCGTGGCGAGGGTGGCGACGGCGCCGAGCGTGGCCTTGACACGGCGGCGGACCGGGCGGGGGCCCGCACCGGAAGCTGGTCTGAATGTGGGCATACGTCCCCCTGGGGCCGGAGTGCACTGGTGCCGGAGTTGCTGCGGTCGGCGTGACAGCGGGAAGCCTAGAGTCAACGCGCGTAGCGCAACAGGGGGTTGCTGGTTACGAGCTGGTTGCCGCCATCTGGCCACGGGTCCGCCGTACCCTCGACCCCATGACCACCGACCCCGCCTCCACCAGCGATCCGGCCCGCCCAGGACGCCAGATCGAGACCCTTTCCGCCCTGACCGACGCGCAGGCCGCCACCGTGCTCGCGCTGCTCACGGACGCCGCCCGCGCCGACGGCCAGCAGGCCGTCTCGGAGCAGGGGCGGCTGCAACTGCGCGGCGGGGAGCGCGAGGGCGTGCACCACCTGCTGCTCACCGTCGACGGCGAGCTGCTCGGGTACGCGCAGCTGGAGGACACCGACCCGGTCGAGGCGCCGGCCGCCGAGCTGGTCGTGCACCCCGGTTTCCGCGGGCGCGGGCACGGACGGGCGCTCGGTGCGGCGCTCCTCGCCGCCTCCGGGAAGCGGCTGCGGGTGTGGGCGCACGGCGGGCACGGCGCGGCGCGCCACCTCGCGCAGGTGCTCGGCCTGTCCCTGTTCCGCGAGCTGCGGCAGATGCGGCGCCCGCTGACCGGCCTGGACCTGCCCGACCCGGTGCTGCCCGCGGGTGTGCGCATCCGCACGTTCGTGCCGGGGCAGGACGACGCGGCCTGGCTGGCGGTGAACGCGGCGGCGTTCGCGCACCACCCCGAGCAGGGCTCCCTCACCCAGCGCGACCTCGACGACCGCAAGGGGGAGCCGTGGTTCGACCCGGCGGGCTTCTTCCTCGCGTTCAAGGGGGACGAGCTGGCCGGCTTCCACTGGACGAAGGTGCACGCGGAGGAGCGGCTCGGGGAGGTGTACGTGGTGGGCGTCGCCCCGGGTCAGCAGGGCGGCGGGCTCGGCAAGGCGCTGACCACGACGGGCCTGCGCCACCTGGCCTCGGCCGGGCTCCCGACGGCCATGCTCTACGTCGACGCCGACAACAAGGCGGCGGTGAGCGTGTACGAGCGGCTCGGGTTCAGTACGTACGAGACGGACCTGATGTACCGCACGGAGTCCTGACCAGCACCTTTTACCCGTGGGGGTGACGTCGCTTGACGTCACCCCCTCTTTTGCATCACCCTTTCACTACTTGATTAGTGAAAGGGGGGTACACCGGTGGCCGAGGACATGACGGGGGACATGGCGAGGGGCGCGGCGAAAGACACGGCGAGAGACACGGCGAGAGACACGGCGACGGGCAGGGGCAGGGACACGGCGGTGGGCACGGGCAGGGACACGGCGACGGGCACGCCCTCGCGCGAGTACGTGATCGAGTTCCGGATCGACCGTCACAGCGGCGTCGCCACCTACCTCCAGATCGTCCACCAGACGGAGCAGGCGCTGCGGATGGGGCTGCTCGAACCCGGCGACAAGCTGCCCGCCGCCCGCGAGGTGGTGGAGGCGACGGCCATCAACCCGAACACCGTACTCAAGGCCTACCGCGAACTGGAGCGTTCCGGACTCGTCGAGGCCCGCCGGGGCCTCGGCACCTTCGTGCGCAGATCCCTCGGGTCCGCGCCGGCCGACTCACCGCTGCGGGCGGAGCTCGACGACTGGGCGAGACGGGCGCGGGAGGCCGGGCTCGACCGCGAGGACGTGGCCGCCCTGTTCGCCAGCGCGTTGGACACACACTTCGGCACCACCAGCACCACCAAGGGGACTGCATGAGCACGGCCATCGAGGCGAACGGCCTCGTCAAGCGGTACGGGCGGCGCTCCACCGCCGCCCTCGACGACTGCTCGTTCCGGCTGCCGACGGGCCGGATCAGCGCACTCGTCGGACCGAACGGGGCGGGCAAGTCCACGCTCCTCGCGATCGCCGCGGGCCTGCTGCGGCAGAGCGCGGGCCGGATCGAGGTCCTGGGCGGCGCCCCGGGCGAGGCACGCGCGAAGGTCGCCTACCTCTCCCAGGACAAGCCGCTGCACCCCCAGCTCTCCGTCGCGGACACCTTGCGGATGGGCGCCGAGCTGAACCCCGGCCGCTGGGACGCGGCCTACGCAGCGAAGATCGTCGAGCAGGGCGGCCTCGACCCGCGGACCCGGGTCCGCTCGCTCTCCGGCGGCCAGCGCACCCGCGTCGCGCTCGCCCTGGCGCTCGGCAAGCGGCCCGAGCTGATGCTCCTGGACGAGCCGATGGCCGACCTGGACCCGCTCGCCCGGCACGAGCTGATGGGCACGCTCATGGCGGACGCCGCCGAGCACGGCACCACCGTCCTGATGTCCTCGCACATCGTCGCCGAGCTGGCGGACGCCTGCGACCACCTGCTACTCCTGGGCGGCGGCCGGATCCGGCTCGGTGGCGGCATAGACGACCTGACGGACGCGCACAGTCTCGTCACCGGGCGCGGCGACCTGTCCGGGCACACGGTCGTCGAGTCCCGCGCCTCGGGCCGCGGCGTCACCGCCCTGATCCGTCGCGACGGCCCGCTCGACGCCGGCTGGCAGATCCAGGAGCCCTCCCTGGAGGAACTGCTCCTGGCCCACCTCCGGGCGCCCGACGCCCCGGCCCTGCTGACCCCGGGCACCACCGCCCGCACGGCCACCACCGGATCGGCGGTGTCCGCATGAGCACGACGACCCTGGAGCGGCCCGGGACCGGGGCGCGGGGGCCGCGACGCACCCTGCCCGGCCCCGACGGCCTGGTGTGGACGGTGCTCCGGTTGCACCGCACGGCCCTGTGGATGTGGCTCGGCTACCTGGTGATCACCGTCGGCCTGCTGCTGTGGCTCTGGGGGCCGGGTTCATCGGCCGCGCAAAAGGCGTTCGACGCCTTCGGCTACAGCGGTTCGCAGGACGACGCCTTCCAGGGGCTGTCCTCCACCCTCCCCCTCTTCGGCTCCTTCGACGCCGTCTTCTACAACCCGCTGTCGCTGACCCGGATCGCGGCGGTCGCCGTCGCCGTGTTCGCGGCGGGCCCCTTGATCGCACGCGAGCTGGAGTCCGGCACCGCCCAGCTGGCCTGGACGCAGTCCGTCTCCCCGGCGCGCTGGCTCGCCGCCAAGCTGGCCGTGCCCGCCCTCTTCGTCACGCTCGGCACCGCCCTGGTCGTCGTCCTCTACCAAGGGGTCTGGGACGCGCGCGGCCATCTCCTCGTCGCCGGGATCGGCCCGCGCGACTTCGCCTTCTCCATCGGCCCGGCGACCGTGGCCAACGCGCTGTTCGGCCTGGCGTTCGGCGTGCTTGTCGCGCTGCTCGTCCGCCGTACGCTGCCCGCGCTGGCGATCGCCGGGACCGGCCAGTACCTGGCGGGAGCCCTGCGCTCCAACTCCTGGCCGTTCCAGGGCTGGTACCAGCAGCCCGAGCTGGCCGTCCACAGCAAGGCGATCACCTCCACCGGCGCGGAGATCGGTGACCCCGGCTGCTACGAGGACCTGAAGTGCCTCGCTCAGCACCACGTCACCGGCTTCACCCGGCACTACCTGCCCTCCCCGGACTACTGGCCCCGCCAGCTCACCGAGACGGGCCTCCTGCTCGGCCTCACCGTGCTCGCCGTCGCGGCCGCGTTCCTCGTCCTGCGCCGCACCCAGCCCGAGGGGGCCACGGCATGAGCCTCGCACTTCCCCGCACCCGGGGTCTGACCTGGACGGTGCTCCGGCTGCACCGGATCGCACTGTGGCTGTGGATCGGTTACGTGGCGGTGGCGGCGGGCGTGCTGCTGTGGCTGTGGGGGCCGGGCACGAACGGGCTCGGCCTGAAGGGAGCCTGCCGGGGAGGCCCGGTGGTCGACTGCGTCGCGCACGGACAGACCCGGGACACCTACCACCGCGCCCTCGAGGCCGTCGACCTCTCCTTGAGCTTCCTGCCCCTGGCCGTCGCGGTGTTCGCCGGCGGGGTGCTGGTCGGACGCGAGCTGGAGCGCGGCACCGCCCAGCTGGCCTGGACCCAGTCGGTGTCCCCCGGCCGCTGGCTCGCCACCCGCCTCACGGTCCCGGCCCTGCTGGTCACCGTCGGCACCGGGCTCCTGGTGGCCCTGCGCCACGCGGTCGCGTCGCGGGCGAGCGGCCTCGACGACAACCAGTGGTACGTCGGCGCCTTCCACGTCCTGGGTCCGACCGCGGTGGCCCTGCCCCTGGCCGCCCTCGCCTGCGGCGCGCTCGGGGCGCTGCTGGTGCGGCGTGCCCTGCCCGGGGCGTTCCTGGGCCTCGTGCTGACGTCCTTCCTGTCGGCGGCCGTCTCGCTCGCGCACCCGCGCCTGTGGCCCACCGTGACCCGCGTGGGCTCGGTCGAGCAGGGTTACACCGGTTTCAGCGGCGAGATCGTCGAACAGGGCGCGGTCACCAGGTCCGGCGCACACCTCGCCGACCCTCTGTGCATCACCGACCAGGCTTGCCTCACCGGGCGAAACGTCACGGGCTTCTACACGGAGTTCCACCCGCCCTCCCATTTCTGGCCCCTCCAGCTCACCGAGACCGCGCTGCTGCTGGCCCTGACCGCCCTGGCCGTGACCCTCACCCACCGCACCCTGAGAAGAAGAGTCGCCGCATGACCCCGCCCCGCCAGGGGCGCGGGGAACGGCGCGGGAAAGGGCCACCGGCCGGTACCCGGAGGTCAGCGCACAGCCCCAGCGGCGCCGCATTGACACCTCGAACAAAAAACCGTCCGCGCCGTGCCCGCCCCCGGGACGTCATGTCACCGTAACCAGCGATTCAGAACGCCTTGCAACCCTCACGGAATGCAGAGCCCCGCCCCCGACCCCGCGAAAACCCCGGGCCCCACCCCGCTGGGCCGCCTCCACGTCGCGCCCGGAAGGGCCACCGCGCGGAAGAATGGGGCCATGAGCCAGCCGAGTCAGTCGAACGCCGCACAGGAACCGACCACTCCAGCGCCGCCGCAGCCGTCCGTGGGCTCTCTCGCCGCGCACCGCCCGCAGCCCGTGGCGGGCGCGGACTACGACCGCACGGCCGCGAAGCTCGCCGGGATCGTCGCCGACATCGACGCGGACCCGGACGACTACGAGGACGAGTACGCGGGTCAGGACGCGACCGGCGCCGACCTGCCGCAGGGCCGTTTCCTGGACCGCGAGCGCAGCTGGCTGGCGTTCAACGAGCGGGTCCTCGAGCTGGCCGAGGACCCGAACACCCCGCTCCTGGAGCGCGCCAACTTCCTGGCGATCTTCGCCTCGAACCTCGACGAGTTCTTCATGGTCCGGGTGGCGGGGCTCAAGCGCCGCATCGCGACCGGCGTGGCCACCCGCTCCGCCTCCGGGCTCCAGCCCCGCGAGGTCCTGGAGCTGATCTGGAACCGGTCGCGCGAGCTGATGGCGCGGCACACCGCCTGCTACCAGGACGAGGTCGCCCCGTCCCTGGCCGACGAGGGCATCCACGTCGTGCGCTGGAACGAGCTGACCGAGAAGGAACAGGCCCGGCTCTACACGCTGTTCATGCAGCAGATCTTCCCGGTCCTCACCCCCCTCGCGGTCGACCCCGCGCACCCGTTCCCGTACATCTCGGGTCTCTCCCTCAACCTCGCGGTCGTGGTCTCCAACCCGGTCTCGGGCCATCGGCACTTCGCCCGCGTCAAGGTCCCGCCGCTGCTCTCCCGCTTCCTGGAGGCGTCCCCGCAGCGCTACGTCCCCATAGAGGACGTCATCGCCGCCCCGCGCCACCTGGCGGAGCTGTTCCCCGGCATGACCGTCGAGGAGCACCACATGTTCCGCCTCACCCGCAACGAGGACCTGGAGGTGGAGGAGGACGACACCGAGAACCTTCTCCAGGCCCTGGAGAAGGAGCTGATGCGGCGCCGCTTCGGGCCGCCGGTGCGCCTGGAGGTCGAGGAGACCATCGACTCCGAGGTACTGAGCCTGCTGGTGCGGGAGCTGAAGATCAGCGAGGCGGAGGTGTATCCGCTCCCCGGCCCACTCGATCTGACCGGGCTGTTCTCGATAGCGGGTCTGGACCGGCCCGAGCTGAAGTATCCGAAGTTCGTCGCGGGCACCCACCGCGATCTGGCCGAGGTCGAGTCATCGTCCGCGCCCGACATATTCGCGGCGCTGCGCACCCACGACGTCCTCCTCCACCACCCGTACGACAGCTTCTCCACCTCCGTACAGGCGTTCCTGGAGCAGGCGGCGAACGACCCGGACGTGCTCGCCATCAAGCAGACGCTGTACCGGACGTCCGGCGACTCGCCGATCGTGGACGCGCTGATAGACGCCGCGGAGGCGGGCAAGCAGGTCCTCGTCCTGGTGGAGATCAAGGCCCGCTTCGACGAGCAGGCCAACATCAAATGGGCGCGCAAGCTGGAGGAGTCCGGCTGCCATGTCGTCTACGGTCTCGTCGGTCTGAAGACGCACTGCAAGCTGTCGCTCGTCGTGCGCCAGGAGGGCGACCAGCTGGTCCGCTACTCGCACGTCGGCACCGGCAACTACCACCCCAAGACCGCCCGCCTCTACGAGGACCTGGGGCTGCTCACCGCCAACCAGGAGGTCGGGGCCGACCTCTCGGACCTCTTCAACCGGCTCTCCGGCTATTCGCGCCGCGAGACCTACCGCCGCCTCCTCGTCGCCCCCAGGTCCCTGCGCACGGGCCTGGTCACGCGGATCGAGAAGGAGGTCCAGCACCATCGCGCGGGCCGCCCCGCGTACGTCCGCATCAAGGTCAACTCGATGGTCGACGAGGCCGTCATCGACGCGCTCTACCGCGCGTCGCAGGCAGGCGTCCCGGTCGACGTGTGGGTGCGCGGCATCTGCGCGGTGCGCCCTGGCGTCGCGGGCCTGTCCGAGAACATCCGGGTCCGCTCGGTCCTCGGCCGCTTCCTGGAGCACTCCCGGGTCTTCGCCTTCGGCAACGGCGGCGAGCCCGAGGTGTGGATCGGCAGCGCCGACATGATGCACCGCAACCTCGACCGCCGCATCGAGGCCCTGGTCCGCGTCGAGGACCCGGCCCACCGGGCGGCCCTCAGCCGGCTGCTCGAGACGGGGATGTCCGACAACACCGCCTCCTGGCACCTGGGCCCGGACGGCGAATGGACCCGGCACGCGCTCGACGCGGACGGGCGGCCCCTGCGCAACGTACAGGAGATGCTCATAGACGCCCGGAGGCGCCGGCGTGGCACAGCGACACCTTGATTCCGTCCCGGCCGCGGCCCTGCCCGCCGACGACACCGCCGACTCGGCCCTCGCGTCCTATCTGCGGGACCAGGCGACCGAGTTCCTGCGGGCGCTGCGCCAGCACCGCGAGAGCGACACGGCCGGGAAGACGGCGTACGCGGCCCGCGCCCTGCGCCGCGCCGCCCGCCGGATCAGCGGCACCCTGCACACGTTCCGCCCGCTCCTGGACGCCGACTGGTCCGACGCGCTGCGGCCCGAACTGGCCTGGCTGTCGGGCACCCTGGCGCAGGAGCACGCCTGCGCGGACCGCCTCCTGCGGCTGAACGAGGCGCTGCACCGGCTCACCACCGTGACCACGCGCCCCGCCGTCCACCACCCCGCCGTACGGGCGGACACCACCGGAGCGCCCCCGGCCCGCGAGACCCTGACCCTCGGCGCCGCGAAGGCCGCCGCCCTGCTCGACCGCCAGCTGACCCTCGCCAAGACGCGCGCCCACAGCACCGCGCTGGGCGCCCTCGGCTCGTCCCGCTTCCACGCGGTCGCGGACAACGTCGCCGTGCTCGCCAGCGAGGTCCCGCTGCGCGGCGCCGACACCGAGCTGAAGAAGCTCGCGACGGCCGCCGAGTCCCGGCTCACCGAGGCGGTCACCGCCCTGCACCCGACCGGCCACCCGTACAACCCGGACGCAGACACGCCCTGGCACCACGTACGGCTGCTCCTGCGCCTGCACCGGTACGCGCAGGAGGTCGCCCTCGGCGCCCCCGCGACCGGCGCGCGCTCCATCGACGACGAGGCGGCGCACGCCCTGAACGCCCACCGCGACGCCGCCGAGGCCGCGGCGGCCGCCGCCCAGGCGGCCCGCACCCCGCGCATCGCGCCCGCGACGGCGTACGCACTGGGCGTGCTCCACGCCGACCAGCGCCATCAGGTGGAGGCCGCCAGAACCGCGTTCGGACAGGCATGGCAGCGAGAGACAGTGGGAACCCCGTGACCGTGCACCCCCACGAAGACACGCACACCATCCGCGCGGCGGGCTGTGTCCTGTGGCGCCGCTCACCGTTCGACGACGGCCTGGAGATCTGCCTCGTGCACCGGCCCAAGTACGACGACTGGTCGCACCCCAAGGGCAAGCTGAAGCGCGGCGAGAGCGAGCTGGACGGCGCGCTGCGCGAGGTACGGGAGGAAACCGGCCAGGGGTGCGTCCCGGGAGCCACGCTGCCCACCGCCCGTTACATGGTCCAGGGCCGGCCCAAGACGGTCGCGTACTGGGCGGCCGAGGCCACGTCGGGCACGTTCGCCCCGAACCGCGAGGTCGACCGCGTCCTGTGGCTGCCTCCGGCGGCGGCCCGCAACCGCCTGACGGAGCCCCGCGACCGCAAGCTCGTGGACGCTCTGCTGGCGTCTCTCCACACCAACCTGGCGTAATCGCTCCGTGACCTAACCACACCGCCCGCTTAGGTTCACCCTCCGTTCATTCACGGCCATCGGTCACTTCACCTGATCTGCCTAATTTCGGCCGTGCACGGTGAGTTCCCGCGACAAGGGACCCGCTCACCGTTCATTGAGAAACCCGAGAAGTACGCAGACTCCGCACGCCGCCACAGACGACAAAGAGGCCGGCGGCTCCTGGAAGGAACATCCGAAGGTGAAGCTTCAGCGCAAGAACCGGCTCCGCGCCCTCTCCCTCGGCGCTCTCGCCGTCTCCGGCGCCCTGGCCCTCACGGCGTGCGGCTCCGACGACACGGGCGACACCACGGGCGGCGGCGCCAGCTCCTCCGCCAAGGCGGACGGCTCGAACATCAAGTGCGACGACGCCAAGGGCCAGCTCCTCGGCATCGGATCCTCCGCCCAGGCCAACGCGGTCGACGCCTGGCGCCAGGCCTACGCGCAGGCCTGCTCCGACGTGCAGATCAACTACAAGCCCGACGGTTCCGGCGCCGGTGTCACCGCGTTCAACCAGGGCCAGGTCGCCTTCGCCGGCTCCGACTCGGCGCTCAAGCCCGAAGAGGTCACCGCCTCGAAGAAGATCTGCAAGACCGGCCAGGGCATCGACCTCCCGATGGTCGGCGGCCCGATCGCCGTCGCCTACAACGTCTCGGGCGTCGACAACCTCGTCCTGGACGCCAAGACGCTGGCGCAGATCTTCGACTCGAAGATCACCAAGTGGAACGACCCGGCGATCGCCAAGCTCAACCCCGGCGCGAAGCTGCCCTCCACCAAGATCCAGGCCTACCACCGCTCGGACGAGTCCGGCACCACGGACAACTTCACCAAGTACCTGAAGGCCACCGCCGCGAGCGACTGGAAGTACGAGGGCGGCAAGGCCTGGCAGGCCAAGGGCGGCCAGTCCGCGCAGGGCTCCTCCGGCCTGGCCCAGCAGGTCAAGCAGACCGACGGCGCCATCTCCTACTTCGAGCTGTCCTACGCCAAGGACGGCGTGAAGACGGTCGACATCGCGACCGGCGCCGCCGCCCCGGTCAAGGCCACCACGGAGAACGCCTCCAAGGCGATCGCCGACGCCAAGATCATCGGCACCGGCAAGGACCTCGCCCTGGAGCTGAACTACGCGACCAAGGCCGAGGGCGCCTACCCGATCACCCTGGTCACGTACGAGATCGTCTGCGACAAGGGCAACAAGCCCGACACCCTCGCCGCCACCAAGTCCTTCCTGACCTACACGGCCTCCGAAGAGGGCCAGGCCGCCCTCGCCGACCTGGGCTACGCGCCGATCCCCACGGAGATCAACGCCAAGGTCCGCGAGACCGTCGCCAGCATCAGCTAGCCCGCGTGCGGGCCACCCCCACCAACGGGTGGCCCGCACCGTCCGGTGCACCGCCGCCAGAAGCCCGTACGCGACCGCAGTGAGCGGCAAGGGCTTCGCAGACCGGAGAACCCCATGGACATAACCACGCAATCACCCGCGCCACCGGCGCCCTCCGACCGTCCCACCCCAGCGGAGCAGAAGGCCGCCGCCCGCGGCGCCACCCGCCCCGGCGACCGGGTCTTCCTCGGTCTCTCGCGCGGCTCGGGCATCCTGCTCCTGGTGATCATGGCCGCGATCGCGGTCTTCCTCACCTACCGCGCCTCGCTGGTCCTCTCGGAGAACGAGGGCAACTTCCTCACCACCTTCGAGTGGAACGCCACCGCGGACCCGCCCGTCTTCGGCATCGCCGTCCTCGCCTTCGGCACGGTCGTCACCTCGGTGATCGCCATGCTGATCGCGGTCCCCGTCGCCGTCGGCATCGCGCTCTTCCTGACGCACTACGCGCCGAAGAAGCTCAGCGGCACGATCGCCTACGTCATCGACCTGCTCGCCGCCGTGCCGTCCATCGTCTACGGCCTGTGGGGCGCCCTCTTCCTGGTGCCGCACATGACCGGCGTGTTCAGCTGGCTCGACGACTACTTCGGCTGGACCGGGATCTTCTCCTGGCAGGGCGGCGCCCCGCGCACCCTGCTCACCGTCGGCATCCTTCTCGCCATCATGATCCTGCCGATCATCACCAACGTCTCCCGCGAGGTCTTCCGGCAGGCCCCCCTGATGCACCAGGAGGCGGCCCTCGCCCTCGGCGCCACCCGCTGGGAGGTCATCCGCATGTCGGTGATCCCCTTCGGCCGCTCCGGAGTGATCTCCGCGTCGATGCTCGGCCTCGGCCGCGCGCTCGGCGAGACGATGGCCGTCGCCACGGTCCTCTCCCCCGACTTCCTGATCCACGCCAGCCTGCTCGACCCGGGCGGCGGCACCTTCGCGCAGAACATCGCCGCGAAGTTCTCCGAGGCCAACGACCAGGGCCGCGACGCCCTCATCGCCTCCGGCCTCGTCCTCTTCGTCATCACCCTGCTGGTCAACGGCGCGGCCCGGTTCATCATCGCCCGCCGCAGCGAGTACTCGGGGGCCAACGCATGAGCCACGCGACGACGCCCGCACCCGCACCCGCGAAGCGCCCCTCGTCCCTCTCCGCCGCGCGCCTGCCGCGCTGGTCGCCCTGGGCCATCGCCCTCGGCTCGATCGCCGCGGCCTGCGCGATCGGCCTGGTGGCCGACCTGAGCAGCCGCATCCAGTGGGGCCTGATAGCAGCGATCCTCTTCGTCCTCGTCACCTACGGCCTCGCCGCCAAGGTCGAGGGCGCGCGCCAGGCCAAGGACAGGACCGCGACCAGCGTCGTCTGGGTCGCCTTCATCCTGGCCGTGCTGCCGCTGGCCTCCCTCGTCTACGAGACGGTCAAGCGCGGCATCAAGGTCCTCGACTTCTACTTCCTGTCGCACTCGATGGGCTTCGTCACCGCCTACCAGCCCGGCGGCGGCATCTACCACGCGATCCTCGGCACCCTGGAGCAGGTCGGCCTCGCCACCCTGATCTCCGTGCCGATCGGTCTGCTGACCGCGATCTATCTGGTGGAGTACGGCCGCGGCAAGCTCGCCAAGGCGGTCACCTTCTTCGTCGACGTCATGACGGGCATCCCCTCGATCGTCGCGGGCCTGTTCATCCTCAGCTTCTGGATCCTGATCCTCGGCTTCGGCTTCTCCGGCTTCGCCGGCTCGATGGCGCTTTCCATCCTGATGATCCCGGTCGTGGTCCGCTCCACCGAGGAGATGCTCAAGCTCGTACCCAACGAGCTGCGCGAGGCCTCGCTCGCCCTCGGCGTCCCGAAGTGGCGCACCATCCTCAAGGTCGTCCTGCCGACGTCGATCGGCGGCATCACGACCGGTGTGATGCTGGCGGTCGCCCGTATCGCGGGCGAGACGGCCCCGGTGCTGCTCCTGGTCTTCGGCAACCCGCTGATCAACGGCAACCCGTTCGACGGACCGCAGGCGTCGCTGCCGCTCTACATCTACCAGCAGTACGCGAGCAGCGGCGGCAGCGAGGCGGCGTACGACCGCGCCTGGGCCGCGGCCCTGGTCCTCATCGCCTTCATCATGATCCTCAACCTTCTGGCCCGCGGCGTGGCCCGCTGGAAGGCCCCGCAGACGAGCCGCTGACGCGGCTACCGCGCACACGCGCTCAAGCGCACGCGCCCCTCAGCGACTCGACCCGGAAGTAGTGAAACCCATCATGGCCAAGCGAATCGACGTAAGCGGACTCACCGCCTACTACGGATCCCACAAGGCGATCGACGACATCTCGATGACCGTCGAGCCCCGCTCCGTGACGGCCTTCATCGGCCCGTCCGGCTGCGGCAAGTCGACCTTCCTGCGCACCCTCAACCGCATGCACGAGGTCACCCCCGGCGGCCGCGTCGAGGGCAAGGTGCTCCTGGACGACGAGGACCTCTACGGCTCCCACGTCGACCCGGTCGCCGTGCGCCGCACCGTCGGCATGGTCTTCCAGCGCCCCAACCCCTTCCCCACGATGTCGATCTACGACAACGTGGCGGCGGGCCTGAAGCTCAACGGCTCCTACAAGAAGTCCGAGCTGAACGACGTCGTGGAGAAGTCCCTCAAGGGCGCCAACCTCTGGAACGAGGTCAAGGACCGCCTGAACAAGCCCGGCTCGGGCCTCTCCGGCGGTCAGCAGCAGCGTCTGTGCATCGCCCGCGCCATCGCGGTCCAGCCGGACGTGCTCCTGATGGACGAGCCCTGCTCGGCGCTCGACCCGATCTCGACCCTCGCCATCGAGGACCTGATCGGCGAGCTGAAGGAGCAGTTCACGATCGTCATCGTGACGCACAACATGCAGCAGGCGGCCCGCGTCTCGGACCGCACCGCCTTCTTCAACCTCGCGGCGGTCGGCCAGCCCGGCAAGCTCATCGAGATCGACGAGACGGAACGCATCTTCTCCAACCCGTCGGTCCAGGCGACGGAGGACTACATCTCGGGCCGCTTCGGCTAGAGGCCGGCCGCCTTTGACCCGGACTCCTCGTGGCGCTGCATGGCGGTGCCGCCACGAGGCCCGAGAGCCCGCCCCCGGTAGGGGGGCGGGCTCTCCCCCATTACGAGGGGCTGGGGATCAGCGCCGCTCAGGGGCGCGGGGAACTGCGCGACCAGCCACGACGAAAGCCGCGGACGCGTCCGCTCGTGACATGAGCAGACGCGTCCGCGGCTTGTCGTGGGTTGCTCGCGCAGTTCCCCGCGCCCCTGAGGCGGCTTAAGCGAAGGCCAGCCAAACGATGCCGTAACTAGCCGCAGCGACAAGCGCCGCGGCGGGCATCGTGATGAACCACCCCACCACGATGTTCTTGGCGACCCCCCACCGAACGGCGTTGACCCGCTTGGTCGCACCGACACCCATGATCGCGGACGTGATGACGTGCGTGGTCGAGATGGGCGCGTGGAACAGGAACGCGGAGCCGAACATGATCGAGGCCCCGGTGGTCTCGGCCGCGAACCCCTGCGGCGGGTCCAGCTCGATGATCTTGCGGCCCAGGGTCCGCATGATCCGCCAGCCACCCGCGTACGTGCCGAGCGACAGCATCACCGCACACACGATCTTGACCCAGACCGGGATCGGGTCCTCGAACGTCTCGTGGCCGCCGATGACGAGGGCCATGACCACGATGCCCATGGTCTTCTGCGCGTCCTGGAGACCGTGGCCGAGCGCCATGCCGGCCGCCGACACGGTCTGCGCGATCCGGAATCCGCGCTTCGCCTTGTGCGGGTTGGAGCGCCGGAACATCCACATGATGAGGGTCATCACGAGGTAACCGACGACGAGGCCGATCACCGGCGACGTGAACATCGGAATGACGATCTTGTCGAGCACCCCGGACCAGTACACGGTCGTCCCACCGGCGAGCGCCGCGCCGACCATGCCGCCGAACAGCGCGTGCGACGACGACGAGGGCAGCCCGAAGTACCAGGTGATGAGGTTCCACACGATCGCGCCCGCCAGGGCCGCGAAGAGGATGCCCATCCCCTTGTCGCCCTCCGGCGTGGCGATGATGCCCTCACTGACCGTCTTGGCGACGCCGCTGCCGAGGAAGGCACCGGCGAGGTTCATCACCGCGGCCATGGCGAGCGCCGCGCGGGGCGTCAGGGCACGGGTGGAGACGGACGTGGCGATGGCGTTCGCCGAGTCGTGGAAGCCGTTGGTGTACGTGAATCCGAGCGCGACGCCGATCGTCACGATCAGGGTGAAGGTGTCCATGAGCCGGCCTCAGGACTCCTTCACGGCGATGGTCTCCACCGTGTTGGCCACGTGCTCGAAGGCGTCGGCCGCCTCTTCCAGCACATCGACGACCTGCTTCAGCTTCAGCACTTCCATGGCGTCGTACTTGCCGTTGAAGAGCTGGGCCAGCAGCTTGCGGTGGATCTGGTCGGCCTGGTTCTCGAGCCGGTTGACCTCGATCCAGTACTCGGTGAGGTTCGACATCGTGCGCAGGTTCGGCATCGCCTCGGCCGTCAGTTCGGCCGCCCGCGCGAGCACCTCGATCTGCTGCTCCACGCCCTTCGGGAGCTCCTCGATCTGGTAGAGGACCACCAGGTCGACGGCCTCCTCCATGAAGTCCATGATGTCGTCGAGGGACGAGGCGAGGTTGTAGATGTCCTCGCGGTCGAACGGCGTGATGAACGAGGAGTTGAGCTGGTGGAAGATCGCGTGGGTGGCGTCGTCACCGGCGTGTTCGGCTGCCCGCATCCGCTCCGCGATCTCGGCCCGGGCGGAGGTATCCGCCCCGAGCAGTTCCATCAGGAGCTTCGAGCCCGTGACGATGTTGTCCGCGGACGCGGCGAACATGTCGTAGAAGCTCGTCTCCCTGGGGGTCAGACGAAAACGCACGTGGGGTCCTCGGGGTGCTCTGGATATGGGTCAGGCTGATGCTAGGCGCATCATCCGGCCACGGCTAACCGGCGTTCCCCCAGTGTCGCCCATCAGGCACAGTGATCAGCACGGGGCCCCGGGAACCGGCCGGACCCGCGCGAAGTCCGGTATCCTATACCCGCAGGGGGTATGTGGAGCCAGGCGGAGCCACCACGGGATCCAGCACACGATCCACGACGAGAGGTCGGACACGATGACCACGGACGCGAGCCCGACGGCGGCCCCCGGGGGCGGGGCGGAGCACGGCACCGCCGAGATCGTGACCGACCACGACCGCGGCATCCACGGCTACCACCACCAGAAGGACGAGCACCTCAAGCGGCTGCGCCGGATCGAGGGCCAGATCCGCGGCCTCCAGCGCATGGTCGAGGAGGACGTCTACTGCATCGACATACTCACGCAGGTGTCGGCCTCCACCAAGGGCCTGCAGTCCTTCGCGCTCCAGCTCCTGGAGGAGCACCTGCGCCACTGCGTCGCCGACGCGGCGGTCAAGGGCGGTGACGAGATCGACGCGAAGGTCGAGGAGGCCACGAAGGCGATCGCGCGGCTGCTGCGCACCTGAGGGTTCGGCTGTCGGACGTTCCGCGGGCGGGGGCCGGGCCCGGGATCCGTGACCTCAGTTTCGGGTCTCGCCGCGCGGGCCGCCGGGCAGCGCCTCGGCGACTCGCAGTACCTCGTCGATCCGGTCCGCGCTGAGCCGCCCCTCGGGGACGGCTGACGCCGCGATGATCAGTTCACCGCACAACTCGATCTCGGCGAGGGCGACGTGGTCCTGAACTGCCGTACCTACGGGAGCCACGCTCATCACCTCTTCCAGCCATCGTCGGTCGACTTCCCAGAGTAGGGAGCGCCCTACGGACCGCGCATGGCACGGAAGAACCATTTCCGGCCCCGGTGGGACCCCTTACGGCCCGTCCTTCTCGGCGACCTTGCCCGCGTAGATGTCCTTCTTGTGCGGCAGCCGGACGCTCGCGGACTTCCCGAACCCGTAGAGCAGCGTCGTCGACGCGACGTCGACGTCCTTCCTGTTCTGCGTGTCCGCGAAGCTGAAGCGGTGCCTGACCTTGCGGATCAGGCCCTCCTCGTCGAGATAGACGTCGAACGGCACCGCGGAGCCGCCGAACCCTTTCGCCGCCGCCGCGAGCGCGCCCTTGTTCCCCTCGGACGCGGCCTCCGCGGCCGACGCCAGGTCGACGGTGCCCCGGTAGTGCCGGGTCCGCACGCCCGCGATGTCGCTCTCGCCCGCATACGTCACCTCGCGCGCGCCGCGCAGCAGTTCGGCCGCCGCGAGCGGGTCGGTGGCGCCGCCCGTGACCAGATTGCCGTCGCTCAGCGCGGCGGTGTCGACCCGCACCCACTTGTCGGCGGGCACGCCCGCGCCCCGGTTCTTCATGAACAGGGCGCCGGGTGCGAGGAGTTCGGTGATCGGCCGGTGCTCCTGGGCCCCGGCCGCGTCCTGCGGCAGCCGCACCGTCAGCTTCCCCAGCCCCGCGCGGTAGTCGTAGACGCCCTCGCCGCGGATGGTGACGCGGGTGCCGCCGCTCGCCATCTCCATCGACGTGCTCGCCTCGGAACTGCCCTCGCGGACGAGCCGGTCGGCGGCTTGGCGCACCACGTGCGTGGCGTCCGCGTGCAGGTCACCCGCCTCGGCACCGCCGCCGCACCCGGCCGCGCACGCCATGATGCCGACCGCGGCCACGGCCGCCGCCCCGGTCCTCGCCGGGCGCCTGTTCTGCACCACCATCGCTTGTCTACCCCCAAGCCCGTCCGTGCGAAATGCGGCCCCGCTGTTGACCGGTTAACGACGAGTAGGGTCGACCGTCACGCGAACGGAGGTGTACGTGGGCCGTTCACCCGGTCCCGTTACCGTGTCGGGGTGGCACAACAGCAGCACGAGCACGCGACGACCGAGCATGCGACGACCGTCGAGGAACAGGGCCGGTTCGCGGCGGCCCGGTGCACCTGCGGCTGGCGAGGCCCCGCGAGACGGGCGCGCAGCAAGGCGCGCTCCGACGCGCAGGAGCATGCGCAGGGCGCGTGACGGGCAGACGACGCGCGGGGGGAACCCCGGCTTCCCGTAGCGCGTCTCGTCACCGGGAAGCAACCGGTGGCCGAGGGAGACACAGATGCAGCGGCGTACGTTCATAGCGGCCTCGGCGGCCACGCTCACCGCGGGAGCGGCCTCCGCCTGCACCCCGGACGACCCCCCGGCGCCCGTCTCGTCCGCTTCCTCCTCCGGCCCCGTCCGCTCCACGAACGCGAGCGCCTCCCCGGCCGTCAGCGCCGCCGCGAACCTCGACGCGCTGGCCAAGGACCTCGACGGGTCCCTGGTCCGCCCCGGCCAGTCCGCGTGGGCCGCCGCCCGCCAGCTCTACAACACCCGCTTCGACGAGCTGAAGCCGAGCGCCGTCGCGTACGTCGCCGGGCCCGATGATCTCCGTACGGCCCTCGCGTACGCCCGCGCCCGCGAGGTCAAGGTCGCGATACGCAACGGCGGGCACTCCTACGCGGGCTACTCCTCCGGCGACGGACGGCTGATCCTCGACATGTCCCGTATGAAGTCGGTCCGCGCCTCGGGCGGCGAGGCGGTCGTCGGCGCGGGCGCCAAGCTCATCGACGTCTACCGGGGCCTGGCCGCCAAGAGCGTCACCATCCCGGCGGGCTCCTGCCCCACGGTCGGCATCAGCGGCCTCACCCTCGGCGGCGGCCACGGCGTGGTCTCCCGCGCGTACGGCCTGACCTGCGACAGCCTGACCGGCGCGACCCTCGTGACGGCGGACGGCAAGGAACTGACAGCCGACGCCTCGAACGACAAGGACCTGTTCTGGGCGCTGCGCGGCGCGGGCAACGGCCAGTTCGGCGTGGTCACCGAGCTCCGCTTCAAGACGCATCCCGCGCCGCAGGGCGTCTCCGCGTACATGACGTGGCCCTGGTCGAAGGCGGCGACGGTCCTCAAGGCGTGGCAGGAGTGGGGTCCGGAGCAGCCCGACGAGATCTGGTCCTCGCTGCACGTGGCCAACGCGGCGGGCGGCCGCCCCACCATCTCCATAGCCGCCTTCTCCCTCGGCACCTACACCGAACTCCAGAACGCGGTCGACCGCCTCGCCGACGGCCCCGGCGGTCCGGGACCGGCCACCTCGGTCTCGCTCAAGCGCCGCTCGTACGAGGAGTCGATGGAGGTCTACGCCGGCTGCTCGGCCTTCTCCGACGACGAGCAGTGCCACCTGCCGGGCCCGACCCCGGGCCGCTCCGCCGCGGGCGACCTCCAGCGTGAGACGTACGCGGCCCACTCGGACTTCTTCGACCGCTCGCTGTCGGACGCCGGCGTGCGCACGCTGCTCGAGCGGCTGGAGTCGGTGTCGGCGGGCGCGGGCTCCGTCGCGCTCACCGCGCTCGGCGGCGCCGTCAACCGGGTCGACCCGACGGCCACGGCGTTCGTCCACCGCCGCTCACGGATGCTGGCCCAGTACATCGTGTCGTGGCAGGCGGGCACCTCGGGATCGGCGGCCCGGGACTGGCTGAAAAAGGCGCACACCGCGATGGGCCCGTACGCGTCCGGAGCGGCGTACCAGAACTACACGGACGCGACGCTGGCCGACTGGAAGCGCGCTTATTACGGGGCCGCGGCCGACCGCCTGACGAAGGTGAAGCGCCAGTACGACCCGACGGGCTTCTTCGCGTTCCAGCAGGCGCTGTAGGCCCCACGGACGAGGAGCTCCGGCAGGCGCGGCAACCGCTTCCCGCGCCCTTTCCCCCCGGACGGAGCAGGCGACACGCCCTCGGGTGGCCCAGACGGGCGGGCAGGGGTGCCCTGGAACCATGAACAGACCCCGAATAGTCGCCGCCACCGCCGCGACCGCCGCCGTCCTCGCCCTGGGCGCCGCCACGGCCGCCGCCCTCGAGGACGGGACACCGCACCCGGAGGCGGGCCCGCTGCTGCCGGTCTCCGCCGCCGTCGCCGCGGCCGCGGGGGCCGGTGGCCTCACCCTGATCCGCGGCGGCAAGGGGCCGACTACGCCGCCAGATCCCGCTCCTCGGCGGTCCCCGACGACCCGCGGGCCTCGGGAAGCTCCACCGCGCCCGGAGCCGTCACCACAGCCTTAGGCGCCCACACGAGCCATGCCGCGCGGGACCGGCCGATCGCCCTGGCGAGCGGCGTGAGCAGGGCGGAGGCGAGCGGCGAGAGCAGCAGCGCGACGGCGGTGCCGAGCGCGAAGCCGCCGACGACGTCGGTCGGGTAGTGCACGCCCATGAAGACCCGGCAGAACCCCTCCACCACGGCGAGCGCGAGTCCGGCGAGGCCCAGCTTGCGGTTGGCGACGAAGAGCGCGGCGCCCATGGCCATCGCGAGCGTCGCGTGGTCGCTGACGAACGAGAAGTCGTTCTTGCCGTCCACCAGGACGGTGAGCCCGTCATGGTCCTTGAACGGCCGTGGCCGCTCGACGAACGACCGGATCGGTACGTTCACCAGGACCGCGACGGCGGCGGCGAGCGGCGCCCACACCACGGCGGCGACCGAGGAGGCCGCGTCGTCGAGAGCACCGCGCTTGCGCGCGCCCCACCAGCACCACAGCACCACGAGGACGAGGCCGAGCAGGATCCCGTACTCGCCGACGAACTCCATGGCCCTGTCGAACCAGCCCGGGGTGGCGTCCGTCAGCCCGTTGATGTCGTAGAGCAGGGAGACGTCAGGGTTCGACCCGGAACTCTCGAGCGCCTCGAGTCCAGCCATGGTTCAACGGCCCCTTCGTCTTCAGCCACCCCCGTGGTCTGCTTCCGGTTCAGTAAGAGGAACGCACGTCCACCTTCCCCACGTTCCGCACTCCACCGAATGATCACGCAGACGTTATCGAAGAGAGACGCAAACCCGCAGCTCAGACCCGGGCGTTAACGGAGAGTTCAAGCCACGTCACACTTCCGGTGACGCGGTCGGCAGCGCCTCCGCGCCGGCCTCGGTGACCCGGGTCGCGCCGAAGTAGTCCGGCGTGTCGATGGGGTCGAACCGGATGACGGCACCCGACCGCGGCGCGTCGATCATGTACCCACCCCCGACATAGATGCCCACGTGCCGGATGGCGCGGCTGTTCTGCAGATCGTCCGAGAAGAACACGAGATCCCCGGGCAGCAGCTCGTCCCGCTTCGGATGCGGGCCCGCGTTGTACTGATCGTTGGCGACGCGCGGCAGCTCGATGTCGACCGCCGCGTACGCCGCCTTGGTCAGCCCGGAGCAGTCGAACCGCCCGCCCTGGTCCGCCGTCCCGTTGCCACCCCACAGGTACGGGGTCCCGAGCTTCTTCTGCGCGTAATAGATGGCTGCCGCGGCCTGCTGCGACGGCTGCACCCGCCCGACCGGCCGGGCGAAGCTCTGCTCCAGGGTCGTGATGGTCTTCACGTAGTTCTGCGTCTCGCGGTACGGCGGCACGCCCCCGTACTTGATGACCGCGTACGCGCCCGCGTTGTACGCCGCGAGCATGTTCTTGGTCGGGTCGCCGGGCGCGTCCTTCACGTAGGAGGCGAGCTTGCAATCGTACGAGGCGGCCGACGGGATCGCGTCGTCCGGGTCCCAGATGTCACGGTCCCCGTCCCCGTCCCCGTCGACGCCGTGCGCGGCCCAGGTCCCGGCGATGAACTGCGCTATGCCGTACGCCTTCGCCGGCGACGTGGCCTTCGGGTTGAAGCCGCTCTCCTGGTAGAGCTGCGCGGCGAGCAGCGCCGGGTTGATGGCGGGGCACAGATTGCCCCACTTCTGCACGAGCGACTGGTAGGCGGCGGGCACGGCGCCCTTGGCGAGCCCGACGGCCCCCTGGCCCACCCCGCTCGTCAGACTGCCCGCCGTCATGTACGTCCCCACGACGAGCAGGGTCACGAACCCGGTTCCCCCGGCGACGGCCGACCCCGCGACGATCCATGCCTTACGCACCGTCAACCGCCTCTCACCGCACGGGAGTACATCGACCCTCCAGTCTAGAGCCGCTCCGGCTCGAAGATCGGAAATTCACCACCGGGCGCCGGGCGGCGGACACCACCGGGCACCGGACAGCGGACACCACCGACCTTGATCGCCCGGCGATTGCCCGGCGTGACCAGGCGTGATACACAGAGTGACGATACGTTCCGGCGCATACCGGGGCCGCCCGCCAGGCGGCCCGGCGAGCGGCGGGGTGTACGAACTCGGCCAAACGAATGGCGGCAATGGTGCAGGCATCCGCGCCAATCTGCGCCAGAATGGGCGTGACCTCTGCGCTGCCGCGGAGGCGACAGAACTACCCACATGGGGCGGTGAGTTACATATGCTGCTGGCAGCCGAAAAAGGCGACATCACGACCATCATCGGCGGGATCGCCCCCGACTGGGGCCCGTTCGGGAGCCTGGGCAACGAGGCACGCGTAATGATCGAGGTGGTGATGGCCATCGCCATCCTGCTCTGCCTCGGCATCGCGATCTGGGGCGCGGCCAAACAACGGATCGGGGCAACGGCGCTGCGCGACACCTTCAGCGCGGAACAGGGCAAGGGGCTGATCGTCGCGGGCCTCACCGGAGTCTTCATCATCGGCTCCCTCGGCACGCTCTTCACGATCGTCTACGGCATGGCCGTCTGACCCGCCGGCCCGGCGTTTCCCGCCGCCGTCCCGCGGCGGAGAACGCACCGTCAGTTTCCGGCCGGTCCTCCCCGGTTATGCCTCTGTTCGAACCATGTCCGATACCCCGGTCCCCCGGGGTTCCCAGCCCCCACAGACCCCCACAGTCCCCCAGGCCCCCTACACCATCCGTTCCGTCGTGCCCACCGGCTGAGGTTGCGTCACCCTGATGTCGAGTCACCACTCCGCGTCCGCGCGGCAATCAGCACGGCTACCGTCGTATGCGGCGTATCCGGCGTATCCGGCGGTCCAGCACGAGGTTGAGGGGACGTGCGCGCGATGAGTCTCGACGACCGGCACAGCGACGACGTCTACGGCGGTACCGGCCAGACCCGGACCCGCTACCCCGATTCCCCCGGCCCCGACCCGCGCAGACCCGGCCGCTCCTCGTCCCGCTCGCTGATCACCGTGGTCGGCGTCGTGGTCCTGCTGATCGCGGCGATCGCGTTCGCCAACCGGGGCGACGACAGCGCCTCCGGCGGAAGCGGAAACTCCGGCTCGGCCCCGAAGTCGTCCTCGACCGCGGCGACCGGGACGAAGCCGGTGGATTCGGGGTTCGCCCATGATGAGCAGGGGGTTCAGTCGGCTGCGGCGAACTATGCGGTTCAGCTCGGCGGGGACGGCATGTTCAACGCGGACCGGCGCCACGAGATCGTGCAGCATCTGTCCGACCCCAGTGCACGTGATCGCCTCCAGGCGGGTTTCGACGCCGACTACTCGGCGTCGTTCCTCAAGTCCGTCGGCCTCGATACCGAAGGGCGCGCGCCCAGAGGCGTGACGTTCGTGAACCGCACGCTGCCCGCCGGCACCAAGGTCACCGACTACCACGACAGCCGGGCGACCGTCGACGTCTGGTGCAACGGCCTGTTCGGCCTGACCGGCGACTCCTCCAAGAACCCGGTGACGAGCAGTTGGTTCACCGTGACCTTGGAGCTCCAGTGGACCAGCGGCGACTGGAAGGTCCTCAAGACGAGCCAGAAGACCGGCCCCACGCCGGTCACCGGCGACAACCCCGTGAGCGGCTCCGATGAGATCGGCGGCGCGGTTCAGGACTTCGGAGGGTTCACGTATGCCCGATAGCCGACACCGCGTCCTCAAGTTCACCGCTGCCTTCGGCACCGTACAAACGGCGGTGCTGTTGTTCTCGGCCCGCGCCTTCGCGGCCCCCGAGGACGACCCCTGCAGCCTTATCGCGGGCCCCGCCAAGAAGTACTGCACCCGGGACGACAACGGCGGCGGATCCAGTGGAAGCACCGGCGACATGCCGCCCGGCACCAGCAACCCGCTCGACCCCCTCTCCAGCCTGGCCAAGGGCTGCGCAGACGCCGCGTCCTGGACCGTCGACCAACTCAGCGCGGCCGTCCGCGAGACGGCCGACGTGGACTTCACCAACCCCCAGTTCCGCAAGCAGTACGCCATCGTCTTCGCCGCCTCGGCCATCCTCACCCTCCTGCTGTGGCTGCTCGCCGTGGCGAAGCGTGCCGTGCGCGGCGTGCCGCTGAGCACGGCGCTCTCCGAAGCGATCGGCTTCCTGTGGCTGACGGTGCTGGCCTCGGCCTTCACCCCGCTGATCCTGTACACCGTCGTCTCCGCCACGGACGGCGTCACCGACGTCCTGTCGAAGGCGACGGGCGGCCAGACGAACACGTTCTTCGGCACGTTCTCCGACGCCCTCAAACAGGGCGACGACATCGGCGGCGGCCCGATCATGCTGATCGTCGTGTCCCTGGTGTCGATCGTCGCCGCAGGAGTGCTCTACCTCGAGCTCTACCTGCGCGCCGTCCTGCTCTACGTGGGCGCCCTGCTCGGCGTCGTCGTCTACTCGGGCCTCGTCGACAAGAACCTGTGGGGCCACGTCCGCCGCTGGGTCGGCATCATGGTCGCGATCATCCTCGTCAAACCGGTCATCGTGATCGTGCTCGGGCTCGCCGGCGCGCTCTCCAGCAGCGACGACGGGCCCTCCTCGCTGGCCGCCATCGTCTCGGGGCTCGCCATCATCCTGCTCGCCATCTTCGCCAGCGGCATGATCTACCGCTTCGTCCCGGGCTTCGGCGACGAGATGTCCAACGTACGCAAGAACCGCATCATGCAGGGCGCCGAGTCCAAGGCGGCCGCCGCCTTCACCTCGCCCGCCAGCCTCGTCTCGCAGGGCATCAAGACCCACAGCGCCCGCGCGGACAGCGGCGCGGGCGGCGGGGGCGGCGCCGGCCAGGCCCGCCCCGCCAACCCCGTCTCCGGCGGCGTCGCCGCGCACAGCACCCGCACGGCCGGCGGGGGCGGCGGATCTGTCCCCTCCGCCGCACCCGCGCCCCGTACGAGCCCCACGAACACCCCGCACGCCGGTAACCGCGGCAACGGCGGGGGCAGCAACCCCGGCTTCAACAGCAACGGCAAACCGCAAGGAGGTGCAGGGCGTTGACGACCCAGTCCCATGTGTCCCCTCCGGTCACGCCCCGCCGTACATATCTGATCGGCCGCGCCCGGCCGAACGCGATCGTCGGCAGGAACCGCGAGACCGGCGAGATCGCCCTGATCATCGGCGGGGCGTTCCTCGGCATGATGTGCGGGCTCCTCGTCCCCGTCCTCTCCTTGCGCATCGTGCTGCTCATGGGCTTCCCGCTGATCGCGATCGCCGCGGTCTACGTCCCGTACAAGCACCGCACCTTCTACAAGTGGTTCGAGATCAACCGGAGTTACAAGCGGTCCCTCAAGCGGGGCACCGCGTACCGCTCGCGCGCGATGGAGGCCGGGGTCCGGTTCGACGGGCACGAGGTCGAGATCGGGCCGCCGCCCGGGATCGGGCGCCTGACGTGGCTCGCCGCCCCGTTCGGCCCGGACGAGATCGCGGTCCTCCTCCACGCCGACCGCCGTACCGTCACCGCCGCCATCGAGATCGAGGGTCCGGGCGTCGGCCTGCGCGACTCCGAGGACCAAGAGGCGCTCGTCGACCGTTTCGGCACCCTGCTCAAGCACGTGGCGAACGGGGACGGGTTCGTCACCCGCCTCCAGATGCTCGCCCGCACCCTGCCCGCCGACCCGGACGCACACGCCAAGGACGTGGCCATGCGCGGCGACGAGCGCTCGCTCGGCTGGCTGCGGGAGTCCTACGACCAACTGCAGTCCATGGTGTCGACCAGCAGCGAACAGCACCGGGCATACCTCGTGGCCTGCATGCACTTCACCCGCGAACTGGCCGCCGAGGCCAACGCGATGGCGCGCGCCACCCGCCCCAAGGCGGGCAAGAAGATCGACCGGGACGCCGGGCTCGCCGTCGTCATGGCCCGAGAGCTGACGGACATCTGTTCGCGGCTCCAGGAGGCCGACATCCGCGTACGGCAGCCGCTCGGCCAGGGCCGGCTCGCCTCCCTCATCCACTCCATGTACGACCCGGACCACCCCATCGACCACATCCAGGCGATGACGAAGCGCAACGCCTGGCCGGCCGAGCTCGACGCCATGGAGCCGACGTATCTGCAGGCCAAGACGCGTGAGTCGTCGACGCGCGCGCCCTGGTGCCACGCCACCGCGTGGGTGAAGGAGTGGCCGATGACGCCGGTCGGCGTCAACTTCCTCGCGCCGCTGCTCGTCCACACCCCGGACGTCATCCGGACCGTCGCCGTCACGATGGACCTGGAGCCGACCGAGGTCGCCATCGAGCGGATGCTGACGGAGAAGACCAACGACGAGGCGGAGGCGTCCCGCGCCGCCAAGATGAACCGGACCGTCGACCCGCGCGACATCGCCGCCCACGGCCGCCTCGACCAGCGCGGCGAGGACCTGGCCAGCGGCGCCGCCGGCGTCAACCTCGTCGGCTACATCACCGTCTCGTCCCGCAACCCCGACGCGCTCGCCCGCGACAAGCGCACGATCCGGGCGTCCGCCGGAAAGTCGTACCTGAAGCTGGAATGGTGCGACCGGGAGCACCACCGGGCGTTTGTGAACACCCTGCCTTTCGCCACCGGCATCCGACGGTAGCCGTGACCTTCAAGGTGTCCTTCCAGGTGTCCCCCCACGTGTGCCCCATGGTCTCCCCCAAGGCAAGAAGGTAGGCGCTGCTCATGCGGGATCCGTTGTCCCTCCTCACGGATGCCTTCACGTCCTTCCTGTTCGGGAAGGTGGAGACGACCCGGCTGCCGGTGCGTACGTCGACGGGCCAGGCGCAGGCCGTCTACCTGCCGACCGCCGCGCCGGGCCTCGGCGACTCCGGCGTGATCATCGGTCGCGAGGTGTACTCCGGCAAGGGCTACATCTACGACCCCTTCCAGCTCTACGGGCAGCAGCTCCCCGCCCCGCACTGGCTGGTCCTCGGCGAGTCCGGGAACGGTAAATCGGCGCTGGAGAAGACGTACGTCCTGCGCCAGCTCCGCTTCCGCGACCGGCAGGTCGTCGTCCTCGACGCGCAGGGCGAGGACGGGGTCGGCGAATGGAACCTCATCGCGGAGGAGCTGGGGATAACTCCCATCCGCCTCGACCCGACGGCCGCCCTGGACATGGGCATCCGACTGAACCCGCTCGACCCCGCGATCACGACGACAGGCCAGCTGGCGCTGCTCCGTACGATCATCGAGGTCGCGATGGGGCACGGCCTGGACGAGCGGTCGGGCTTCGCGCTCAAGGTCGCGCACGCCTACGTCAACGAGACGATCGTCGAACGCCAGCCCGTCCTGACCGACATCGTCGAGCAGCTCCGCCACCCCGAGCCGGAGTCCGCCGAGGCGATGAACGTGGCCATAGAGGACGTACGGGCCTGGGGCCTGGACGTCGCGCTCGTCCTGGACCGCCTGGTCGACGGTGACCTGCGCGGCATGTTCGACGGCCCGACGACGGTCGGCATCGACCTGGACGCCCCGCTCATCGTCTTCGACCTCTCCCACATCGACCGGAACTCGATCGCGATGCCGATCCTGATGGCGATCGTCGGCGTCTGGCTCGAACACACGTGGATCCGCCCGGACCGCAAGAAGCGCATCTTCCTGGTGGAGGAGGCGTGGCACATCATCAACTCCCCCTTCGTCGCGCAGCTCTTCCAGCGGCTGCTGAAGTTCGGGCGCCGCCTCGGCCTGTCCTTCGTCGCGGTCGTCCACCACCTCAGCGACGTGGTCGACGGCGCGGCCGCGAAGGAGGCGGCGGCGATCCTCAAGATGGCGTCGACGAGAACGATCTACGCGCAGAAGGCGGACGAGGCGCGCGCCACCGGCCGGGTCCTCGGCCTCCCCCGCTGGGCGGTCGAGATCATCCCCACCCTCACCCCCGGTATCGCGGTCTGGGACGTCAACGGCAATGTGCAGGTGGTCAAACACCTCATCACCGAGACGGAACGACCACTGGTCTTCACCGACCGCGCGATGACGGAGTCCTCCGACCCGACGATGGGCGACGAGGCGCTGTACGCGGCCGAGCTGGAGGCTGAGGAACGGGCGGCGGCGTTCGTCGAACAACGCCTGACGGACGCCTCTTCCTCCGAGTCGACGGTGGCGTGAGACAGGTGGCCTGGTGATGGTGCGGGACGAGCGGCGCTACGGGGACGAACGCGGCCGGGGCGGTGTCCCGGACGGCCTGCTCGTCGGCCTCCTGGCGTTCCTGCTCGGGATGACGATCATGGTCTGGACGGCGACGGGCCTCGCCGGCCTCTTCACCAAGGGCGCCTGGCCCTCGAACGTCACCTTCGGCCGCACCCCCCTGGCCATGCGCTCCCTGATCGCCGAGCCGCACAACATCCCGGGCGCCTGGCCGGCCACCCCGAAAGCGGAGCTCTCCAACTACGGCCTGTTCTGGGGCCTCTTCATCGGCCAGCTGATGATCCTGGTGGTACTGGCGATCTTCGTAGCCGGAACGGTTGCCCGCTGGCGCGCGGTCCGCCGCTCGGCGAAGTACGCGAAGGGGACGACCCGGATCCAGGCCGAGCGGATCCCACCCTCGGACGATCAGATGCGCCGGGCGCAGGGCTCCGGTGAGCAGACACGGGGCGCGGCCGGGCCGGGGGCGGCGCCGGTCGGGCAGGTGCCGGGTGCCGGCGGTCCGACCCCGGACGCGGGTGCTGCCGAGCGGGTGCCAGGCTCCGACGTACCGGACGCGGGCCCGGCGGGGTGGGCACCGAGCACGGCCTACCTCGACCAGGTCCCAGGCCCTGGCACACCGCAACCGACCGGCCAGACACCGAACACGCCTTACTCCGGCCAGGCACCGGGCCCGGCCGGGCAGGCACAGAACGGGGCTTACTCCGGGCAGGCACCGGGCGCCGCTGCACAAGGCCCGGCGGGGCAGGCACCAGGCCCGGCGGGGCAGGCGCCGAACGGGGCTTACTCCGGGCAGGCACCAGGCCCGGCCGGGCAGGCACCGAACGGGGCTTACTCCGGGCAGGCGCTTGGCGCCGCCGCACAAGGCCCAGCGGGGCAGGCGCCGAACACGGCCTACCCCGGACAGGTCCCGGACTCTGCCACGCCGAGCACGGCATACCCCGGACAGGCGCCGGGCGCCGCCGCAGCAGGCCCGGCGGGGCAGGCGCCGAACACGGCCTACCCCGGGCAGGCGCCGGGCGCCGCCGCAGCAGGCCCGGCCCCCACGGCCCCCTTCGGCCAAGCGCCGAGCCTCACCCCGCCCCGCGCCGACAGCCACCACGGAGCGCAGCCCCCGGCCCACAACCCGGCCGATCCCACACGCACCGGCCAACCCGAACCGGCCCCCGGCGCCGCGCCCATCCACCCCGCCCCCTGGCCGCAGGGCCCCGCCCAAGTCGTCCCGGCCCCGCGGAGCGCACCCGGCCCCCTTCTCCTCGGCCCGCCCGCCGACCGTCACCCCCACGCCATACAGGCCATCCGCGACGCCGAGGGCCCGGCCCTCGTCATCACCTCGGCCGCGAAGGTCTGGCAGGAGACCAAGGACGCCCGGGCCAAACTGGGCCCGGTCCTCCTGTACGACCCGACGCACCGGTGCGACACCCCGGCCCGCATGCACTGGAACCCCGCGGCGGGCTGCAAGGACAGGTCCACGGCCACCACCCGCGCGGCAGCGCTCCTCGCCCCGATAAGGCCGACCGCCCGGCTGGACTCCGCCCTCGCCGAAACCGCAGAAACGCTGCTGCGCAGCTACTTGCACGCGGCGGCCGTCGACGGCAAACCGTTCCGCCACGTCCACCGCTGGGCACAGGGCAACCAGATCCAGGACGCCGTACGCATCCTGCGGACGAACCCGAAGGCGGCCGGCGGCTCCGCCGGGGAGCTGGAGGCCGCCCTCACCTCGCACCCGGAACGCCGCGACATGGCCCAGGAGCTGACGGCCCGCGCCCTCTCGGCGCTGTTCACCATCCACGTCCGCGAGTCGTGCACCCCGAACCGAACTGATGCGCTGACCCTGGATTCTTTCGTCGACGAAGGGGGCACGCTTTATGTGGTGGGTGAACCCATCGAGGACCCCAAGGCGAACCCGGGCGCGATGCCCCTGCTCACGGCGCTCGCCTCAAGCGTGGTCGAGCACGGCCGCCGGATGGCCGACAGGTCACCCGCCGGTCGGCTCGACCCACCAATGACACTCGTCCTGGACGACGTCGCGGCGGTGGCCCCCCTTCCCCAGCTGCCGGAGCTGCTGGCCGCGGGCGCGGGCCGGGGCCTGCCGACCCTGGCCCTGCTCCGCTCCCGCGAACAGGGCCGCAGCCGCTGGCCGGACGCGGAACTCCCGACGCCCTAGCCCTCTTTGGCGTAGAGCCGCAGGAACACCCGTACGCCGCTCTCGACGCGCGCCTCGACTTCCTCCCGAGCCATCGGCACGACCCCGAAGAACGTGTCGACGGTGACGGACCCGGCGGTGAGGAGCGTGAAGTACCGCGCCGCCTCGGCGGAGTTGTCCTCGTCGACGGCCAACACCCCTTGCACGCCCAGCTCCACGAACCGCACCCGCACCGCTTCCGTCACCGCCCGCGGCCCGATCCGCTGCCACTCCTCGATGAGGTCGGCGGGCAGATGCGGCCCCTCCGAGATGATCTGCCGGACGAGCAGCATGTGCGGGGCGTGCTCACTCCGCCGCCCCATCCACTCGCGCGCGAGGGCGGCGATGTCGTGCTCGATGTCCGTGACCTTGCTCAAATGCCGCTCGATGAGCGCCGCGTGCGCCGCCGTGACGCTCGCGGCGCTGTCGAGCAGCACCTCGCGGAACAGGTTCTTCTTGCCGCCGAAGTGGTTGTAGAGCGTCCGCGTGGAGACCCCGGCCTCGGCCGCGATCTCGTCGATCCCCGCACGCGTGTACCCGTCGCGCCCGAAGACCGTACGCGCACCGCGCAACAGCGCCTGCCGCTTCTCGACGGTTCCCTTGCGCGGACTCTGCCCGTCCTCCTGCTCAGCCATCACTCTCCTCAGCCCTCACACTCCGCCACCCTCCCGCTCAGCCTAGGCAACGAGACCCGGCCCCCGGGCCATCCGACCTAGGTACAACGACCGTTGCACTACTTACAACCATCGTTGTACCTTGCCGCCATGGCAACCGAACCCAAGGTCCCGGCGGCCCCCACACCCGGCGGTCACCGCCCCGCCCTCACCCTGACCGTCGTCCTGCTCGGCATGCTCACCCTGCCGATGGCCATGTCCGGCACGACGGTGGCACTGCCCCGGATCGGCGCGGACCTCGACGCGAGCGGCGCGTCCCTGCAGTGGGTCGTGGTCGGCTACTTCCTCGCCGCGTCCTCGTTCATGCTGGTGGCGGGCTCCCTCGGCGACCTCTACGGCCGCCGCCGCGTCCTCACCCTCGGCGCCGCCCTCTACACGGCAGCCACCCTCGCCTCGGCCTTCGTCCAGCACATCCTGCTCCTGGACGCGGCCCGCGCCCTCTCCGGCATCGGCGCCGCCGGCGTCATGGCGTGCGGCGGCTCGCTCCTCGCCGCGACGTTCACCGGCCCCGCCCGCACCCGCGTCTTCGCCTCCCTCGGCACCACTGCGGGCCTCGGCCTCGCCTTCGGCCCGACCTTCTCCGGCTGGCTCGTCGACGCCCTCGGCTGGCGCGCCACCTTCCTGGCCTACGTAGCTGCGGGCGCCGTCATCCTCGCCGGAACCCGCCTGATGGACGAGTACCGGGCCGAACTGCGCCCCCGCGTCGACAAAGCCGGCGCGACGACCTTCATCACCGGCCTGGCCCTGGCCCTCTTCGCCATCACGCAGGGCTCGAAGTCCGGCTGGACGGCCCTGCCCACCCTGGCCCCGGCCGCGCTGGCACTGGCCCTCCTCTACACCTTCGTACGCATCGAAAAACGCCTGGCCAAGACGGGCGCCGGCCGCCCGATCCTCGACCTGGGGCTCGCCCGCAACCCGGCGTTCCTCGGCTGGGCGGTCGGTGCGTTCGGCCTGGGAGCGGGCACCACCGGCGCCCTGACCTTCCTCCCCACCTACCTCCAGGGCGTCAACGGCTCCACGGCCCGCGCGGCAGGCCTGACGCTCCTCCTGATGACGGTGCCGGTCCTCGCCCTGCCCCCGCTCGGCGCCCGCCTGGTCAACAGAGGCGTGCCCGCCCGCCACCTCCTGGTCCTCTCGCTGCTCCTGATCGCCGCGGGCAACGCCTGGCTCACCACCCTCCACCCGGGCATCACCACCGCCGCCCTCGCCGCCCCTCTCCTCACCATCGGCACAGGTCAGGGCCTGTCCATCGGGATCATCGACGCGCAGGCCATGTCGATGACCGCCCCGTCCGAGGCCGGCATGGCCTCCGGCTTCCTCAACACGATCCGCGGCGGCACCGGCGCCGTCATGCTCACGGTCTTCGGCGCCCTCCTGCTCGCCTCGGTGGAGTCCCGGGTCGGCTCGGGGCCGCTCGCGGCGCGGGTCACATCAGGAACGGGCGGCCACACCGAGGAGTTCACGGCGGCCTGGCGCGTCGCGCTCTGGACGGTGTCGGCCCTGCTGGCAGCGCTGGCAGCCGTTACGTACGCGCTGCTCTCCCGCCCGCACCGCGCACCCACCCCCCGCACGACGGCCCCGCGCCCCCACCCCCAAACCACCAGCCACTGACCCTTTCGCACACGCACACCCGCACCCACACGCACACGTCTACGCATACGAACGACGGAGATCGACATGACGCGCCACGACATCACCGCAGCCGACCACGACCGCCCCCTCCGCGTAGCCATCGTCATCGGCTCCACCCGGGACGGCCGCCTGGCCCCGACCGTGGGCACCTGGTTCACCGACCAGGCCAGGACGTACGCCCCCGACACCCACTTCGACGTCATCGACCTGACCGACCTGCGCCTCCCCGACACCCACCCCGCCTGGGGCCACACCCCCACCCCCGAGCAGGCCGAACTCGCCGGACGTGTGGACGCCGCCGACGCCTACGTGATCGTCACCCCCGAGTACAACCACAGCTTCCCGGCCCACCTGAAGCACTTCATCGACCTCCACCGCACGGAGTGGCAGGCCAAGCCGGTCGGCTTCGTCTCCTACGGAGGTGTCGGCGGCGGCCTGCGCGCGGTCGAGCAACTGCGCCTGGTCTTCGCCGAACTGCACGCCACGACGATCCGCGACGGCGTGAGCTTCCACCGCGCGACCACGGACCACTTCGCCGAGGACGGCCCGGCCCACGCACCGCAGGGCGCAGGCGAAGCGGCGAAGGTCATGCTCGACCAGCTGGACTGGTGGGCCCAGGCCCTGCGCACGGCCCGCGCCGACCGCCCGTACAAGTAGGCGGTCCCGGCCAAAGGAACAGGCGGTCGTGGCTGTACAACTAGCCGGTCGTGGCCGGCCTGAACACCATCTCGTGATCCACCTTGGAGGGGTCGCCCGGATTCCGGACGGCCCCTCCCGTACGTACGAACCCGAACCGCTGATAGAACCGTGCGGCCCGCCCGTTGTCCTCATGGACGTGCAACCGCACCCGGGTCACGCCGTCGATCCCCAGCGCCCATTCGACCGCGGCCGAGAACAACGCCTCCGTGATGCCACTCCCCCGCGCGACGGGCCGCACGAACACCCCGACGAGCTGCGCCTGCCGCACTTCGACGACGTGCCCGAAGATGTCCTCGGCCCCGGCCTCCTCGACAAGCACGACGACGGTCCCCAGCCAGGCCCCGTCACCGCCCACCGCCACGAACTGCCGCGCGGCCTTACCGTGCGAGGCGCCCGCCGCTCGCATCTGCCAGAACACGTCGGGCCGCGCGAGCGCCTGCTCGTACGTCTCCAAGAAGGCCAGCGGAGCCGCCGGATCCTGCAGTGCGGTGAGCCGCAGCTCCTTCACGGCCGGCCATTCCTCGGGACGCACCGCACGGATCTCGAATTCCATGCGCCGCACACTACAATTGCCCCTGAACGCAGAAAAGCCCCGTGCCATATGGCACGGGGCTTTTCTCTACAATGAGTTCGGCGGCGTCCTACTCTCCCACAGGGTCCCCCCTGCA
>NZ_JBIRPI010000023.1:24286-147805 GCF_044332585.1 Streptomyces sp. NPDC016845 | reverse complement strand
ACCAGCGGGGCACCGGCCGCGATGGCCATGTCCATGATCTTGTGGATCTTCGTGGCGTGGGCCTCGCCCAGGGCGCCGCCGAAGATCCGGAAGTCATGGGCGTAGACGAAGACCGTCCGGCCCTCGACCGTGCCCCAGCCGGTGATCACACCGTCCGTGTAGGGCTTCTTCGCCTCCAGGCCGAACCCGACCGCCCGGTGCCGCCGCAACTGCTCGACCTCGTTGAACGACCCCTCGTCCAGGAGCAGTTCGATGCGCTCGCGCGCGGTCAGCTTGCCCTTGGCGTGCTGGGCCTCGGTCGCCCGGTCGCTGGGACCGCGCAGCGCCTCCGCGCGGATCGCGTCCAGCTCGGCCACGCGCCCACGGATGTCTCCGGGCCCCGCCTCCGGCTCGGCTAGGACAAGGGAAGTTGTCGCCGTCATCTGTGTTCAATCCCCTTCCTGGGACGGAGAACCGAACCCCCGTCACTTCCAGCTGCCGGGCGCCTGATACGCCTCGGGCCCTCGCCACCGCCGCTTCCGCGCCTCCGCCTGCTCCTCGAGCAGCTGATCGGAGTGCGCGCGCAGCCCGAGCACCACGACGAGTACGGCCGCCAGCTCCTCCGCGCTGGCCCGGCCTCGCTCGACGCGTACGACGTCGTGCAGTGCGAGGGGTTCGACGCTGCCCGCGTCCGTCATGGGGCCTCCTCCGGCTTTCCGGCCACCGTCGGCCAGAGCGCTGGAGAAGCTGTCTCACTTCGCTCGAACCCGGCTCGCAGCGAAGCCCGCAGCACGCCGGACACCCTCAGACGCTTCCCGCGAGCACCGACCTGAGCCCCGCTGCCAGTGCGCTCGCGCCCGCCTCCGCGCCGCCGATGCCCGTCATCACCACCACGACGTCGCGCCCGTGCGCGGCGGTGCCGGCGATCTCGTACGCCGTCAACGCCCCCGGCCCGCTCCCGCACAGCAGCAGCCGGGCGCCGCCGAGCACCTCGACGAGTCCGGCGGGCAGTGTGTGCCCGGGCCCCGGACAGCGCCATTCCACGATGTGCTCGGGGCCGTCGTGCCGGCCGGCGAACCGCTCGTGGGCCCGGGGCGCCGCACCGCCGTCCGCGACCAGGCAGATGACGTCCGCGCCGGGCTCCCCCTCGCGCAGTACGGCGAACTCCGGCGGGCTCGCCCCGGGCGGCCGGGGAGCCACGCGCGGCGGCTCCACACCGTCCAGAACCTCGAGGACCTGGCCCACGGTGGTCTCCCGGTCGGGAAAGTGCGACAGGGCGCACAGCATCCGCACCACGTGGGCGAGCGTGCGTTCCGCGGACACGTCCCGCAGCGCCGCGCGGTCGTACAGGGCGGTCAGTGCGAGGCTGCCGTCCGGCTCGTGGCGCGCGACGAGCGTGACGGCGTGACTCGTGCCACCACCGGCGAGACTGGGGGGATCGACATGGATCCCCTGCGCCGCGAGTTCCCCGCGCAGCGCCCTGGGCTGCTCGGGCACGCTGTCGAAGACGAGCACCGTGTCGACACTGCGCTCGGGCGAGACCGCACCGCTCCGGCCCGGCGGTTCGTCGTCGGCCCACGGGGAGGCCACCATGTCGAGGAGGGCGTCGCGCAGCGCGGACGCCAGCACCCGCATCGGCGCCCGCGGGTCCACGGTGACGGTCAGCGGCATCACACGCCCCAGCAGCCCCGGCATGTCGGCGGCCCCGGGCAGCGCGATGTCCCGGCCCGCCAGATGCACCCCGAAACCGACCCGGCCGGGGCCGCTCGCGCCCGTGGCCCGGTACAGCAGCAGCGCCCACACGAGATGCAGCGCGCTGCTCTCCCCCAGACCCCAGTCAGCGGCCCAGGCCCGCAGGCGTGCCGCCTGCGCGCCGCGCAGCCGACGCCGCACCCGGGCACTGCCCCGCTGCCCGGTGGCCTTGCCCGGCCTGCCGGGGCTGAGTCCGGTGCCCGGCGGCGGCGCGGCCCCCGCCCACAGCGCGCGGGCGGGTCCGGGCGGGCGCCCGGCCAGCCAGCGGGCGTGGTCGCGCAGGTCGGGACGGCGCTCGCCGCCCGGCAGCACGCCGCCCGAGACATAGGCGCGGTAGAAGGCGCGCAGCAGCAGGTGCACGGACCGTTCGTCGAGGAGCGCCCGGTGGTAGGTCAGCAGGATCCGCGTGGAGCGCCGCGTCCCCTCCTCGCCGTGCACGGGCTCGTCGAACAGCGTCAGGCGCAGCATCGCGGGGCGGTGCAGGTCGAAGCCGCGGTCCCGGTCCTGCTCGAGCAATTCGCCCCAGGACCGCTCGAGGCCCGAGCAGCGGACCACGTCGACCTCGGCGTGGGGGTGCACCACGAGGCGCTCCACGCCGACCCAGTCGGGGCTGGTGCGCAGCACGGACTCGCGTTCGACGACCGACTGCCAGGCGGCGACGAAGCGCAGCAGGTCCAGCCGGCCCGTCCAGCGCCACACCACCTGTTCGACGTGGAGCCCCGGATCGTCCTGCTCGCGCACGGCGGCCCTGACCCGGGCCCGCTGTGCCCCGGGCACGGGCACCGGCTCCGCGCCCGGCGGCACGAGGAGGACCTCGGCGAGCAGTTCGGGCACCGGGTCCCGGCCCCGGTCGGCGGCGTCGTGCGGGGCGAGGGAGAGGGTGTGGTGGTCCGCGGCGTGGCGTTCGAGCCGCACGCTGAAGTCGAGGTGGCGGATCGCGGCGCTCGCCGCCACCCGCTCCGCGTCGGACGCCGTCAGGTGCCCGCACAGATCGAGCACATGGCGTTCGCCGCCCGGCAGGGACACCACGCACAGCAGGTCGTCCTCGACGGGCCGGTGGCCGCTCATACCCAGTCCCGGCCGGGGCCCGGCGGGGGCTGGGAGGCGGCCCGGTCCCCGCGGTGCGCCTCGCTCACCAGGTACCGGTCCTGGACGCGATGCGTGCGGAACTCCCAGTGCGCGGCGTCGGCGGCCGGGGCCGACAGCACAGCCGCACCGGTCTCCTCGCCTTCGAAGCCGACCGTGCTGAAGCGGCGCCGCAGCCCGTACCCGAGCGCCTTGGTGTAGGCCTCCTTCAGGGTCCACAGCCGCAGGAACCGGGACGCACGCTCCGGGGCGGACAGCACCGACAGGCGTGCCGTCTCCCCGGGTGTGCACACGTGGCCGCTCATCAGGTCGAAGCTGATGTCGCGGTCGGCCAGTTCGGCGTCGACGCCGATCAGGCCGGTGCGGCTCACCCCGGCCACGAGGAGTTCGTCGGTGTGCGCGAGGCTCAGCGTGATGTCGTCCCGGCCCCGCAGCCCGGGGCGTCCCCCGGGCTGGTAGACGAGGTCGATCTCCTCGACGCCGGCCTCCAGGGCAGCGGCGGCCGTGTACTTCATGACGTAGCGCGAGGCAGCGAAGCCGAGCCGCTGATCCGCGTGGGGCAACTGGCGGTAGCGCGGCCAGTCGCGGTCGAGCAGCCGGGGCAGCGCGGGGTCGAGCAGCGCCGTGGGGGCCCAGGCGCCCCACGTCGTGTACACGACGGCCCGCCCGTCCTCGCGGAACCGGTCCTGCACCTCGGCCCAGGGGCCGTCGGGGCCCCCCACGTACAGCGGCTCCACGGGGTCGGCCGGTACCGCTCGCCCGCCGCTCACCACGGGATCCTGGTGGCGTGAAGATCGCAGTCGAGATTCTTCCACTCCCGTGCCTCCAGTTCCGCCGCGACGTCGGTACGCGGATCCCGTACCGGCTCTGCCGAGGTGACACCCAGCCGCTGGGCGGTCCGGGACAGGGCGAGGAGCGCCCACGCCGGGCGGGCCAGGAAGCCGCTGCCGCCGTGCGCAGCCGCCTCCCGGTGCACTCCCAGTACCGTGCAGGCCAGCATGATCCGGGCGTACCGGTCGGCCAGCGCGGGTGACGGGCGGCGCGACGCGTCCCGGCCGGCGCGGCTGCCGGGTCTGCCGAGCAGCCGGTACTCCGTGAGCAGCCGCCGGGCCACCCGGCTCAGATCGTGGGCCGGGTCCGCCGCGCTGCCCTCGCCGACGCCGGCGGCCGTGTCCACGAGCACTCCGAGCATGGCTGCCACGCAGTCGGCGGGTGCGGTCGCGTCGGGTTCCCGGGCCCCGCCGGACGGGCGGCCGGCGAGCCCGGCGCCGTCCGCCGCGCCCGCGGCGGCGAACGCGGGCGCGTGGCTCACCAGCTCGGTCCTGCACGTCGTCCCGGTCCCCGCCGCCTCGCGTACGTAGGCCATGTCGGCCACCGCCTTCGCGCACAGCCGCATCTCGTGATCGCCGGCGGTGAATCCGCACTCGGCCAGGGTGAGGACCACTTCGTCGAGCACCTCGCCGAGCAGTCCCGGTACGACATAGCCGGCGGCGGCCCGCACCAGGCGGCCCGCGTCGGGCGGCAGGTCCAGGGTGCGCAGCGCGGCCGTCAGCAGGCTCTCGCAGGCCAGCAGGTCGGCGAAGACCCCCGCCAGGGACAGGCGCCAGCGCGCGGAGCCCTGCCCGCCCCGCACGACCGCGCGCACGGCGCAGCGCAGCGTCGTGCCGACCGCCGCGCACAGCGCGGCGGGGGCGAGCAGCCGGGCCAGGTCCACCGCCTGCGGCAGCATCGGGGCGTGGGCCTCGTCCGAGGAGAACAGGACCGCGGTGGCCAGGGAGTGGCCGAGCGCGGGATCGCGGCGCAGCAGGGGCCGCAGCCCGGCCACCGCCAGGTCGGCGCCGACGAAGCGGCCGCCCAGGGACGGCGGCAGGAGTTCGGCGGCGACCCGCTCCCGCAGGGGCGCGCTCCCTGCCGTCTCCAAGCCGGCCAGCGCCGCGTACGCGCGCAGCCGGACGGGGTCGCGCGGGTCGCCGAACAGTTCCTCCAGCTGCCACGCGCGCCGGACGGTGTCGGCGGGCAGGCGGCTTGCGGACGACGCGGAGCCGGGCTGCCCGGGGCCCGTGCCCGTCGGGTCCGTACGTGCGTCCGTGTTCGGGTCCGTGCGTGCTTCCGTGTTCGCGTCCGTACTTGCGTGCTGCAGGAGCGAGCCCTGCCCGGTGTCAGCCATCGGGCCGTCCCTCCCGGTCGTCGATGCCGTCATGGCACGCCCCGTCATCCGACGCGGCGGAGTGCGTTCTCCGCGTGCCACTTGGCCAGGCAGAGGACCTCCCGGCTCGCCTGCCCGAGGCCGGCCCGCACCTCGTGGCGCGCGTCGACGAGGGTGGCGTCGGGACCCAGGACGCGGTCGACGGCCGCGTCCTCCAGCATCACGGAGTGAGAGCAGACCACGAGCGTGCCGAGCGGCCCCGGCAGCACGGACCACTCGGTGGTGTGCCCGGCGAGCAGCCGGGACAGGCCCGGGCTTGCCTCCGCGTCGTCGGGGTCCGTGGCCACGAGGTCCTTGTGCACGACGCGCCCCGCGGCGGGGAAGCACAGCCGTACGGCCCGCGAGACGACGGCGCCGCCGCCGTCCCAGTCGCCGCCGGCGATGTCCGCGATCTGGACGCCGGGGACGTCCTCCTCGACGTCCACCCGGTCGATGTGCGGAACCAGCTCGGGCCATTCCTCGATGCGGTGGAAGAAGTCGTAGACGAGTTCGTGCGGCCCCGACACGCGGACACTGTCCTCGAAGGCCAGCAGCACCTGATCGAAGGTGGTCCAGCGCTCGGCCACCGCCTTGACCTCGTCGAGCCTGGTGATGACCTCGGCCTCGAGGGCGCTGTCGTCCGTCTCGGGCGACGCCCCGAACCACGGGGGCGGATCGTGCTCCCTGCGCAGGCTCAGCACACAGCGGTCACCGTCCGGCGTCACGCGCCACAGTCCGCTGGTGGTGGCGCCGGGCGTCACCGGGTCGGTGCGCTCGGTCTCCACGGTCCTGGTCCGCGGGTGCAGCCGCCGGCGCACCCGCAGCGGCCGGACCCGGCCCTGCACCAGATCCCACAGGTGCAGCCGTTCCTCGGTGCCGTCGTGGTCCATGCGCTCCACATGGACGTACGAGGGGAAGAGCACCGGCCAGCGGACCGCATCGGCGAGCAGTCCGTAGACCACGCCCGCCGGTGCCGCCACGCCTACGGCGTGCTCGGCTGCGTGCACCCGCTGTGACGACATGAACGGTTCCCCTCTTCGGCCGCTGTCAAGGATGCGAGGCTCGCCTGGAGTCCGGCTGGAGGCGGGCACGGGAGACCGTCCGGTGCGGACGGGGCGGTGCGGCGGCCGTGGAGCCCACCCGCAGGATGTCCTGCTGCAGCTTCGCCAGGTCGGGGGAGGGTTCGATGCCGAGGGCGGAGATCAGGGTGGTGCGCAGCCGGCGGTAGGCGTCCAGGGCCTCGCTGGTCCGTCCCGACCTGTGCAGCGCCAGCATGTACTGCCCGCACAGGCTCTCGTGCTGCGGATACCGGCTGACCAGCACGGACAGCTCGCCGAGGAGCTCCCGGTGCCGTCCGAGCCGCAGGTCGACGTCGACCCGCCGGTCCAGGGCGCACAGCCGGTCCTCCTCCAGCTTCGTGATCAGCCGCCCGAGGTGCTCGCCGGGCGTGATCTCCGGCAGCGGCGGTCCGGTCCACAGCGCCAGAGCCTCGCTCAGCAGCCTCTGGGCGGCCATGTGGTCATCGGCGTCCATGGCGCGGTGGCCCGTTCCGAGCAGCCGCTGGAACTCCTGCACAGCGTGGACGCCCCCGTCGGCCTTGAGGAGATAGCCGCCGGGCAGGGTGAGGAGCACGTCCTTGGCCGTCCGGTGCGGTGCGCCGGGCGGGTCGAGCCGCAGCGCGGCGGTGATCAGTTCGCGCAGTTGCAGGACGTACGTCTGCAGGGTCGGCCGCGCGCTGTACGGCGGGTGCTGCCCCCACAGCTCCTCGACGAGCGTCTCGGCGGGCACGAAGCGGTCGGCGTTCAGGACGAGGAGGGCGAGCACCTGGCGGGGCTTGGGAGCGGTGGGCGTGATGGAGACCCCGTTCTCCCGTACGGCGAGGGCCCCGAATATGTTGCTTTCCATTCCGTCTCCCGCCATCGGCGAAGCCTGTCCTTGTGCTGAGCTGCCTCCAGCAAAAAACAGCACGTGCGGTTTGTCAATGGGGAACAAGAGAGGGAGGGTGATGCGGTAACCGTCAGCCGATCACCGGAATGCACCGAATCCGCAGGTGGGTGGGGTCACGCGTGATCGACCTTGCCCGAATCATTAACAAACCATACGGACGGTTTTACTTCTGGGGCTGTCGTTCCTCAGCGCCGACCGGTATCAGGATCCCGTGCGGCGACGCCGCCAGATGGGGCACGAGGAACGACCACAACGGCGCCACCCGGCCGTCCGAGAGCCAGGACCGGTCCTCCGCGCCCAGCACCCCGAAGCCCACGGTGGAGGAGACGAGCACCGTCGTCGCCGCGTCCGCCGACACGGCCTCCCCGAGCTCTCCCGCACGCTGGGCCTCGACGACGAGCGCGCGCAGCCGGTCGTGCCACCAGTTCAGCAGCTCGGCCCTGGCCTTGCGGGACGGATCGGCGTTCAGCCGGAAGCCGGCCCGGACCACGGGATCGTCCGCGAGGGCGTGCAACAGGCCGGAGCAGACGTCCAGGAGCGACTGCAGCGGCGCGCCGGCGGCCCGGGAGCGCTCGGCCAGCCGGACGGCGGTCGTGGCGGCCTCGGTCTCCACCGCGCTGGCGAGGACGTCCTTGCTCACGAAATGGAAGTGCAGGGCGCCCGTGCTCACGCCCGCGCGCTTGCTGATCGACGGCAGGGAGGCGAGAGCGTATCCGTCCTCGGCGAAGACCTCCGCCGCGGCGCGGATCAGAGCCCGGCGCGTACGCGCCGCCCGGACCTGCTGAACCATTGAGACCGCCTTTCAACAAACCGCTTGGGCGGTTTATTTTGCCATCGCGCCCCTGCCCTCTCTACCCGACAGAAGGGCACGCGGCATCCGAGACCGCAGCTTCACGGGGTCGAACGCCACGCCTGCCGGCCGCCCGCCGCCGCTGAAGCACTCAGGGCACCATATGCCCATTCGAGGAAGATACCAAACCGCACGTGTGGTTTGTTGTGAGTGTCTACTTCAGGACATACGAGGGAAGGGAGCGGCGGTCTGCCGGACAGGGCCCGGCGGCCCACCGGACAGGGTCCGGCAGGCACGCCCGAGGAGCCAGGGTCAGGCAGAGGCCTTGACCACGTCGGCCGCCTCTGCCGCTGCTTCGGCCGCCGCGGCGAGCTGTCTTCCCTCTTCGGCGACCTGGAAGCCCCGCTCGGGACCGAACTCGAGCCGGCTCAGGACAGCGGGCACGGCGATGCTCGGCAGCAGATGAGTGAAGAGCGATGAGATGCGGACCTCAAGGTCCTCCCGGCCCGACAACTGCTGGGAATAGATCTGGACACCGGTCCAGGCGGCCGAGAAGACCCAGGCGGACTCGGCGGGATCGACATGGGGAAGCAGCTCGCCCTGCCCCTTGGCCTCCCTGAACAACTGTTCGGTGACGGTGACCCAGGCACTGGTGTATCCGGTGCCGAAGACCTCCACCATCTGCGCTTCGAGACTGAGCCTGGCCGACGCGCTGACCATCGGGTCGTGCCGCATGCGGTAGGCCAGGCCGAGCCCCATGTCCACGACCTCCTGCAGCTTGCTCGCCCGAGGCGTCATACCTCCGTAGCGGAACTGCTCGTCGAGAACACCCTGGGCCAGCGCCTGCTTGGACGGGAAGTGAAAGTACAGGGCTCCCTTGGTCACGCCGGCGCGGCTCAGCACCTCACCGATCGTGGCGGCTTGGAAGCCCCGCTCGTCGAAGACGTCCGCGGCCGCTTCCAAGATGGCTCTACGGGTGCGCATCGCCCGCTCCTGTCGCACCACCGTGGACCCTCCATAGATCGTTCCTGTGTCGCAAATTCTTCTGCAACCTACCCAGAACCAAACCAGGGAGTCCGTATATTCACAAGCCCAAGCCACGCCCCCGCGCGGTCACTGGCTCGTTCGCGAGCCTTCGTCGTACGGCGGAGGGGCTCCGCTCACGGCGTTGCCGTCGCCTCCGACCGGGGCAAGTCGCCGCCTTAACCGGGGCGCCGCCTGCGGCGCGGCACAAAACCGGAGTCCCCGAATCGACTCATTCGGTACCACCGTGTGCCGACCGGGGCCCGGCCCCTGCGGTACGGTCGCCGCGCACAGGCTGTCGAGTGCGAGTCGAGCGAAACCGGGGGGCCGATGATCCTCGTAACGGGCGCCACGGGGGCGGTGGGAGACGCTGTGGCCCGGCAACTCGCGGCGCGGCAGCACGTCCGGGTCCTGGCACGGCGGCCCGAGCGGATCTCCGTGACCGGTCCGCGCGTCGAGACGGTCGCGGCCGACTACAGCGAGCCGTCGGCGCTGCGCCGGGCCCTGCGGGGGGTGCGTGCCGCGTTCCTGGTGACCAACCACCCCACCGAACCGCACGACGAGACGTTTCTGGAGGCCGCCGCCGCCATGGACGTCGCCCATGTGGTCAAACTGTCGGCCGCGGCGGTCGACGACGGCCTCGATGACGTGGTGACCTGCCGGCAGCGGGCGATCGAGGCAGCGGTGCGCTCCGCGGGGGTGGCCTGGACCTTGCTCAGACCGCGTGCGTTCATGTCGAACACGCTGGCGTGGGCCCCCGAGGTCCGCAGGACGGGAACCGTGTGCGCGCTGTACGGCGACGCGGCCAACGTTCCCGTCGACCCTCGGGACGTGGCCCATGCGGCGGTTCAGGCCCTCACCGAGCCGGGCCACGAGGGGAAGACCTACACCCTCGCCGGGCCCGAACGGCTCACCGCCAGGGATCAGACCCGCATCCTGGCCCAAGTCCTCGCCCGCCCCCTGGAGTTCAGGGAGTGGACGCCGGAGGAGGCACGCGGCCACCTGTCCCGGCGTTTTCCGCCCGCGGTGGTCGAGGCGCTCCTGCAGCGAGCGGCCCTGCAGGCGGCCGGGGGCAAGGCGCTGCACGGCGATGCTCCGGCCGGCCGGGCCGGGCGGCCGGCGACGGTCTACCGCACCTGGGCACAGGATCACGCGCACCATTTCTCCGAAGGGACTCGCCGGGCGACCTGAGGCCGGACCTGCCGGTCACGCGGCGAGCCGACAGCCTGTTGCTGTGGCCGTACTCGGGCTGCGGCGGCCGCTCCGCTACGACGCCGCTTCGCCGAGCAGCACCGGCAGTTCGCTGTATCCGTTGGAGATGAACGACTCCACCGGGCGCAACTCGCCGAACGGCACGGCCAGGGAGAGGCCGGGGAAGCGGGTGAACAGGGCCTTGAGCACCACCTCCGCCTGCAGCCGGGCCAGCGAGGCCCCGATGCAGTAGTGCGTGCCGTGGCCGAAGGACAGATGCTCACGGCGCGCATCGCGGGTGATGTCGAACCGGTCCGCCGTGGCTCCGTGCACCTCGGGGTCGCGGCCCGGCGACACGAACGAGATGACCAGCGGTTCGCCCTTCGGGATCACCGTGTCTCCCACCGGGATGTCCTCTACCGCGTAGCGCAGGATCCCGTTCGCCCCCGGCGCCTTCATCCGCACCGACTCCTCGGCCGCGTCGCCCCAGCTCACCTTCCCCGTACGGACCAGCTCGAGCTGGTCGGGGTGGGCGAGGAGCAGTGCCGCCGTGTTGCCGAGGAGGTTGACCATGGTCTCGTTGCCCGCGCTGAGCATCATGATCAGGTTGTCGACCAGCTCCTTGTCGGTCAGCGGCGCACCGCTTCCCTCGCCACCCGCCTCGATGAGCACACTGGTCAAGTCGTCGCCCGGGGTACGCCGTTTGAAGGCGATGAGATCGCCCATGGTCCGGTACAGGTCCTGCATGGTCTGCTGCGCGGCCTCCAGGGACATCCCCGTGTCGAAGAAGCCGCTGATGATCCGCTGCAACGGTTCCCGGTACGCCCCGGGCACGCCGAACAGCTCGACCATGACCTCACGCGGCAGCAGATCCACGAACCTGCGGCGGAGGTCCACCGGCACGTCCGGCGCCTCCTTGGCCGCCAGTTCGTCCAGCAGGACGTCCGCGATCTCCTCGATCCGCGGACGCATCAGGGCGATGCGCCGGGCGGTGAACGCCGAGGCCACCATCTTGCGCAGACGCTGGTGCTCCGGACCGTACGCGGTGTACATGTTCTGCACGGAGACCCATATGCCCAGCGGCCAGGTCTCGGCTATCTCCCCGTTGGTCCACGCCGGCCAGTGGCGGTAGGCGTCTTTCGAGACGCGGGGGTCGGTGAGCAGCTGCTTGATCGTGCTCGGGTCGGTGACGGCCCAGGCCGTCACGCCTCCGGGCAGCTCGACGGGGGTGACGGGTCCGCGTCGGCGCAGTTCGTCGGCCTCCGCGTGGATGTTGCTTCCGGACGGATCGATGGCGTACGGGCAGCGCGCTACGGACATCGACGACTCCCAAGTGGGGGCAGGGATCGACCCCTGCAAAGAAAACCGCAAGACCGGTTTATTGTGGCACAGGGCGCGGCCTTCCGCGAGGCCTTCGCGCACCCGTCCGCCGCTCCGTCCATGGTCAAAAATTGCGGGAGCGGAAGCGGAATGCGACCCGTTGCTTTATCAAGATCGCCTAATGATGATCCAGTGCATTTCAATCCATGAAGGACTTGAAAAGAAAACCGGTAGGTCCGTATCTTATGTATCCGCACGGTCTTTCGGCCAACTGTTCAGCGGCGAAATGGAGACAAAAGTGTCCGTTCTGGCGTTCTCAGAGGTGGATCGAACCACTCAGGTATCGGTCGGCGCCGCCCCCGGTGCTCCGGACCTCGCCACCATGCCACGTCTGACCACGACAGTTCCGCGCGAGTACGTGCATCGCTCGAGCCTGGCGGAGGTGTTCCTGAGCGGCTGCGAGAAGCTGGACGACAGCCGCTTCGGGCTCGTCGGCCAGTGGCCTCGGGCACACACCTTCTTCACCAGCAACGACGGGGGCCGGCACGACTCCATGCAGGCGGTGGAGACCATTCGCCAGGTCGGGCTCTACCTCGCGCACGCGGAGTTCGGCGTCCCGCTCGGTCACCAGTTCCTGATGTGGGACATGACGGTCACGGCGTACCCGGAGTACCTGGTCATCGGTCCGGCACCCAGCGAGCTGAACCTCACCGCGGCCTGCACCGACATGAAATGGAAAGGAAGACGCCTGGCGGAGTTCACCATGCATGTGACGGTGGAGCGGGACGGAAAGCTCTGCGCCGCCGGCGGCGGCCGCTTCACCTGCATCGCACCCGCGACGTACCAGCGGTTGCGCAGCGCGTCGACCCGGGTCCGGCGCGCCCACCGGCTGTGCGCCGTGAGTCCTGACGCACCGTCGACACTGGGGCGGGCCGCCCCCTTCGACGTGGTGCTCGCCCCTGCCGACCGGCCCGGTCACTGGCTGGTCGATCCCGACCCGAGCCATCCGATCCTCTTCGATCACGACGCGGACCACATACCCGGCATGGTGCTGATGGAGGCCGCACGGCAGGCCGCCTGCGCCCTCACGCAACCGCGCCTGTTCACGCCTTCGCAGTTGCGGACCGAATTCCTGCGGTACGCCGAGTTCGACGCTCCGTGCTGGATCGAGGCATCGCTCGAGCCCGCCGAACCGGGCTTCGCAAATGTCCAAGTGGTGGGGCGGCAGAACGGCGAGGATGTCTTCGCCGCACAGATTTCCGGCACACTCGACGACACACGCGACGACACACTCGTCTGACGCCGGAAATACGTGGGAGAGTCTCCCATGGGGAAGCCAAGCGGAGGAACGCTTGGCAATTCCTTGAGGGCCAGGAATTCATGGCATTCGGCAGAACTTGAGCCTGCCTTTATCCATCCCCTGCAGCCTCTTTGCCCGTTCATTGCCTTGCGGGACGAGAGAACAAACCGTCCGTGTGGTAGGGAAAGGCGGTCACGGAGCCGGTCCGCAGAGGGCTGGGAACTCCCCGTGCTCGACCGGCTCCGTCCCGATCCAGGTCTGCCGGTGGTGCGAAGTCGGACCCGACACCGCTCTTCGTCCGGTGCCGGGCCGCGGGTCACGCGACCGTGCAGGCGGTGCCGTTGAGCGTGAAGGCCGTCGGAGCGGGGTTGCCGGCGGAGCTCGTGCCGATGAAACCGACCGTGGCCGTGCCACCGGCGGGGATCGTCGCCGTGTACGGGGCCGCGGCGACCTTCACCTGCGCGCCGGTCTGGGCCGGGGTGCCGCCCCACATGTTGCTGATGGTCTGGCCCGACGAGAAGGCGAAGCCCAGGGTCCAGCCGTTGACGGCGGTGGTGCCGGTGTTCCGGAGGGTGATGTCGCCCTGGAAGCCGCCGGGCCATGTGCCCACGACGCGGTAGGCGACGGAGCAGGCCGCTCCCGGGGTGCCGGTGTCCTTCTCGGTGGTGACGGTGACCGTGGCCGAGCGGGGTGAGCGGTTGCCCGCCGCGTCCTTCGCGTACACGGCGAAGGTGTAGGCCGTGGCGGGGGTGAGGGAGTCGAGGGTGGCCTTCGTCGTCGTCGTGGCGGCCACCGCGGTCTCCGTGGTGCCGGTGACGCGGACGACGTCGTAGCCGGTCACACCCTTGTTGTCCGTGGCCGCGGGCCAGGTCAGCGTCGCCGACGTGGGGGAGACGGCGGACGCGACCGGGGTGCCGGGCGCCGTGGGGGCCTGGGTGTCCGGGGTGCCGCCGCCGAACACCGTGGCCTCGCGGGCGGTCTGGGCGATGCCGTTCGCGCCGTGGAAGATCCGCTCGCCCCAGGAGCTGAGCCGCGCCGGGTCGAAGCCGATCGCCAGGTCGAGCACGGGGTCGGTGTTGCCGCTCCAGGACCAGGCCAGGTAGCCGAGGTCGAGCTGTTCGGCCGTCGCCATCATGGTGTCCTCGTCGGGGTCGCCCCACTGGTCGGCCGGGCCGCCGAACTCACCGATGACGAGCGGGAGACGGGCGCTCACGAAGGCGTTGAGGTAGTCGGTGATCTCCTGCGCGGTGTCGTACACGCTGTACATGTGGATCGAGAAGATCAAGTTGCCGGTCGTGTCCGCGGCGTAGACCTGCTGGGCGTCGGCCTTCATGACCTGCTGCCAGTCCTGGCCCCAGTTGGGCGCGTCCACCATGATCGTGTGCGCGAATCCGGCCGCGCGCAGTTTCTGGATCGCGGCGGTCGTCGGGGCGGTCCAGCCCGCCGGGTCGGTGTTGCCCCAGGGCTCGTTGCCGATGTTGACGACGACGTAGTCCTCCTGGCCGGCCAGGACGTCCTTGAGGCTGATCCAGTAGTCGGCGGCGTGGTCGAGCGTGCCCGCGGCGGCGTCCTCGCCGTAGCCGGTGGTGTCGTGCACCTCCAGGACGCAGATCAGGCGGTTGGCCTTGCAGTCGGCGACGACGGCGGCCACGTCCTCGGGGCTGTTGCGGCTCCACCGGTAGCCGTCGGAGAGGACGACGCGCACGGTGTTGGCGCCGAGCGCCTTGATGTCGGCCAGGGACCGGGTCTCGCCCGGGTACCAGGTGTGGGCGTGGTTGACGCCGCGCATCACGAAGTCGTTGCCGTTGCCCTCGACGAGGCGGCCGTCGCTGATGTGCAGGCCGGTGGCGGCGGCTTCGGAGGGGGAAGCGGCGCGGGCGGAGGGGGCCGTCAGGGCGAACAGGCCGAGGAGGGTGGCAAGGGCCGCGATGATCGCCGCGGTCGGGCTCGTTGAGGTCGCACTTCTTCTACGCACTGCGGCTCCGGAGGGTGAGGGTGTGGAAGGTGTGGCGCGACGTGCGTGTGACGCATGGGAGCGCTCCCATATAGCCAGGCTCGACAGGGGCACGTCAAGAGGAACCACCCCGCGGCGCGGGCCGGCGGACGCAGGAGGGGCATGCCGATCGTCACCGGCCGCCAGGTGGCGGTCAGCGCCCCCGGGTATACGTGGATGCGCCCGCCTGCGTGACTTCCCTGGCGAGAGCTCCCGGACTCGCACCTGCGCGGACGTGCCGGGTATCAGGAGTCGATCAGCAGGAGCGCCGACGACAGCGCCGGTACGGGCAGGCGGTGAACGCTCATGCATGCCGTGCCGGACCCTGCTCCGTCCGGCGCACCCGGGTCGCGGAGGGGGCGGGCCCGGCCGTGAACTGGGCCCATGAGTGACAGCCAGGAACAGGTGTACCGCCCCGGCGAGATCGTTCCCGCTTCGGGGATCTACGAGTGCGACTGCACGCAGCATCACGGCTTCAGCACCGACGTGCGCGGGCATCGCTTCCCGCCTCCGCCGCCGGGATGCTCCGGCCACGCATGGAGACTCGTGGACGCCGCGCACCCCGACTCCTGAGTGAGCGGCCCGCCCCCTCGGCTACGCCGAACGCGTCATCCCGGGGTCTGGGGCGGTGGTTCAGGGGCAATCACTGGGATATGCACGAGAAGCGGCGGCTGCGGACGAGCCACCCCGACAGGCCGGGCATCACCCGGATCCGTTCGGGGCGCGGATTCCGCTACAAGGACGCCTCGGGCCGCCCCCTCACCGACCCGGCGGAGAAGGAGCGCCTGCGAGGGCTCGTCATCCCCCCGGCCTGGCGGGACGTCTGGATCTGTCCCTGGCCCAACGGCCATCTGCAGGCCATCGGCACCGACGCCGCGGGCCGGCGCCAGTACCTGTACCACCCGCGCTTCCGCGAGCAGCAGGAGCTGGCCAAGCACGACCACGTGCTCGAGGTCGCCCGTGCGCTGCCCGACGTGCGCGCGCAGGTGTCGGAGGATCTCGCCCGGCGCGGTCTGTGCCGCGAGCGCGTCCTGGCTTGCGCCGTCCGCCTGCTGGACCTGGGGTTCTTCCGCATCGGCAACGAGTCCTACCGGCGGGACAACGGCACGTACGGACTGACCACCCTGCTGAAGGAGCACGCCACCTGCCGCTCGGGCGAGGTCTGCCTCACGTATCCGGCGAAGTACTCCAAGACGCAGAGCCGCGCGCTCGTCGACCCGCCCGCCTGCAAGGTGCTGCGCTCCCTGATGCGGCGGCCCGGTGACAGCGAGCGCCTCTTCGCGTACCGGCGGGGCGGGTCCTGGCACGAGCTCGACGCCGCCGAGCTCAACGCCTATCTGCGCGAGAGCGCGGGCAGGGACATCTCCGCGAAGGATTTCCGCACCTGGCACGCCACCGTCCTCGCGGCGGTCGCCCTCGCCGTGTCCGAGCGGATGGCGAAGGAGTCCCGTACCGCGCGCAAGGGCGCGGTCGTGCGGGCCGTGCGCGAGGTCAGCGAGTACCTGGGCAACACACCGGCGGTGTGCCGGGCCTCGTACATCAACCCTCGGGTCATCGAACTCTTCGAACAGGGACGTACGATCGCCGACGCCCTGGAGCGGCTGGGCGACGGCGCCGCGTTCGGCCGTCCGGCGACGCAGGGGGCGATCGAGGAGGCGGTGCTGCGGCTGCTGACGTGAGAGCCCGAGCGCAGCCGCGGCGCCGGCGCCCCGCCGAGGGCCGGGGTCGGATCAGATCAGCCCCTGTGCCTGCATCGCCTCGGCCACCCGCTCGAACCCGGCGATGTTGGCGCCGCTGACGTAGTCACCCGGCGTGCCGTAGCGCTCGGCGGTCTCCCAGCACACGTCGTGGATGTTGCGCATGACGTCGGCCAGTTCGTTCTCCACGCGCTCGCGCGACCAGGTCTCCCGGCCGCTGTTCTGCCGCATCTCCAGCGCGCTGACGGCGACGCCGCCCGCGTTGGCCGCCTTGCCGGGCCCGTACGCGACCCCCGCCTTGCGCAGGATGTGGACCGCCTCCGGGGTGACGGGCATGTTGGCGCCCTCGGACACGGCCCGCACTCCACCCCGTACGAGCGTCTCGGCGTCGGCGGCGTTCAGTTCGTTCTGGGTCGCGGACGGAAGGGCCACGTCGGCCGGGACCTCCCACACGGAGCCGCCGGGCACGTAGGTCGCCGAGGCGCCGCGGCGCTCCGCGTAGTCGCTGACGCGGCCGCGCTCGACCTCCTTGATCTGCTTGAGCAGTTCGAGGTCGATGCCCTTCTCGTCGACGACGTAGCCGCGCGAGTCGGAGACGGTGAGGGCGACGGCGCCGAGCTGGTGCAGCTTCTCGACGGTGTAGATCGCCACGTTGCCCGAGCCGGAGACCAGCGCCTGACGCCCGGCCAGGTCCTCGCCGCGGCGGCGGAGCATCTCGGCGAGGAAGAGGACGTTGCCGTAGCCGGTGGCCTCCGTGCGGCCGGCCGAGCCGCCCCAGCCGAGCCCCTTGCCGGTCAGGACACCGGTCTCCCAGCGGTTGGTGATCCGGCGGTACTGGCCGAACAGGTAGCCGATCTCGCGGCCGCCGACACCGATGTCACCGGCGGGCACGTCGGTGTTCTCACCGATGTGGCGGGACAGCTCGGTCATGAACGACTGGCAGAACCGCATGACCTCGGTGTCCGACCTCCCGTGCGGGTCGAAGTCGCTGCCGCCCTTGCCGCCGCCGATGCCGAGGCCGGTCAGCGCGTTCTTGAATATCTGCTCGAAGCCCAGGAACTTCACGACGCCCAGGTTGACCGAGGGGTGGAAGCGCAGACCGCCCTTGTACGGGCCGAGCGCGCTGTTGAACTCCACCCGGTAGCCGCGGTTGACGTGGGTGCGGCCCGCGTCGTCCTGCCACGGCACCCGGAACACGAGCTGCCGCTCGGGCTCGCAGAGCCGCTCGACCAGCGCGGCCTCCGCCAGCTCGGGGCGGGCCGCGAGCACCGGCGCCAGAGTCTCCAGGACCTCGTGCGCCGCCTGGTGGAACTCGGGCTGGGCGGGGTTGCGGCGAACGAGTTCGTCGTGGATGGCGGCGAGTGCGTCCCGCGCCTGCCTGGTGTCCTGGGTGGCGGTGGCGGCTGTGCTCATGAAGCAGTCCCTTCCGGGCCGGCGGCTCGTGCGTGCACCCGTCGGCGGAGACCGGGTGTGCCTCGGATTGTGGCAAAGCAGTGATCTCCTGATGCGCGTGGGTCAAACGAGCCCCGCTCCAGAAGTGCCTCGCCACCCCCTATGTCCGGAAACCGCCCACCAGACATAGGCCCTGTAACAGTCACCTCAGCTCTGAGCGTCGGTCCGGATGCTGGAGGAACCGGAGCCGCTCGGCGCCGCCCTCCGACGGGAAGTCTGTGCCGCGGGCCCTACTCGTCGCCGGCGTTGTCGTCGTCGTCGCGCAGGCTGAGCGCCAGGTCGTTGTTGACCGTGAAGAACGGCTTCGTACGGGTGCGGCCCCGCTCCGGGTGCGTGAGGTGGACGGCAGGCACGGTGTCGGCCTTCTTGCGGTCGACGATGTCGCCGCCGATACGGCCGATGGGCACGGGCCCGTCGGTGGCGCCGCCGGGGTGCAGGCGCAGGTCCCACAGGTCGTGCTCGTCCACGCGCAGGGCGAGGGCCTCCGCGTAGGGCAGGGTGAAGGTGAAAGAGGTACCGCCTTGGTCAGCCGCCCGGCGGGTGACGGGGACCGTGAGGTCGTGGGTCGTGTCGTGGCGGGAGACGGCGACGACGCGGGCCGCGTCGGTCAGCGCGACCGTCGCACCCCCGGTGAGCAGGCGTGCCGTCACGGTCGCCGCGTCGTCGTCCTGGACGAGCGCGGTGATCTCGGCGTGCGCGGGGCGCTGCCAGGCGCGCAGGGCGAGGAAGCCGTCGGTGGTGGCGTAGGGCAGCCAGGAGACGACGTGGCCGTGGGCGGTCAGCGGGGGGCGGCCGACGCGGCGGGCCTGTTCGGCGAGGGTGACGACGAGGCGTATTCGCTTGTCCTTCGTGCCGCGCCGCACGACGTAGCAGTCCCAGCGGCCCTCGGCGAGCTGGTGCTCGGCCGGGTCGGCGGTCACCTGGAACGCGCGGCCGTTGGCGGTGGCGACCTCCTGTACCGGGAGGCGCAGCTCGCGGCCCTTGCTGTCGCGGCGCAGGCGCGCGAGGAAGTCGAGTTGGCCCTCGGGCAGGGTCGCCGGGTCGAAGGTGACGGTCACGGCGCCGTCGGCGGTGGCGCGGGCGTGCGCGGTGGGCCGCGGCGGCTCGGGCTCGGCCGGTTCGGCGGGGGCGGCCGTGCGCGACGCGGCCGAGGCGGCGGGCAGCGCGTTGCGCAGGCGCTTCCAGAGGGAGCCCTTGGCGGGGCGCCGGGCGGCGGACAGCTCCTCGAAGAGGGTCTCGTAGCGGCGCGCGATCGCGTCGGGGGCGAACGTGGCCGCGCGTCGGCGGGCCCCCTCCCCCAGCCCGGAGCGCAGAGTCGCGTCGCCCATCAGGCGGTCCAGGGCGGTGGCGTAGCCGTCGACACCGGAGTCCAGCGGGACGAGGACGCTGTTCACGTCGTGGTCGATGATCTCGGCGGGGCCGTGCGGGCAGTCGGTGGCGACGACCGGGACGCCGCAGTGCATGGCCTCCACGATGGTCATGCCGAACGACTCCATGTCCGAGGAGACGGCGGCGATGGCGCCCTTGGCCCACTCGGTCTCGATGGGCGAGGCCGGGCCCATCAGCAGCACCCGCTGGTAGAGGCCGAGTTCGTTGATCCGGGCGCGCAGGGCGGGCTTGTCGGGGCCGCGGCCGTAGATGCGCAGGGACCACTCGGGGTGGGCGTCCGCGACCTTGGCGAAGGCGTCGATGAGCCGGTCGTAGCGCTTGACGGAGACGAGCCGGCCCGCGGCCACGATGACGTTCGAGGTGCGGTCGGACGGTTCGACCTCGGGCACCGGGACGCTGTTGGGAACACACAGGATGCGCGCGCCGACGTCGGGGAGCGCGGCGCGGTACTGCGCGGCGTCTGCCTCGGAGACGGTCACGAAGGCGTCGAGACCGGCGACGGCCCGGTTCTGGTGGCCGCGCAGCGTCGGGTTGTGGGCGTCGAGGCTGAGGTGTTCCTGGCCGACCCGCAGATAGCGGGGCTGCCCGTCGCGGGCGAGGTACCCGTTGAGGTCGGGGCGGGTGGCGATGACGACATCGGCGTCGGTGTCGCGCAGCCAGGCCCCGATCCGCTCGTCCTGGAGCGCGGAGTAGGGCAGGCGGGCGGAGTTCGCGGCGGCGCCGGTGTCGGGGAACATCGTGCACGGCTGCTCCCGCAGGGGGTGGCCGCCCTCGTAGGTGGGGGCGTCCTCGCGCATGTCGATCAGCGAGGAGAGGGCGACGCGCTCGTCGAGCGGGATCGCCGGTTCGTCCTTCACCCGGTGGACGCTGACGACCTCCACCTCGTGACGGGTGGCGAAGGCGCGGGAGAGGTTCGCGGTGGCGCGGATGGTGCCGCCGATGCCGTACGCGTTGTTGATGAGAAACGCGATCTTCACTTTTGTTTTCCCTCTGCGCGTCAGCCGCTTTACATGCCATACACATGTGCCGGGTCATTCAAATCCACAGTTCGTTCACATGTCCAACGCGACATAACGGACTATCACTTGCTTTCACCGCTGAAACCGACGATCTGCGGCAGCGGGCATCCTCCCCCGCCGGCTCCGGAAGAATGAGCCGCAGGCGTCTACTTGAGGAGTGGTGGTGCGGTGACGCACGGTCTCGCGGAGTCGATCGAATCGATGGAACAGCTCGCCGTGGTCTGGCGGGCCATGGTGCTCGACCGGGATCCGGACGCGGACGTGCGCGACCTGCCGGGCATCGCCGTCCGGTGGGCGGACTGCCGGTTCCCGTTCTGGAACTGCCTCACGCTGACCGAGTCGGGCGTGGACCCCGCGCTGATGCGGCAGCGCCTCGACGAGGCGGCGGAGATCATGCGCGGGAAGAAGCGGCCCGGTTTCCTGTGGGTCTTCGACGACCTCCTCCGGGACGACGCCCGCGCGGCACTCGACGACGCGGCGCAGCGGGCGGGGCTCGCGTACGCCTTCCCGGGCACGGGCATGGCGGGCGACTTCCTGCCGGTCCCCGAGCCGTCACACCCCGATCTGACGTTCGTACGTGTGTCGACCGACGCACACCTGCTGGCCTACGCCGACCTCAACTCACGCGCCTACGGGTTCGAGCCGGAGGACGGACGTGACGGTCTCGCCGGGTCCGCGCTGTGGCGGGAAGGTGTGCACGCGTATCTCGGGCTGCGCGAGGGGACGCCGGTGACGTGCGCGGCCTCGGTCGAGGCGGAGGGGCGTCTGTTCGTCGCGCTCGTCGCCACCGATCCGGCCTTCGAGCGGCGCGGGTACGGCGAGGCGGTCACCCGCAAGGCGCTCCACGAAGGGGCGCGCGCCACCGGACTGACCCGCGCGACGCTGCACGCCACGGCCGCGGGCGCGCCGGTGTACCCGCGCATCGGGTTCGTACCGAACTCCCCGATGCGGTTCTACGCGCTGGCCGACGCCTGAGGCGGGACAGTCCGGGTGTCGCAGTCGGGTGTGCGGTCGCCGACCGAGGTGTGCCGGTGACGCTTCGCGTCCGGCCCGCGTCTTATCACCGCCCTGACCAGTGACACAGTGGCGCGACGTGGACCTTTTCCGACCGAGTACGTATGAACACATGTACGACTGTGTGTGAGACATACCCACTCCGACGGCGCCCCCGCGTGAGTACGATGCCCTGCATCCACACCATTACGAGGGAGTGACCGGTTGTGACCAGCCAATCAGCCGACACGCTCCGGTCGCGGTATGTAGCGCAAGCCGCGTCGGATCTGGACGAGAACCGTCGCCGACAGCAGGAACTGGCCGAGAAGCTCCGGATGCTGCAGCAGGAGGAGGCGCTCCTCGTCGACATCATCGGCCTCGCCGAGCGGTCCCCGCTGCCGGGACAGGCGCTGCCCGGACCGGCGCTGCCGGAACAGGCTCAGGGCGAGCCGGCCGGCGTCGACGCCAAGTCGGCCGCCGGGCGCGGTGAGGTGCGCCAGCCGCTGCTCGGCACCCTGCTCATGGGCCTGCTCGCGGCCCATGAAGAGCCGCGCCTGGCCAAGGAGTTGCGCGACGAGCTGTTGCGCGAGCACCCGGACCGGACGCCCACCCCGCAGGTCGTGCGCAACACCCTGGAGTCGCTGGTCGCCAAGGGGCGGATCCGGCGCCACAAGCAGCAGCGGTCGGTGATGTACACCCTCACGGAGAAGACCGACTGACGCAGCCGTCAGTCCGCGATCCGCAGCCCGCAGCGCGGTTCGCAGCCCGCAGCCCGCAGCGCGGTTCGCACACATACACGCACACATGCATGTGCGTCAGCCTGCGCGTCAACATGACCGCCGACGTACGCGTCAACCAACACGTCAACACACGCACATCCACACACCCCACCATCGGGCTCAGGGCTCAGCCCTGTGCGCTGCGCTGACGGGCCGGTAACCGGCGGCTTCGACCCTCCACTCAGGGAAGGGCATGGCTCGCGTAACCATCCTGAGCGGTGAGTGGCCGGAAAGCAGGTCTCACCTTGACTTAGAACGAGTCCAACATAGGATGGCTTCCATACGAGACATGCAGCATGCCGAACGAGGAGCGAGCCTTGCCCGAGAACAACCAGAAGCCCCTGACCTCAGCCGCCGGCGCCCCGGTCGCCGACAACCAGAACTCGCTGACCGCCGGTGCGCGGGGACCGATGCTGCTGCAGGACGTGTGGTTCCTGGAGAAGCTCGCCCACTTCGACCGTGAGGTGATCCCCGAGCGCCGGATGCACGCGAAGGGCTCGGGCGCGTTCGGCACGTTCACGGTGACGCACGACATCACCCGCTACACCAGCGCGAAGATATTCTCCGAGGTCGGCAAGAAGACCGACATGTTCGCCCGGTTCTCCACCGTCGCCGGTGAGCGCGGCGCGGCCGACGCCGAGCGCGACATCCGCGGCTTCGCCCTGAAGTTCTACACCGACGAGGGCAACTGGGACCTGGTGGGCAACAACACCCCGGTCTTCTTCTTCCGTGACCCGCTGAAGTTCCCCGACCTGAACCACGCGGTCAAGCGCGACCCGCGCACCAACCTGCGCAGCCCCGAGAACAACTGGGACTTCTGGACCAACCTGCCCGAGGCCCTGCACCAGGTCACCATCGTCATGTCGGAGCGCGGCATCCCGGCCTCGTACCGGCACATGCACGGTTTCGGCTCGCACACCTACAGCCTGGTCAACGCCGAGGGCGAGCGGTTCTGGGTGAAGTTCCACCACCGCACCCAGCAGGGCATCAAGAACCTGACCGACGCCGAGGCGGAGGCCCTGGTCGGCCAGGACCGCGAGTCGCACCAGCGCGACCTCTTCGACGCGATCGAGGACGGCGACTTCCCGAAGTGGAAGCTGTTCATCCAGGTCATGCCGGAGGCGGACGCGGACAACTACCGCTTCCACCCCTTCGACCTCACCAAGGTGTGGTCGAAGAAGGACTACCCGCTGATCGAGGTCGGCGAGTGGGAGCTGAACCGCAACCCCGACAACTACTTCGCCGACGTGGAGCAGGCCGCGTTCACCCCGGCCAACGTGGTTCCGGGCATCGGCTACTCCCCCGACAAGATGCTCCAGGGCCGCCTCTTCTCCTACGGTGACGCGCAGCGCTACCGGCTCGGCGTCAACCACCACCAGATCCCGGTCAACGCCCCGAAGAACCCGGTGAACTCCTACCACCGCGACGGCGCCATGCGCGTCGACGGCAACCAGGGCGCCACCCCCGGCATCGAGCCGAACTCCTACGGCCGCTGGCAGGAGCAGCCCGCCTACCGCGAGCCGAGCCAGGCCGTCGGCTCCGTCGCGGACCGCTTCAACTTCCGCGAGGACGACGCCAACTACTTCGAGCAGCCCGGCAACCTGTTCCGGCTGATGAGCCCGGAGCAGCAGCAGGTGCTCTTCGAGAACACCGCCCGCGCGATCAACGGCGCCTCCGAGCGGACGATCGAGCGGCACATCCACAACTGCACGCAGGCCGATCCGGCCTACGGCGAGGGTGTGCGCAAGGCGATCGAGGCGCTGGCCGCCGGCAACCTCTGACCGCGACGGCACACACGGCACACACATTGCTCGCGACGCCCCGCACACCTGTCATGGGTGTGCGGGGCGTCGCCCGTCCCGCACATCTCACACTTCACGCCTCACACCCGGAGCTCCGGAGACACACCGCATGAACCAGCTCACCCCCGACCAGACCGAGCGCGTCGTCGCCATCGCCATGGACCTCGCCCGCGCCGGTGACACCGCCCAGCTGACGGAGTTCGTGGAGCACGGGCTGCCCGTGAACGTCACCGACGCGCAGTCCAACACGCTCCTGATGCTCGCCGCCTACCACGGCCACGCCGACACCGTACGGGCCCTGCTCCGGCTCGGCGCCGACCCCGACCTGCCCAACGACCGCGGCCAGGTCGCCCTGGCCGGTGCCCTGTTCAAGGGCGAGGACGCGGTGGTCGCCGTCCTGGTCGAGGCCGGTGCGGACCTGGACTCGGGCACCCCGACCGCCCGCGAGGCGGCAACCATGTTCGGCCGCGCGCACCTGCTGTAGAGCAGGCATCGCGACGTGAGCGGTTTCGGCCGCGTGTGAATTCTGTCCGACGATCGCACCACTGAGTGATCGAATCCCGGGTACACGGGCGCGCATGACAGTAGACACCGATACCCCCGCACGTTCCTCGGCGGCGCGCGCGGAGCAGGGTCTGCGCCGTATGCGCGTCTTCTACGCGGCGGGGACCGCCTTGTGGGCGGCGTCCGCCGCGTGGACCGCGTGGACGCATCCGGGCAGCCGGCAGATGTGGGTGGCCCTGCTCCTGCTGACCGTCTTCGTCGGCCTGCTCGGGGTCACGTCCCGGTTCCTCACCGCCTCCGCACCGGCCCGGCGCTCCCCCAGGGCCCCGTACGGGCGTCTCGTCGGCGCGACGGTGCGACGGGCCGCGGTGGACGCGACGTCCTGGCGGTGACCCCGGCCGCCGCGAGCACGGCGGCCCCGAGGGTGCCCTCGCGTTCCTGCGGGCGTGATCAGGCGGGCGTGATCAGGCGGGACTCGACCGTGGCTCGGGACCGTCCTTGAGCGTGCCGCGCTCGCACACCTGGCGCGCCACCTCGCGCAGCTTGACGTTGTGGTCCTGCGAGTGGCGGCGCAGCACGTCGAACGCCTCCGTCTCGTCGAGCCGGTACTGGGCCATCAGGATGCCCATGGCCTCACCGATGGTGTGCCGCGTCTCCATCGCCTGTTCGAGCGAGGCGTGCTCGCGGGCGCTGGAGAAGGCCGTCGCCGCGTGCCCGGCGAGCAGCCAGCCCGCGGTCTCGCTGCCCTCGGTGAACGCGCCGGGCTTCCTGGAGTACAGGTTGAGCGCGCCCAGGTCGTCCTTGTCGTCCGTGTAGAGCAGGAAGCCCATCATGCTGCCGATGCCGAGCGCGTGGGCGCGGGGCGCGTAATGGCGCCAGCGCACCGTCTCGGTGCTCACGTCGTGGATGCGGAACACGGGATGGCCGGTGCGGGCGGCGTCGAAACAGGGGCCCTCGCCCAGCTCCTCCTGGAGCTTGTCGCTGTCGTCGACGAGCTTCTCCGTGGCCACCAGGGTCCGCGCCCGGCCCTTGCGCAGATCCAGTACACCGGCCGCGTCACAGCCCTCGACGCGCTCGACCGCCGCACGCGCGATCTTGTCCAGGGTGGTCTCCACGGAGTCGTCGGCGCGGAAGCCGCGGGCCATGGACGCCATGTGTACGGCAAAATCGCGCCAGTCCATCGGGCTTCTCCAGTCGCGTCGCGGGTGCTGCCGTGCAGGGTGCCAGATTCGCACGGACGACGGCCGCGGTGACCGAGCCACGAGCCCCGGTGGTCAGGAAGCCGCCGCGTCCTCCCGCCGGCCGCCGGGACGGCGGTCGTGCTCGGCCCGCGCCGTCTCCAGGAGCATCCGCCACGAGGTGACGGTCGGGCGCCGCCTCAGCAGGGCGCGGCGCTCGCGCTCGGTCATGCCGCCCCAGACGCCGTGCTCGATGCGCTGGTCGAGCGCGTGCGACAGGCACTCCGTACGGACCTCGCAGGCGCCGCAGATCCGCTTGGCGCCGGTCTGCGCGGCCCCCTCGACGAACAGCTCCTCGGGGTCCGCCGTACGGCACGCCGCCCGTTCCCACCAGGTGTCCAGGCTGTCAGTCACTTCCCGCCCCTCGATCATCTCTGGTCTCTCATTGCAGTTGGCGGGTGACAGTACGCCACCCACCCGAGGTCAAGCACCCCATCACCAGGGGTTGAACGGGGAGTTACGGGTGGGGGGCGGCCGCCTCCAGCTCGGCGACGGAGCCCGCCATGATGGTCCGTACGTGCTCGGCGGGGCCAGTCCCACCAGGCGACGGCGAGCAGCCGGGCGACGGTCTCCGCGTCGAACCGGGTGCGCAGGAGGCGGGCCGGGTTGCCTCCGACGATGCCGTAGTCCGGAACGTCGGAGGTGACGACGGCGCCGGAGGCGATGATCGCGCCATGGCCGATACGGACGCCGGGCATGACCATGACGCCGTGCCCGAACCAGACATCGTTGCCGACGACGGTGTCACCGCGGCCGGGCAGCCTGGTGATCAGGTCGAAGTGGTCGGCCCAGGAGCCGCCCATGGTCGGGAAGGGGAACGTGGACGGCCCGTCCATCCGGTGGTTCGCGCCGTTCATGATGAACTTCGTCCCCGTGCCGAGCGCGCAGAACGCGCCGATGATGAGCGTCTCGGGCCCGTAGTGGTACAGCGCGTTGCGGGTCTCGAACGCGGTCGCCTCGTCCGGGTCGTCGTAGTACGAGTACGCACCGACCCCGATGAGCGGGGACTTCACCAGCGGCTTGAGCAGCACGACGCGCGGCTGCCCCGGCATAGGGTGCAGGACGATGGGGTCGGCGGGGACCGGGGGCATGGCGGGAACCTTCTTCGTGTTCGACCTTGGACCAGGTGCCCCAGTCCGCCGCCTCCATACCCGCCCCGGCCTCGCCGCCCAGCCTCAACTGGCCGAATCTGCACTGGTCATGACGGTGCGACGCCCCCGCCGGGGCCGCCCCGTCACCCCGCGTGTACGCGCAGCGTCATGAGGAGGTCGGAGGCTTCCGATGTCTGCCGGTCCCGGGGCCGAGCTTCGGTGATGCCTTACGGGTGGAGACAGTTTCGGTGTGGGGAAACAGGATGCGCCGTGCTTCCGCGAGATTCGCCGCGAAGCCGTGCGGCTCCCAAAGATGGCCGTTCCACCGCTGGATCGCCCGGGGCGCATCGGGGTTCAGATGCGATGCCCTCGGGCCGTCGCCGGTCACGAGGGGTACGGCGCGGAGCTGCCCGATCCTCGCGTCGCGACGCTCGGCCCATTGGGAGAGCGGTTCGTCGTCCATGTCCGGAGCGTAGTGGGTCAGGTGATCCGGTGCTCCCAGCGCAGGGAGGGCGCCTGGTCGATCCAGTACCGGTGGGACGCGGGCGTCACGTGGAGCCGTACGGAGTCGATCTCCGGCGCCCCGGCGTCCTGCCAGGCGACGAGGGAACGTTCCACGTCATCCCACAGGGCCACCGGGCCGCCTTGGCGGACGGTCCAGTTCTCACCATCGACGAGGAACTCGGCGAACGACTCCTTCTCCGGATCGAACAGGTACCGCAAGGGCGAGCCGTCACCGCCCGTCGCGCGGACGAACTGAGCACCGGGCGCCGTTAGCTGTGCGAGGAAGGCGGGCATCCACTCCTCCAGGGCAAGAGGAGACACCTGAGTGCTCCGTTCGCTGTCCGCATACGCGGTCCGGGCGGAGAGAACGCCGGCCACGGGGGCCACGGCCTGGGCCCGCGCCTGCATGAAGGAGGAGCGCCCGACGATCGAGCCCTCAGCGGTACCGTCATCGCCGACGGCCAGTTTCGCGAGGCCGGTTCCCCACGGCCACGAGCCGACCGTGCCGAGAACAACGCCTCCGGGTCTCGTCTGCCTGATCCACGCGTACGGGATGCGACGGACCGCGCAGGTGGCGATGGTCCGGTCGTACGGTGCTCGGTACGGGTGGCCGAGGAGCCCGTCGCCCGTCGCCGCCCATGTCGAGAAGCCGGCGGCTTCGAGAGCGGCATCGGCGCGAGCGGCCACCTGCGCGTCGACCTCGACCGTGGCGACGTTGTCCTCGCCGAGGTAGTGACACATCAGGGCTGTGGAGTAGCCGGTGCCTGTGCCGATCTCCAGGACTCGGTGGCCCGTCACGAGGTCCAGCATCTCGATCATGCCAACGACCTTGGTCGTTCCGGGAGTCCGAGTTTGTCGTCGTGGAGGTCTCGGTGCCGGAGCTGGTGCCGTGCTTGCCCATCTCGACCACCTGCCCGACGCGGTCGCGGAACACCCCAAGCTGCGTCGTGGGGTCGATGGCGACCGTGGTGTGGGGGCGGGGGATGACCGTCGGGTAGGGCGCGAGTCGGCCCGCACCCCACGGCGGCGTGGGGAAGGGGAGTGCGACAGAGGTGGTCATGAGACTCCTTGGGTCGAAGGGTGTGGTGCGGGAATCCGTCTGCGCCAGGGGGCGCGGACGGCAATCTGCGGGCCGCGGCTCACGGGCGAGCGGCCTGGATGCGGGTGGTGCTCGTAGCCGTCGGAACCGACCGGGTTCACCCCTCCGGCTCCCGCCGAGCCTCGACGCGGCGTATGAACCTCTCCCAACCGCCGGCCGCCCGTACCCGCAGAGCCCGGCTCGGCACACCTGGCCGAAGCTCCGGCGGCGTGTACGTACGGCCACTGGCGCCAGGGTTCCTGCGGGGCAGTCCGGAGGTTGTCACGAGGGTCGCTCCTCTCCGTGGGGGGCCGCCCGGAGGAACCTCCACCCCCCTACGAACGGTGTGTGACCAGTGAACGACGATCCGCTACCTTTCCCCAGAGCGGACCTCGCGCAATACCCGGGCGTTTTTCAGGCGTTGGCGCGTGGCGGGTACAAGTCGTGAAAGGGTTCTTGTGAGGGGAGACCTATGACGTCGAGGCGTAAGCACTTTGCGGAACGGCGCGCGGCCCGGGGTTACTCTCAGGAGGAATTCGCAGAAGCGCTCTCGGTGGCCGCGTCCACCGTGGTCCGTTGGGAAACCGGTCGTGCCACCCCGCGTCCCCATCAACGGCCGCATATCGCAGGGCTGTTGGGAGTGACCCTCCCCGAGCTGAAAGCCCTTCTCTCCGACGAACAGCCGGCCGAGACAGCCTGGCTCTCCGCCGCTCCTCTCCTCCTCCATGGTGATGATGACGACATGAAGCGCCGCGAAGTCCTGGGTCTGCTCGCCATTACGGGTGCGCTGGTCGCTCTTCCCGATCCCGGTGATGCCGCCCGGGGGCGCGCAGCATCGACTCTCTTGGAGACGGGGGACGCCTTGCATCGCAGCCTCTGGCAGGTCTACGCGCTATCGGACGCCAAGCAGGTCGTCTTTCCTGCGGTGCGCGCACAGCTCGATGTGATGGCGAAGAGGCTGACCGATACCCGTACTGCTGTGGATCGGTCCCGATTGTGTCGGATGACGGCCGACCTCTACCAGCTCGTCGGCGAGCTGTTCTTCGACGCCAACCGGTACACCGACGCCGCGCAGTGCTACACACTGGCCGCCAACGCGGCCTACGCCGGTGGCGACCACGACTTGTGGGCCTGTGCCATGACCCGCCATGCGTACGTCGAGTTGTACGCGCGCCGTGCGCACGCTGCCCAACCCCTGCTCGCGGCAGCGTCCCGCATCGCCCGGAGGGGCGATGGCGCTCTCTCCACCCGTCACTGGGTCGCGGCCGTCCAGGCACAGGCGTACGCGGCCGTGGGCGATTTCGACGCGTGCAACCGGGCTCTCGACGAAGCCGAGGAAGTGCACGCCCTCGACGGCGCTCATTCCCACAACGGCGGCTGGCTCCGCTTCGACGGCTCCCGCCTGGCGGAGGAGAGAGGGGCCTGCTACCTCCAGCTGGGCCGCCCCGATCTCGCCGAGGAAGCGCTCATCACAGCCCTTGCTCAGCCTCTGTCCCTGCGTCGCCGCGCTGCTGTTCTGAGCGACCTCGCCGTGCTCGGAGCGCACAGGCGGGACGTCGACCAGGTCGTGCACTACGCGGAGCAAGCACTCGGACTGGCCGACCGGTCGAATTCGGGATTCATCGGCAAGAAGCTGGACGGGCTTCGGGGGCGTCTTGCCCCGCTTGTGTCCGATGACCGAGTCTCGATTCTTGATCACCGAATCGCGGCGCTTCCGCGCACCGCATGATGAGAGGGACACGTGCATGAGTGACGGCCGGATCTTCCGCGAGGCATGGATCGATGGCGTGAACAAGCACTATCCCGGCGAGCCCAAGCCTGGCTACGTCACGCCGTGGGACGAGACGCCCGAGTGGGAGCGCGAAGCCGCCACCGCCGTGTACGGGCAGGTGCGCGACTTCGTCGATGTCAGCGGCGGGCATGCGGCCCGGCTCACCCGCGAGCAGAAGGGCCGGTTCGTCGCGATCTGCTGGACCGCCCAGATGTTCAGGCACTTCAAAGACCCGAAGCCCGGATATGTTGCCGACTGGTCCGACCTGCCGGTCTGGCAGCGGGAGACGGACGCGGACATTTTCGAACGCATCGAGGGGACCGTCTGATCTCAGGAGCGACAACGTCCCCGTCCGGGCCGATCCGGACGGGGACGTCTTGTTGCGTAGCCATCGCAGTAGCCACGGAAGCATCATCCATGCACGTTTGTGCAGGTCATAACGTTGTGCCGACAGTCATGTCATGCCCTGGTGTGCCGCCTTCATGCGCGAGGCAGCCTCTGCGACCGGTACCGCGGTACGCACAGCTCTACCCAGACCGTCTTGCCGAGTGCGGCCGGGCGAGAAGTGACACCCCAGTCATCCGCGAGGGCGGTGATGAGGAGCAGGCCGCGGCCCGACTCGGACGTGGAGTCGGGGGTTGAGGGAGTTGCCGGGAAGTGTTTCTCCGCGCGGGTGTCGGTCACCTCGATACGGAAGGCGTTCCCGGCCGGCGTGAGTCGTAGATGGAAGTCCCTGCCCGGGATGTGGCCGTGGAGTACCGCGTTCGCGGTCAGTTCAGCGGTGATGAGTGCGAGGGCTTCGTTGGACGGGGTTGCGTAGGGGTGGCCCCATTCATCGAGACGGTGTGCGACGAGACGTCGGGCCAGACGGGCACCACGCGGCGTCGAGGTGAAGCGCATCGCGAACTCGCTTTCGGCTTCGGGTTGCTGCGGCATATGCCCGTTCATGGGAGTTGCTGACTTCAAAATGCGGCCGCTTGGTGGTGAGGCTGTCTGGCGCGGGCAGCTGGAACAACTTCTGCTCATCGAGGAGAAGCGGAACGTGGAGATTCAGGTGATGCCGCTCTCCCGTCAGGAGCATGCGGGATTGGCCGGCCCGTTCACCTTGATGGAGATGAAGGACGGGCGCAGGATCGCCTATGCGGAGGTGCAGGGCGACAGTCGTGTCCACACAGGCCGCCAGAGGGCCCGGGAGCTTGAACGAACGTACGGTTCTCTGCGCGCACAAGCCCACACTCCGGCAGAATCACGTCAGTTGATCGAGACGCTGTTGGGAGAGAGATGAGCGGGGAAACGCCTGGGCTCGGCCTGGACAGACTTGCCTGGCGCAAAAGCAGTTACAGCGCCGGTGACGGCGGGGAGTGTGTCGAGGTTGCTGCCCGCCCCGGCCGGGTTCACGTCCGGGACTCGAAGGACACAACCCGCGCCGCAGTAACCGTAGAACCCACGGCGTGGTCCGCCTTCGTCGCGTTCGCGGCCTTCTGAGGCCGCAGCAGGCCCCTCAGCCTGACCGACACCGGATCACGCACCCTGATCCATCACTTCGTCCGAACTACCTGAGAGGCACCGATGAAGGAGCTCAGCATCTGGCAGAAGTCGTCCTACTGCGGCGAAGGCGAAGCCTGCCTGCACGTCGCCACCACCGCCGCCCACATTCACGTGACCGAATCCGCCGATCCCAGCGGAGCGATACTCACCGCCACCCCCGCCGCGTTCTTCGCACTCCTCTCTGTCATGAAGGGAAACGCCCCCACAGCGACTGACGACCTCCAGGTCAAGTACGGAATCATCCGGGCGGAAGCTGCGACTTCTCGTGGATCATTGGCGTACGTGGAGAAGTTGCTGGGAGAGCCATGAACGCGCAGGCACATCAGCCACGCATAGACCAGTCGGTATGGCGCAAGAGCAGCTACAGCAGTGAAGAAGGCGGCAAATGCGTCGAGGTCGCCGCTCACCTCAGCCGGGTTCACGTCCGGGACTCGAAGGACACAACCCGCGCCGCAGTAACCGTAGAACCCACGGCGTGGTCCGCCTTCGTCGAGTTCGCGGCCTTCTGAGGCGTACGAGGGCCCTCGACAGATGCGCGTTGCCGAGGGCCTGCGCGGGGTCGTATTACCCCAGTGTGAGGTGCTGGGCGGCACGACCGTCTATGACGGCGCGCAAGGCGCCCCGCTTCCGCTTCTCGCCACATCGGGCGGGGGAAGCGGCTCGACCTCCCGCTCGAAGAATGCGCGGAAATCCTCACCGCGCGCATAGAGCGCATCGAAACCTGAGTTGACTTCCTGGATCAGGTCCCGGTCGGTGTAGCGGTTGGCTCCATCCGGGTTTCCGTCATCGTCATAGACAACTTCGTACACCACCGCATTGCCGAGAACCACCGCTTCTGGAACCGGACGCCTCCGCTCGATGTTTGTAATACTACGGGCGTCCAGAATCTTGATGTCGTCGCCCACATCCACCCGCACGCGCAAAACGAACAACTCCCACTGCACGTACGGCGTAACCGGGAATTCCACCACGCGGAGGCGGCGATGCCGAACTCCCAACTGCCCGGCCCGACGCAATTCCTCCGCATACTCCTCGCGGCTTTCGTCGGCCAGGGACAGAGCCCTGCTCCAGTCACCCGTGGCGAAAGCCTCCCAGCTGGCGAAGCCGCGCTCCGCGAAGTGCTGTCCGCGTTCGAGCTTGTTCAGGAAGCTGATGCCGCTGGTGTAGAACCGGCCGAGATCCGCGTGGTACGTGCGGCGATCCATGCGTTGCGGGGCACCGGTGGGGAAGGAGTCAAACACTGGGGATGTCCGGCTTCGCCGCGACGAGCATGTTCCTGGGGATGACCACGAGGCGTTCGTCCGAGCCGATGGAGACCCCGTCGGGCAGGTTCTTCGCCAGTGATTCCGTGAGGTCGCGGCCGATGACGGCGATGTCCCCGTTGGTGAGTTCCCAGATGTCGGGGCAGTCGGGAGTCCCAGTCGTGTTACCCAGTTCTTGAGGTGATTTACCCAAACGCCTTTTGAAATTCGCGTCCGGATCTGCTTCCCATGGCCTGGCCATCTTCGCTTCCCCCCTCAGCTGGTCGGATGGCTTCACTGAGCTTCACTGTAGCGCGCAACGGTTCCGGCTGACCACGCGTCAGGCCTGGCCCGCAAGGGTAATGGCGAGGATTGACTCCTCCTTGTCTCGTGCTGCTCAGAGGTGGAATGATGTTGCGGGAAAGAAAATCATGCATACATCTGGCAGGTACGTTTTTCCTACTGTGTTGTCGGCATATCGGGTGAATGGAGGGGTGGGTGTGGACCCGGAAGTGACCTCGCTCGCACAGAGCGCGGGAACCACCTTGGTCACATTGATGGCAGCAGATGCCTGGCAGCGCACGCGTGACGGGTTCACGCAGCTCTGGCGTCGGATGCAACCCGAACGAGCCGAGACCGTGGCCGCCGAACTGGAGGCGGGCCGCGAGGACGTGCTGGCAGCCGTAGCGGCGCACGACCAGGAGACGTTGGACGAACTGCGCCTGCAATGGCAGGGGTTCGCACGGCGTCTGATCGTCGCCCGGCCCGACGCCGCCCCCGAGCTGCGCCGGCTGCTGGACGAACTCGATCCCGACGGTTCGGCGACCGCTCGCCAGGTCACGCAGCATGCCACCGCTTCGGGCCAGGCCCGGGTCTACCAAGCGGGACGAGACCAGCACATCGCAGAGCGATGACGGGTGGGATGGACGGGCGCGCCGAGGACCGTGGACGGGTTTTCCAGACCTCCGGCGACCAGCACATCAACGAGCACCACTACTACGGTGGTGACGGACCTGAGCCCAGCGGCCCGGACTCGGTGCGCCGACCGGCCGTAGGGCGGCCTCCCGTCGTACTGCGCGACCGCAGCGAGGTGATGGAGCGCCTGCGGGCGAGCGTCACGGCAGGGCGTGGCGGTGAGGTCTACGTGCTGTACGGGATGGGTGGCGCGGGCAAGACGGCGGTCGCCTGCGCACTCTTTCAAGAGGTCGCTCAGGAAGCCGCCGGTGAACAGGGCCGGGTGGCCCTGTGGGTCAACGTCGCCGACCGTGCGAGCCTGCGCGGCGGCATGCTGGCCGTGGCCGCCGACCGCGGAGCGGGCGACGGTGAACTGCTGGCCGCCCGCAATGGACTCCGTCCCGCCGCCGATCTCGTCTGGCACTGTCTCGACCGCTCCAGCGAACCCTGGCTGCTGGTCCTGGACAACGCGGACGAGCCGGAGATCCTGCGGGACGGCAGCTGGCTGCGCACCAGTCCGCGCGGCATCGTCGTAGTGACCACCCGTCGGGCGGCTGCCCGCTGGTGGCCAGGGGCGGAACTCCAGCACATCGGCGTACTGCCACGGGAGGACGCCGCGCTCGTACTGCGCGACCTCGCTCCGCACAGTGGCACGACGGAGCAGGCGGCCCGCATCGCGGACCGGCTCGGGCGGCTGCCGCTCGCCCTCACCCTGGCCGGAGGCTTCCTCTCCCACCAAGTGCTCGACCCGTGGACGATGGACGCTTACGGACACCATCTCGACGAAGACGAACGGGTTCAGTTGATCGACCGCGGGGCCGACGCGCTGTCCGAGGCGGATCCGCGGCACCTGGTCGGCCTGACCTGGCAGCTGACCCTGGACACGTTCGAGGCGCGGGGGCTGCCCGAAGCGGCGGCCCTGCTCAGATTGCTTGCCCGGTTCGCCGCGGAACCGCTGCCGCTGGCCCTGCTCAATCACGAGGACATCGGCGAGGTACTTCCCCGGGCCCGTACCGAGACGGCTGTGCGGGCTCTGCTCGACCAGTCGCTGTCCGAACTGGTCGAGGTCGTCGGCGCGCGCTGTGTGCAGAGCCATGGCGTCCTGCTCGACAGCGTCTCCGCGGCGACACCCGTCGAGCTGAGGCCCACGCTCGACGCAGTGGCCGTCCGCCTGCTCGACGCCGCCGTGCCCGCCGTCCCCGACGCCGGGCCGCACGAGCCGCGACTGCGTCTGCTGGTCCCGCACGCGCTGGCCCTGCTGCGGCGCATCGGCATGTCGCCGGTCGCTGCCGATGCCCTCGCCGTGGCGACACGGCTGTCGGTCGCTCTGCACCGCACCGGTGACTACCTCTCCGCCTGGGAAACGTCCAGGACCGCCGCCGATCTCGGGCAGCGGTTGCTCGGCGCAGACGACCGTACCGTTCTGGCCGCCCGTTCCAGAGCCGGACGGGCGCTGTTCCGACTGGGCCGGTTCGCGGAGGCCGAGGCGTTGCTGCGCGGTGTCCGTACCACTCAGGAGGGTCTGTTCGGGGCCGACGACCCGGACACCCTGGACACGTCCTACGGCCTTCAGCTCGTGCTGGCGAATCTCGGGAGACGAGAGGAGTCGGTCGCGCTGCTCAACGCCACCATCGCCGGCCGGCTCTCGGCGCTGGGCCTCTCGCATCCGCTGACCCTGCGCGCCCGTGCCAGCCTGCTGGAGATGCTGCCCGCGAGCGAGGTGGCCACCGTGGAGGACGGTGCGCTGCTCTCCTTGCCCGCGCAGTGTGACCGGCTCCTCGGGCCCGATCACACGGTCACCCTGGGCGCCCGGCACAACCACGCGTGGGCGCTGTTCCTCCTGGGCCGGTTCGCGGAGGCCGACAGCGGGATTCGGCTGGTCGCCGACGCGTATGAGCGGCGCTTCGGGCCGGAGTACCCGATCGTGCTCGCGGCCCGGCAGTTGTTCTCCCGGACCAGGGCTGCGCTCGGTCATACGGAGGAGGCCATCGATCTGATGACCGACGTCGTAGCCAGGCGAGAACACGGTTTGGGCCCCGAGCACCCCTTCACCGTCGCGGGCCGACAGCTCCTGGACACGTACCGCTCCGGACGATGACGCGCCGACATGTGCCGCAGGGACGCAGTCGCCATCAACGCCCTGGACGGTGCCGTCCTCGGGGCCCGGACCTCCATGGGGGATGAACTGGGTGCAGTCGGCCCGCTGCTCCGGGGTGAGGAGCAGGACCGGCGCGTCCCTAGTCCTCCGCCTCCACTGACACCCCCGCCTCCCCCACCAGCACCAACTGGCTGACCGTGTACCGGTCGTACGTGTGCAGCGACACCCGGTACAGGCCCGGTGCGTCGACCGTGAGCGGGGCCGCCGGGCGGCCGTCCCGCATCTCGGCCGGGAGGGGGCGCTCCGTGCCCGTCTCCGTGTCGGTCAGGGTGAAGGTCAGACCCTGCATCGTGTCGACGTCCGGGGCCGTCGCCTCCCAGGGCACGCCCGCCTCGGCCAGGTCCGGGACGGACAGGGCCGCGCCGGGGCCGCCGTTGCCGGGAAGGGGCGGGCCCTGGGGGACGTCCTCCAGGAGGATGTCGGCGACCGTGTCGAGGACGCTGTCGGCGCGGGCGAGGTCGCCGTGCTGGACGGGGAGCAGGGAGACGTGCCGGGAAAGGGACGCGGCGTCGCGGTAGACCGTGCCGTCGCCGTGCGCGGAGAAGTGCAGGACGTTTCCGGCGGCGTCGCGGATGAGGGTGCCGTCGGTGTGCTGGCGGGCACCCGCCTCGTACGCCGTGACCTGGCCGGAGCTCAGTGACAGGCTCTGGTAGGTGGGCTGACGGGTGCCTACGACCGCGCGGTGGTCCGGCAGGGGAACTGATTGCTGGCTCGCGTGGAAGGTGAGGGAGTCGCGGGCCAGGTCCGGGTGGCCGCCCAGCGCGGTGATGTCGGACGCGTCGAGGCGGCGTACGTCGTCGGGCGTGCGCAGGCAGCGGTAGAGCGGCAGCAGGTCGTGCAGGCCCGGCATGGTCGCGCACAGCTCGCGGAGGCGGGCGTGGGGCAGCGGGACCGGGGCGCCGCGCCCGCTGTTGAGGATGACGGTCGCCTTGACCGAGCCGTAGAAGGGCGTGCCCAGGGTGACGACCGTGCGGGTGTCCGCGGCCAGGTCGTCGAAGTGGCTGCCGTCCAGGGCGCTGCGCGTGACCAGGCCGCCCATGGAGTGCGCGAGGAAGACGAGGCGGGCGGGGCGCTGGTCGGCGCGGTGGCGCAGGGCAGCCAGGTGCGCGGGGTGCGTGCGCCACGCGGTGAGGTGTTCGCGGGCCCGCGCGGCGAGCAGCTTGCCGTTCACGGCGACGGGCAGCCGCCAGTCGTACGGGAAGCTCATGATCGCGGCGGGGTCGGCCACGTACTCCCGTACGGTGTCGACGAGGTCGGTGTAGGGCTCCTGGCCGCGCAGGTACGGGGTCCACGTGCCGTGGCGCAGGAGCTGGGTCGCCTGGACGCGGCCCGTCCTGCCGGTGAGTTCGTCCTCGGTGAGGTGGAGGCCGGCCAGGCCGTCGCGCCGGGTCCACGCCCGAAGGAGCCAGCGCGCCCCCGACAGGCCCCACAGGACCTCGCCGGTCTCGGCGGAGCGCAGCTCGCTGCCCATGATCCCGGGAACGATGACGACCGCGTCCTGCGTCACATGATGAGGTAACTCTGCCTGTGCCGAGGCGGGTCGGGCCTCGCCGACCTGTCGCTGGAAGCTCATGGACGGGAACAATAGGCAAGATGAGCGAGCAACGGGGGCCGGTCATGGCTGTTGCTGCCGACCCGGACGCGTCGCAGTGCCCGGACGCACCGCGACCGCAGTGGCCGCACGGGCCACTGGAGTCGGGGCCGCGCGGGCTGCTCGTCGGCCTGGTCGTCCCGGACGGCGACCCCTCCTTCGACGAGGCGGTGGAACAGCAGCTCGCGGCCCTGGAGTTGTGGTGGCCGCGCAACGGGGAGGCGTTCGACTGGCGGCTGTCCGAGACACCGGACGGTACGCCGCTGTCGACGCGGCACGAGGTCGAGGCGTACCTGAGCGCGAGCGGCCTGCGCGACACCGACGCCGCGACCCCGCTGATCCTGTTCGTCAGCGCGCACGGCCTGTCCGCCAAGTCCAGCCGCCACTACCTGCGCCTGCCCGACACCTCCGACGAACGCCTCCTCGCCACCGCCGTGCCCACGTCCGCGCTCGCCTACGCGGCCCTCGACTCGCGCGCCCGTGACGTCCTGGTCATCCTCAACATGTGTGAGTCGGCGGCCGTGCAGGGCGAACTCGTCGCGCTTCAGGACGACTTGGCGCCCGTGCGCAAGGAGGAGGCGCGGCTCAACGTCCTCGCCACCACCGAACGCGGCCGCACGGTCCTCGGCCTCGAACTGGCCCGCGTCCTCTCCCGCGCCCACCTCCTCGCCACCACCAGCGAGCAGATCGCACACCCGCATCTGACGATGAGCGAGTTCACGCAGCTCCTCAACCGCGCCGCGAAGCTCCTGGAGGAGGAGCGGCCCCGGCGGCGCGGCGCGCGGCGCGCCCACGCCCGCGTCAACATCCCCCAGCCGCTGCTCACCCAGTGGCAGCACGAGCGCTCGCGGGCGCTGCCCAATCCCGGCTACGAGCCCTCGCCACGGGTCGCCAAGGACGCGGTCAGCGATGTCGCGGCGACCTTCGACGAGCTGGAGCACTGGCTGGAGAAGGCCAGCGGGCGGCTCGACAAGGCCGACGGCGGCTGGTACTTCTCCGGGCGCACCCGCCTCAACCGGCTCCTGGTCGACTTCGCGCGGAGTCCGCGCGGCGCCATGATCGTCACCGGGGGCGCGGGGACCGGGAAGTCGGCGCTGCTCGGCCGGATGGTGACGCTCAGCGACCCGCTGTTCCGGGGCGAGGAGCGCTACAAGACCGCGCTCGACGGGCCGCCCGAGACGATCCCTCCGCCCGGCGCGGTCAGCGCGGCCATCTCGGCCCGCAACCACACCGCGCTGACCGCGCTGCGCCAGCTCGGCGAGGCGCTGGGCTGTGCGCCCGCCGAGGGGAGTGTGGAACTCGGCGACTGGCAGGGCGCGTTGGAGGAGTTCCTGTCCCGCCCGGGGCCGCCCGTCACGGTCGTCGTGGACGGCCTCGACGAGGCGTACGACCCGACGCACTTCATCACCACGGCGCTTGCCCCGTTCGTCACCGCGACCCGGCCCGCGCGGCGCGGGGCGGGCGTGCCCGCGCCCGCCGGACGGGGCCCCGCCACGCGGCGCCGCAAGGTGCGGCTGCTGCTCGGCGTGCGCAGCGCCCGGCCCACACCGACGGGCGACGACGGATCGCGGCGGCCCGCCGCCGACGACCTGCTCCGCGAGCTCGCCGACCGCTTCCCGCACGCCCGCACCGTGCGCTGCGACACCGACCCGGACGAGGACATCGACGCCTACGTACGGGTGCTGCTCCGCGACCAGGAGCGGTGGGACGCGGTGGCCGTCGCGCGGGCCGCGCGCGTCGTCGGCGCCCGCGCGGCCGGCTCCTTCCTCCACGCCCGCCTGGCCGTGGAACAGCTACGGGCCGAGGGCCCCGCGCTGCTCACCGACCGGGACTGGCTGCGGCGCGTCGGCGAAGGCATCACGGGCCTCCTGCGCAAGGACATCGAACTCGCCGCCGCCGCGGGCAGCGGCCTCACCGCCGAGGAGGCCGTCGGGCTGCTGCGCGCGAGCGCGTTCGCGCTGGGGCGCGGGGTCGCATGGGGGGACGTGTGGCCCGCGCTGACCGCCGCCGTGCTCCGTGCGCCCCTCGTTGACCCCGACGAGAAGATCCGCCGGCTGCTGAAGAGCCGCCTGGCCGGGTATCTCACCACTGACCACGAGGACGACCGCGTCGTCTACCGCCCCGCCCACGAACAACTGGCACAGATCCTGCGCCGCTGGCCGGCCGAGCGAAAGGGCCCCAGGTGACCGAACGGACCGGCCCGCACGACATCGCCGCCTCCCCCGGCCCCGGCGACGACGCCACCCCGGGCAGGGACTCCGGCCGGCCGCCGTCGCGCCCGTACGACATCGTCCCTGGCCGCGACGGGGACAACGAGGCCACCGTGCACGCGCGGGCCACCACCGCGCCGGGCGGCGACGCCGGACAGCCGCAGCCCCCGTACGGCATCGCCCCCTCCGACGGGCCCGGCGACGACGACGGCGAAGCCGCCGTGCACGCGCGGATCGCCGCGCAGCTGACCGCGCTCGGCGGCAGCGGTGACGCCGGACAGCCCCCGCCCCCGTACGTACGACGCCACCTGACCCGGCACGCCGCGCTCGGCCACGTCCTCGACGACGCCCGGGTGCCGCCGCAGGCGCTCGCGTGGGACACCGGTGGCGGCATCCGCGCGCTGCTGCACCACACGCCGGCGGGCGGGCCCCGGCACTGGCTGACGGCCTGGTCGGCGATAGAGCCCTACCTGCGCGAGGAACCGCTGCCGTCGCGCATGGCGAGCCTGCACCTCGCCCACACCGCGCTGACCTTCCCCGACACGCCGCGCACCCGGATGCCGCCCGAGGCCGCGCCGCCCGCCGACTCCCCGCTCACCGCGCACTACGCCGACTGGCGCCTGTCCGCGAACATCTGGGCCACGCTCCCCGCCACCCCGGCCCGGCTCCTCACCCTGGTCCATCCGAGCCGGGGACTCCAGGTCGCCGTCGCCACCGCGACCGGCACCCTCGAGTTCCTCGACGCCGCGACCGCGCACCCGGCGGGCGCCCCGCTCGCCGCGCACACCGGCGAGATCCGCGCCCTGCACATCAGCCCGCCGGGACCCGGCGGGCGCCAGTACCTCGTGACCGCGAGCACCGACGGCACCGTACGGCTGTGGGACGCGCACCGGCACACGGCGCTCGGCCACCACACCGACTCCACCTGGTTCGACGACGCCGTGTCCTGCTTCGACGACCAGGGCGAGCACGTCGTATGGACGGTCAACGGGCGCAGCGAGCTGGCCGGCTGGGCGCCGCCCGAGCCGTCCCGTACGGTCGCCACCGCTCCCCCGGTGCTGCGCGGCGCGCTGACCGCCCTGGTCGACACCGACGGCGAACGCGTCCTCGTCCACGCCGCCCACGACCTGACCGTGCACCACCTCGACGGCACCGTCCGCGCCACGCACTGCCTGCCCTCCCCCGCCCGTACGGTGACGCCGGGCGCCGAACCGGGCCTGTTCCACTGCGGGCACGCGGACGGCACCCTCACCTCCTGGTCCGTCGCCGAGGGGCGGCTGCCCGGCACCGCGCCCGGCCACGGCGAACCCGTCAAGGACCTGTGCCTGCTGGCCCTGGACGACGAGGAGTACGTCGTCCTCGCCGCCGCCCGCGGCCACTCCGTGACCCTGTGGGAGCCCGCCACCGGGACGGTCGCCGACCTGCGTGGCCACACCGACACCGTCACCGCTCTCACCGCCCTGCCCGAGAGCCCGGACCGCCCCGGCGCGCTCCTGTCGGGCGCGGCCGACGCGACCTTGCGTCTGTGGACGGCGGCCGACATCGACCGCGTCCTGGCCGAGGGCCACTCCCCCGCGCCCCGCCCCACGGCAGGCACCGCCCTGTGGCACAGCGACGCGGGCCCCCTCATCGCCACCGCCCACGACACCTCCGTACGTCTGACCGCCACGCGCAGCGGCCGGACGACGACGGCGCTGACCGGCTCCGCCCCCGTACTCGGCGTGGCCTGGGCGCGGCGCGGCGGCGCGCAGCGGTTGCTGCTGACCGCCGACACGACCGGCACGGTCACGGCGTGGGACCCGGCGGCCCCCGAATCGGCTCCCCTCGCCCCCCTGGACTGCGACGGCGCGCCCACCCGCCACCTGGCCGCCTGCGCGAGCCCGGACGGGGCCCTCGCCCTGCTCCTGACCGCCTCGGACGACTACCGCGTCCGGCTGTGGGACCTGCACACCGCGAGCCCGCTCCGCACCTGGGACGGCCACACGATGAGCGTCAAGGCGCTCGCCGCCGCCTGCACGGACGAGGGCCGGCCGTGGCTCGCCAGCGCGGGCACCGAGGGCGTCGTCCGCCTCTGGGACCCGGCCCTGGCCGACGACAGCGCCGGCCTGATCCGCTGCGACCAGGGCATCCTCCACGCGCTCGCGCTCAACACCGCCCCGGCCGACGGGCTCCCGCCGTTCCTGGTCACCGCGGGCGACCAGGCCGACGTACGGCTGTGGGACCTGGCCACCGCGCAACCGCTCGGCCCGCGCCTGACGGGCCATCACGCGCCGGTCCACGCCGTGGCGACCTTCACCGCCGAGCACCGTACGTACGTGGTCAGCGCCTCCCGCGACGGAATCGTCCTGCTCTGGGACGCGGCGACCTGCCGCCGCCTGCTGACGGTGGCCACCGCGACCCCGCTGACCTGGCTGGACGCCACGCCCCACCCGGGGACGGCCACGGCGGACCTGGCGATGGCGGGCCCGGCCGGGGCGGCGCTGACGAGCCTGGACCTGTCACACCCGGCGCTGGCCCGCTGAGCGGGTCGTGCCGAGCGGCTGCACATGCGGCCGGGGGCGACACGCGCGACCGGGGGCTACACGTGCGACCGGGGGCTACACGTGCGAGCGGGGGCGACACATGCTTTCGGCCTATGCGCCCCCCGGAATGCTTCGTGCGCCCCCGGGATGTCCGGCAAGTGACTCGCGTCCCGGCCGCCCGGCCGAGCACAATTGATCAATTGGCTGCCGCCCGGTCCCTGGCCAGGGTCTTTGGTCAGGGCAATCGGCCCAGCGAACCACCCGAGCCCGTCGGCAGGCGCCGGCGGGCCGCCCCGTTCAGACGGCCTGGACGGACGACGACCGGAGCCGAGAACCATGACCCCCAGTCCCGCAGCCGACGTCAGACTGATACCGGCCCCCGCCGACGGCGTATGGCGACTGGGCAAAACCTCCGACCCGCTCAGCTACGACATGCTCGCCACCGCGGACGAGACCAGCACCGCGGGCAACGCCTGGAGCTCCAGCACCTACGGCACCCTCTACTGCGCCTCCCAGCAGGACGGCTGCTTCGCCGAGGCGCTCGCCCCGTTCCGCGTCCACCCCGACATGCGCGAACTCGTCGACCACGACTGGCACGAGCCGTACTTCGTCGGCCCGGGGAAGATGGTGCGCGACTGGAGCGCCAAGCACACCCTGCTGCGATTAGAACCCGCCAAGGACAGCCGCTTCCTCGACGTCGACGACGACACCACCCTCAAGGCGCTCACCGCGCTCCTCGCACCCCGGCTCCAGGAACTGGGCGTCACCCGCCCCGAACTCACCCGCGAACACACGCACGGCTTCCACCGCCGCCTGACCCGCGCCATCGCCCGCTGGGCCCACGCCCAGCGCACCCCGCAGGGCACGCCGAGCATCCACGGCATCGCGTACCGGTCCCGGTTCGGGATGCGCCAGTGCTGGGCGGTCTTCGACAACACGACGGTCGAGCGCCTGGAGTCGACGTACGTCTTCCCGGAGTCGGTGCCCCTCGCGATGGTGGCCCGGGAGTACGGCCTGCAGATGTTCTGACCTCGGACACCCCCGGGAACCCACCGCGAACCCACCACGAACACACCGGAACCCCACCCGCAAAGGGGTCTACTGTCCGACGTAAAACAGCCAAAGTCCACACCGGGGACCATGGCCGGAAACCTCTCCTGTGGCAGAGAATCCGCAGGTGAGAGCCGGTGGAGCGGCGGCTTCCGGCGCCGTTCGGGGCATATGACGTTTCCTCAAAGTGGACGCCGACAGGTGGAGTTGACCTACCCCTGTGGGTACCCTTTTGGTTACTGGCTCACTGACGAGCCATACAGATCTTGAAGAGGGAGGGCAAGGGCACCATGAAGCAGGCCGTGCGGCGTACGCTGCCGCGATCACAGGGGGCGGCCACCGTGCCCACCCAGCCCTTCTTACCTTGCACGAGGGAGACCCCTATGTCCGCGACCAAGGCCAAGCCGCCCCGGAGCGCTTCCGCGGCCCTTCAGGCGCACAGCGCCGCCGTGAGCACCCCGATCGCCGACATAGCGCGATTCCTCCAGGAGAACCTCGGTCAGCGCCTCACCGCGCGGATGGCCGGGATCAGCGATGCCAAGCAGGTGGGCCGGTGGGCCGCCGGCACCAGCAGGCCGCGGCCGGAGGCCGAGGCCCGCCTGATCGACGCCATCCAGATCTTCCACCTGATCCAGGGCGCGGAGTCCGTCTATACCGCGCGTGCCTGGATGATCGGCATGAACCCGCAGCTGGAGGACATGGCCCCGGCCATGTGTATCGCCGACGACCGCGCGCGTGACGTGATGGTCGCGGCCCGCGCCTATGTCGAGGCGACGGAGAGCGCCGCCTGAACAGCGCTCCATTTCACGCTCCATTGACCGCACGCCTGCTCACGGGCGTGCGGTCAGCGCGTTCCCGGACCTCGGCGCAGTGCCGCGGCCGACGGGACGACTCCCCATACCATTGAGGGCATGACCGAGGCGACGATCTTCCAGCAGCTCAGCGACCACGCGGACCTCCTCAACACGCGCGACGCGGGCTTCAGCGCGGCCGAGATCTCCCGCGGCCAGGTGGTCATGATGATGAGCCCGTCCGGGATGCACGGCCTGACCGCGACTCGGATCCGTCAGCAGCTCGACCCGCAGGTCGCCGCACATACCCCGGATCACGTCGTCGGCCTTGGCATCGAAGTCGAGAATCCCGGCATCGGCGTACGCCGCACGCCGGACATCATCGTCATCGCCGAGGACGCTCTGGAGACCATGGACCGGCCCGACCCGCAGGGCGCGCTCCTGGCCGTCGAGGTGGTCTCTCCTTCCAACCCGGACAACGACTATGTCGGCAAGCTCCGCGACTACCCCGCCATGGGCATCGAGAGCTACCTGATCGTCGATCCCCGCGACGGAACCGTGCATCACCACTGGAACATCAAGGGGCACGGCGCCGGCGCCGTCTACGCCAACCACACGGAGCACTCCTTCGGGGACCACGTCGACCTCGGCCGTTCTTTCACGCTCGACACGTCCGTCCTCAAGCGCTACCCGCAACCCTGACCGGGACACGGGCCGCCGCGTGCGCACGAGGCGTGCGGTCAGCGCGTTCCCGGACTTCGGAGCGGCACTGGCTGATGACCCGGGAGACGTGCATCCGGGAGAGACCGACCCGCCCCCCTATCCGGCTCTGCGTCATGTCCTCGAAGAAGCGCAGGTAGTTCGCTCCGAGAGGCCGGGCGCAGAGGCCGCAATCCATGGCCATCTGCTGGCGTCGTAGCCCCACCGATCGGCAACAGCGTCGATCAGAAGCAGCCCGCGCCCAGATGGCGTTCGCGATCAGCTCCGTCACGATCAGCGCGGCCCGATCGGCCAGGCCGTCGAGGTGCCACACACCGAGGAGATCCCGGACCACATCGCGGCCGAGCTCTGCCGCGAACGGCTCACATGGAAAGGTCTGGCTGTACGTAGGGCGGCCGATTGAGAGGGCTTCGGCTGGTGTCCGCAGACTCGTCATCGAGGTGGCGCCTTCGTGTCGATCGACGGGTGCGCCTGACGGCATGGCGTTCGCCTCAGGCCCTGAGCAGGCATGCTCGGAGCCATGCATGACGAGATGACCCAGCTCGTGCGCCGCGTCAAATCGACCTCGCTCAGCCGACTTGAAGGTGTTCAGAAACACGAACGGAACACCGTCACGCCATACCGCGAATGCATCGACCCGCAGCCGGCTGCGCCCTCCTACGCCACCCCCACCCAAGCCTCCGCCCCGAACGTCCCCTTGATGTCGGAGGCGATCGTCGCCGCGTTCACCATCGCGGGCAGCTCGTAGACGGTCGTCTTGAGTGGGCCCCGTACTGACACGTGCACCGGGTTCTGGCCCGGGTGGTCGCCCATGATGCGGCGGAGTTCGCCGATGAACTGTTCGTTGATGCGGTGGTAGGGCACGTGGAGGCGGACCGGGGCCGCGCCCTCGCGCTCCGCGGAGGTGACGTCGAGGACCTGGAGTTCCTGGCCGAAGATGCTGATCGCGCCGTCACGGTCGTTGATGCGGCCCTGGACGGAGATGACGCTGTCCTCGACGAGGGCGGCGGCGACGAGCTGGTAGGTGGCGGGGAAGAAGAGGACCTCGGTGGTGCCGTCGCGGTCGGCGAGGTTGACGATGGCCCAGGCGTTGCCCTGCTTGGTCATCTTCGGCTGGACGCTGGTGATCAGGCCGGAGAGGCGGACGACGCCCTCGGTGCGGCCCGAGGAGAGCAGGTCGACGATGGTGGTGTCGCGGTTGGCGGAGAGGATGTGTTCCGTGCCGTCCAGGGGGTGGGCGGAGACGTACATGCCCAGCATTTCGCGTTCAGTGGCCAGGAGTTGCTTGCGCGGCCATTCGTCGTCGCTGATCGGGACGTCCAGGCTGAAGCCGCCGGAGTCGGGCCCGCCGTCGCCGCCCATGCCCGCGAAGAGGTCGTCCTGGCCGTACGCCGCCGCCTTCTTCAGTGGGACCACGGCGTCGATCGCGCTCTCGTGCGCGGCGGACAGGCCCTTGCGGGTGTGGCCCAGGGAGTCGAAGGCGCCGGATTTGATCAACGACTCGACCGCCCGCTTGTTCAGCGCGGGCAGGTCCACCTTGTCGAGGAAGTCGGTGAAGGACGTGTACTTACCCGCCGATCCACGGGCCGTGATGATCGACTCGATGACGTTGTCGCCCACGTTGCGCACCGACAGCAGGCCGAAGCGGACGTCGTCGCCGACGGCTGCGAACTCGGCGAGGGACTCGTTCACGTCCGGCGGCAGGACGGTCACGCCCAGCTTGCGGGCGTCGGCGAGGTAGATGCCCGCCTTGTCCTTGTCGTCGCCGACGGAGGTGAGCAGCGCCGCCATGTACTCGGCCGGGTAGTTGGCCTTGAGGTAGGCGGTCCAGTACGAGACCAGGCCGTATCCGGCGGTGTGGGACTTGTTGAAGGCGTAGCCGGAGAACGGGAGCATGACATCCCAGATGGCCTTGATGGCCTCCTCCGAGTAGCCGTTGGTCTCCATGCCGTCGTGGAACTTCTCCCACTCGGCGGCCAGCACCTCGGGCTTCTTCTTGCCCATCGCGCGGCGCAGCATGTCGGCGCCGCCGAGGGTGTAGCCGGCCAGCGTCCGGGCGATGGCCATGATCTGCTCCTGGAAGATGAGCAGGTGGTGGGTGGAGCCGAGGATCGGGTCCAGGACTTCCTTCAGTTCTGGATGGATCGGGTCCGGATTCTGCTTCCCGTTCTGGCGCAGGGCGTAGTTGGTGTGCGCGTTCGCTGCCATCGGGCCGGGGCGGTACAGGGCCAGGGCCGCCGCGATGTCCTCGAAGCGGGACGGCTCCATCAGTTTGAGGAGGGCGCGCATGCCGCCGCCGTCCAGCTGGAAGACGCCGAACGTGTCGCCCCGGCCGAGGAGTTCGAAGGTCTTCACGTCGTCGAGCGGGATGACCGTGATGCTGTCGTCGCCGTTGCCGGGATCGACGGTGGCCAGGCTTACGCCCCTGTTCTCGCGGATGTTCTTGAGCGCGTGGTCGATGACGCCCAGGTTGCGCAGGCCCAGGAAGTCCATCTTGACCAGCCCCATGTTCTCGCAACTGGGGTAGTCGAAGCCGGTGATCTTGACGCCGTCCTTGGCGCGCATGTGCAGCGGGATGCGGTCGGTCAGTCTCGTCTTGGAGAGGATCACCGCTGCCGCGTGGACACCCGTACCGCGCGTCAGGCCCTCCACGCCCTTCGCGGTCTCGATGACCTTCCTGACGTCCGGCTCGTTCTCGTACATCTGCCGGATCTCGCCCGCCTCGCCGTAGCGAGGGTGCGCGGAGTCGAAGATGCCGTCGAGCGGGATCGACTTGCCCATGATGTCCGGCGGCAGCGCCTTGGTGATGCGCTCGCCGTGCTGGAAGGGGTAACCGAGGATGCGGGAGCTGTCCTTGATCGCGTTCTTGGCCTTGATCTTGCCGAACGTGTTGACCATCGCGGTGTACTCGTCGCCGTACTTCTCGGTGACGTAGCGGACCATGGCGTCGCGCCGGCGGTCGTCGAAGTCGAGGTCGACGTCCGGGGGGTTGATGCGCTCGGGGTTGAGGAACCGCTCGAAGAGCAGGCCGTGTTCGAGGGGGCACAGCTCGGTGATCCGGGTCGCGTACGCGACGATCGAGCCGGTCGCCGAGCCACGGCCCGGACCGACCGGGATGCCGCTGTCACGGGCGTGGCGGCAGATGTCGGCGACGACGAGGAAGTACGAGGAGAAGCCCATCGGGCCGATGACCGTCATCTCGGTCTCGAACCGCTCCACGACCTCGGCCGGGAGCGGCGAGCCGTAGCGCATGGTGAGCCCTTCCAGGCACTCCTTGCGCAGCCAGGACTCCTGCGTCTCCCCTTCCGGCACGTCCGGGTACTGCGGCATCTCGTCGACGTTCTCGAAGACGCTGTCGTACGAGCCGACGCGCTCGGCGATCAGGAGCGTGTTGTCGCAGGCCTCGGGGAGCTCGGAGAAGAGTTCGCGCATCTCGGCGGCGGTCTTGAGGTAGTAGCCGTCGCCGTTGAAGCGGAAGCGCTTCTCGTCCGCCTTGTTCTTGCCCACGCCGATGCAGAGCAGGTTGTCGTGCGCGTCGGACTGGTCCTGGTGGACGTAGTGGGCGTCGTTGGTCGCAAGGAGGGGGATGCTGAGGTCTTCCGCGAGGCGGAGCAGGCCCTCGCGGACGTCGCGCTCGATGGACAGGCCGTGATCCATCAGCTCCAGGAAGTAGGACTCCTTGCCGAAGATGTCCTGGTAGGCGGCGGCGACCTCGCGCGCCTCGTCGTACTGGTTGAGGCGGAGCCGGGTCTGGACCGCGCCCGACGGGCAGCCGGTCGTCGCGATGATGCCCCCGGCGTGCTCGCTGATCAGCTCCATGTCCATCCGCGGCTTGCCCGCCGGGAACTGGCCGGAATAGCTCGCTTCCGTGGACAGGTAGAAGAGGTTCTTGAGCCCTTCGACGTTCTCCGCCCACATCGTCATGTGCGTGAAGCGGCCGCCGCCCGATACGTCCTTGGAGCCCTCTCCGTCGTCCGACATGGCCCGCTGGCCGCCGGGGCCCCAGAACTCCTGCTTGCGGTTGCGGCGCGAGGACGGGGCGACGTACGCCTCGATCCCGATGATCGGCTTGACGCCGTCGAACCCCTTGCTCACCGTGTGGAACTCGTACGCACCGAACATGTTGCCGTGGTCGCTCATCGCGACGGCCGGCATGGCCTGCCGGTCCACTTCCCGGAACATCGGCTGCAGTTTCTGCGCACCGTCGAGCATCGAATATTCGGTGTGATTGTGCAGGTGAACGAAGGAATCCGGCACCGGGAGGGCACCTCCGAGGGGTCGCGGGCGGGCGGCGGGAGCCCGGCTGCGAGCCGGGCTGGAGGCAGCACCCTAACCCCGGGGAGGTGGTCGTTTCAGGTGCTGTTCCGAGCCCTCGTCCGCACTCTCGCGACGCGCCGTGGATGACCTCCCGGTCTCACTCCGGGAAGTCGTACGACTCCTCGGCGTGGCGCCGTGTCGCGTGTCGCGGGTGATCTTCAGTGGGGCGGCACAGCGGACCGGGCGGACGATGCGGCGAGCGAGGCCCTGATGCCGGTGAGGACGAGGTCGACGCCCGCGAGGAACTGCCCGCGGTCGTCGTGGCCGGGCAGCTGGGCGGCGACCGCCCGCGCGAACGGGTACTCCTCGGGGTCGAGTTCCAGCCATGATCGCGACACGGAGTCGAGGTATTCGTCGCGGTCGGCGTCCGGGCCGAGGGCACGCCCGGCCTCCGCGTTGGCGGCGTTCTGCCCGGCCGCGCCGAGGATGTGGTGCACCAGCGCCGAGGCCGCCGTGAACCAGCCCGCTTCCGGCACGCCGAGCGCCCGCACCTGGCGGCCGATGGCCTCGTAGAAGGGCGAGGCCTCCGCCACCGCGCGATCGCAAGGCGGCATGCTCGACATCCACGACGACACCGGTCAGCCCGCGCTCGCCGCAGCCGGCCTCACGGACGCGTTCCGCTCCCTCGTCCTGGAGGGGCGCGAGGCGACCCGCGTCCTCGCCCCGGACGGCTCGGTCCTCTTCGACGACGACAGCGAACGGGGCCGCCCCGAAGTGCAGCGCGGCGAACTGCGCCGGATCCTGCTCGAGTCGCTCCCGGCAGGCACCGTCCGGTGGGGCCACAAGGTCAGCGGCGTACGAGCCCTTGCCGAGGGGCGCCATGAGGTGACGTTCGCCGACGGCGGCAGCGTCGTCACCGGTCTGCTCGTCGGCGCGGACGGCGCCTGGTCCCGCGTACGGCCGCTGCTCAGCGACGCGACACCCGCGTACATCGGCAAGTCGTTCGTCGAGACGTACCTGTACGACGCCGACGTCCGGCACCCGGCGGCAGCGAAGGCGGTCGGCGGCGGCGCCATGTTCGCACTGGCGCCCGGCAAGGGGATCCAGGCGCACCGGGAGAGCGGCGGGACCCTGCACACGTATGTGGCGCTGACCAAGGAGCGGGAGTGGTTCGCCGCCGTCGACTTCACCGACCAGGCCGCGGCCGCCGCACGGATCGCCGAGGAGTTCGACGGCTGGGCGCCGGAGCTGACCGCGCTCATCACCGACGGGGAGACCGCGCCGGTCCTGCGCACCCTCAACGCCCTGCCCGCCGGCCACCGCTGGGACCGCGTCCCCGGCGTGACCCTGCTCGGCGACGCCGCCCACCTGTCGGCGCCGAACGGCGAGGGAGCCAACCTCGCCATGTACGACGGGGCGGAGCTGGGCAGGGCGATCGCCGCGAGCGTCGAGGGCCGCATCTCCATCGAGGCGGCGCTCGACGCTTACGAGCAGGCCATGTTCGCCCGCGGCGCGCGGGCGGCCGCCGACGGGGAGGAGCTGTTCGCGTTCATGTTCGGCGAGGACGCGCCGCAGGGGCTGCTCACCATGTTCACCGGGTCCACGCCTACGGAGTAGGCGCCTCGGACGGTGCGGCGGGCTGCGAGTGGAGGATGTCGCGGGCCTGATCGGCGGCGCGCAGAAGACTCTCGGAGACGAAGTCGAGGAAGCGCGCCATGTTCTCCAGGCGGACGCCCGCAGGGGTCTCGGAGCCGAGTGGGACCACGCCCTGCCGTGCGGTGGCGGCGAGTTGGGCGGTGGACCGGGCGCTGGCCACCATCGACTGGTACATGACGTCGTTGTCGACGATGTACCGCTCGCGGCGGCGTTCGTCGCGCTCCCTGCGCACCAGGCCCTGGCTCTCCAGGAACGCGATCGACTTCGAGACCGTCGCCGGGCTGACCTGGAGGTGCTGCACGAGTTCCGACGCGGTGAGGCTGCCGTCGTCCGTGATGTAGAGGCAGGCGAGCAACCGGGACACCATCTTCGGCGCGCCCGACGCCATCATGCCGGTGGTGAACACCTCCTCGTACTCCCGCACCGCCTCGGCGTCGCGCCCATAGGGCTGCGGCGCCGCTTGCGCGTTCCGGGGCGCGGCCGGCTGCCTGCGGCGGTGGGCGCGGTGCTCGGTGGCGCGGTGCGCGATCTCGGCACGGTAGGCGGTGGGGCCGCCGTTGCGCATGACCTCGCGGGTGATGGTCGAGGTCGGGCGGTCCAGGCTGCGGGCGATCTCCGCGTACGCGAGGCCGTCGGAAAGACCCAGCGCGATCTGCTGGCGTTCCTGCTGGGTGAGCCTGCCTCCGGGCATCGCGGTCTCTCCTTGGAAGGGGTGGAAGGTGCGAGGTGCGGTTTCGATGGCTCCAGCATAGCCTTTCTTTCATTTCATTGCAACGAAAGCGCGACGATTCGTTGCGTTGTCCGCGCCTCCATTGCAACACTTTTACGCCTCTGAGCTGCATAAACTGGATTGACGCGCAACGACTGCGTTGCCAGAACCATGAACGCAACGTAGCTTTTCACTCATCGGAAACAGCGAACCGCACGGCGGGACGCGAAGCAGATGAAGGAGAGCGTCATGCAGAAGTTCGCCACCACCGCCCCCGTCTCCGCCGTCCTCGACATCCCCGCGGGCCGCATCCAGTTCATCGCCGCCGACCGCGCCGACGCCACGGTCGAGGTCCGGCCGGCGAACCCCGCCAAGAGCCGCGACGTGAAGGCGGCCGAGCAGGTCACCGTCGCGTACGAGGACGGGGTCCTGCGGATCGCGGCCGCACCGGCCAGGAACCGGCTCCTCGGCAGCTCCGGCTCGGTCGAGGTCACCGTCCAGGTGCCGACCGGCTCCCACGTCGAGGCGAAGGCCGCGGCCGCCGAGTTCCGCGGCGTCGGCCGGCTCGGGGACGTCGCCTTCGACGGCGGTCACCGCTCGGTCAAGATCGACGAGGCCACCGGCGCCCGCCTGCGCGGTCTCGACGCCGACATCACCATCGGCCGGCTGACCGGTCCCGGCGAGATCAGCACGCAGCAGGGCAACGTGAACATCGCCGAGGCCACCGGCGGCGCGCTCACCCTCAGCACGCAACTGGGCGACATCGCGGTGACCGCGGGGCGCGGCGTCTCCGCCTCGCTCGACGCGGGCACCATGTACGGCCGTGTCAGCAACTCGCTGCGCAACGACGGCGGTTCGCCCGACCTGACGATCAAGGCGACGGTCGCCAAGGGCGACATCACGGCCGCCGGTCTCTGAGCACCACGCACCGCAATTCCCGCGAATCCACCCGAAGGAGCACCCCTCATGAGCGGCTTGGCCATCGTGGCGAACGGACTGCGCAAGTCCTACGGCGACAAGGTCGTGCTCGACGGCATCGACCTGAGCGTCCCGGAAGGCACGGTCTTCTCCCTGCTCGGTCCGAACGGGGCGGGCAAGACCACCGCCGTAAAGATCCTCTCGACGCTGATCACGCCCGACGAGGGCACGGGCTCCCTCCACGTCGCGGGCCACGATCTGGCCACCTCCGCACAGGCGGCCCGCGCGGCGATCGGCGTCACCGGACAGTTCTCCGCCGTCGACGGCCTGATCACCGGCGAGGAGAACATGCTCCTCATGGCGGACCTGCACCACCTGCCCAAGCACGAAGGGCGGCGGGTCACCGCCGGGCTCCTGGAGCGCTTCGACCTCACCGACGCCGCGAAGAAGCCCGCCTCCACCTACTCCGGCGGCATGAAGCGCCGGCTCGACATCGCGATGACGCTGGTCGGCGACCCGCGCATCATCTTCCTCGACGAACCGACCACCGGGCTCGACCCGCGCTCGCGCCACAACATGTGGGGCATCATCCGCGACCTGGTCAAGGACAGCGGCGTCACCGTCTTCCTCACCACCCAGTACCTGGAGGAGGCCGACGAACTCGCCGACCGCATCGCGGTCCTGAACAACGGCGGGATCGCCGCCGAAGGCACCGCGGAGCAGCTCAAGCGGATCGTTCCGGGCGGCCATGTCCGGCTGCGGTTCTCGGACCCGGCCGGCTACCAGAACGCCGTCGAGGCGCTGGACGGGACCCTCCGCGACGACGACACGCTGTCGCTGTCCATCCCCAGCGACGGCAGCCAGCGCGAACTGCGCACCATCCTCGACCGCCTGGACGCGGCCGGGGTCGAGGCCGACGAACTGACCCTGCACACCCCGGACCTGGACGACGTCTTCTTCGCCCTGACCGGCCCCGAAGCCCCCGCTGCCGCTGTCCCCGCCCAGCCGAAGGAGACCGTCCGATGAGCTCGAACTCCCTGTCCCTGGCCGTACGCGACTCGAACACGATGCTGCGCCGCAACCTCCTGCACGCGCGCCGCTACCCCTCCCTCACCCTGAACCTGCTGCTCACCCCGGTGATGCTGCTCCTGCTCTTCGTCTACGTCTTCGGCGACACGATGAGCGGCGGGGCGGGCCGCGACGCCTACATCGCGTACATCGTCCCCGGCATCCTCCTGATGACGATCGGTTCCACCGTCATCGGCACGGCGGTCTCGGTGTCGACGGACATGAGCGAGGGCATCATCGCCCGGTTCCGCACCATGGCCATCCACCGCGGCTCGATCCTCTTCGGCCACGTCGTGGGCAGCGTCCTGCAGACCGTGATCAGTGTCGTCCTCGTCGGCGCGGTCGGCGTGGCGATGGGCTTCCGCTCGGTCGACGCCTCGGTCCTGGAGTGGCTCGCGGCGTTCGGTCTGCTCACCCTCGTCACCCTGGCCTTCACCTGGATCGCGGTCGGCATGGGCCTCGGCAGCCCCAACGCCGAGGCCGCCAGCAACAACGCGATGCCGCTGATCCTCCTCCCCCTCATCTCCAGCGCCTTCGTCCCGCTGCACTCGATGCCCGGCTGGTTCCAGCCGATCGCCGAGTACCAGCCCTTCACCCCCGCCATCGAGACCCTCCGTGGCCTCCTCCTCGGCACGGAGATCGGCAACAACTGGTGGATCGCGCTGGCCTGGTGCGTGGGGCTCACCGTCCTGGGGTACCGCTGGTCCCGGGCCCAGTTCGACAAGGACCCGAAGTAGGAAGCGGTGACCGCCCGCGAGACAAGACCGGCCCTGCCCCTGAATTGGGGCGGGGCCGATCTTGCTGTACGGGTTCAGGGCAGGTCGAGTCTTGCGGCCACGGCGTCGAGGACCCAGTCCAGGCCGGTCGCGAAGGAGGTCTCGGTGTCCACGTCCGTGCCGTCGTACACGGCCTTCGACAGCGCCGGGAAACGGCCCGTGGCCAGCATGCGCGTCAGGTACGGGCCCGAGGCGCGCTGCCACTCGTGCTTGGACAGGCCCGTGGCCCGCTCGGCCCGCAGGTTGGTGATCTCACGCCTGATCGCTCCGGTGAAGTAGGCGCTGACCGTCTCCACCGCGCGCATGACCGTGTCGATGTCGGCGAGGCCGTCGAGGGCGGCCAGCGTCGCCTCGGCCACGGCGAGGCCGTTCGGCCCCAGGGCCGGGCGCAGGCCGAGCAGGTCGGCCAGCCACTCGTGGCGGAGGGCGGCCCGCCTGGTGCCTTGGGCGAGGTCGCTCAACGCCTCCCGCCAGCCGGCGGGCCGCCCGTCGGGAAGGATCTCGGCCTGGACCTCGTCCACCATGAGGTCGAACAGTTCTTCCTTGGTGGAGATGAATCCGTACAGCCGCATCGGTCCGGCGTTCAGCCGGGCGGCGACCTTGCGCAGCGACACCGCCTCGAGGCCGCCCTCGTCGGCCAGCGCGACGGCGGCGGCGACGATCCGCTCCCGGTCGAGCGGCACGGGGCGAGTCGGCTGCTCCGGCCGGTCCCACACAGTCATGGTCACATCGTACTGTTGCGATACGACGCATCGTATCAATACAGTGTATCGGCATGAGACCTCGTATCGCCGTGGTCGGGGGCGGCCCCGCCGGCCTCACCCTCGCCCGTGTCCTGCACCGCCTGGGCCACCCCGTCACCGTCCTCGAACGCGACCCCGCTCCCGACGCACGTCCTGCGGGCGGCACGCTGGACCTGCACGAAGGGCTGGGCCAGCTGGCGCTGGACAAGGCGGGGCTGCTGGCAAAGTTCCGGGCGCTGTCCCGCCCCGAGGGACAGGCCATGCGCATCCTGGACGCGGACGGGACCGTCCTGCGCGACTGGCGCCCCCGTCCGGACGACCGGGCCAACCCCGAGATCGACCGCGGGCACCTCCGCGACCTGCTGCTCGGCCCTCTCGCCATCCAGTGGGGGCGGGGCGTGACGCGGGTGGTGCCGGGGGCCCGGGACGACGGCGTGAGGGTCCACTTCTCGGACGGCCGCCAGGACACGTACGACCTCGTGATCGGCGCGGACGGCGCCTGGTCCCGGGTCCGCCCGGCGGTCTCGTCGGTGACGCCGCACTACACCGGCGTCACCTTTGTCGAGACCTCCCTGGACGACGTCGACGCCCGCCACCCCGGCCTCGCCCGGCTGGTCGGCGACGGTTCCATGGCGGTGTACGGCGTGAACCGGGCTCTCGTCGCCCAGCGCGGCAGCGGCGGCCACGTCAAGGTGTACGCCCAGTTCCGCGCGCCGCTGGACTGGCACGCGGAGCTGGACCTGGCCGACGCCGACGCCGTGCGGTCGAGACTGCTGGCGCTGTTCGACGGCTGGGCCGCTCCCGTCCTCGGCCTCCTCCGCCAGGGCACCGCGTTCGCACACCGCCCCCTCCACGTCCTGCCCGTGTCGCACACCTGGGCCCACGTTCGGGGGGTGACGCTCCTGGGCGACGCCGCCCACCTGATGCCCCCGCTGGGAGCGGGCGCGAACCTCGCGATGCTGGAGGGCGCCGAACTCGCCGAGGCCATAGCCCGCACCGCCGCCACCGGCCCCGGGCAATTGGGCGAGGCCGTCCGCGCCTTCGAGCAACGGATGTGGGCACGGGCCGGCAAGTGGGCGAAGCTCACGACGGCCGGCCTCGACCGCCTCGTGAGCCCGGACCCCGCCGAGGCCATCGCCCTCTTCGACCGGCTCCAGCCGTCCTGACCGGCCTCAGCCTCCGTCGGGGCTCCGGCAGGGCCCTTCACCTCGATGTCTCGACGTCGAGCGCCGGTGCGCGTCGCGCGCACTGTTACGCGGCGAAGCCGATGTTCATGACGTACTCGTACGCGCCGTACTCCGAGCCCAGGTCCGCGGTGATGTCGTCGAACCAGACCGAGTCCATCGCCTCCTCGTCGTCGGCCGCCCAGGCCTCGACCATGCGGTCCCAGCGGCGGACGTTCAGGGTGCGGAAGGAGACGTCGCGCTGGAGGGGGCGGGTGACCTGGGACTGGTTGAGGGGATGGAACTCGACGCGGGTGCCGCGGCCCTGGCGGTTGAGGCGCTGGAGGAGGTGGCGGGCGACGTTGCGGCGGCGTACACGGCGGTAGGCCGCGTCCAGTTGGGCGAGGCTCTTGCGCGAAGGGGTCGCCTTCCCCTCGGACCAGCGCCGCAGCGTGCGGTCCGTCACCGTGAGACCCGCCTCGCGGGCCTGGGCACGGGCGTGCGGGGTGCGCGTCAGGTAGTTCAGGCGGGCCAGCATGCCCCGGCGCGTGGTGACCGGGCTGGCGATGAACCCGGCGAGCGTGTCGAGCCGGCGGGCGGCTGCCTCGTAACCCTTCAGGCCCTGGGCGCCGAACTTGCCGAATTCGAGATTGCGTTGCGGCATTCCGGGCTACGCCTCCGCCTCGTCCTGGTCGTCGTCGTACTCGGCCCCCGCCGTGTACACGTCCTTCACCTTTACCTCCGTGACCGCCCGGCCCTCGGGAAAGACACGGCGCCAGTCGCCGATCACGTGGAGTTCGTCGGTGCCCATGGCACGTACGACCGTCAGCCCCTCCTCGTGGGCCTTGAGCGCCTTCATCCAGAGGTTGGCGAACGCCTGCGAGCGGATCAGGTGCATCCAGTCGGGGCGGTACAGCTCCCGGTTGTAGTTCGACTCCCCCATCGTGGAGACGAACTTGGAGTACATGGCCTTCACGTACTCGAGCGTCACGTCGTCGTTCCGCTCGATCGCCGTGTCGCGCGCGTCCTTGAGCGCCACCCGGAACTTCTCCAGAAGGCCCTCGGTCGCGCCGGACGTGTACGACTCGTGGATCTCGGGCGGCTCGCACAGGCCGTACTTCGGGCCCGAGAGGCGCAGGAGGAGGCGGAGGGTCGGTTCCGTCACCCAGAGGGGGCCCGGTTCGTCGCGCCGGCCGATCGGGTTCGGGAGGACGGCCTCGTGGTCCCAGTGGGGCGGCGTGATCAGGTGGACACCGGCGCGGCGGCGGTCGTGGTCGAAGCCGGTGGAGTGTTCCAGCTGGCCGAGCGGGAGGTGGGTCTTCAGGGCCGAGAGGTAGGCGCCGTTGATGTCCAGGGCCGTGACCTCGTGGGCGCCGGGGGGCAGCTCCGGCCGCGTCCACTTGGGGCGGGCCTCCCAGATCTCGTCGGCGCCGCGCGACGTCCGCTTCTTCAGGACGTCCGGCATCCAGGGGTGCGCGATCACCTCGTAACGGCCGCCCTTGCGGGTCTCGTCGAGCAACGCCATCGCGTCCGGGATCGCCTTCTTCAGCAGGTCCGCCGTGGCCGCCTCGACGTCGCCGCCGTGGTCGGCGAGGGTGGCGCGGACGCGCTTCGCGATGAGGCCGGAGGGTTCGGCGGGGGCCGGCTGGAAGGCCCGGCGGGCCGGGGACGGGGCGGTGCGGCCCTGCGGTGCCGGACGGGTTTTCGGGCGCGCCGCGAGTGCCGACTTCTCAGGTACGGGTACGGGTACGGGGGCCGACGCCTCCGGTGCCGGTGCCGGTGCGGCGGGCCGTGCGCCCCCGCCGCAATCCGCCGGGTTCAGGTGCTGGGCGAACCCGGCGACCCGCCGGCCCGCCAACTCCCCGCACAGCACGCAGGGTTCGGGCACCGCCAGGGTCTCCACGTCATCGTCGTCACCGTCGTCACCGTCGACGTCGCCACTGTCGCCGCCTGCGGGGGCCGTCGGCGCAACGTCCGTCTCCGGCTCCGAATCCGGCTCCGCCGGTCCCTCCTGCTCGGCGAGCTTCGCGCTCAAGCCCTCCAGGAAGTACGCGTACTTCGTGCGGACCTCGCCCGACGGCGCGCGGTCCGACTCCCACGCGCTGAGCGTCGACGGACTCACCCCCAGCGCCCGGGCCACCTGCGCCTTCGGCAGCCGGGCCTGTTCGCGCAGGGCGCGGCGGACCTCGGGTGCGGGGAGCGGGACCTCCGGGGCGACGGAGGCGAGGAGGGAGTCGATGGCGTCGAAGTCGCTCACGTGCCGTCCGCCTTCCGCCTGGCCCGGCGGCGTTCCGCGAGGGCCGGGGTGACCGTCTCCTTCACCCGCTGTTCGCCCCAGCCGGTGAGCTGGGCCGCACGGCCGATGCGCCCGTGGGGCGGGCGGCCGGTCACCGGGTCCCGGGACAGGTACGTGCGCAGCGCCTCGGCGACGCGGGCCTCGGCCGCGCGCAGGTCGGCCACCGCGTCGGCGAGCGCACGCTCGTCGGCGCCGCTCGCGCCGTCCCGGTCCGTCCTCTTCACCGTCACCCACGCAGTGTCGGTAATCCCGCGACGCAGGTCAATTCGTGGACAGTATGAATCCCTGCATACAACGGATTCAGTGACAGTCCATGAAACATGGCCTCCGGCTCAACTGATCAGGATTCAAGAAGCCCATCGCCCGGACGCGCGGCTAGCGTGGCGTCATGGATCTCCGAATTCACACCACCGTCCTCCCGCACGACGACCCGGACGCCTCCATGGCCTTCTACCGCGACATCCTCGGCTTCGAGGTCCGCGGTGACGTCGGGCAGGGCAAGATGCGCTGGATCACCGTCGGCCCCGCGGGCCAGCCCGGCATCTCCCTGCTTCTCGCGCCGCCCGCCGTCGACCACGGGATCAGCGAGGACGAGCGCCGCACCATCGCCGAGATGATGGCCAAGGGCACCTACGGCTGGATCCTCCTGGCCACCGGCGACCTCGACGCCACCTTCGAGAAGCTGCAGTCCAGCACGGCCGAGGTGGTCCAGGAACCGACGCTCCAGCCGTACGGGGTCCGGGACTGCGCGTTCCGCGACCCCGCCGGGAACCTGGTCCGCATCCAGGAGGTCCGGGAAGACCGACAGGCCCGGGAAGACCGGGAAGCCAAGTGATGTGCCACCCCGCGTTACGGCGCGCGCTGATCGCCGCCCAGCACCTGCGCGACCTCGCGCGGCTGCGCCGGGTGCGCGACCGGATCGACCGGGAGTACGCGCGCCCGCTGAACGTCGAGGAGCTGGCGCGCGCCGCCGGCATGGCCCCGGGCCGGCTCAGCCGGCAGTTCCGGCTCGCCTACGACGCGTCCCCGTACGCGTACCTGATGGTGCGTCGCACGGAGCGGGCGATGGCGCTGCTGCGCCGCGGCGACCTCGGCGTCCCCGAAGTCCGCCGTGCGGTCGGCTGCGCCTCGTCGCCGGGCGTCTTCGGCGAGCGCTTCACCGAGCTGGTCGGGATGGACCCGGACACGTACCTGCTGCGCGCCGCGACCGCCCCGGGCGAGCTGCCCTGGCGGGTGACGCGACGGGGGCCGGTACCGAGCGGGCCGGTATCGAGCAGGAATGAAGAAGCCACCGCCACCGAGCCGCAACTAGCGTGACCGGCATGACGACTTCACTCGCCTCCGTGACCCTCGAAGTGGCCGACCCCGCGGCCGCCGAACGCTTCTACTCCGCCGCCTTCGGGCTCGGCCCGCGGCTGCGGCTGCGCGCCTCCGAGGCGCCCACGACCGGCTTCCGCGGCTTCAGCCTGTCGCTGACCGTCGCCCAGCCCGCCGACGTCGACGCCTACCTCGGCGCGGCCCTCAAGTCCGGCGCCAAGGCCCTCAAGCCCGCCGCCAAGTCCCTGTGGGGCTACGGCGGCGTCGTCCAGGCCCCCGACGGCACGATCTGGAAGGCCGCGACCACGGCCAAGAAGGACTCGGGACCGGCCAGGAAGGAGTTCGATCAGATCGTGCTGCTGCTCGGCGTCGAGGACGTCAAGGCGAGCAAGCAGTTCTACGTCGAGCAGGGCCTGAGCGTCGGCAAGAGCTTCGGCGGCAAGTACGTCGAGTTCACCTCCGAGGGGAGCGCCGTGAAGCTCGCGCTCTACAAGCGCCGCGGTCTCGCCAAGGACGTGGGCGTCGACGCCGACGGCAGCGGCTCGCACCGCATCGTCCTCGGCTCCACCACCGCCGCGCCCTTCACCGACCCGGACGGGTTCGCCTGGGAGCCGGCGTCGGTCACGTCGACGTCCTCCTGACCGCCCGCGCCACCCCGCCCCGTCCTGCCCGGCAAGACCTACGAGAGGAACCCCATGGACGCCGCCGAGAAGCACGAAGGTTTCACCGCCGAGGAGCGCGAGGCGATGAAGGACCGTGCCAAGGAAGTGAAGTCCGCGCGCCGCGCCAAGGGCGGCGCCAAGGCGGACACCGAGCCCGAGGTCCTCGCCAAGATCGCCGAGATGGACGACGCCGACCGGGTTCTCGCCGAGAAGATCCACGAGATCGTCCGCGCCGCCGCCCCCGGCCTCCGGCCCAAGCTCTGGTACGGGATGCCCGCCTACGCCAGGGACGGCAAGATCGTCTGCCACTTCCAGTGCGCCGGGAAGTTCAAGTCGAAGTACGCCACGCTCGGCTTCAGCGATCAGGCCGCGCTCGACGACGGGACGATGTGGCCCACAGCCTTCGCCCTCACCAAGCTGTCCGCCGACGACGAGAAGCGCATCCGCGAGCTGGTGCGCAGGGCGGCGGGCTGAAACGTCCCGCCGCTAGGACCTGGCGGCGGTGAGCTGCCCCCGCTGCGACCGGGGTGTCTTCATGCCGACCCGGCCGGGCGAGATCGTGCGCGGGTCGACGGCCTCGCCGGGGGCGCCGACCTCGTAGGGGCCGGTCGGGGCGTTGGGGCGGTCGTGCGGGAGGAGGAAGAACGTGCGGCGCTCGAACAGTCCGCTGTCGGGGTCCTTGTCGGCGCCCGGCAGCAGGTTGGCGTAGCCGATGATGCGGCCGTCGCGCTCGTAGCGGGGCTTGCCCCGGCGCCGGGTCGACTTGTCGAGGGCCTGGCGTACGTAGTCGAGGTTCTCCGTGCTCTCGAGCCACACCACGGCTTCTTCGTCGGCGAGCTGGCTGTCCTGCAGCATCGAGCTCATGACCGCAGACCCTCCTGATTTTCCTGGACCGGGCACCGGTCCGCGCGTGTGGCGGTCACGCCATGTGTTCTCTTCCCCCTGGCTTGGCTCGCGTTAAGGTCGCCTCCGCCATGGTACGGGCAGCACCCGTACCCGCCCAGGGCGATGTCAGGCCTCACCCGCCTCACCGGCCTCCTCCCCCACTCTGCGTGTTCGACTCGGTGTGCGAACCGTGCGAACCGTGTGAACCGTCGGGCAGCAGGGCGAGGCCCGGATAGAGCTTGCGGTCGTTGTTCTTGATCATCTCGGCCGGGGAGGCGAGGCCGAGGTCCTGGCGGATGCGGCTGGCGAAGGCGCGGCTGGAGGAGGGCCTGATGGACTCCTCGGCGCACCAGCGGCAGTACGTCTCGTAGAGCAGTTTCTGTTCGACCCGCAGGTCGGGGTTGGGGCGGCCGTCCTCGCCCTTGGTGCAGCACTCGCCGATGAAGCGCCCGATGTGGTCCTCGGTCGTCTCGTACGCGGCCGTGGCCAGGCGCACCGAGACGGGGCCGTGCAGCGGGTCGCGGGTGTCGAGGTAGCGCTTGGCCCCCTCGATCAGCCAGTGCAGGATGCCGGGGCCCTCGTCGCGGACCAGCTCCACGGCAAGATTGTCGATCTTTCGCTCGTTGGGCACGACACGTTCGAACGGAATCAGCCGCATACGGCGCCAGAAGGCGTGGCCGCCGGTGCCGACCTCGGGCCGGTGGTTGCCGAGCAGCCACAGTTTGTGGGTCGGTGTGAAGGAGAAGAAGTCCTGCCGCATCCGGCGGGCGGTGATCTTGTCGCCGCCGGTGAGGAGCTTGACGCGGGCCTCGTTGAACTTGTCGTTCGGCTTCAGCTCGCTGCACACGACTATCCGGCGCCCGTGCAACTCGGTGAGTTCGGTGGAGTGTTCGGCGAACTTGCCCTTCTCCATGAGGAACCCGGGCGGCGCGGCGTTGGCGTAGTCGCCGAGGACCTGCGTCATGACGTCGAGCAGCACGGACTTGCCGTTGGCGCCGGAGCCGTACAGGAACGGCAGCACCTGGCCGCCGACGTCGCCGGTGATCGAGTAGCCGAGGAGCACGTGCAGGAAGCGCGTGGTCTCCAGGCCCTTCTCGTCGTCGCCGAAGGTGTCGCGCAGGAAGCGGTCCCAGCGCGGGATCGGCATCTTCTGCGGGGCGACCGTCGTCGCGCGCGAGTGCATGTCGCTGAGCGCGTCGGACTTGCGCAGGGCGCCGGTCTTGAGGTCGACGACCCCCGCCGGGGTGCACAGGGCGTAGATGTCACCGTCGAGGACGTCCGGGTCCAGGCTCAGACTGGGCGCGGCCTGCGCCTGGTGCAGGAGCGCCTTCATGCCGGCGGTGGACTGCGTACGCCTGCGGTGCATGAGCAGGTCGCGGTTGCTGAACAGGCCGCGCGGGTCGCTCGCCGGGATCTGTTCGGCCATGTCACCGGCCGCCCACAGCGCCGCCTTCTCGCCGCCCGTGCGCTTCCAGCGGTACTGCTCCCAGCAGTACCAGCCCAGGCCCTCCACGTGCCGGAAACGGTCGCTGAAGAGGCGCGCGAACAGCTTGGCGTTGCCCCGGTCGGTGAGCTCGTCGGGGAACAGGCCGCCACGGTCGCCCTCGTCGACGACGGCGGCGTGCTCCACGGGGACCTCGCCGGAGCGCGTGGCGCGGGGCCGGTCCTGCTGCGCCGGAACGCCCGGCCGACCGCGGCTGCCGGAGTCGGCCGGGTCCGGACCGGGGTCCGGGTCCGCGTCCAGATCCAGGTCGAAGCTCTCCTGCCGCACCTCCTGCCGGATCTGTTCGGCGGCGGCGACGGCGTCGAAGCGGGGTGGCTGCTCGTCGCTGCTCATGAGCGTCCTCGGGGGTGGAACGGGCGCTGGGCGCCTGCGGACAGAGCGGAGTCGATGACGGCCAGGTTGCGCCGCTCCTGGTGCGGCCGGGCCTGTCGCGCCGCCGCCTCCAGCAGGTCACGCACCTCGGCCTCCGCCAGGTGACCGCCGTGGACCAGGCCGCCCGCGGCGTACGCGGCCCGGTTCAGTTTCTCCGTGAAGCTGGCGCCTTCCGGGGTCGCCGCACAGGCCGTGACCTCCGCGAGCAACGGCTCCAGGATCCGGTTCGCCGCGGCGGGGGCACGCCGCCTCGACACGCGAGCGGCGACAGAGACGCCAGAGGCACCAGGGGCACCGGAAGGGGCCTGAGGCGGCTCCTGCGCCCCGGGGACATGGCCGGTGCGGGTGAGCTCGTCGGCGAGCCACTGCGGCAGCGAGGCGGGCGTACGGGCCTTCCCCACGCGCGTGTAGCGCCCCGCGGTCGTACGGGTCGCGGGCGCGACGATGTAACCGTTGTCCGAACGGACGTCGACCTGCCAGGCGAGGGCTGTTCTCGGGCTCGATCCGGTGGACGACCTGTAACGGGTCCCTGGATGAGGATTTCGGTACCAGATGTGCAGCCCCCCGGATGGTGTTCGAATGCGCAGCGTGCCCTCGTCCTCGGCGGGAGAGGGCGTCCCCCGCAGCGCGGCCAGCAGTGCCAGCGTGTGAAAACCTGTGGCCAGACCAGCTAGATCCACTTTCGGCCCGATAGGGATACCAGGCAACAGGCGGGAACGGTCCGGGACTTGCGCGGCGTGCGCGTCCACGTCGATGACGACGAGGTCCGCCGGCCCGCAGGAGACCCCGACCCCGAACCTGGGGTGCGTGCCCCACCAGGCGTCGATCCGCTCCAGGGACGTGGTGGCCGCGTGGAAGCCGTGGCACCAGCGCCCGGCCCGGATGCACGGACACTCCGCAGGTCGGTGCCGGTTCTCCTTGCAGGCCTCGCAGTTGGCGGCGGGCGTCTTCTGCCGGGGCGCCAGCGGATGCACGGGCCACCCCGCCCGTGCACACCAGCGGGCGACAGCGTGGGGCTGCTCCGTGGCCCCCTCCGGGGCCGGCGAGCTCGACGCAGGCTGACGCGGCACTACTAGTCCTCGGAAGTCCTTGGTCAAAGGTTGACTCGTCGCTGCCCAGTTCCTGACAAAAACCTGTGGCCAGCGGGGGTCTCCCGACGGCCAACGGGACTGAAGGGACTGAGTTTCCGACAATGCGCTGCCGAGACTAGCGCACCCGAGGGCCCGCCCAGTATGCCCCCGCGCGTCGTCGAAACTACAGTCCCGTCAGTCCCGCGTACGGGCATACAAGACATTCCCGACTAGGCGCACCATTGCGGGCGTCGGCTTACGGGACTGAAGCACTCCCCCGATCCCGTTCAGTCCCGCACGGGCTTCAGTCCCGCTTCAGTCCCGTAGACATAAGCCCAGGTCAGAGGGGTTCACCTCAAAAATCACGGGACTGACGGGACTGAACCCTCCCCTTATAAGCTACGTACGTGTCCTTATGTGTTCCTTACGTACGCGCGCATACCCGCACACACACATGATTAGGAACAAGGGGGTTCAGTCCCGTCAGTCCCGTAAAAAGCCCGAGAGAAGCCCGTGCGCGGCTGTGACCTGGGCTTTCTTGAACGGGACTGAAGCGGGACTGAAGCGGGACTGAACGGCGGCACCGGTCTCGCCCCCGCGTTTTGGGCCGTTTTTGGCTGGGCGGGGTCAACATTCGGCCCGTACCGCCCGTCCCAGCCGCATCCAGAAGTGCCGGTGGCCCCAGAAGCCCCCTGAGCCGCCCTGGAGGCCCTGCGGACCCCTGGAGGCCCCGGGGAGCCAATAGGGGTGGGAGAGGCCCGCAGAACGGCACAGGGGGGCCGCTGAGGGTCACCGAGGGACTACAGCGGGGAGTGGCGACCAGGGAGTCGGCTTACCCTCCCCCATCCGCCGCCACACCGGTTCACGAATACTTGAATCCTCAATGACTTCTCTGAGAGCCTCTGAGAGCGCCGACCGAGAACGCGGGGGAACCCGTCGGAACGCTCTCCGAGGAGGTCCGAACCCACGATCGAGCACTGGGGCGCGACTCCCCACCGTGCGGCTGCCGCCGACAGCTGCTGCGTTCCCGGCCGGTGACAGCGCGCCTGGGCGGGGCCTCCCCCGGCACGCTGCTGCGGCGAGTCCCGGCGATTCGAACGGTTTCACTGTTCGGGGTCTCAGGAGCGCCCCGGACGTCCGAGTCCGCGAGCGAGCGGCACGGTACGCACGCCGGTGCCCCGGCGGAAGGCGCTGACCGCGACGACCGCACCACCGAGCCGCTGGCACTCAGGGGGCGGGTCGCGGAGGTGGCTTGGGGATGGGCCCCGGACGCGGGCGTTGAGCCTCTCCCCCGCGGTTCCCGCGTCCAGGGCAGCGCTGGACTCCGAGAGATGAAGATCGGTTCTGATCGCCCGCCGGGGGCGATCAGGTGCCGCGCGCTGCGTCGATTCGTGAGGGTGCGGAGTGCGTTGTCGGTCGCCGAGTACGTGGCTTGATCCGGGGCTCGCGCACCAGTAGGCGGTTGCTCCGGCTGCCCGAGGGTTGCGGGCAACGGCCGCCGACTGGTCCGGGTAGACGCGCGCTCGCTCACTTGGACCGTCGGGCCGGGCGCCGGGTCGGACGGTGGCGCGTGCGCAGCCCTCGCGTGATCTCCGAAGGGGCGCAGCCTGTCGCGGCCGGAACAGAACCGGTTGCGTGCGGCAGCACATCTGAGGTTCCGCACGAGAGCCGGTCTCCGCCCCGATGCGTCTGTCGGCGGCAGCAGGTCGCAAGCCCCGTGCATGACTGGGCGGATCATCAGCTGTTCGCTCGCAGTACTACGGGCATCCGCAGGCCGACCCGCCAGACGCCATCAGACGCCTGCAACCGACGCAACCGACGCCCCGCCCGGCGCCCGACGAAGCCACCTGCATGGCCCGCTGACGTCGTCTCGCTGCCTCACTGCCCTGCTGCTGTCCGCGCCTATGACCGCGCCCCGGCTGGCTTCACCTCGAAGCCCCTCGGGCCCTGGAAGGTGCTCGCTCCGCAACGATGGCAGGACTCGCAGATGCCTTCCCATCATCGACCGCCAGACCGCCAGAAGGGTATCCCCGGGACGGGGCCGCAACCAGGCGGCTTGCGGCCAGCTACCGCGTCCGCTGCGTCGGCGGTCAGGCGTGTCCCGCACGGCTGTCGCTACACGCGGGTGAGTTGCTCGACGTAGGCACGAGCCCCGCAACAGCGACCGTTTCGCCCGAACTCGGATACGCAAGAGCGAACCAGCCCGTGTCTCCACTCCGCAGACGGATCAGCGCCCGGCGCAAGACCCACCTCTGCAACGGGCGCAGCCACTGGCCCGGCGAGTTCGCAGCGAGCTCCCGTCGAGGACCGCCTACGCGCCCACACGCCACGCGAACCTGCTCCTACGAGCTTCCGGTACAGACGATGACCGACTGGGCAGAGTCAACGCGGGCGATACTGATGTGCCTTGAGGTTGGCGGCAGGGTGCTTGGCCATCGCAGCCGATGCCCGTAGGATGACAATCGATCTAGGACAATAAAACAGCCTGTGACCAGGCAAAACAAACAACGTCGCAAACATTGGAGCAAGCTTGCGTGCAAACCTTTATACAGGCGGTGAGCAACGCCCTGCACGCAACACTGTTGCCCCTTTGAAGCACAACCGGCACCTAGGCCTATCTGTATGCCTAGAAACAAGTGCGAGCGGACGCGGCGAGTCTGATGAGCTGCCACGCATTACTCACTGCCAGATCGCCGACATATTTGCGAGTTGGCCTGTCGGCCTGCGTTGCTATCTGGGCAGCAACGAGAGGGTGCGCCTGACCGTCCACCTGAATGCATGTGGCCGTTGCAGTGACATTGCTTGTGCAGGTCCCACCAGGAACGGCAGTGCAGCCGCATGCAGGCACGGCGACCGCCGTGCCTGTACACACAAGGATGAGCGCGCGCGCCAACCTTTCGACCGGCCAGCAAGCGAAACCCTTGGTGCGCTCCTAAATGAACCCGCTGGTGCATTCAGCGACCGGCCTACGGGCAGGCATGGCAGTTCCCGAGGTCATCAGCTGATCAGCCCCAGGGACAACCGCACTGGCCACTCGTCGCCACGCCCAACTGGCCACACGCGAACAAGCGCGAGCGCCGATGAGTGCACACCCAGGTCACACCGCACGCCCAGCAACCTAACTGCAGACACGCTTACAAGTCCGCGCGCTCATCTGCGTACTGACGAAGCCGCCCCTAAGGCAGCATGCATGACGGCCTACACACCTACGCACACACCTACGCATCAGGCTGGCAGCGAGCGCACCCACCGACAGTCGGGCCGGACCACAAGCCTGTACGCAAGCCCGACCACCAACCACCCCGCAAACGGCATCGCACACAAGGCAGCGAGCGGCCCTGCCCACTACCTTGAGCACCCGAACGCAGGTCGGCCACAACACCTCCCTGCTTACGCACCCGCCACCCGCCCCGCCCATCACCAGGCGGCCCAGCAGCCCTGCCGGTCCCCTCACCTGCCGAGCCGCAAGACCGGTCACCGGCGAAAACGCTGACCCCGCACCAGGCTTGCCCCTGAGCACGGCAGCCCACCCCACCCTTTGTTCACAAGGGGGAAGGTTCGTGTGTCTTCGCGTGGGGGCGGAAGTGGCCCTGGTAGTCTGACGATCTCCATGCGCCGCAACTTCGCTGAACATGACCAGTTCTGCAGGGGTGTCAGATATGAACCAAGCAGGACAGGCCACTTGGACAGCGGCGTGGGGTCAGGTAGACAGACCGGCTAGGGAGCAGGTGGTGGGCAGGATGCGCGAGCGTGCTTGGCCGTTAACGACCGAACCCCCTTTGGCCTGCTGTTTCGGTGGCCCGGTGGCGTTCAGGGAGCCTCACGGAGGGGTTCCGGGGGGTACTCCGCACCATGTCGGAGCGTTTTTGAGCGCAGGATCGTTCTGAGAGAAGTTTTCGCTGTACGAACGACCCTAAAAGCGACATACCTTTAGCCGAGCCACCCGAGTTACCCGTGTCTTCACCCGTGTTCGGGCCTGAACAGACTGAGAGGACCCATGTCCAGTCCCTTCGCAGCACCTGGCAGCCACACGCAGCTGCCCCCGATCCCCTGGGCGTCGTTGTCGCACATCTTCATGTTCGGCAACGGCAAGGGCGGCGTCGGGAAGTCGTCGGTCTCGGCCAACGCGGCGGGCAAGGCGGCGCGCAGCGGTCTGCGCACGCTCATCATCGACTGCAACGCGCAGGGCAACATCGCCCGGGAGCTCGGCTACAAGCGGGCCGACTGGAACGACGGCGGCGCGGGCCTGCTCGAGTCGCTCAGGACCGGCACGCAGCTCAAGCCCCGGGAGAACGTGCGGGAGAACCTCGACGTCGTCATGGGCGGCCCGGCCCTGGGGGACGAGTTCGGCATCTTCTTCCACACGCTGCTCGCGAAGGAAGGCCCGCACGCCTACCTGCGGTTGCTGCACTGCCTGCTGCCGATCGCGCACCAGTACCAGATCATCATTCTCGACACCCCGCCGGAGAACCCGTCCCTGCAGCGGCTCGCCCTGTCGACCGCGCGCTGGCTGGTCATCCCGGTCAAGAGCGACGGCGGCGCGGAGGACGGTCTGGCCCAGATCGGCCTGGAGTTCTCGTACGTACGGTTCGTCAGCCAGCTCAACCCGCACCTGGAGCTGCTCGGCGTGCTGCTGTTCGACACCGGGCGGACGTACACCGGCATCCACGCCGACGTACGGCAGCAGGTGCGCAAGGTGCTCGGCGAGGACGCACACATGTTCAAGCACCTCATCGGACACACGGAGTCGGTGGCGAGGCTCGTCCGCAAGCGAGGGCTGCTCGTGCAGGAGCTGGCCGACCGGCGCAGGGGCGGGGACCGGTCCGTGCCGGAGACTGTCGAGGGCCTGACGGCCGACTATGAAGGATTCACCGAAGAGATGTTCGCTCGGGCTCTCGAGCTGAGGAAGGAAACCGCCGCATGACCCCGCCCAAGGGCAAGAAGCGCACTGACGAGGACGACGAGCAGAGCATGTCCGACCAGGGCGTCGGCAACCTGTTCAGCGGGGGAGGGGCGCCGTCCTCGGCCCTGGCCGGCTGGGCCACCCCGGCACCCGCCGCCGCGCCCGCACCCGTGGCCGCCCCCGTTCCGCAGGCCGTCGCCGCGCCCACCACCGTCATCCCGCAGCCCGCCCGGCAGAGCGCCCCGGAGCCCGCGCCCGAGCCGCTGAGCGACGCGGACACGGCCAAGCCGGTCGGCTTCTACGTCTCGCAGAACGTCGCCGCGCGCTTTCGCAAGTACCGCAAGCAGAACGACATCACGCACACCCAGATCGTGCTGCTCGCCGTCGAGGCGGCCGCCGAGAAGGGCATCGCGCAGGTCGTGCAGGACGCGCGCCGGGAGCCCAAGTTCCAGTCGAAGCTGTTCGCCGTGACGGTCAAGCCCGACGACTCCGATCTGCGCGGCCTCGGCCCGGTGCAGCTGCAGTACAAGCCGACCAGGGCGCAGAAGGGGATCATCGACCAGCTGGTCGCCGAGTCCGGGCTGCCGGACCACACCAAGTTCCTCGCGGCGGTCCTCGACCAGTACCTGCCGGGCCGCCGGGACGCGTGACTTCTCGCTTCTCGACGGATGGCGGGCCGCTCTACACCAGGGCCCCCAGCGGCAGCACCCTCTTGGAGAGTCTGCCGCGCAGTCGGCCCGCCGCCGCGTCGACCTCGGCCTCGGCGAGCCAGTCGGCGGTGACCAGCAGCTCGACGTGTTCGGCGACCTGGTCGGCGGTCAGGGCGCAGAACACGGCGGCCTGGTCCAGGGCCAGGCCGCCCGTCCCGCCGTCCCCGCTGCCGTCCCCGCCGTCGCAGTCCCCGCTGCCGCCGGGCCCGGGGTACGCCAGGCTTCCGTCGAACGAGCTGTGGGCCGCCGTGTAGAGGGCGAGCAGGCGGCACGTGGCGCCCAGCTTCTTCTTGCGGATCTTGCGGTCGCCCACCGTCCGCTGCGCCCACCCCGACAGCCGTGAGCGGGTCGACTTACCGAAGGTGAACGGGCGCGGCTCCGCGGGCAGCAGCGCCGGAACGGTGAAGGACGTCGGATCCTCCGGCCGTGACTCGAGCAGTTCCGCGACGGTCCCGGGCAGCCGCAGCCAGCCCACCTCCACCAGCCGCTCACACACCTGCTCCGCCTCGTCCTGGAGCCAGCCGGTGACGTCCTGCCCGGTGACGTTCCCGGTCCCCGCGCGCGCGGCCCGCAGGGTGAGCAGGAGCACCGCGAGGCGCGCCTCCGCGTCCGGGTGCGGCGAGTTGTCCCGTACGTAGGTGATGACGGACCGCGCCTGGACGGCCTGCCCCCGGGTCAGCAGTCGCTCCACGGCGGGCCCGCCCTCGTCGCCCGCGCCGTCGAAGGGGCGGCCGACCCGGTTCTCGTACATCTCGCGGGTGGTCTGCGCGGCGCTGCTGGCGCGCTCGGCCTCGGCGCGCAGCGACCTGTCGCCGGTGACGTCGGCCCAGGAGGCGAACGCGCGGGCCTTGCGCTCGTGCAGGTGTGCCAGGCGGGCGAGGTCGGGCTCGGCGCACTTCTGGTAGGCGCGGAAGGCGTCGCCGAGTTCGACGAGTTCCACGCGCAGGACGTCGGGCTGCAGGTCGTGCGGCACGGTGCGCTGGGCGATCTTCCCACCGCGCCGCGCGCGCCGGGGCATGCCGGCGGGGGTGGTGCCACGCGCGCGTGGCACGTCGGCGGCGGCTTCGGGGACCGGCGAGGGGGTGAGCGACGGGGTGAGCGAGGAGGTCGGCGAGCTGAACATCGCGGCAGCGGGCGCCGACGCGGCGGGGGAGGCGGGCCGGTGGTCCGAGAAGACGGCCGCCACGCCCTCCCGTGCCGCCTCAGGGCTCCCGGCACTCTCCCGGCCGGGCCCGGGCCCGCTCTGGGCGGTGCGGGCCGTGGGAGGGGCCGTGTCCAGGACCCGGCCGCCGGTCGCGGCGGCGCAGCGGGCGCACGTCTCCGCGATCCGCCACAGCCGCCCGGCCCGGTCCGCGTAGACCGACAGGACCATGGGGCCGCCGCACCGCATCGCCTGCGCGGCGGGCCGCGCTCCCTCCCGGCGGCCGGGTAGCGGACCCGGGTCGGGGGTGTGCCACGCGCAGTCGGCGGCGCGGCAGCCGCACAGGGCGTCGCCGCGCGGGCCGCCGTCGCCGCGGATGTGGGAGAGGTGCTGGTTGACGTGGTCGATCGCGGCCTTGCGGCCCGCCGCGGCGCTGGGCAGCCGCCGGTCGGGGCAGGCCGGACGCGAGCAGGAGAGCTTCACGGTCCCGGCGGCGGGACGGCCGTCGGGGTCCAGGCGCAGCACCCACACCCGCCCGGCGGCGCGGTCGTGCTCACGGTCCTGATCGCGGCCCCGGTCGTCGTCGCCGCGGTCGCGGTCTTGCTGCGTAGTGGCGTCCATCGCCATGTACCTACTCCGAGCTTTGAATGATCAGTTGCGCGGGCGGTCCTCATCATCAGGGACGCCGGTCGCTCCGCCCGCGCCCCTCGCACGGCGCGGGCCCGGCGCGGGGCGGACCCCGGTCGGGACCGCACGGCAGGTCACGCGTTCGAGGTGTACGCCCACGATCTCGGCCCCGTTGCGATATCCGCAGGTCAAGTGGTGCGTCGAGGGAGCTTGCGGGGCTGACGGGGCTGAAGCTCCAGGTTGCGGTGAGCACTGACCCGGCGGTGGCCCCGGGCGTATGCGCACCCGCGCCGATGTCATACGTACGTGGTAACCCGGCGCCACGCCCGCCCTGTCGCGGGGCTGAACGGGGCCGGAGCGGGGCCGAACTGTGCCGAGCCCTTTGGCCCCGCTTCAGCCCCGCCGTAAAACCGCAGGTCAGAGCGGTGCGCCCGCGAGGTGCGGGGCTGACGGGGCTGGAACCTGTAGTTATCAACTGCTCAGAGACTCTGCATATGCGCGCGCGTATATGAATGCTTGTATGACTCCTAATGTTCTGGTCATGCTCTGGTCATGTTCTAGCTGGCTGATAACTACGACCTTCAGCCCCGTCAGCCCCGCACTTCCTTGGGGCACCCCGTCTGACCTGCTACTTTTCCTTCCGGGGCTGAAGGGGCCGAGCCCCGCCCGCGGGCCTGGACGCGTTTCAGCCCCGCGGGTCCACGTGCGGGTGTGGGGCTGAAGGGGCTGAAGGTTCCGACACGCAAAGCCCCCTCCCGCGGGACGCCGCCACCGTGGGCTACGCTCGGGCCGTCAACTTGAAACCTGAGCCCCTTCAGCCCCGTTGATCCCGCAGGCACCCGCCCCGACCAGGACTTCCTTGCCGGGACAACGCCTCCTGTACGCCCCGAACAGCCCGACAAGGACGATCCATTGGCCCGCGAGTCCGCGACACCGGCAACGGTCCCGGACCCCTTCTCCGACGGGCCGACCTCCACGCGCGTCCGCTCCGGGCCAGGCGCTCCCGAACGGGGCGAGCGCGCGCCCACGGATGCGACCCGCACCGCACCCGGCACCGAGTTCGTCATCGAGTCCGCTCTGTCCGCAGGCGCCCAGCGCCCGTTCCACCCCCGAGGACGCTCATGAGCGCCGAGCAGCACATCCGCTTCGACGCCGAAACGGCCGCCGAACAGATCCGCCAGCAGGCGTTCGACTTCGACACGCCGGGCGCGCCCGAGCCCGGCGGCGGCCCGAGCCTGCCCGCCCAGCAGACGGAGGCCCGCCCCGCCACCGCGACCGCCACGCTCGAAGCGGCCCGCGTGGCCGCCGTGTCCGCCCCGGCGGCCGCCCCGGCCCCCGACGGCCTCCTCCCGGACTCCCTCTCCGACCGGGGCAACGCGAAACTCTTCGCCCGCCTCTACCGTGACCAGTTCCGCTATGTCATCGGCATGGGCTGGCACTCCTGGGACACCTACCGCTGGAAGCTCACCGGCGGCGACGAGGCCGCCGTCTGGGCCGCCGGGGACATGGCCGAGCAACTGGCCGAGCACGACCCGAGCGGCCGCTTCACCTCCAGCAAGCTGGCCGCCCACCGCCGCCACTCCGAGTCGACCACCGGCCTCAAGGCGCTGCTGTTCCAGGCCCAGGCCGCCCCGGGGCTGCGCCTGGACCCCGACGTCCTCGACGGCGACATCTACGCCCTGTGCACCCCCGCCGGCGTCGTCGACCTGCGCACCGGCACCCTGCGCAAGCCCGACCCGCTCACCGACATGCACTCGAGGGCAACCGCCGTCGCCCCGCAGAAGATGCCGATCCCGCGCTTCACCCGGTTCCTGACCGACACGTTCGGCGAGGACGACAAGGGCCAGGAAGTCATCCGCTTCCTGCACCTGCTGCTCGGCTACTCGATCACCGGCGACGTGGGCGCGCAGGTCATGCCCTTCCTCTACGGCTCCGGCGCCAACGGCAAGTCCGTGCTGCTCGAAGTGGCCATGCAGATCCTCGGCGACTACGCGAACGCCGCCCCGCTCGGCTTCCTCATGGAGAAGGGCAAGTTCACCGAGCACTCCACCGAGCTGACCGAGCTGCACGGCCGCCGCATCGTCGTGTGCAGCGAGCTCAAGCCCAACGACAAGTTCAACGAGGCCCGGGTCAAGCTGCTGACCGGCGGCGACACCATCACCGCCCGCCGCATGCGGCAGAACTTCTTCACCTTCACCCCGACCCACAAGCTCTGGCTGCTCGGCAACCACCGCCCCGAGGTCGGCACCGGCGGCCACGCCTTCTGGCGCCGCATGCGGATCATCCCGTTCGAGCGCCGCGTACCCAACGAACGTAAGATCGACAATCTCGCCGCCGAGCTCGTCGCCGACGAGGGGCCGGGCATCCTGCAGTGGATGATCGAGGGCGCCAGGCAGTACCTCGCGACCCGCGACCCGCTCACCGGGCCGACCTCCGTACGGATCGCGACCGCCGCCTACGAGACGACCGAGGACCACATCGGCCGCTTCATCAGCGAACGCTGCGTGAAGGGCGCCGACGCCGACCTGCGCGTGGAGCAGAAACTCCTCTACGAGACCTACGGCCGCTGGTGCTTCGAGGAGTCCATCCGGGCCTCCACGCCACGCGCCTTCGCCAGCCGCATCCGCCAGGAGCTCGGCCTGGCCTCACCCGCCGAGATGATCAAAAGCAACGCGTCCAAGCTCTACCCCGGCCTCGCCCTGCTTCCCGAGCTTCCTGACGAAAGCGACATTCAGGCGGGAAAGGCACTGTGAGCACCCCCGGCGCACTGGGAGCGCCCCCCGGCCGACCGTACGATGGAGAGCGCCGCCGTGACCGCGCGCGTCCCGCCCGCGCAGGTCAGAGCCGCTCGCACACCACAAGGACAGGCCGCCGCACGGCCGCCCGGACACAGGAGGCCCGATGAGCGCGATGCCGCAGGAAGGCGATCTCGCCCAGGAGGCCGAGGTCGTCTGGCTCGAGGACCCGGAAGATCTCGACTACGTACGCCAGGCCCTCGACAAGGTCAGGACCCGCAAGGGCAAGCCGCGCTACGAGCGCGACGGCCGCCTCATCGGCTACACCAACCTCACCCCGCGCGCCCCGCGCAGCTCCGACAGCGGCCTCTTCGCCCGCCGCACGTTCTACCTGCTGCCGCACGACCGGCCCAACTGCCCCGAGGACCCCGACTGCCCGTACATCGTCGGCGCGCCCCTCGAAGCGGTCGACCCGAGCACGATCGAGCCCGGCAAGGTCGGCGAGAAGACGGCCCGCTCACAGGGCACCGCGGACATAGTGCCCGCGGGCTCCTGAACCCCCGAATTCGGCCATATGCGGTGAACGCCACCGCCGAGACTGCCCGCGTACAGGGCTTCTCGTGAATCATTTCCCGCCGTCTGTGGGGAAGTCGGGTCGGGGAGGCGCCCATTCCCGGCTAGCGTGGACCTCGCTCAACGTCGCATCCCCCCGTGTGCGACGTTGAGCTTTTTTGCGCGTTACGGCGTCAGGGCGTCAGGGCGTCAGGGCGTCAGGGCGTCAGGGCGTCTCGCCCGGCGCCGCCACGCGGGCCCGGCCCGGCGCGACCGTGTGCAGCGCGGCATCGCCCCGTAGCTCGTCCACGGCCCGTCAGGGCGTGCGGAGCGGAGCGGGGACGCCGGTCCAGCGCAGGTCGTGGGGGAGGTGGCTCAGGTCGTTGTAGGTGAGGACGGCGGCGGGGCGGGCCTCGGAGTAACGGATCACGGTCAGCGCGGCGTTGGCGGGCGTGAAGCCCAGCCAGCGCCAGGCAGGCGCGTCCAGGGCGGCCCGGACCAGCCAGGCGACGAGGAACGCGTGCGTGACGACCAGTTCGTGCCGGGGCGCGTCCGCCTCGGAGCCGTCGACCGGCCCGGTGAAGTCGGCGAGGGCGCGCCGGGCCAGCTCCGCGCCGTGCGCCCGCTCCCGCTCCGTGACCGGGGCGAGGCGGGCCAGCAGGCCGTCGGCCGACCCGGGCGGCAGCTCGTCGCGCCCGGGGACGTGGGGCACGTAGTCCCCGGCCGCCTCGCGCGCGTGCAGCGGCACCCCGTCCAGTTGCCGGGCGACCAGGCGCGCCGTCTCCGCCGCGCGCGGCAGCGGCCCGTGGTGCACGGCCGTCAGCGGTACGCCGCGCAGCCGCCGCCCGAGCAGCCCGGCCTGGCGCCGCCCGGCCTCGGTGAGCCCGCCCTCCTCGGAGACGGCCGCACCGTGCCGGGCCAGATACAGGTAGCGATCTCGCATGCGGGCAGGGACGCCGCCCCGGTGGCCGTCAGTTCCCGGGCGGGCCGGGACGGGCCGGCGCGGCGCTGCGGCTTCGGCGGTCGCGTCGGGCGGTCCGTGGCACGGAGCTCAGCGCGTGCGCGGGGGCCGGAGTGTCGGTGATGAAGGAGGTGACCAGGGCGATGGCGGCGTCCGGGCGTTCCAGCATCATCATGTGGTCGCAGTCGGGGACCCGCAGGAAGTGACTGCCGTCGATCGCCGAGGCGAAGTCGCGCTGCTGCTCCAGGGTGGTGATGGTGTCGTGCTCGCCGCCGAAGACCAGCGCGGGCACGCCCGTGAGGCCGCCGACCGGGTTGCTGTGGGTCCCCAGGGCGTGGCCGAGGAGGTAGTCGCCGTGCGGGCGCCGGGCGACGCGCAGCAGGGAGCGCCGGAAGAAGCGCAGGGCCAGGTCGCGGCGGTGCACGTAGCGGCTCTCGTCCAGGCAGAACATCTCCGCCGCGATCCCGTCCGCGAACCCCTCCAGGTCCCCGGCGGCGACGAGCCGGCCCGCGTCCCGGCCCCGGGCGATCGCCGCGTCGGTCACGCGCGCGGGGACGCCGCCGAGCACGAGCCGCGCGCAGCGCTCGGGGTGGTGCTGCGCGAACCGGTAGGCGATGACCGAACCGTAGGAGTAGCCGTAGAGGTTGATGCGCTCCGCGCCCAGGTCGTCGACGACGGCTTCGAGCGCCGCGTCCAGGAGCTCCACGCCGTGCTCGGGCCGCAGCAGGTCGGAGTCGCCCGCGCCGGGCAGGTCGGTGGTGACCAGGTCCGCGACATCGGTGAGGGCGTCCTCCATCTGCGCCCAGTCGTACATGCCCTGGAACGCGCCGCCGAGCGCGACCAGGGGTTCGGCCGTCGCCGTGCCCGTCCGCACGGTCCGGTAGGCGTAGGACAGCCCGTCCACGGTCAGGGAGCGGACGGATTCCGTGAGCATGCGTTCCTTCACCTCAGGCACGGGCAAGCACGAGGGCTGCGTTGTGGCCCCCGAAACCGAGCGATGTGGACACCGCGCACTCCAGGCGCGCGGGGCGGGCGTTCTTGGCCACCACCTCTACGGGCACGGCCGGGTCCTGCACGTCCAGGTTGACCGTCGGCGGCACCAGCTGCGCCTCCAGGGCGAGCGCCGTCAGGGCCGCCTCGATACCGCCGGAGGCGCCCAGGGCGTGACCGGTCATGGCCTTGGTGGACGTGACGAGCGGGCCGTCACCGAGGACGCGGTGCAGGGCGGCGCTCTCGACGAGGTCGTTCATGACGGTCGAGGTGCCGTGCGCGTTGACGTGGCCGACGTCGGAGGCGGCGACGCCGGCGTCCGCGAGCGCGTCCCGCAGCGCCCGCTCGATGCCCCGCCCGTGCTCGTCCGGGGCGACGGCCGAGCAGGCGTCGTTGGAGGCCCCGTACCCGGCGAGCCTCGCCCGGACGGTGGCCCCGCGGGCGCGCGCGTGCTCGGGGTCCTCCAGGACGAGGAGCCCGGCCCCCTCGCCCACCACGAAGCCGTCCCGGCCGACGTCGAACGGGCGGCAGGCGGCGGCCGGGTCGTCCACGCGCGTGGAGAGGGCCTTCATCCGGCACGTACCGGCGAACACGAGGCGCGACGTGAGCGATTCGGCCCCGCCGGCCACGGCGATGTCGCAGCGCCCGGCGCGCAGCCAGTCGAGGGCGGTGCCGATCGCGTCGCTGCCCGAGGCGCAGGCCGTGCAGACCGCGAGGCTCGGCCCGCGCGCGCCGAGGTCCCGGCACACGCTGCCCGCCGCGTTGTTGGGAACGGTCACCGGGGCGACCTTGGGGGAGACCCGGCGGGGCCCGCGCCCGTCGAGCACGGCCTGCTGCTCGTCGTAGAACCGCAGACCGCCGTGGGCCGAACCGATCACCACGCCGACGCGGGCGCCGTCCCAGCTCTCCGGGGTGAGCCCGGCGTCGGCGACGGCCTCGCGCGCCGCGAGCACGGCCAGTTGGGCGAAGCGGTCCATGAGCCGGATCTCGCGCCCGAGCTCCGTCTCCGGCTCCAGGCCCCCGACCACGTACATGAAGTCGCACGGCAGGTCCCGCAGCGACTCCGGCCTGCGCACGCCCGCGGGCACGCGCGCGGAAGTGACCTCGTTCCAGGTCTCCTTGGCGTTGCGTCCCGCGGCGGTGACGAGGCCGATGCCCGTGACCGCGACGGCACCCGGCCCCCTCGCCCCGGCCATCACGCCACCGCCGCCTTCTCGCACACGACGTCGAGCAACTGCTGCACTGTGCTGCGGGACGTCAGATGCACGTCCTCCAGGTCACAGCCCAGCTCATCCTCCAGGATGAGCCGGAGCTCCTCCAGTTCGAGCGAATCGATGTGCAGCCGGTACAGCGGTACGTCAGGACGTACGTTCTCCGGCGCGAGCCGGAACATCCGCACCAGCAGGTCGATGACATGGTCGGCGGTCGTCTCCAGCAACTGCTGCTCCCTACTCGGCGCTGTAAAGGCTTCTGACTAACTCCCGCCCGCGCGTCAGGCAACGCCCACAAACTCCCGAGCGCCCTCAGGCCCCCGCAAGAACCCTTTCGAGCCACCAGGTTGCGCATGTTCTGGCGAACCGCTTCTCCACATTCGAGAGGGAGTACGGGTCCGGGCCCGGGTCCGCGTACCAGTCGCGAAGACGTAGAGCCGCAGCGTGAGGAACCGTCCGGCACCGGCGAGAGCGGAGGCGCCGAGGTAGACGGCCTGTTCGGTCAGCGCGCCGGGGGAGGGGTGCACGAGGTGCAGGAGGAGGACGGCGAGGCTGGTGGCCAGATAGGCCGCGCTCGCCGACCCGGCCGACTGCCAGTGCTCCCGCAGGCCGGCGCGGCGCCCCTTGGCGAAGGTGAAGCGGGCGTGCAGTTCGGTGCAGAGCAGGGTCGAGACGACGGTGACGGCGGCGTTGGCGACGGCCCAGGGCAGCGCCGCGGCCGCGGCCACCACCGGCACGGCCAGGCTGGCAAGGACCCCGACCCCGCCCCCGAGCCCCACGAACCGTACGAAGGAGGCGAACGCCCCGGGCCCGTCGGGCGCGGCCGCGCGTGCGGACGTCTGCGCTGTCGACGACTTCATGGCGGTGTCCTTCCGGGAACGGGGCGTGGGGAGTGACGGGGGGTGGGGAGTGGGGACGGTGCGGGGGTCAGAGGCTGCGGGCGGTGATGTCGCCGTACGAGGTGGTGGCGCGGACGGTCAGTCCGGGGGTGGCGTCGGCGTTCTTGAGCGAGTTGTGCACCCGGCCGTAGGAGGTACGGGCGTCGAGCGCGGCGGAGACCCCGGGGGCGGCGCCGACGGAGATCGCGCCGGACTCGGTGCGCAGGTCGACCGTGCCCCGTACGCCCTCGGTGACGGTGATGTCGCCGCTGCGCGTCCTTATCTCCGCCGACCCGTCAAGGCGGCCGACGACCACGTCACCCTGCATCAGACTCAGCCGGGCGCCCTCCACTTCTTCCAGGTGGACCGTGGCCCGCGCGCCCTCGAAGTCGACGTCGGCGAGGCGCCCCGCGCTCCGTACGTCGATGTCGGCGCCCCTCGCCCGGACCCGCGACCCGGCCGGCAGCTGGACGGTGACCGTGACGACCCCGCCCGGCCCGAGAAGCCGCTTCTTCGCCTCGGGCGCCTCGATGCGGAGGACTCCGTCGGCGTACTGGACGGTGATGTCCTGCGCCGCCTGCGTGTCGCGGCTCTTGGTCTTGTCCCCGGGCAGGACCCGCACGGCGGTGTCCGCGCGGTCGGCGGCGACGAACTCGACGCGGGCGGCGGGGAGGTCGAGGACGGTGAGGACGGGGGCGGGGGTGTCGAAGGTCTGCATGGCGGGCTCCTCTGCGATTGCGCGTTCCTTGTTTCTGATGATGGAAACGCTACGTTGCGTTCATAGGATTGGCAACGTGTTTATTGCACTTGAGAGCAGTAGCCGCAGGTGAGATGAGGGTTTTTGTTGCAACGAGGGCGGAGCTAACGCAACGACTTCATCGGGATAAGTTGCAATGACTGTGACTGAACGCCACGCGGGGGAAAGAGCAACGGACTTCACGGCCCGGCCACCGCCGTGTCACGAACGTGTCTTGAGCGCACGCACGACGCAACTGTGGTGATCATTTCGCCTGTCCGAGCAGACACGAAGCAACGAGAGGACACACCATGCGCACTCGTAAGATCTCGGCCCTGACCATGACCGCCGTCGCCCTCGGCCTGGCGCTGACGGCATGCGGCAACGGCGGTGCGGACCATGCCTCCGCCTCCGCTCCCTCTTCCGCGAGCAGCCCGGCGGCGGCCACGAGCACGCCGCCGTCCGAACCGACGCGGGCCGACCCGACGCAGGCCGGCACGGCGTCCACCGGCACGTCGCAGGGCACGTCCGCGCAAACCGGCTCCGCCGGTACGCCCGCCAAGGCGGACCTGAAGTGCACGGACCAGCTCGACTACGCGGGCGACCCGCGCTCCAACGCCGAGATCAACTCGATCGGCGCCGATACGGGCACGTGCCCGCCCGTGCGGAAGTCGCCGTCCGACATCAAGTGCACGGACCAGCTCGACTACGCCGGCGACCCGCGCTCCAACGCCGAGATCAACTCGATCGGCGCCGACACGGGCACGTGCCCCCCGGTGAAGCAGAAGTGACGCCTCCGCGTCAGGTCGCCGCCGGAGCGCGCACGACGAGGCCCGCGCAGATGTCGTCGGGGCCGGTCAGCACGGGGTGGTTGGCGGCCAGTAGCCGCCGGACGGCGTCGGGGGTGTCGTAGGCGCGGGCGGCGACGTCCTCGAGCGTCTCGCCGTCCCGGACCGTGAGGAAGCGCGCGGCGATGTCCTCCTGTCCCGCCTCGACCCGGTCCTCGACCTCGGTGACCCCTTCCGTGTTGCCCAGCGCGAGCACGATCCTCTCCTTCTGGTCCTGCATGGCGGAGTCCCCGACGACGACGACCGTGGCCTCCTCGACATACACCCGGAAATGATCGTGCGTCAGCTTCAGCTCCTCGAGTCGCTCCTTGAGCTGCGCGGCCGCCTTGTCCGGCTCGGTCGACAAAGGCACCTTGAGCCGGTGGCCCGCTTCCCGCGCGAACGAGTACATCGTCGTCATACGTTCTCCGTCCTGTGGCGCGGCCCCGTGACACGTGACACGACCGGGACCGCTCCTGCCGGTTCTTCCTCCCACGGCTACCCGGCGACAACGCGTTCTCGCCCCGGACCCTCCCGGAGCCCTCACCCGGGCGGCCGAACGCGGCCGTCGCCCCGCGGCGCGAACGCGCACACCCCGGCCCCGGGCGCCACCATCACCACCGGAACGACGAGCGCGGTGCGCTACGCGGCCAGGACCGCGCCCGGCGAACCGCCGGTCCCGGCCAGGCCCTGTTCGGCCTCGGACACGCCGTCGGTCGCGGCGATCGTGAGCGGTCCGTAGGCGACCGCGGCCCGCGAGGGACGGCGCCCACCGGCCCGTCGGCCGTCAGGTCAGCAGGCGCGCCGGGCCGCGTCCGTGCACGCGTCAGGCCCGCAGCGCGTAGAAGAGAAGCTCGCGGGTGTCGGCCCAGCGCCGCACCAGCTCCCCCCTGCGGTCGAGGCGGGAGGCGATGTGCTGGGTGCCGAAGAAGGTGGCGATCAGGGTGTTCGCCGCGGCGTCCGGCGTGACACCCTCGCGCAGTTCCCCGGCCTCCTGCGCCTCCGCGAGGAGCTGCCGCAGCAGTTCGATCCAGCCGACGTACGGCGTGGGGAGCGTGCCCTTGGGCAGCGGCTGTTCCATCTGGAGCCGTGCGCCGCCCCGGACGATCGGGTCGTCCTGGAAGGTGGCCGCCGTCTGGTCGAGCAGTTCGATCAGGGTGTCCAGCGGGCCGAGCCCCTTGCTCTGCGCGGCCTGGAGCAGAAGTGGCCAGCGGGCGTAGTGCGCCTCGACGACCGCGATGGTGAGCGCTTCCTTGGTGGGGTAGTGGAAGTAGACCGCCCCCTTGGTCATGCCCACTTCGTCCGCGACGTCCTTGATGGACGTGCCCGCGTAGCCGCGCTGGTCGAACAGGAGCGCCGCCGCCTCCAGGACCTGCAGACGGGTCTGGACGGCCCGCTCCTGGTGCAGTTCGGGGCTGCGTCCGGCCCGTGCGGTCTGCCCCTTGGGATGTTCGGGTTCCGGGAACACCGCCCGGCTGTTCCTGCGCTGGTTGTTGCCTGCTGCATTCACCGTTGAGCCTCCTCGCAGCTCTCGCGGACGGGGCGGGTCGATGCTGCCCGGCGCCGAACCGCCATTGCAATATACCTTCCCGTAGGTATATTTTCGACCCGTCAAGTGGTCGCTGACCGGGGGGAGTTCCAGGTCACCCACTTCTTCCAGGGAGGGGAAAGACGTGCTCGACCTTGCCTCACGACTCGGTTCCGTACCGCACCCCAAGGGTTCCACCGGGGTTCACGTCCCACGGACGATGGTCCACAAGACCGCGGACGACGAAGTGCTCCTCGCCTCCGCCGCCCGGATCACCGCGGACCGTTTCGCCGTACGGCTGCGCTGGCCCGACGAGCACCTGCTCCACCACCGCCGCGCCGACGGCACCCGGGATTCCCTGGTCGTCGCAGAAACGATGCGGCAGGCCGGGATCTACCTCTCGCACCGCTTCCACGACGTTCCCGCGGACTACGCGTTCGTCCTGCACCGCTTCGACTTCCGGCTGACCGAGCCGGTGCGCGACAGCGGGGCGGGCGCCGACGCCGTGCTCGACATCCAGGTGCAACGCGAGCCGGGCAACACCAGGCGGTTCCGGATGGAGTCCGTGGCGTGGCTCGTGATCGGCGGTCGCCGCGTCGGGCGGGCGACCATGAAGTGGGACGCGTTCGCGCCGCGGCAGTACGCCGTCATCCGTCACCGGGCGGGCGCCCCGGACCCCGGCCCCTCCGCCGCACCGGCCCCGGCCGGGCTGCGCGCACTGCCCGCCGCGCTCGTCGGCCGGGACCGGGCCGACGCCGTCCTGCTCGCCGAGGCCCCCGCCGCGCCGGGCAGCTGGTGGCTGCGCATGGACACAGGGCACCCCGCCCTGTTCGACCACGCCAGCGACCACACCCCCGGCATGGTCCTCGTCGAGGCGTTCCGGCAGGCCGTCCTCGCCCGGGTGGCCGGGCGGTCCGCCGCGGACTGGACCATCCGTCACCTCGACGTCTCCTTCCACGCGTTCGGGCAGCTCGGCGTGGCGGTCGAGATCGTCACCGAACCCGTCGGGCAGGACGCGTTCCAGGTCGTCGCCCGCCAGGGGACGCGGCCACTGGCCTCGGCCCGCGCCGCCGGGTGCGCCGACGCGACCGGCCCGGCGCCCGTCCTGGCGGGGGCCGCCGCATGCTGAGCGACCTGCACCGTACGCTGACCGCCGCCCGCGAGGACCAGGACCTTCTCGACGAGGGCCGCAGGCTGACCGACCGGGTCGCCGACGCCCTGGTCGCCGACGGCTTCGCGCGCCACTTCGTGCCCGAGCGGTGGGACGGCTGCGCGGGGACGTTCACCGCGCTGCTCGACGCGGTCTCCAGTGTCGCGGAGACCTGCGCGTCCACCGCGTGGTGCGCCGCCCTGTACGCCGCACACGGCCGCCTCGCCTCCTACCTGCCCGAAGAGGGACAGCGCGCCCTGTGGGGCCGCACCCCCGACGCGTGCGTGGCCGCCTCCGTCGTACCGCCGCAGGGCAGGGCCGAGCGGGTCGACGGCGGCTGGCGGGTGACCGGCGAGTGGACCATGGCCAGCGGCGTCGACCAGGCGGACTGGGTGCTGCTCGCCTCCCTGGCCGAGCAGTCCGCGGGGGCGGCGGGCCCGGCGCGCGAGAACCGCGTCTTCGCCGTCCCGCGCCCGGACGTCAAGGTGCGCGACACCTGGCACCCCATCGGCATGCGCGGCACCGGGAGCAACACGGTCGAGGCCGAGGTGTTCGTCCCCGAGCACCTCTCCTTCACCGTCCGCGACCTCGCCCGTGCCAAGCCGCACGCGGCGCGCTGCCACACGGTGCCGTTCCCGCTGGTCGCCGGGCTGGTCTTCGCCGCGCCCGTGCTCGGCGCCGCCGAGGGCATCCTGCGCCACTGGTGGAACCAGCAGTGCCTGCGGACGCGCCCCGACGGCGGCACGGCCGCCCAACAGCCCGCACAGCAGCGGGTCCTTGCCAAGGCGTCGGCGCAGATCCAGTCGGCCCGGCTGCTCCTGGAGCGGGCCGCGCGGCGCGCCGACACCGCGCCGATCACGCCGCTCCTCGTCGCCGAGAACCAGCGTGACGTCGCCGCGGCGGTGGAGCTGTGCGGCACGGCCGCCGACGACATGCTGCACGCGGCGGGCGCGCGGGCCCTGGACGACACCAGCCCGTTGCAGCGCGCCTGGCGGGACATCACCACGGCGCGCGCCCACGGCACCCTCGATCCGGAGAAGGCCGCGGCCGCCTACGCCCAGGCCCGGCTCGCCGCGCACACGGCGGACACCGAAGGAGCCCGATGACGCGGCGCGTGGCGTTCTTCGACGTGGACGAGACGCTCCTTGCCGAGAAGAGCATGCTCAGCTTCTGGCTCCACTGGAGCGCCCAACTCGCCCGTGAGGGGCGGGTGCCGGGCGACCTGCGCCTCGCCGGAGCCGACCGCGCGGCGCTGAACCGCGCCTACTTCGCGCACTTCGCGGGCGTCCACAGCTCGGTGCTCGAGGAGTCCGCCCGCCGCTGGTACGCCGGGTACCGGCGCGGCCCCCGCGCCTATCTGCCCGGCACACTGCGCCGCCTGCACGAACACCGCGCGTACGGTGACGAGATCGCCCTGGTCACCGGCGCCGGCCGGCTCCTCGTCCAGCCCGTCGCCGACGACCTCGGCGCCCACCACGTACTGGCCACCGAGCAGGTGACCGACGCGGACGGCAGGCTCACCGGCGAGGTGACCCGCTCCATGATCGGAGACGCCAAGGAGGAGGCGGTGGCCGCGCTGTTGCGGCGCCTCGGCGTCCGGGCCGAGGACTGTCACGCCTACGGCGACCACAGCAGCGACCTGTCGATGCTGAGCTCGGTCGGCCACCCCGTCGTGGTCGGCGACGACCCGGTGCTCACCGGCCACGGCCTGGCGCGCGGCTGGCGGTTCCTGAGACAAGTCCCGGGCCCGCGCGGGGCGGCCGCCGAGGTGGTGCCCGTCGGCTGACGGGTTCTGGCCTGGTTCCGGTGGTTCCGGTGGTTCCGACTGGTTCTGATCCGGCTCTGGCGCCCGATTTCGAACGGCTCTTGCGCCCGGGTTCGACCGGTTCTGGCCCGCAAGGCCCCCGTGGCCGCTGTGGGCCAGAACCATCCCCAGAAAAAATACCTTCGGGAGGGTATTTTGTTCTCATGCAGCTTTCACCGTGCCGGTGCGGCACAGCGGACACGGCGGCGGGACGTCCGCGATGAGCCAGCTCCGGGCCCGGCGCACGCGTCGCCGGCTCCTGCGCGCCGCGGCCCAGGAGTTCGCCAGGCTCGGCTACTCCGGGGCCCGGCTCACCGACGTGGTCGACCGGATCGGCATGACCAAGGGCGCCCTGTACGGGCACTTCACCTCCAAGCAGGAGCTGGCCGCCGCCGTCCGCGACGAGGCGCTGCACCGCTGGGAGACCCTCCGCGCGGACGTGGCCGCGACCCGTTCCGACGCGCTCGGACGGCTCCGGGCACTGGCTGAACGGCTGGTGCGCTGCATGGAACGCGACCCGCACGTCCGCGCCGCCGTCCGGTTCGCCGCCGACCGGCGGCCGGAACCGGGGGAGCGGGACCTGCTCGCCGCCGTCACCGCCCACGTGGCCGTCCTGGCGCAACAGGCGGAGGACGACGGACACCTCACGGCGGCCCTGCCCGCCCGCATCTTCACCGACCTGCTCATCACCACCGTCTTCGCGGGCGACCGGTCGGGCTCCGACCGGCGCACCCGGCTCAACGGGCTCTGGGACCTCCTGGACCACACCCGATGAGGCCACCTTTGACGAGGCCACACCCGATGAGGCCACCTTCGACGAGGTCACACCCGATGAGGCCACCTTCGACGAGCCAGGACAAACCCCCCACACCCGGCGACGACGCGCCCGAACCCCCCGGCGCGGAAAGGCGGCGGACGCCATGAGCGTGCCGACCCTAGGACCCCAGGCCCTGCGACTGTTCGAGTACGCCTCGACGCGCAGCGACTGGTCCCTGCGCAGCGCCTGCGAACAACTCGACGCCACCGCGGCCGAGCTGGAGCCGGCCCGGCAGGAACTGATCCGCCTCGGCCTGCTCATCGAGACCGCCGGCGACAGCGCCGACGGCGAACCGAGCGCGCGGGCCACCGCGCCCGAGGCCGCCCTCCTTCGCCTGCTCACCTCGCAGGAGACGGCCGCGGCCCGGTTGACCGAGGAGATCCGCTCCACCCGTCAGCAGATCGACGCGATGCGCGAGGCGTTCCTGCCCCTGCACGCCGCGCGCAGCAGCGGCCTCGACAGCGAGGTCGTCACCGACCCCGACCGGATCGCCCGCGTCCTCGGCGACACCGCCGACATCGCGACCTCCGAGATCCTCAGCATGCACCCCGGCCCGGTGATGGCGCCGGAGGCCCTGGCCGAGGGGCTGCGGCGCGATCAGCGCGTGCTCGAGCGCGGAGTCACCATGCGCAGCATCCATCTGCGGCCCATGACCCGCATCATCCACTCGATGAACCATCTGCAGGAGCTGCAGGCGGCGGGCGCGCGCGTGCGCATCGCCCATGTCGTGCCGTTCCGGTTCATCCTCGTCGACCGCGTCCAGGCGCTGGTGCCCGCCCTGCACACCAACTCCAGGAACGCGATGATGGTGCTGCGCGGCGAGGCCGTCACCGCGCTGCTGATCAAGGTGTTCGAGATGTGCTGGGCCTCCGCCGCCCCGCTCAGCGCCGCCGAGTCCGCCCCCGAGGCCGGGCTCACCTCCCAGCAGCTGTGGGTCCTGCGGCTGATGTCCACCGGCCGCAAGGACGAGGCGATAGCCCGCGAACTCGGCGTGTCCGTACGTACGCTGCGCCGGGTCATGGCCGATCTCATGACGCGGCTCGGCGTGGAGAGCCGGTTCCAGGCGGGCATCACCGCGGCGAAGATGGGGCTGCTCGACCAAGGGGACCAAGGCGCGAGGTGACCGAGGCGCGTCCGGCGGCCCGGGCCGGCGGTGTTGCCCGTACGGGCCGCGCTGACCGCAACCGGACACGCCGCAGGGTGCCGTGCCGATCGCCTGGCTACGAGGCCGGGCCACTGGCCATGATGAGGCTCCGCCACTCCGGCAGCCTCAGGAGCCCACGTGTTCGACCCCGCACTGCTTCGGTCCCTCACCGGGACACCGCTGCGCGTCGAGTGCGACATCCTGCCCGCACGGCCGCTGTACCCGGCATCGTGGCCCGGCGCCTGGTCCGTCGTACGGATCACCGCGCACAACGCGGGCAGCACGGGCCGCGGCGAGGCGACCCTGCGCCCCGGGACCGCCGCCCACCGGCCCACCGCCCTGCGCTCCCAGCTGGACCGGGCGCGCCCCGCGCTGCTGCACATGATCAGCCCGACCGAACTGCCCGCGCTGCTCCCGGCCGGACCGCTGCGCAGCGCGATGGACACCGCGCTGTGGGATCTGCTCGCCAAGCGCACGGGGCAGCCGGTGTGGGACCTGGTGGGCGCGGAGCGGCCCCGGCCCGTGCCGCTCGTCCACACCGTCGAGCGGGGCGGACCCGAGACGCTCGCGGGGGAGCTGGAGCGGAGCGCGGACTTCGACGCGCTGCGGGTCGAGCTCGGCGCCCGCGCCGTCGAGGACGACCTCGCCCGGCTCACCGCGGTGCGCAGGCGCCGCCCCGACGCCTGGCTGATGGCCGCCGCCGACGGGGCCTGGGACGTGGACCGGCTGCGCGTCATGCTGCCCGTCCTGCACGACCACGGCGTGCGGCTGCTCGAACAGCCCCTGCCGGAGGCCGAGTCCGGGGTGCTCAGCACCTTGCGCCGGCCCTTCCCGATCATCACCAGGACGGCGTACGGGGACGACCGCGACGTGGGCCCCCTGGTCTCCCGCTACGACGGGATACGGCTCACCCTCGACGCCGTCGGCGGGCTCACCACGGCTCTGCGCCTCATGGAACAAGCCGACCAGCTGGGCCTGCTCGTACTCCTCGGCTCGCCCCCGGCGACGCCGCGCTCCTGGGCCGCCGCGCTGCAGGCGGCGCCGGGCGCGCACTACGTGAACTACACGCCCGGCCTCACCCTGCGCGACGGCGCGGGACCGGTGCGGCCGACGGACGGCGCGCTGGCCCCGCTGCCCGCACCGCTGTGGGGCTGACTTCCCTGTTCGAGTCGGGTCAGCCCCAGATCAGGTCGCCAGGGGCGTTCGTCGCCGCGGTCGCGTGCGTCTGCCCGGCCGGGGCGGAGTGCGCGGCGGAGACCACGCCCGCCGACAGCGCGGCGGCGACGGCGCACACGGAAACGAGACGGGCCAGCTTCGCGGTGACGCCTGCGGTGCGGGGGCGGGGCATGCGCATGGGAACAGTCCTTCTTCCGGTACGGGGAAAAGAAAGGGGAGGCGGCGCCTTCGAGCGCATCGAACGCCTCGGGGAAAACTCTCGCATTCCACCTCCACCTTTGGGCAATGGGTTGATCTGACCCAACGGTGCCGTGGCCGCGACATGCCACCGAATCCGTTTCCCGCGGGCCCGCGACCGCTTCGGACCCAACAGGGACATGACCCTTCCCGGCCACGTCACCGCCGCCTTTAGCTGCTCAACCACGCATAGGTTCGGCGGAGTTGAGAGTCGCGCGAGCGGCGCCGTACAGGAAAGGGACACGATGTCAGGCACAGCGGAATCACGCCGGATCTCGATATTCGACACCACGCTCAGGGACGGCGAACAAGCCCCCGCGAACGCGATGAACCCGCACCAGAAACTCGACATGGCCCTGCGTGTGGAAGCGCTCGGCGCGGATTACATCGAGGCCGGATTTCCGGCCTCGTCGCCCAGCGAGTTCGAAGCCACCGAACTGATATCGAAGAAGTTGACGTCTGCGAGGTTCACCACCTTCTGCCGGGCGGTGCGCGCCGATGTGGACACCGCCGTGGCGGCCGGCGGCACCGACCGCCACCAGGTGCAGATCATGGCCACCGGCAGCGACATGCACCTGCGGCACAAGCGGGGCATCAGCCGCGCGCAGGCGGTCGAGGAGGTGGCCGGCACCGTCGCGCACGCCCGCTCCCTCGGCGTCGAGGAGGTGTCCGTGGGCATCGAGGACGCCAGCCGCGGCGAGGAGGAGCTGCTGCGAGCCCTCGTGGACGGCGCCGTCGAGGCGGGCGCCACCTGCTTCGCGGTCGCCGACACCGCCGGGTGCAACCTGCCGCAGGAGTACGCCGCGCTCATCGCCGCGTTCCGCTCCTGGCTGCCCGGCACGATCCGGATCGCCACCCACTGCCACGACGACTTCGGCCTGTCGTTGGCCAACGCCGTCGCCGGTCTCCAGGCGGGCGCCGACGAGGTGCAGGCGACCCTCGGCGGCATCGGCGAACGCGCGGGCAACACCCCCTTGGAGGAGCTGGCCGCGCTGCTCTCGTACAAGGGCGGTGTCCTCGGAATGCACACGGACATCGACGTCTCCGCCATGTACGAGGCGTACACCGCGCTGCGCGGCCACATCGGCCTGGCGGAGCCCCGCAACAAGGCGATCTTCGGGACGTACGCCTTCGGTACCGCCGCCGGCATCCACCAGCAGGGCATGCTGCGCAACCCGGCCACCTACGAGTACGTGGAGCCCGCCCGGTTCGGCCGCGAGCGCTCGCTCCTCATCGGCCGGCACTCGGGCCGGGCCGTGCTCCGCCACATCCTTGACGAGCTGCGCGTCGAGGTGAGCGAGGCGGAGCTGGCCGAGCTGTACCGCACCCACATCGCCGAACGTACCGGCGGGGACTGCGAGGACATCTCCGTACTCAGGAAGCGGCTGGCCCGGGAGCTGCCGGCCCAGCCGCTCGCGGCGGCCTGACCACGCCGGCGGCCGGACCCGCACCCGTACGGGACCGGCCGCCGCCGTGGCACCCATGCGCGAGGAACAACAGGAGAGCGGCAATGGAATGGACCGAGTGGACCGTACGCAACGCCGACGACGGGCAGTTCCTGCTGTGCGCGCCGGAACCGGCCGAGGTGTCCGTCCTCCTGGCGGACGCCGACCCTGTCTCCCGGCACGTCCTGGCCGGGGCCCTCGCGGGCGCCGACCGGATCACGGTCGCGGGCACGGCCGACAGCGCGCAGCCGCTGCACCGCTGGCCGCTGAGCGAGGCGGATGTCGTCGTGCTCGCGGGCCTGGCCGGGCCCCGCCCGGCGCCCGTCGTCACGGAGCTGCTGCACAAGGGGGCGCGGGTCGTGCTGCTCGACACCCGGTGGACGGGGCCGTCGCTCGCGGCCGCGCTGGCGGCGGGCTGCGCGGGCGCCCTGATCAAGAACCACGAGGTCGGCCGGCTCGCCGCGGCGGTGCGCGCGGTGGCGGCCGGGCACACGGTCGTCTCGCCGCAGTTGGTCGGCCTGTGGCCGGGTGCGCACCGGCCGCCGGAGCGGCCCTCGCGCCCGTCGCGCCCGGACCGCTCCGCCGGTCTGCGGCTGCGCGAGCTGACCGAGCGCGAACGCGCGGTCCTGACCTGTCTGGCCGAGGGTTTGTCGACGAAGGAGACGGCCGAGCGCCTGAAGGTCACGGCGGCCACGGTCAAGAGCCACGTCTCGCACGCGCTGGCGAAGCTGGGCGTCCGCAACCGTCTGGAGGCGGTCCTGCTCATGCGCCGCGCGCTGGACGAGGACCTGCCGCCCTGGCTGTAGAACGGTGTTCGTCGTGCGGTCCGGCCGGCGGCGGTCGGGGGAGGCACCGCCGGCCGGAGACCCGGGGGAAAGGGCTCAGTCGCCGACGCGGCCGCGCACCCCGTCGAGCCAGCGGTCCGCGTGCCGCTCGGCCGCCGCCTCGTCGCGGAAGGCGTACGTCTTCAGGAGCCAGCGCTGACGCGCCGCCGCCGCGTCGTTGATCTCCATCTTGTCGCGGCTGTGCAGGCCGTCCTGGTTGGCGAAGGTGAACAGGTCGCCGGTGCGGATGCGGTGGCGGGTCTTGTCCGCGCGGACGATGGCGTTCTTCAGCGCGAGCAGGGCGTCCTTCGCCGCGACGGGGGCGTCGGGCGCCGCGGTCGTGCAGGTGTCCAGGTAGCGGAAGCTGTGGTGGTTCTCCAGGATCGGGTGGACGTCGGAGACCGTCAGGGTCTTGTTGTTGTCCCGCGAGAAGACGTCGAACGGCGTGATGAACTGCGCCGTGCGCAACTCGGCCTGCTCCTCGGCGCTGAGGTGCGCGAGGAGGTCGCGCCCGTCCACGAACCCGGTGTAGATGAACTCGCCCTCGGGGCAGTGCATGCCGAGCAGCGCGATGAAGTCCGCGCGGACCGGGTGCGCGGTGCGGTCGTTGTGGTAGACGAGCTCGCTGTCGCTGAAGCCCGTCTGCATGCCGCTGTAGCGGTTGATGGCGACGACATCGGTGAAGAAGTCTCCGTTGAACCGGGTCGCGTAGGACAGCAGCGGGGTCCGCACCAGCTGCGCGAACAGTTCGAGGAACGCCTCGCCGACGAAGGTCTTCTTCTTCGCGTGCTTGTGCGCGACCGGGTCGTCGAGGTCGAGCAGCGGGATCTCCGCGTCCAGCGGGCAGTTGCGCAGCACGTGCGCGTCGCGGGCGCCGCTCGCGCGGTCCGCGTGGATGCGGGCGCAGAGGTCGCTGAAGAAGGCGGGCACCTCACCACGGGCGATGACGTCGCCGACGGCCCGGGAGAAGTCCTCGTAGTCCTCGTACGGGTTCTTGGCCACGGAGTCGAGCACGGCGGTCAGCTGCTCACGCTCGGGATCGGAGAGTACGTAGACGGGTTCCATGCCGCGATCCTCACGGCCGCCCGGCGCTCCGCGCATCGGCTGTCGGAGGAGCCGCCCGCGTCCTCGTACGCCATCGGCGACCGGCGCCTCCGCCAAAGTGGAGGCGCCAGGGACCCATGCACCCGACAGGGGCTGGCAAGGGGCTCGCGCGCTTACGGTCCCTGTGCAGTTCATAGGCTGAAGCTGCAGCTCACAGCCCTGCGATTCGTGCGGCAGGGACTGAAGGGACTGAACTTCGCAATTATGAGTGGAGTAAGAGATCGTGTCGTGTGCGTGCGCACATACACGACTCTCCACTGCTGGTCTCGCCATAATTAGGGACTTGAGTCCCTTCAGTCCCTGATCGAGCGACCTCAAGCTTCTGACCGGCGGCGACCGCATCAAGGCCCGGCGGATGCGCCAGGACTACTTCTCCTTCACCCCCACCCACCACCTGTGGCTGCTGGGCAACCACCGCCCCGAAGTGTCCACCGGGGGGTTCGCGTTCTGGCGCCGGATCCGCCTGTTGCCTTTCGAGCGGGTCGTCCCCGAGCACCGCAAGATCGATAATCTGGCCTTCGAACTCGTACGTGACGAAGGTCCCGGCATCCTGCAGTGGCTGATCGAAGGCGCCCGCCGCTACCTCACCACCCGCGACCCTCTCGAAGGCCCCGACCGGGTCCGCCTGGCCACCAGCGCCTACGCCTCCACCGAGGACCACATCGGCCGCTTCCTGTCCGAGTGCTGCACCCGCGGCAGCGCAGAGGCGGACAGCGCCGAACTCCGCGTGGAGCAGGGCCTGCTCCACACCGAGTACGGCGCCTGGTGCCACGCAGGCGAGGGCATCCGCCCCGCCACCGCACGCGTCTTCGCCAACCGGGTCCGCCAGGAACTCGGCCTCGTCTCACCCAACGACATGATCAAATCGAACGGCCGCAAGTTCTACCCCGGCCTCGCACTGGCCCACACCGAATGACCAAGGACCCCACCCGCCGATCCCGCCCCAGCGCCATGGCCGCCGTACGATGGCAGCACACGGCGTCCGACGTAACCGACTTCGCGTGCCACCGCCGCCACCCGCGCCCGCCGGGTTCGAACAGGAGAGGCTGCAGCCATTAGCTCGCTGCTGACACGGAGCGACCTCACACACGAATGCGACATCGTGTGGCTGGAAGACCCGACCCCGCTCGACTACGTGCGTCAGGCCTTGGACAAGACCAAGCGCCGAGGCAACAAGCCGCCCTACGGCCGTGACGGGCGCATGGTCGGCTATGCCGTCCTCGACGACACCGCCGAAGCGGACCCGGACAGCGGCCTGTACCGGCGTCGTGTCTTCTACCTCCTGCCGCACGACCGCGACAGCGCACCCGACGGGGTCTACACCGAAGGCGCGCCCGGCGAAGCCGTCGACCCCCGCACCATCACCATCAAGGACCCGGGGACCAAGACCGACCGCTCTCAGCAGGGCATGAGCACGCAGGCCTGAACAGGCGCCCCCACCCGGGTTCTTGGCCACGAGGTCGAGTACGGCGGTGCTTTCGGAGGGGCCACCAGGGCCCCCTGCGCCATCGGCGGTGATTGCGGGGCACTCCAGCGGCACACTCGATCCCGTCGAGTCCCCGGATCAGCAGAAGACCTTGGCCCAGGCGCTTATACCGCCAGCTCCAGGCCGAGCGCGTCGCGCAGCCCCGTCGCGCCCTCGTCCGTCAGGTGGACGACCCTGGGGGCCGCTCCCCAGCGCACCCAGCCCAGCGTGAACAGCCGGTCGGTCAGCGCCGCGCCGAGGCCGCCTGCCAGGTGGTGCTGCTGCTCGCTCCAGTCGACGCAGTACAGGACGGCGGGGCGGCGCGGTGGCAGCCGGTCCGTGTCGACGCCCAGCGCGGAGAGTTGGCGGTGGCCGTCGTCGGTGATCCGGTACCGGAGGTCGCGCCCGTAGGACGAGGGGCGGTCGCGTACCGCCTCCCGGGGGCGGTGGATGCCGTCGTGGCCGGCGAGGACGCCGCGTTCGAGCAGCGCCCGCATGACCGCGACGCCGAGCTGTCCGGCCAGATGGTCGTAGCAGGTGCGCGAGCGGTGCAGGGCGTTGGTGCGGCTGCTCTGCTTCAGGGAGGTGATGGGCAGCGGCGGGGCGATCAGGGCGAGGGACTCCAGGGCGGCGCTCACCTCGGGGCCGGCCAGCCGGTAGTAGCGGTGGCGGCCCTCCTGTTCGACGGTGACGAACTCGCCCTGCACCAGTTTGGCCAGGTGCACACTGGCCGTGGCCGCGCTGATCCCGGCCTCGCCCGCGAGCGCGCCCGCGGGCAGGGCGCGGCCGTCGGCCAGGCACTTGAGGATGCGGGCCCGCGAGGGGTCGGCGATCAGGGCGGCGGCCCGCGCGATGTCGGTCTGGTGCTTGAGCGGCTCGCCCTCCCGGTCGGCGGCACGGGAGGGGGCCGCCGGTCCACGGCTGGGGTCCGGCTCGGCGTGCGGCACGGGGTTCGGCATGGCGTTCGGCTCGGCGCGCGGCACGGGGTTCGGCATGGCGTTCGGCATGGCCACAGCCTACGACGACGACACTTCGTCGTGCATCTAAACAATGGGCGCCGAAGCTGAATCCATGACCACCACGGAGATCACCCCGAGCCCCGGGAGCCCCGGCACCACGGCCCCCGCCGCGCAGCAGACCGCCGCCCCCGCTTCCCCGAAGCCCGCCCTCGCCCTCGGCCCGCTGATCGCGCTCAGCCTCGGCTACTTCCTGGTGATGCTCGACGTGACCGTCGTCAACGTCGCCATCCCCGACATCCGCGCCTCGCTCGACACCGGCGCCTCCGCGATGCAGTGGATCGTCGACGGCTACAGCACCGTCTTCGCCGGGCTGCTGCTGCTCGGCGGCGGGCTCGCCGACCGGCTCGGACACCGCCGGATGTTCCTGACCGGCCTCGGCGTCTTCACCGCAGCCTCGCTGGCCTGCGGCTTCGCCGCCTCGCCCGGCGTGCTGATCGCCGGACGGCTCGGCCAGGGCGCGGGCGCCGCGCTGCTCGTGCCCGCGTCGCTCGCCCTGCTCCAGGTCACCTACCCCGACCGGGCGCTGCGTGCGCGGGCCATCGCCATCTGGGGCGCGGTCGCCTCCATCGCCTTCGGTGCGGGACCTGCCGTCGGCGGACTCCTTGTCTCCGGGTTCGACTGGCGCTCGGTGTTCTGGCTGAACCTGCCCGTCGGCGCCCTCGCCGTCTTCCTGACCCTGCGCCACGTCCCGGCCTCTCCCCGCAAGGCGAACCCCCGCCGCATGGACCCGCTGGGCCAGGTCCTCGGCATCGTCGGCCTCGTCGCGCTGGCCGGCGGGCTCAACGAGGCCGGCTCGCACGGCTGGACCTCCCCGCTCGTCCTGACCGCCTTCGGCCTCGGCGCCGCCGCGCTGACCGCCTTCGCCCTGGTCGAGCGCGGCCTCGAGACACGCGTGGCGACCGGCCGCACCGAGCGCGCCCCGCTGCTGCCGCCGTCCCTGTTCCGCTCCGGCGCCTTCACCTCGACCGCCGCCATCGGCCTGCTGATCAGCCTCGGCTACTACGGCATGCTCTTCCTGACCACCCTCTACTTCCAGCAGGAGCGCGGCTACAGCGTCCTCGCCACCGGCCTCGCGCTGCTGCCGTCGGTCTGCATGGGCCTCATCGCCGCCCCCCTCTTCAGCCGCGTCACCGCCCGCACCGGCCCCTACGTCCCGATGGCCGCGGGCCTCGCGCTCGGCACCACCGGCTTCCTCGGCTGGGTCATGGCCGGACCCCACACCTCCTACCCGGTCCTCCTCTTCGCCCTGATCGCCACCGGACTGGGCCAGACCATGACCGCCCTCGCCGCCACCGCCGCGATCATCGAGGCCGCGCCCGCCTCCGGCGCGGGTATCGCCTCCGCCGTCTTCAACGTCTCCCGGCAGGTCGGCAGCGCCGTCGGCGTGGCCCTGTTCGGCACCTTCGTCGCCGCTTCGGACACCTTCACCCAGGGCCTGCGCCTGTCGGCCGGGATCGCCGCCGCCGCCTTCGCCACCGGCACTCTCCTCGCCCTCTCGGTGCGGCGCCGGGCGCAGCGAAATGCCTGATGGGCACCATCGAAAACGCTGATCGGGCGCCCCGCGCAACGTGGATACAGTGCCGTCATGTCGAGTGCGGAACGCCTGATCGAAGCCACCCGGGAACTGCTGTGGGAGCGCGGCTACGCCGGCACCAGCCCCAAGGCCATCCAGGCGCGCTCCGGGGTCGGGGTCGGCAGCATGTACCACCACTTCGACGGCAAGGCGGGGCTCGCTCTCGCCGCCATGCGGCGCAGCGCCCACGACCTGAAGGAGACGGCCGAGGCACACTTCTCGGGGTCCGGCACGGCGGGGCGCCGCATCGCCTCCTACCTGCGGCGCGAACGCGACGTGCTCCGCGGCTGCCCCATCGGGCGCCTGACGATGGACGCCGACGTCATCGACAACGACGCCCTGCGGGCCCCGCTCGACGAAGTCTTCGCCTGGCTCCGGGGCCGCCTCGCCGACCTCGTCGCCGAGGGCCAGGAGAACGGCGAGTTCGCCCCGGACCTCGACCCGCAGGCGGTCGGCGCGATGCTCGCCGCGGTCGTGCAAGGCGGCTACGTGATGGCCCGCTCGGCGGACACCACGGAACCCTTCGACGCGGCCACCCGAGGCGCCCTGTGCCTCCTCGGCCTGCGCGTTCCACAGCACGCGTAGGGGCAGCCCCGAGCGGTCGCGCCGCACCTTCGCCCGTGCACCGCCGGCAACTTCTGGACGCACTCCCGGCAGGCGTACGGAGGGGTCTCGCCCCCCTCGCCCGTGATCTCACCGAAGCGGGTCGCCCGGGCCCCCTTGCGGAGGCACCGGAAGCGCGAGCGCGACTCGTACCCGTCGGCGGCTGTCAGGATGTCCAGGCGGTCCGTGGCGCACCACCCGGGACCCTCATCCACGCACCGCCCTACCCCCGTTCGGCCAGCGCCCGGCCCATCCGCTCCAACGCCGCCTCGAGAATCTCCGGCGATGTCGCGAACGACAGGCGGACGAAGCCCTCGCCGCCCGGGCCGAACGCCGAACCCGGCATCAGCGCGACACCGGCCCGCTCGAGAACGAAGCGCGCGAAGGACGCCGCGTCGGCGAAGCCCGTGGCGCGGATGTCGGCGAACGCGTAGAACGCCCCGTCCGGGGGAGAGCACCGAACGCCCGGCAGCGCGTTGAGGCCACGGACCGTCAGTTCGCGGCGGCGGGCGTACTGCTCGCGCATCTCCCGCACCGGTTCCTGCGGGCCCGTCAGAGCGGCGATCCCGCCCCGCTGCACGAACGAGCCGGTGCAGCCCACGGTGTGCTGGGCCACCTTGAGCATCTGCTCCATCAGGTCCGTCGGCCCGGCCGCGTAGCCGAGGCGCCAGCCTGTCATCGCGTAGCCCTTGGAGAAGCCGTTGATGGTGAGGGTGCGGTCGGCGCAGCACGGCAGGGCGCCCAGGCTGACGTGCTCACGGCCGTCGTAGAGGATCTTCTCGTAGATCTCGTCCGCGATGAGGAGGACGTCGTGCTCGGTCGCGAACCGGCTGATCGCGCGCGCCTCCTCGTGGGTCAGGCAGTGGCCCGTCGGGTTGTTCGGCGAGTTGACCAGGAGCGCCTTGGTGCGCGGTGACACGTGTGCCTCAAGGAGATCCCGGGTGATGCGGAAGCCGTTCGCCGCGTCCAGGCCGACCTGCACCGGGTGCGCCCCGATCAGGCGGGCCATCGCCGAGTAGCTGACCCAGCTCGGGGTCGGCACGAGAAGTTCGTCACCAGGGTCGAGCACTGTCACCAGCGCCGCGAACAGCGCGTGCTTGGCCGACGGGGTGACGACGATGTCGGTGGACGCGTCGACCGTGATGTTGTTGTCCTTGGCCAGCTTCTCGGCGATCGCGTCCAGAAGTTCCGGCAGTCCGCGGCTCGGCGTGTAGTGCGTGAAACCCTCCCGCAGCGCGCCGACCGCCTCGTCGACGACGTGCGCCGGGGTGTCGAAGTCGGGTTCGCCGCCGCCCAGGTCGAGCACCTCGACGCCCTGCGCGCGCAACTGCGCCACCATGTCGAACACCGCGTACGTCGCCGACTTGCCCACGCCGCCGAAGCGGGCCGCCGCCCGGTTGCCCATGTCGTCGCCTCCCCGCCGTCAGAGGGCCGCGGCCGGCGCGGGCAGGGCCTCGGCGACCGTGGTCACAGTCGCGATGTGGGACAGCACCTTCAGCGCCGCCTCGTGCACCTCGCTGTCGCCCGCGAGGGTCGCGTCCTCCAAAACCTCGACCCGGTAGTCCCGGTCGTGCGCCGCCTGCGCGGTGGTCAGGACGACCAGCTCCGTGGAGACGCCGGTGAGCAGCAGGGTGTCGATGCCCTGGGTGCGCAGCAGCACCTCCAGGCTCGTGCCGTGGAAGGGGCTGACGCGGTGCTTGGCGATCACCGGCTCGCCGGGCCGCGGTGCGAGCGCGTCGTGCACCTGGGTGGCCCAGCTGCCGAGCAGCAGACGCCCGTCGGGCTTGGCCTTCGTGAACACCGGTGAGCCCGCGGGCCACTCCGGATAGCCCTCGGTGAACCCGACCACGACGTAGATCACCGGTACGCCCGCCGCGCGGGCCCGCGCGACCGCGTCCGCCGCGTGCTCGATGACGCGCCGCTCGACCGCCTGCCGGTGGTAGCCCTCGGCCGCGTACTTGCCGTCCGGGTGCACGATCTCGTTGATGAGGTCGAGTACGAGGAGCGCCCTGCTCATTTCTCCGCCTTCCTGTTCCGTCGCTGTAACGACGGAAATCTATGAACAACTCTCATGCGAAGCATCAATAAAGCCGTCTTGAACAGTAGGTACAGCGGCTCCTATCTTTTTGCCTACAGCCCGCTCATACCGTTTCTGTCGAAAGGTGTCGGACATGAAGGTGGCCATAGTCGGTAGCGGCCCGCGGGGACTTTCGGTCCTGGAGCGCATGGCGGCCCGCATCGCGGAGCGGCCCCCCATAGAGGCCACCGACATCTACCTCATCGACGCGCACCAGGTCGGCAGTGGCCGCATATGGCGCACTGACCAGCCGAAATGGTTCCTGATGAACACTGTCGCCGACGAGGTCTCCGCCTTCTCGGGGCAGCCGGACGGCGGGCCCGCCAGACCCGGGGCGGGACCGTCCCTCGCCCAGTGGTGGCAGTCCGTGGACGCCGAATACCCGGGCCCGAACAGTTACGCGCCGCGCGCCCTGCACGGACGCTACATGCAATTCATCCTCAAAACAATTGAGGAAAGCCTCCCGGACGGCGTCCGGCTCATTCCGGTAAAGGCCACCGTCGATCAACTCGAACGCGTCGAAGAAGGCGGTTATCGGCTGGCCTTCCGGGAGAGCGCGCACCTCACCGTGGACCGTGTCGTCCTGACCACGGGCCACACCGTCCCCGAACCCACCGGGAACCAGCGCCGCCTCGCCGAGTACGCCGACGCCCACCCCGCCCTGCGCTACATCGCCGGTGACTCGGCCGCCGACATGCCGCTGGACGCCATCCCGGCCGGCACACCCGTCGGCGTGCTCGGCCTCGGCCTCTCGTTCTACGACGTGATGGCCGCCCTCACCGAGGGGCGCGGCGGACGCTACGAGGAGGACGGGCAAGGTGGCCTCGTCTACCGGCCGAGCGGCAGCGAACCCGTCCTCGTCGCCGGTTCGCGCAGCGCCATGCCGCTGCCGGCCCGCGGCCGCAACCAGAAGCACCACGATCACCGCTACGACCACATGCTGTTCACCACCGAGCGGATCCTCGCCCACCGCACCCACGGCGAGCTCTCCTTCGCCGAGGACGCGGTGCCGTGGCTGCTCGCCGAGGTCCAACTCGTCTACTACGCCACGACGCTGGACGCGCGCCACGGCCCGGGGAAGTCCGCCGCGTTCGTCGCCGAGGTGGTCGCCGCCGCCGAGGACGGGGTGCCCGACGTCGTCGCCATGGCCGCCGGGTACGGGCTCGCCGACGTACCCCCCGTCGACCTCGACGAGCAGGCCCGCCCGTTCGCGGGCCGCCACTTCGACAGCCCGGAGACCTTCGCCGCCGCCCTGACCGGGGCGCTCGCCGACGACCTGGCGCACGCCGGGACCGGCAACGTCGACGACCCGCTCAAGGCCGCCCTCGACGTCATCCGCGACTCCCGCGCCGTCATCCGCTCGCTCGTCGACTTCGCCGGGCTCACCCCCACCTCGCACCGCGAGGACTTCCTCGGCTGGTACGTGCCCCGCAGCTCCTTCCTCGCGGCAGGACCGCCCCGGATGCGCCTGCGCCAGGTCTTGGCGCTTCTGAGCTGCGGCCTTCTGCGGATCGCGGGGCCCGACACCCGCTTCCTGCCCGACCCCGACTCCGGCCGGTTCGCCGTGCACTCGCCGTACGTCGCCGGGTCCAGGGTGCTCGTCGACACCGTCCTCGACGCCCGCGTCCCCACGCCCGACGTACGCACCGACCCGCACCCGCTCACCCGCAACCTGGTCGCCCAGGGGATCTGGACCTCGTACGTCAACCGGGGCGCGGACGGCGACCGCTTCGACACCGGCGGCGTCGCCGTCACCGAGGCGCCCTTCCACCCGCTGGACAAGGACGGCCGGGCCGATCAGGGCCTGTACGTCCTGGGCATCCCCACCGAGCACACCCGGTGGTTCATGCAGGGCGGCAGCAGCCGCCCGGGTTTCTGGACGGACTTCGTACAGAACGCCGACGCCATCGCCGCCGACCTCGTCACCCCACCGCGCGCCGCCGTCCCCGCCCCGGCCGACGCCGCCCTCGCCCGCTGAGCGCTCCGCGGGAAGTGCCACGACAGGTGTGCGGCCGACCACGGCGCCGTCGTGGCCGGCCGCGCGGTTCCCCGCGCCCCTTCGGAGCGCTGCCGGACCGCGACGCACTTCGGCCGACCCGCTCGGTCCGACGCAGTCCTCACCCGCAAGCCGACCCCGCCCCGCCGACCCTCCGGCCCCGCCGCCGAGAAAGCGAGCCCCGCCATGTCCCTCGTCACCGCCCCGGCCGTTCCCACTGCCGACGTCCCGCCGCGCCCTGTCACCGTCGTACGCGACATCTTCGACCCCCTCGGACTCGACGCGCTGTCCTGGGAGAGCTGGGCCGAGCCCGGCCGGGCCGGTGTCGACGTGCACCGCCTCTACACCACCGACGACGCGGCGAACGGCGCGGCGATGATCACCAGAATGGCGCCGGGCGCCCACGGCGACCTGCACGAACACCTCGGCCACGAACTGATCGTCGTCCTGGACGGCGAACTGCTGAACAGCAACGGTGACCGCTACCGGCCCGGCGACCTGGTCATCGAGGAGCCCGGCAGCGTCCATCAGGTCAGCACCGAGACCGGCTGCACCGTGCTCGGCATCCGCCACGCCCCGACGCGCCCGGTGGCGTGAGCGGGCGCAGGTCCCCTCAGCGCACCGCAACGGGCCGCCTCCCCTGATCGCTGCGGAGCGCCAGCGGCCGGGCCGCGTCGACGAACGCCTCCACCGCCGGAGAGCCGTGCGAGCCGAGCCGCGTCCCGAGCCCCAAGTGCCGTACGACGGCGGGCGACAGCGGCACCAGCCGCACGTCGGGCAGGACCAGCGGCAGGGCGAGACGCGGCAGGACCGTCACGCCGAGGCCGGCGCCGACCATGGCGAGCAGCGCGTTGATGTCCCGCAGATGGTGGCCGACCTGCGGTTCGAGGCCGACGGTGCGGAACGCGGCCCGTACGAGCGTCTCGACCGCGCCGACCGGCATCAGGAACGGGTCCTTCGCCAGCTGGTCGATGCGCAGCCCGGGCCGCTCCGCCTCCGGGTGGCCGGGCGGCACCACCGCGACCAGCTCGTCCTGGAGCAGCGGGACCGTGGTCAGGCCCCGCTTGGGCAGGGTGACGATGCCGACGTCGACGCCGTTGCCGCGCAGCCACTGGGTGATCTGGGTGTCGCTGCCCTCGCGCAGCTCGATCTCCAGCCGCGGGCAGCGCAGGGACAGTTCGGACATCACCGCGGGGAGCAGACGGGCCGCGAAGCTCTGACTGGTGCCGATCCGCAGAGGTCCCTCGGGCCCGGCCCCGGAGGCGCGGACGGCCCGCCGTACCCGCTCGGCCTGCACCACCATCAGGCGCGCCGGTTCCAGGGCCCGCTGCCCGGCGTCGGTGAGCCGGACCCCGGAGCGGTCCCGCTCCATCAGGGTCACGCCCAGCTCCGCCTCCAGACCGGCGATGGCGTGGCTGATCGCGGACTGGCTGATCTCCAGGGCGCGGGCCGCGTTGGTGAACGACCCGGTGTCGGCGATGGCGACGAACGCGGCGCACTGCGTCAGCTTCATCGGTCCACCGGCACCGGCACCGGCACCGGTGTCCGCGTCACCGGCAGCGCCGGGCGCCTCTCCGCCTCGTAGCGGGCGATGTCCGCCGCGAAGCGCAGGGTGTCGTCGATGGCGTCCAGGCCGCCGAGCAGGCGGCGCCGCACGTCCTCGTCGAGGGTGAACGGCTGCACGAGGTAGCCGCAGCGCACCCGCTGCTCCTCCAGGTCGACGGTGATCCCGACCGACGGGTCGGCCTCCGTAAGGCGCCACAACCGCTCCACCACCGCGAGTGGTACGACGACGGTGAGCAGCCCGTTCATCAGCGAGTTGCCGCGGAAGATGTCGCCGAACCGGGGCGCGATCACGGCTCGGAACCCGTAGTCCTGGAGCGCCCAGACCGCGTACTCGCGCGAGGATCCGGTGCCGAAGTCGGTGCCCGCGACGAGGATGTCGGCGCCTCGGCGCTCCGGCCGGTTGAGGACGAAGTCCGGGTCCGCGGCGCGCCAGTCGGCGAACAGCGCGTCGGCGTGCCCGGAGCGTGAGGTGCTCGCGCAGAACCGCACCGGGATGATCTGGTCGGTGTCGACGTCGGTGCGGCGCAGCGGCACCGCACGGCCGGTGTGCCGGATGAACTTCTCCATGGTGTGGGGGCTCCGTCTCGCAGATGGCTCACTGATCGCTCACTGATGGCTCACTGATGTCTCACAGGTCGGCGGGCGAGGACAGGCGGCCGGTGACCGCCGTCGCGGCGGCCACGGCGGGCGAGACGATGTGGGTGCGCGACCCGCGGCCCTGGCGGCCCTCGAAGTTGCGGTTGCTGGTGGAGGCGGCGCGCTGGCCGGGGAGCAGCCGGTCCTCGTTGAGCGCCGCGCACATGGAGCAGCCCGCGCCCGCCCGGAAGTCGGCGCCCGCCTCGGCGAACACCCGGTCCAGGCCCTCCTCGACGGCGCGCAGGCGCACCCGCGCCGAGCCCGGCACGATCATCATGTGCAGCCCGTCCGCGACCTTGCGCCCGCGCAGCACGTCGGCGGCGGCCCGCAGGTCCTCGATGCGGCTGTTGGTGCACGAGCCGAGGAACACCGTGTCGACGGTGATGTCGCGCATCGCGGTGCCGGGCTTCAGGTCCATGTAGTCCAGGGCCCGTTCGGCGGCGGCGCGCTCCGCGTCCGTCGCGAAGTCCGCCGCCGCCGGGACGTGGCCGTCCAGCGGGATGCTCTGCGCCGGGTTGGTGCCCCAGGACACGTACGGGCTCAGGGCGGCGGCGTCGAGGAACACCTCCTTGTCGAAGCGGGCGTCCGCGTCGGTGGTCAGGGTGCGCCAGTACGCGACTTCGGCCTCCCACGCGGCGCCCTCGGGCATGCCGGGGCAGCCGGCCAGGTAGGCGAACGTCGTCTCGTCCGGGGCGACCATGCCCGCGCGGGACCCGGCCTCCACCGACATGTTGCACAGCGTCATCCGGGCCTCCATCGACAGCGCCCGCACACCCTCGCCGCGGTACTCGATGATGTGGCCCTGCCCGCCCGCCGTCCCGACCCGGGCGATCAGCGCGAGGACGAGGTCCTTGGCGCCGACCCCGTCGGGCAGCGTGCCCCGGACATTCACCGCCATGGTCCGCAGCGGCCGCATGGGCAGCGTCTGGGTGGCCAGGACGTGCTCGACCTGGCTGGCGCCGATGCCGAACGCGAGCGCGCCGAACGCGCCGAGCGTCGTGGTGTGCGAGTCGCAGCACACGATGGTCATGCCCGGCCGTACGAGGCCGAGTTCGGGCGCGATGACGTGGACGATGCCCTGGCCCGGGTCGCCGAACCGGTGCAGCGGGATGCCGAACCCGGCGCAGTTGGCCCGCATCAGCTCGGCCTGCCTGCGCCCCTCGCGGTCCTTGATGACCCGGTCCAGGGCGAGCGTCGGCGTGTTGTGGTCCTCGGTGCCGACGGTCAGGTCGGGGCGGCGCACCGTACGGCCGGCCGCCCGCAGCCGGTCGAACGCCTGCGGGGTGTTCACCTCGTGGAGCAGCTGCAGATCCACGTAGAGCAGATCGTCGCCGCCGCCCCCGCCGCGCACCACATGGGCGTCCCACGTCTTGTGCGCCAATGTCTCGCCCATGGTCTCCCTCACGTCGCTCCCGTGTGACTGCGGGTACGTAGATCATGGGTCGGCGGAGAGGTGAAGGGACGGGCTCGGCCCTGGCCCTCAGGGGCGTGACCGGTCGAGGCCACGGCAGGGCCGCACACACCAACGCCCCGCACCGGGCCAGGGAGTTCACCCGGGTCCGGCACGGGGCGGCCGCGCGGGGGAGGGACAGCGGCGGATCAGTAGTGCACCCGCCGGTTCTCGTCCGTGACGCGGTAGCGCACGTTCCACAGGCTGCGCCGTACGTAGGTGCGCTGCAGCCAGCGGTCCTGGCCGTCGTAGCGGGCGGTGAACGTCGAGCGGGCGTGCACCCCCTTGCGGTTGTTGATCAGCAGCGCCTGGCCGGGCCGCAGCCGGACGCTGTGCGCGACCTCCCCGCACACCTCCTGGAGGATGTCGAGCGCCTCGCGGGCGCCGCTGGTGAGCGGGTGCACACCGTTGGCGGAGATCGCGATCTCCGGGTACGAGGTGTGCCCGCTGATCATCGCCACCGGGTCGGAGAGGACCTCCTGGCCGTCGGCGACGTCCCGCACGTAGCTGCCCGGCGCGTTGAGCCGGAACAGCGGGGAGCGCAGCGTCTCCAGGACCGACGCGGGCAGCGCGGCGGAGATGTCGCGGGCGTCGGCGTAGAAGGTGCCGGCGATCCCGTCGTGGTCCGCGCGCAGGCAGCTGAGGACGAGGAAGTCCGGGTTGGCGACGTCGTAGCGGCCGATCAGGTCGTGCATGATGTCGCTGTGGAAGTTCAGGAAGACCTCTGACCCCTGGTTCGTCTGGGTCTTCGAGCCGCCCGGCACCGGCACCACGTCGTGGACGAGCCGGCCGGCCTTCTCCGTCAGCACACCCATCGGCTCCCCGAGCAGACCGCTCAGGCCGAGCAGCACCCCTTCGGCGACGAACGAGGTCTTCTCGGTGCTGGGGCCGCCGTCCGAGGGGGTGCCGGGCAGCACGGCGTCCACGGGCAGGTTGCTGACGAGGGCGACGCCCGGGGTGTCGACGTGCCGTCCGAAGTCCATCACCTGCTGGAGGAGGTCGGTCGGCAGCGTCGCGAAGATCTGGAGCAGCCTGGCCGTCGACCGGTCGATGTCGACGTTCGGATCAGGCAGCGCCGCGAGCTTTTCGTACAGGGCGTCACGGACGGCGTCGGAAAGGGCGATCTCGGCGAAGGTCGGCCCGGGGTGGGGGGCGGTGGCCGGGACGATGTGGTCGGTGGTCGCGGTCATGTTCAGACTCCTTGCATCTCGAGCAGGGGTGCGTGGGGGTCCGCGCTCGGGCGGTTCACATGGTCGTGCAGTCGTTGGGACAGGTGCAGGGCGTCCTCCTCGTCCCTGGCCAGCTGGGTCACCACCTCGCTGCCGCGGATCGCGGACACCGGCACCCCCGCGTACTCGCCGGGCGTGATGCCGTTGCGCCGCTGGAACTCGGGGAGGTCCACGAAGCCGCCGGTGACCGCCACGAGCGGGCCCGACGTCAGGCGCACCACGTCGATGTTGGCGCCGTGGAAGGCCGCGTACGCCTGGTCGGCGAACTCGTCGGTGGCGTAGCGCAGCGCGGCGGAGCGCTGGTTCAGGACGACGGCGGCCACCGTGGAACCGGCAGCGCCGATGACGGTCCCGATGGTGAACGGGTCCCGGTTGTAGCGGCACATGATCTCGATGCCGTGGCGCTGGGCGAGCCGCACCGACCGCCGGTGCAGCACCTTCGCGCCGTACAGGGACATCAGCGCCGCCGTGTTGTACGAGACCTGGCCGAGGAGTTGCGCACCGGTGATCAGGTGCGGGTCGCTGCTGTAGATGCCGTCGACATCGGAGTGGACCTCGCAGCGCGCCGCGCCGACGGCCGCCGCCACCGCGACCGCCGACAGGTCCGAGCTGTTCTTGCCGAGCCAGGTCGGCCGGCCCTCCTTGTCCGCGGCCTGGCCGCCGGGCACCACCACGACCTCGTTCTCGCTCAGCGCCGTGCGCAGCGGTTCGGGGTCCGTGTGCTCCAGGCGGGCCCACATGAAGGCCGAGTCGGTGGTCAGGCCCAGCTGGTGGCCCGCGAGCACGGTCGCGCTGCGGCCCGTACGGTGCAGCGCCGTCGCCAGGAGCTGCGCGCCCACGGTGTCGGCGAGCGTCAGCAGACCGGCGACCGTCTCGTCCTCCGGGTGCGCGTTGACCTGGCTGAGCCGCTCGCGGAACTGCTCGGTCTCGCCCGGCTGGCCGCTCACCACGACCACCAGGCGGGCGTTCTCCGCCTCCACCCTGCGCGACAGCGCCTCGGCGAGCTGCCCGTACGCGGCGAGCGTACGGAAGCTGGAGCCGCCGAACTTCAGAACGACGGGCGGCTTCACCTGCGCCGCGGGCGCGCCGGCCGTCACACCGTCCCCCGGGCTATGAGCTCCTCCGCGATCTGGATCGCGTTCAGGGCGGCGCCGATGGTGAGGTTGTCGGCGACCAGCCAGAGCCAGAAGGCGCGCGGGTTGCCGGGGTTGACCCGGACCCGGCCGACGTGGACCCGGTTCGGGTCGTCGATGGTGGCCGGCGTCGGGAACTGCCGCACCTCCTCACGGTCGTGGACGGTCACCTCGGGCAGCGCGGCGAGGACCTCGACCAGCTCGGCGCGGTCCACGACGCCCTGGGCCTCGATCCAGACGGCCTCCGAGTGGCCCGTGACGACGGGGACCCGGACACAGGTGGTGGTGACGTCCAGGTGCGGGATGGAGAGGATCTTCCGGGACTCCTGGAGCATCTTCTGCTCCTCGAGCGTGAACCCGGTGTCCAGGAAACGGTCGATCTTCGGGATGACGTTGAAGGCGAGGGAGGGGGTGAACTCCTTGCTGGGGTACGGCTCGCCGGGCCGCTCCAGGGCGGCGCGGCTCGCGTCCTTCAGCTCGTCCACGCCCGGGTGGCCCAGGCCCGACGCGGCCTGGTAGGTGCTGACGACGGCCTGCCGCACACCCCACCGCTCCTCGACGCCCTTCAGGAGCCGGACGAGCGGGATCGTCGAGCAGTTCGGGTTGGCGATGACGCCGGACTTCGGCCGCTGGTCCAGCTCGTGCGCGTTGACCTGCGGGACGACGAGCGGGGTGTCGGGGTCCATGCGGTAGGCGATGGTGTTGTCGATGACGACGGCACCGGCCGCGGTCGCCTTCGGCACCCACTGCTGACTGGCCTCCGTACCGGCCGAGAAGAACGCCAGGTCCACGGTGGAGAAGTCGAACTCGTCCACCGCCTGCACCGGGTACGCGACACCGTCGACGGTGAGTTCGGTACCGGCCGAGCGGGCCGAGGCGACCAGCTGGACCGACCGATAACGAAGGCCGCGCTGCTCGATCAGGTCGATGAGCGTGTTGCCGACGGCTCCGGTGGCTCCGACGATGGCGATGCGCGGGGCGCTGGAATCGGTGACGAGCGTCATCGGGTGCCTCCGGAGGTGATCTTGACCTGGTTGTCGGTGGTCGGGTCGGTGGTCGGGTCGGCGTTCGTGCCGGCGGCCGGCGCCGCCACCAGTGCCTTCTCCTGCCGCTTCTTGAAGGACCAGCCCAGGTTGATGCCGAGGCTCGCGGCGACGATCAGCGGAATGCCGAGGGCTTGCAGCAGGCTCACGCTGTGTCCGTACACCGCCCAGTCCATGAGCATCGCCACGGCCGGGTAGATGAAGGCGAGCACGGCGATCTTCGCCGTCGGCAGCTTCTGGTACGCCGAGTACATGAGCACGTACATCACACACGTGTGGATGAGGCCGAGGCCGACCAGCCAGCCCCAGTCGGCGCCGAGGCTCGACGTCTCGCCGAGCGACGTGAAGGGCAGCAGCAGGAAGATGCCGAGCACCAGCTGAACCAGCGCGACCAGGTGCGGACGCACGCCCGTGACCCGCTTGGTGATGACCGTGGAGATGGCGTAGAAGACGGCGGCGAGCAGCGCGTAGCCGAGACCGGCCAGGTAGGAGCTGTCACCGCTGCCCGTCAGGTCGGACGCGGAGACGCCCGCGACCAGGATCAGACCGATGAACGCGACGCCGAGCCAGCCGAACTTCGTCGCCGTGAGCTTGTCGCGGAACAACAGCGCGCCGAGCAGCACCACGTAGAACGGCTGTGTGTGGTAGACGACCGTCGCCACCGAGATGGACGTGCCCTCGTAACTCTCGAAGAGGAACGCCCAGTTGAAGACGATGAAGACGCCGCCGAGCGCGGCGAGACCCAGCTTCTTCGGCGTGAAGTTGTGGTTCTTGAAGAAGCCGCGCACCAGGCAGTACAGGCCGAGCGCGACGGTGCCGAACAGGCAGCGGAAGAAGACGACGTTGAAGGGGGACGCGCCCGATTCGATGACGAAGACGCCGAGGGTGCCCGAGAGCACCATGGCGAGGGTCAGCTCGGTCGCTCCCTTCTTCTCCGTGCCCGGGGCCCGGGTGTCGGTACTCATGAGGAAGCCTTTCGCAGCAGGAAGGAATCGGGGGTCGGGTCAGTGGAGGGGCACGGCGTACTGCAGGCCGCCGCGCGTGTACAGCTCGTTGAGGCCGCGCGGCACGGCCAGTCCCGAGGCCGCGCCGAGGTTGCGCTCGTAGACGTCCGCGTAGGTGCCGACCGCGTCGAGGACCCGCGCCGCCCAGTCCTCGTCGAGCCCGATCGCCGGGCCGTGCGCGCCCGCCGCCTCGGCCGCCTGCGCGAGGGCCTTCTCCCGCTCGCCCACCTCGTCGACGTGGAACTCGGCGGAGACGAGCAGTTGCAGCACCCAGCGGCACAGCCGGAACCAGGCGGCGTCGTCGTCGCGGACCGCGGCGGCCATCGGCTCGCGGGAGATGGCCGTGTCGAGGATGAGGTGGTCCGACGGGTCGGGGAGCGCCGCCCGCTCCCCGGCCAGCGCCACCCGGTCCAGGACGTAGGCCGCGCAGTCGCCGCTCGCGTAGCCGGCCAGCGTCGCCGCCGGGGTCGGGTGGGCGACCGGCTCCACCGCGAGGCCCCGGCCGCCGTACCAGGAGGCCAGGTTGGCGGCGCTGGTCGTGCCCGCCTGGACCGCGACCTTGCGCCCGTCCAGCTCCTCGGGGCGGGTGATGCCGCTGTCGGCGGGGACCAGGAAACCCTCGCCGTCGTAGCAGGTCACCCCGGCGAACAGCACCGGCAGCGACGCCTCGCGGCCGAGCGTCCAGCTGACGTTGGCCACGGTCAGCTCCGCGTCGCCGTCCGCCAGGTGGGAGAGCCGGTCCGCCGGATCGGACGGCACCCACTCGACGGCGTCCGCGTCACCGGCCGCCGCCGCGGCGACCGCCCGCGCCACATCGGCGTCGAGGCCCGACCAGCGGCCGTCGTCGCCGCGCAGCGACAGGCCGCGGATCCCACGGCTCACCGCCGCCCGTAGGGCGCCGCGACGGCGCACCGCGTCGAGGGTGGGTGTACGTGTACTCACGACAGGCTCCTCGGGGGTGGGAACGAGTGCAGGGGATGCAGGGAGTGCAGGGGGTGCAGGGGGTGTAGGGGGGACACCTCATGCCGGTTCCCGGGGGTGCGGACGGGCCGCGTACTGCACGCTGCGCAGATGGCCGTGGGTGAGCTGCTCGCCGTCGAAGCGCCGCTCGTTGAAGCCGAGCATGGTCAGCAGCCCCTTGGCGCTCACCGGCCGCGCGGACCCGCGCGCCACGTCCAGCGGCATCCGGCCCGGCTCCGCCCACCGCAGCATGCCGCCCGCGTCGACATAGGCCCGCGACTTGTTGGCGTTGTCCTGGTGCAGGCAGTACGGGACATCGAGCATGCCCCGCTCGAACGCCTTGACCAGCGCCCCGCCCACCGTCGGCGCCAGTTCGAGCGTGCTGTCGATGAGCAGCCGCGCCTCCTCGTAGATGCCCGAGTCGGTCGCCACGACGGCCTGCCCCGCACGCCCCGCCTCGTCACGGGCGATGGACTCCGCGAACTCGAGCGCGTCCACGTTCTCCGCGATCGTCGGAATGCGGTGCGCCTCCGCGGGCGTCTTCACGATCAACCGCTCGCTGCCGCTGCGGACCGCGAGCCGCACACTCTCCTCGAGGATCCGGTACGAGCCCGTGGGTGTCCGGGGGAAGACACCCATGAACGTGTAGAGCACGACGTGCCAGGTCGCCGCGGTAAGGCGTTCGCCGGCGAACCGGCGCAGCGCCGCGATGGCCTCCAGGTCCTGCCCCGGATGCGTCTGCTGCGCGTAGCTCAACGAGATGTCGCTCAGCCCGTGCTCCCGGAAGAACAGCGCCTCGAGCACGCTCAGCGCGACCAGCAGGCTCGGCGGGCACAACTGCCCCAGCATGCAGCCGCCGAAGCTCTCCAGGTGCATCGGCTCGGGCTGCTCGGCGATCAGCTCGCAGCACCGGGCCCACGCCTCGACCGCCCGGCTGATCGGGGCGCGGCTGTAGGGCAGGCAGTACGACACCGGGCCGCCCTCGGTGGCGTCGACGTCCGCCTCGACCATGGCCTGGAACAGCGGATACGGGAGCGCCGAACCGTGCCGCACCTGAACGGGGAACCGAGGCCCGGAGACGGAGTCGAGGAGCGCCCGGGTCGTGTCGGCGCCGTGGGCGACCAACGGGAACCCGTTCAGCTCGGCGCCCGTACGCAGCGCCTGACGCGCGGAGTCGTGGTCGTTGACCCGCGTGTAGCTGTCCAGGGTGATCGTGCCGATGGCCGAGGCGCCGGCGCGCCGGACTCCGAGCAGCCCCTCGCGCATCGTGGCCAGATCGGCGAAGCCCATGCGCGGCTGGACGACGAGCCGGCCCTGCGCGTGCATGGCGTGCACGTAGCGGGAAAAGCGCCCGCCATTGTTCTGCGTGCCCGCGACGGGTCCTGATTGGGACGCCTGCGTCAACTCGCTCATGCCGCCGCCTTCGAGGAAAGGAGAGCGGGCCGCGAGGAGGTGCTGTCGAGCGTGTCGAGGAATTCCTGGAAACCCTCGATACCGCCGTCCGCCTCGAACACCGCGTCATAGCCGCTGAGGGAGAGTTCTTCGGCGAACACAATGTTGTCGGCGCCGCGCACACCGAGTTTTCCTCCGATGACCACGCGCAGACCGGACAGTTCGGGGTGGTTCCGTATCCGGCGGATCAGCCGCAGCCCGTCGAGGTGCCCGTGCCCGTTGACCGTGCTGATGACCAGCACATCCGGCGTCGAACGCAGGCACTCCTCGATGATGAGATCGTCGGGGACGCAGGCCCCCAGATTCGTCACGTGGGCACCCTGTTCCTCGAGCAGCAGCTGCAGGAAAACGAGGTTCCACATGTGGGCGTCGGAGGACACGCTCGACACGACAAAGCGCTTGGACGGAAGCATGACCTGGGACATGTTGATTCCCTCTGGTGTGTAACTGGGACTCTAAAAGTCTCTGCGGCACCCGACAGAAAATCCAGGATTCCGGTTCGGGGAAACAGATGGCTTTCATCGCCTGAACCGATCGATGAAGCTAATCCATTCATGCGCAGCATGAAAAAGACTCATGCGTCGGTCAGGGTCCGGGAATTGCGGGATCAGGAATCCCGGCCCTCCTGGTACTCCCGGCTGAGGAAGTCGATGACCTTCTCCACGAACACCTGCCGCTCCCGGGAGAGTTGCGCCCCCTTGCGCCACGCCAGCTGCGTGTAGAGCACGAAGGGGACTTCCCAGGCGAGCGGTACGAGCACGCCGGAGGACAGCTCGTCGAGGACGGTCATACGGGGCAGGAGACTGACCCCGAGCCCGGCGCCGACCCCGCGCTTGATCGCCTCGATGTTGCCGAACTCCAGGAACGGCACGGGCTCGCCGGTGCCGTCGTTCAGCTCCGCCTCGAGGAGCTCCCGGTAGGCGCACCCGGCCTCCGGCGCGAGGACGGACTCCAGGCGCAGGTCGTCGGTGGCCACCTTCGCCTCGTGGGCGAGGCGGTGCCCCGGCGCGGCCACCACGACCATCTCCTCCGCGCCGAGCACCTCGCTGTGCACCCCGGAGTGCTGCGTCTCGGCCTCCATCAGGAAGCCGGCATCGAACACGCCCTGGCGCAGGGAGTGCAGGGTCTCGGCGCACAGGCTCGGGCGCAGCGCGATCTGCAGCCGCGGGTAGCGGTGGTGGAAGTACTCGAGCACCGCCGGCATCCGGTAGGAGGTGATGCTCTCCATCGTCCCGATCGTCAGCACCCCCTCCGGCTGGGCGTCGGGCGAGGCCGCCCCGCGCGCCTCGTCGGCCAGCGAGAGCATCTGCCCCGCGTAGGGCAGCAGCCGCGTACCGGCGGGCGTCAGCTTCACCTTCCCGCCCACCCGCTCGAAGAGATCACTGCCGAGCGACACCTCCAGGTTCTTGATCTGGGCCGTCACACTGGATTGCGCGTAGTTCAGCTCGGCGGCGGCGCGCGTGAAACTCCCCAGCACGGCCACGCGGTGGAACGTGCGAAGTTGACGGATGTCCATTGCTCTCTCCCGGTGCGCTGCGTGGACTTGACCCACGGTGGACGAGACCTCGAGCCTGCCGATCCGCCCGGCCCCCGCGAAAGAAGCGACGGTTGGCACACACTGCCCACGACACGTATGTGCCGGGGCCGACACCGGAAACCGCCGATGATCAGCATCGGACCGTCGGCATCATGAGGGCATGATCAAGGTGGCGTTCAGCAGGGCGCGCTCCGAACCCGGTGCTCTCGTACGCCGGGCCGCGCACGGCCGCAGTACGGCAAAAGTTGCGGGCATCGGCATGTATCGGGTCAACGGCATGAGGGCATGCGCAAGTTTGTGTCAGTAGGGGGCGACATCCAGGGGAGTCCTTGTTCATCATCCGTTCGCTGCCGGCCCGGTCCATACTCGGTCGGCGGCTGAGCAGGCTTCGCGTGCGGCACCGTCGGCGAGGTGACGGTGGTGGGCGGCGCCAGCGGCTCTGAGTCTCGGGTGGTGGCGACCGTGACGAATAAGCAAGGTGCCGTTCTGTGGCTGGTGAATCAAGTACTGCTTGAGTTTCGGTGCAATGGTGCGTCGAAAGTAAAGAACCAGTGGATTCCTGGCTGTGTCGGCGCTGTCTCAGTGACGCGCGGCGGCTCCGGAAGCCGGCGCGTCGGAAACCGGCCAGGCCCAGGACGCGAAGCGCCCCGCCATCAGACGGACGCGAACCTCGGCGGGGCGCCCTCCACCCCCGCTCAAGCCGGCCTCCGGCAGTTCCCTGCCAGGCAACTTCCTGACCTCGTGCGATGCGGACAAGGATGGGGGGCGGGTGGTTTTCTCTTCTCAGCGGCCGGAAAGCGCGGGGAACGCGGACCGGCCCGGGGGAGCTGAAGCACCACCGGCTCCATGCGCACTGTCGTGAACCAGATTGACCGCATGGAATGGAGACCTGTCGTGGCCCGTACCAACCGTTGTATCTCTGCCGTCGTCACCCTCGCCGCCGCCGGCGTGCTGGCCGGTGTCGCCGGCGCGGCGCCCGCCCAGGCGGCTGACGTGCTGGGGCGGACGCCGCAGGCCTCGACCCAGGACTTCACCTGGCCCACGCCGCCGTCGGGCCGCCCCGGCCCCGGCGGGATCCCGGACTTCCGGGACGTCCGGTCCACCCTGGCCTCCGCGTCCGACTTCACCTGGCCCATCGAGGGCAGCAGGACGCCGGGCGACTTCGTCCGGCCGACCGGGCCGCAGAACTCGCCCGACGACTTCGTCTGGCCCGCGCCGCCGGCCAAGCCGTGACACGCGCGACGGAGACGGCCCGGCGTCCGTCGTCAGATCCACTGGCGGCGGTTGGCCTGGACCCCCGCCTCGAACCGGCTGGACGCCCCGAGCCGCTCCATCAGCTCGGCCACGATGCGCCGCTCCGTGCGGACGCCGATGCCGAGCGCCCGTGCCACCGCCTCGTCGGTGAGGCCGGTGGCGAGGAGTTGGAGCAGCTTGCGCTCCTGCGGGGTGAGTTCGCTCGCCTGGTCGGCGGCGGACGGTTCCTGGTGGAAGGGCGACGCGTGCTCCCAGTACGCCTCGAACAGAGCGCGCATGGCGAGCACCACCGGCTGACTGCTGAAGACGAGCGCCGAGGGCCCCGCCTGGCCGGGCAGGCCGGCCACGACCGCCGCGGTCGTGTCGACGATCAGCAGCCGCATCGGAAGCGTCGGGGACGTGCGGATCTCGCTGTGGCGCTCCGCCATCCACTGCGCGTGCGCCCTGGTCACCCGGTCGTTGGTGACGCTGTCGAGGTAGATCGAGCGGAACCGGACGCCACGGGCGAGGGCTCGTTCGTTCAGCGGCCGGGCCGCCTCGATGGACTCCTCGGTCAGGCCGCCCACGGGATGGAACGCCAGCGACTCGTGGCGGCACGATTCGGCGAGCGCCTCCAGACGGGTCCGGATGTCGTCGACGTTGTCGAGCTCCTCGGTGCCGTCGGACCCGGGCCGGCTGGAGGTGGCGTACTCGGCGGCCAGCGCGGCGAGCGCGGCCCGGTTCTGCTCGATGCGCTGCTGCCGCCAGGCCAGTTCGTCCTGCTCGCGCTGGAGCAGGACCTTCAGGCCGAGCGAAGGGTCGACCGCGCGCATGGTTCCGGGCAAGTCCCGTGAGGGTGCCAGGAGCGACAGGTCGGACAGCCGGTCAAGGGCCGCCTTCACACAGCTGAGATCGATGTCGAGGAGCAGGGCGAGCCTGTCGGGATCGTGTTCCTTGTGGAACAGGATCGCCCGGTACACACCGAGCGTCTCCTGGTCCAGAGCTGATGACTCGGCCACGTGGTGTCCCCCTGAACCGCACGTACGGTGCCGGCCGTGCGCACTGGTCTGCGCGCGCGGCACGAACGACAGGCGTGGGGAATCGTCACGATCGACGCCCCCGTGATCGTTCACACATTCGTCACACTACCCCGTTCGGGAGTTCCGGTGCCCCATTCAACTACCTTCTCGTCCCCGCCCCTCGCCGCTGCTGTCGTCCTCGTCGTCGACGCGACCGCGGGTGTGGGCCGCCGCATCGCCACCCGGCTGTGCGCTGCGGGCGCGGCGGTGGCGGTGGTCGCCGCGGGGCACCCCGGGCGCGCGGACGACGCCGCCACGAACGCGGCGTTCCTCTGCAAGGAGCTGGCGGACATCGGCCTGGTCGCCCTGCCCTACCAGGTCGACACCGGACGGCCGGAGACCTTCCGGGCCCTGCCGGACCAGATCGCGGCGGACCTCGGCGCGGCCACCGCCTGTGTGGTGGTGATCCCGCCGGGTGGCGCGGCCGGGCCGTTACCGGCGGCGATGCGCGTCGCCTCCAAGGCGATCGCGGCGGGGCTGCCGCCCTCGGCCGTGCACCTGGAGGTCGAGGCGGTCGAGGACATGGAGGACCAGGAAAGGCTGGTCCAGGAGGTCATGGGGCGGCTGGCCGCCCGTAACAGCTCGCGGAGCAGTTCACGCCGGGAGTGCTGACGTCACGTCATGGGGGAATGCGCAATGTCCGTACGCCTGGTCGTCGCCGGCGACCACCAACTCGTCCTCGAGGCCTTCGCCGAGACGCTCAACAGCATCGACGGCCTGACCGTGGTCGGCCTCGCCACGTCCTGCGACGCGGTCCTGCCCGCCGTCGAACGGCACCGGCCCACCGTGCTGCTGCTCGGTGAGCCCACCCTGGGCGGCAAGGCGCTCCAGGTCGCCATGGAGGTGCGCAGCCTCCACCCCAAGTGCGGGGTCGCGCTGATGGTGGGGGCGGCGACCCCGTCGGTGGTGGACCGGGCGGTCGCCGCGGGCGCGCTGGGCGTCGTACCGAAGAACGCCCGGCTGCCGCAGCTCGTCACGACGCTGATGGGGGTCGCGGGAGGGTGCCTGACCGTCGATCCGTCGCTGCTGCGGCCGGCCGACGCCGGGGAGTCCTCCCTCAGTACGCGGGAGACGGACGTCCTGCGGCTGACCGCGGGCGGGGCGACGGTGAAGGAGATAGCGGGCGAGCTGTTCCTCGCGGCGGGCACCGTACGCAACCTCACCTCGGCCGCGATCAAGAAGCTCGGGGGACGCAACCGGTTCGACGCGGCCCGCATCGCGGGGGAGCACGGCCTCCTGTGACACCGGCCCGGGCCGCACATGCGCCGGCCCCGGCACGAGGCGTGCCGGGGCTGGGCGGAACACTGCGAACGCTGTACTCACTTCTCCAGGCAGAACTCCTGGATCGGGTAGCCGACATGGCGGTCCGCGGTCGGCAGGTGGCCGAGGATGCGGTCGCCCGGCTTCAGCTCCGTGGAGTTGAGCACCGCGCTGCCCGGGCCGAGAACACGCACGTGCCAGTCGTCCTGGAGGATGAGGTTGACGCTCTGACCGCTGGGAGCCACCGCGTCGATCGAGATCAGCGGCCGGGTCTCGATCTTGACCCGGCCGACGGAGACGGGCCGGGTGCGGCCCTCGACGTCGACGGCGAGCACCTTGCTGCCCGCGTGGAGCTCGCTGAGGTAGTTCGTACGCCCCTCCTCGGAGACGGTGTACGAGTGCAGGGCCCCGGCGTTGACCCGGAACGGGCGGGTCGGCATGTACGGCAGCGGGTGGGTCTCGCTGACGCACAGGACCATGCCCTTGGAGTGCGAGCCGACGAGGATGCCCTCGTCCTTGCGGAAGTGCGTCGTGGTGTCGACGCAGGCCCGCTCGCCCATGCCGATGTGGGTGGTGGCGGTGACGGTCAGCTCCACCAGGTCGACCTTGCCGGCGCGGGCGGTCGCCGCCTTGCGCAGCGCGGTGGCGTCGCCGACGGTGGTGCCCCGCATCAGCACGCCGTCGGAGCCGAGTTCGAGGACGCCGTAGACGATCTCGGCCTCGTCGGTGTCGGCCGCGGTGGTGATGATCGAGCCCGGGGCGCCCGAGGCCGCCGCGATCACGATCTCCAGCGGGATCTTGGTCGGGTCGCGGAAGTCGAGGACGGCCCACGGCTCCAGGCGGGCCGCGAGGCAGGCGTCCTCCAGGGTGTCGGCGTCGACGATCTCGACGTACCGCCCGAACTGGACGTCCGGGTGCGCCTTCTCGAGCGCGGCCCGCTCGTCCTTGCCGCCCTTGACGACGACCAGGTCGGCGGCGCCGAGGTCGGCGGGGACGGCGTCGGGTCCGGCCTCGTACAGCAGGACCTTGCGGACGGTGGGCGGCAGGTCGGCGAAGGCGGCCGGGTCGGCGGCGACGATGCCGTCGATCCGCTGGTGCATGGCCTCTTCGAGGACGGCGGCGGTGGCGTCGCCGGCGTCGCGGATGTCAAGCCAGCACAGTTTGGCGTCCGTCATGATGCGGGTCTCCTGTCAGGTGGGGCAGCTCGGGCAGGTGGTCGGGGGTCAGTCGCACGGTCGGGTCGGCGTCGGCGGCCGGGAAGCCGACGGTGCCGAAGTGCTGTTCGGGGAAGTGGTGGATCAGGCGGGCCACCTGGGCGGCGAGCCGCCGGGGGTCCGCGGCCTGGAAGATGTTGCGGCCCATCGCCACCCCGCCCGCGCCGCCCGCGAGGGCGCCCTGGACATAGGCGAGGACGTCCCGTTCGGTGTCCATCGCGGGGCCGCCCGCGACGAGTACCGGCACCGGGCAGGCCGCGGTGAGGTCGAGCATCTCCGCGGTGGAGCCGAGGAAGACGGTCTTGACCAGGTCCGCGCCGAGGTCGGCGGCGACGGTGACGGCGTGCGCCACCATGCCGGGATCGCGCGGGTCGGTGACGCGCGGGCCACGGGCGTAGACCATGGCGAGCAGCGGCAGGTTCCACCGGTCGCAGGCGTCGGCGATCCGTCCGAGGTCGCCGATCTGCTGCCGCTCGTCGTCCGAGCCCACGTTGACGTGGACGCTGACCGCGTCCGCGCCGAGCCGCAGGGCCTCCTCGACCTGCGTGACCATGTACTTGGCGTCGGGGTCGAGCGCCTGGCTCGTGGAGGCGTTGAGGTGGATGATCAGCGACATCGCGGCGAACCGCTCCGGGCTGATGTGGCGGACGCTGCCCTTGTGCACGACGACCGCGTCCGCGCCGCCGGCGGCAAGCTGCCCGGCGAGCTCGTCGAGGGTCGTGCCCTTGGGGACCACGGGCCCGTCACTGATCGAGTGGTCGAGAGGGGTGATCATCAGGCCGGCCGTGCTGTGGCGGTAGAGCCGCCGCAACCGCAGGGACCGGGCGAAGTGGCCGTATCCGGTCATGGAGCGCCCTTTCTGTTGCACGGGTCGGTGCGCCGGTCGGCGCACCGCGTCCCGGGGAACCGTCGCGTCCCGGGGGACCGTCGCGTCCCAAGGAGCCGTCACGCGCCGCCGCCGGCCGGGTCCGCACGGGGACGGCCATGGAGCGCAGCCGCGCGCGGTCCGGTTTGCCGGACGGGGTGAGCGGCAGCCGCGGCCATACGGACACGGCGACCGGGGCGTGCTCGGGCGTGAGCGTCGCCGCGACGTAGTCCCGCAGGTCGCAGGAGGTGTGGGCGGCGCCCGAGTACAGTTCGACGGCGGCGTGGACCTGCTCCACGAACTGCTCGTCGCGCACCCCGAACACCGTCGCCTGCCGCACCTGCGGATGTCGCATCAGCGCCGCCTCGATGGCCGCCGGGTCGAGCTTCAGACCGCCGTGCTTGATCACGTCCCCGACCCGGCCGTCCAGGCGCAGATAGCCGTAGCGGTCCCAGTGCCCGAGGTCGCCGGTGCGCAGCCAGCCGTCCCGGTACGTGGACTCCGTCAGCTCCGTGTCGCCCAGGTAACCGGCCGAGACGGTGGGGGAGTCGACCCAGATCTCGCCGCTCTGCCCCCGCCCGAGCGGGGTTCCGGTGCCGGGCGCCCGGATCTCGACGCGCACCCAGGGGAAGGGGCGCCCCGCCGAGCCGAGCAGTTCGGGCTCCCGGTGGTCCAGCGGGTTCAGGCTGCTGATGCCGCCCGCCTCCGTGGTCCCGTACACCTGGATCAGTACGTCGCCGAAGACCTCGACCGCCTGCCGGACCCGGTCGGGGGCGGCCGGGGTGCCGCTGTAGGTGATGCGGCGCAGCGACGACAGGTCGTAGGACGTGATGAGCGGGTGGTCGAGGAGCCGGTACAGGTGGGGGACGGCCAGGTACACGTCCGTCACGCCCAGTCCGGCGATCGCCTCCAGGGTGGCGTCGGCGTCGAACTCGTCGTGCAGGACCACGCTCCCGCCGCCGCACAGCACCGCGTCGGCCATCGGCGCCGTGGTGTGGCTGATGGGTGTGACGGACAGGAGCGTCGCCGGTCCGGCCGCGTCGAGACCGTCGGCGAGCCGGGCGACGAGGTGCTCACGCGTCCGGTAGCGCTGCCCCACCATCTTGGGCCGGCCGGTGCTGCCGCTGGTGAAGTCGACGACCGCGAGGTCGTCGGGGCGCGGCGGCCGCGTGTCGGGCACGGTGTCGGAGCCGCCGGCCGTGCGGGGGATCGCCAGGACGGTGAGGCCCGGGCGGCGCAGCGTCAGCCATCTGCCGCGCGCCGCGCTGTCCTCGTCGGTGTCGTCCACGAGCAGCAGCGGCACGTCCAGGTCGGCGAGCACCTCGGCCTGCGTGGACAGGGAGAAGGTCTCCGTGTCCGTGCGCGGGTTCATCGAGCGGATGTAGACCGAGGTCGCGCCGAGCAGGTGCGCGGCGTAGCGGGAGCTGAGCATCGACGGATGGTTGGGGCCGGTCAGGATGGCGACGGTGGTGCCGGGCCCGACACCGTGGGAGCGCAGCAGGGCGGCGCTGCCCAGGACGGACGCGCGCAGCTCGGCCGCCGTCACCGCCGTGCCGGGGCGGCGCAGGACGATCCGCTCGGGGTCGCGTCCGAGAGCGGCGAGAACGCGGCGGGTGTAAGGGCGGGAAACGGGCGGGGAGTTCATGGTCCTCCTTTCTGGGAATCGCGGATCACGGATCACGGATCACGGATCACGGATCGTGGACCGTCGGTCGGGCGGTCGGGCGGTCGGGCGATGCGGATCGGTCAGGCGATTTTGAGCTGCGCCATCATTCCCATGGCGCTGTGGTCGATCATGTGGCAGTGGTACGGATAGACACCGCGGTGCGAATCGAAGGTGAGCTGGAGTTTCGCGGTCTGCCCCGGGAACAGCAGCACCGTGTCCTTCAACCCGGCCTCGGCCGGATAAGGCGGCTGTCCGTCCCGCTCGATGATGCGGAACTGCACCAGGTGCATATGGAAGTTGTGCGGGATGGTGGCGCTCTTGTTGGTGACCGTCCACACCTCGGTGGTGCCCCACTCGATATGGGTGTCGATGCGGTCGGGGTCGAAGGTCTTCCCGTTGATGTACGCCTGGTGGCCGGTGCCCGGCTCGTCCATGGTGAGGTCGAAGGAGCGCTCCACGGTCGGCGCGGGCAGCGCGGGCAGCGTGGCGAGCTCGGCCGGGACGCGGCTTACGTCGGGGGTGCGTTCCCCGACGTCGAACCGCATGACCTGGCCGACGAGGTCCGTCGGGCCCGGCCCCAGCATGTTGGCGAGGACGAGCTGCGTACCCGGCGCGTACTGCGCGAAGTCGACGACGAAGTCGATGCGTTCACCGGGGGAGAGGACCAGGACGGGCGTCTCGGCGGGGGCAGCCAGGAGGCCGCCGTCCGAGCCGATCTGCTGCACGGGGTGCTGGGTGGTGCTGCCGTCGGAGAGGGCGAGGACGAAGATCCGCAGGTTGCACGAGTTGACGAGCCGGAAGCGGTACTTGCGGCCCTCGACCTTCAGGTACGGCCACGGTCTGCCGTTGACCAGCAGGGTCGTACGGTTCTCGGAGTCGTCCATCGTGTAGACCATGGCGGCGTTCTCGTCGAACCGTGCGTCCCGCAGGACGAGCGGGATGTCGTACTTCCCCGACGGCAGGCCGAGCCGGTCCTCGGCGGCGTCGCTGAGCAGGTAGAGACCGGAAAGGCCCCGGTAGACGTGCTCGGACTCCATGTGGTGGGCGTGGTCGTGCGTCCACAGGGTGGCGGCCGGCTGCTCGTTCTCGTAGACGTAGGTGCGCCGGCGGCCCGGCGCGATGGTGTCCATCATGCCGCCGTCGTGCTCCACCGGGTTGTTGCCGCCGTGCAGGTGCACCGATGTCGGCATGGAGAGCGCGTTGACCTGCTCGACGACCGCCGTCCTGCCGCGCCGGGCGCGGATCGTCGGGCCCGGGAACGAGCCGTTGTACGTGAGGACGTCGGTGCGGGTGCCCGGCAGGATCTCCTTGCTCGCGCGCCGCATCGTGACCCGGTAGTGGTCGGCGCGGGCGGTCCTGCGGTACGGGGCGAGGACCGGCGGCACCGTCAGCGGCACGGAGAACGGGGCGACGGCCGGTGCCGCCGCCGCTGTCGGAACCGCGCCGGACGCCGCTGCCGCCGCGGCCGGCTGCCCCGAGGTGAGGGTCTGGAAGACGCCGCCCGCGGCGCCGACCGCCCCGACGGCACCGGTGGTGAGACCGAGGCGTATCGCGTGACGACGAGTGAACACGGCTGTCTTCCTTGTCCGTTGGCAGGGATGGCCCGGGCCCTGTCCTTGGGGACGGCCCGGTTGAATTCGTGTTCCGAGCTTGCGCCGCGGACTCCGGATCTCCGAGCGAAAGAACACCGTCCCTGGCATGTGTCACGTGCTTTCATGACCCGGGTCACGTGCGGGAATGGTGACTGTCATTTCGTGCGTACGGGACCGGAGCCGCCGGTGTAGCGGACGTCAGAGTGGCTTCATGAATTCCGTACCTGTATCCACACCACCTGTTTCCGCACCCGCGGGAAATCCACTGGGCCGGTCGGCGGCCCGGGCGCTGCGCACCGACGTACAGGTCGTCCATGACGAGGCCACGGACACCACCGTCCTGCGCGCGCCCGTCAACTCGCTGGTGCTGCGCCCGGTACGCGGCGCGCTGCGTACGGTCCTGGACCGGCTCGCCGCGGGACCGCTGCCGTACGAGGAGCTCTGCGAGGGCCTCGACGACGCGGGCCGCAGGCGCGCCGACGCGCTCCTCGAGCGGGCCGACCACCTGCTGGCCCACAGCGTCCTCACGCATCAACCACCGGCCGTCAGGGCGGAGTTGTTGCGTCTCGAGCCGACGGCGCGGGACGCCCGTCGGCGGGTCGCGTCCATCGCGGCCGACGCGCGGGTCCGCCTGTCCCGGTTCGCCCTGTGCCGTACGCGCGAGGACGTCCTCGTCCTGGAGTCACCGCTGGCGAAGTTCCGCGCCGTCCTGGCCGGCCCCGCCGCACGGCAGCTCGTGGCGGCGCTCGGGCAGCCGGGTGTCGCCGCCCGGGCCGGTGACGGTACGGGCCTGAGCGGACCGGAGACGCTGGACGTGCTCGCCCATCTCGTCGGCGCGGACCTCGTCGAGGTCGCAGGGCCCGACGGGGCGTTCGCCTCCGACAGCGAACCGGTGCTGCGGCAGTGGGACTTCCACGACCTTCTCTTCCACTCCCGGATCCGCTCCGGCCGCTTCGACGAGGCGTTCGGCGCCCTGTACCCCTACCGCGGCGAGATCGACCCGCAGCCCGCCGTGAAGCCGCCGCCCGCCGGCCGCCCGATCGACCTGTTCCGGCCGCGCCGCGCCGACCTGGACGCCAGGGACCCGTCGCTGACCGCCGCCCTCGAGACCCGCAGATCACATCGCACGTTCGGCGAACGCCCTCTGAACGAACGCGAGTTGGGGGAGTTCCTGTACCGGGTGCAGCGCATCCGCGTCCACCACACGCCGCCCGACGTGAGCGACCGCGACGAAGTCGTCTCCCGCCCCTACCCGAGCGGCGGCTCGCTCTACGAGCTGGAGCTGTACGTCACGGTGGTGCGCTGCGAGGGCCTGACACCCGGCATCTACCACTACGACTCGTACGCGCACCGCCTCGTCCTCCTCAACGAGTCGCCGGACGACCGGAGCTCCCTGCTCGGCGTGGCCTCGCGTTCGGTCGGCTTCGACGTCCACCCCGACGTGCTGTTCACGGTGACCTCGCGGTTCCAGCGCATGGCGTGGAAGTACCGCGCGATGGCCTACGCGACGACGCTGCGCCACACCGGTGTGCTCTACCAGACCATGTACCTGGTGGCCACGGCGATGGGCCTGGCGCCCTGCGGCCTCGGCAACGGGGACGCCGACCTGTCCGCCCGCGTCCTCGGCCTGGACTACCTCCAGGAGTCGTCGGTGGGGGACTTCCTCCTCGGCACCCCCGGCCCGGACGCCGGCATACCCGAGCGGCCCGGCAGCGAATGGCACATGGTGAACAGCCCGGAATGGGCGCTGCCGGCCGCAGGTAATACGTCACCCGGCGCGTGATAAATGTCAGCCGGAAGCCAATGGGTCTGGTGCGGCGGTGACGGTTCGAGCAAGATGAATTCCAGAGCCGGACGGGAAAAGAAAAAACCGGCAGAAAATTCCGGCGGGTAACCCCGGTGCGGATTTTCTGAATTCCCGGCAGTATCGCAGTCGCATTCTGAGCGAAAACCCGACCCAAGGAGAAGTCACATGACCGCCAAGGACATCAAGAACGCCGACGAGCAGGCCTTCGACGGCTTCGACGCGGACGAGCTGGAGACCCTCGAGGTCGCCGACGGCGTCGCGCTGCCCGAGATGGGCGCGTCCAGCGGCTCGATCGGCACGTCGTCCTCGTCCTCCAGCACCTGCTCGGCCTGCTGACCCACCCCCTTCACGGATCCCTGAAAGGACCACAGACATGACCGCCAAGGACATCAAGAACGCTGACGAGCAGGCCTTCGACGGCTTCGACGCGGACGAGCTGGAGACCCTCGAGGTCGCCGACGGCGTCGCGCTGCCCGAGATGGGCGCGTCCAGCGGC
>NZ_JBIRPI010000023.1:0-24187 GCF_044332585.1 Streptomyces sp. NPDC016845 | reverse complement strand
CTCGATCGGCACGTCGTCCTCGTCCTCCAGCACCTGCTCGGCCTGCTGAAGTGGCGTGATCCGCGGTACCGCGTGAGAAACGCGATCAAGGATGCGCCTGCCCGGCCAGTCGGCCGGTCGGGCACATCCTTGCGTTCGCGTCATCGGGACAGGGAGGGGCGGGGAGGGACAGGCGCGGAGTCGTCAGCCGCGCACGGCCACGTGATAGGCGGAGGCCCACAGGACGACGGCGGACACCAGGCCCACCACGACGCGCACGCTCTCGTCCGAGACGCCGGCCGCGTAGAGGACGAGCCCGACGATCGCCGCGACGGTGAGCAGCGCGGCCGTCCACCGGTACTGCCACTGGTCGTACAGGTGCGACAGCGGGAAGAAGTGCAGGCCCACGACGAGCGCGATGCCTACGGGGATGAGCGCCGGGCGGTCGGTGGCGTTGGCCGCCGCGATCACCGCGAAGATGGCCACCACCTCGACGGAGTTGACGATGCCCACCCCGCGCGCCCACCTCTCGGGCAGGTTCACGGTCCTGGGCGAGGGCGCGGCACCGCTCCGGTACCCCAGGCGGAGAGCGCCGGCGGTCACCAGCACGGCCGCGACCTCGATCGCCACCGGCACGGCATCGGTGCCGGACCCGGTGCCGGAGGCCCCGGCGAAGGCCCACAACAGGCCGAAAACGGACAGAACTAAGGCGCCTCTGCGGCGCAATGTACGCGTGAGCGCGAGGCATTCGGCGTCCGCCGGGGAAGTGGGGGGCGGCGTCGTCGTGGGTGTCATTGGTGGAGGATACATCGGCCCTTCGCATGCGTCACCGAAAGCATGACGTATGTAAGGCTCGGGCCCCTTTTCCTTCCGCCGCCAATTCGCGACATCAAAAATGTGTTCTGAAGTTTTCGACGTTTCCGACGTTTTCGATTTCATTGCGGAAGGTGCCAGGACATGGGGGTTGACGCTCCGGAGCGCATAGCCGTGAGGCCGGGTTCCACCGACCTGACGGGGGTGCGGATCCACACACGGATGCCGGTGACACCGGCCTGGCTGGCCCGGTACATCGTCCCGGTCGCCCGGGAGTTGAGCGGGCGCGGAGTGCCCGGTGTGCAGGTGCGCCGGGGCTGGCTGCACGGACCGCACGTCGACCTCCTCGCCCCGGCGGGCGGCGGGGCGCCCGCCGGGGGCGTCGACTGGGCCGCGGTCTCCGCCGGCCTCGACGCGGGCCCCCTGGACCCGAGCCGGGCCCTGACCGAGGAGGCATACCTCGGCCAGGCACGGGAGCTGGGCCGCCTCGAAGGGGTGCAGCCGCCGTACCTGCCGCTGCGCGAGCACGGCGCCGTGGAGCACGTCGCCACCGACGACCCCGCCCTGCGCTCCCGCGATCCCCGCCTGGACGCGCTGCGCACGGTCGTGCTCGGCGCGCTCACCACCCCGGTCCTGACGACGATCGAGGCCATGGCGCAGCAGCCCCGCAGCGCCACGGTCCGCCTCGCGGAGGCGTTCGCCGCGCTCATCGACACCCACGCGCTCGGCCCGTCCTACGGTGTCTTCTCGCCGCGCTCCCATGTGGAGGCGTTCCTCGCCTGGGCGGCGCCCACCAAGGACATGCGGCCCGCCTTCCGCGAGCGCCTCGCCAGGGACGCGCCCGCGATCCGCCAGGTCGTCGAAGAGCGGCTGAGCGGCGAGGTGTCGCCCGGCGCCGCGCAGTGGCGCACCGCGTTCGCCTACGCGGCCGGGGTCCTGGACAGCGCCGTCGCCGCCGGCACCCTCACCGGCGACCTGCTCGACTCCGTCGGCGACGCCGTCGACCGCAGTGAGATGGGCCCGCCCGGGGCGACGACGGTGGTGCCGCGCGGCGCGCAGCCGGACACCGACTTCCACCGCACCGTGCACGGTTCGGGCGCCATCGACACCCCGTCACCGTTCTTCGCCGCGTACCGCCTCCTGACGAACCTCTTCTACCAGCAGCTGCCCCTGCTGACCGTCCCGCCGATGCAGCGCTACTACATGTGCTTCGCCATCGCCGAGACCGTCGACGAGGTGCTCGGCACGAGCTGGCGAGACCGCCTGAACCGGACGGCCACGACTACGGCTACGACCTCGGCCACGACCACCGCCGCACCGGAACCGACCGATGTGACGGGTCCGACCGAATTGACGGGAGCAGCATGATGACCAGCCCCGAACCCCAATGGTTCCTGCGCGTCAACCCGCTGCGCCGCAGCCGCCTCGCCGACCCCGAGCAGCGCCGCCTGCTGAGCGAACTCGCGCGCGCCGAGGCGGAGTTGGCGGACGCCGCCGAGCCCTGCTCCCAGGTGCTCTACGAGCGGATCGGCGCCGCCGGGTCGGACGCCGAGCGCCGGGAGCTGATCGCCCTGCGCCGCGCCATCCACAACGGCCGCGCCCTGCGCAAGGAGTCCGACAGCCCCGCGGCGCGCACCCCGGCCGTGGCCCGCTGGCTCGCCGCCCACCAGGAGCGCGAGCGGCTGCGCGGCGCCGTCGTCGAGGGCTACGCCGCCGCCTCCGACCGCGAACGCGCAACCCTGGCCCGCCTGCTGAGCGACGACGACCTGCTGCGCTCCCTCGCCCTGGTCGCCCCCGAGGTGCACCAGGAGGCCGAGCGCTACCGCAGCGCCGTCCAGGGCCCCGGCAAGGTCTCCGCCCGCACCCGCAAGTCGGAGCGCGGTCTGATCCAGTACGTGACCCGGGCCATGGTGCGCACCAGCCCGCTGTCCCGGTTCACCGCCGTCGGCATCGCCGAGCCGGCCCCCGCCACCGACGAGGCGGCCGTACGCCCCGGAGAGGTCGCCTTCACCGGCGCCGAGGCGGTCCCCGGCCTGGACCGCGTCATGCTCGGCTACGCACTCGGCGACCAGGGCCGGGGCCAGGACGAGGAGGACACGGACCCGGCCGAGCTGTGGGTGGGCGTCCCGCCGACCTCCGCGCCCGACCCCGCCGCGGGCAAGCTGTTCTTCCTCAACGTCACGGACCAGGGCATCCGGCGCCTCGCCCTCCCGCTCGACGGCCCCGTGGGCGACCTGCTCGACGCCCTGTCGATGGGGCCGCGCCGCTTCCCGGCCGTCGTCGCCCACGTCGCCGGACGCGCGGGCTGCTCCGCCGAGGAGGCCGACCGCCGGGTGCGGCAGGCGCTGCGGCAGGGCGTGCTGTGCACGTTCGCCCGCGCCGAGGAGTACACCGCCCGCGCCGACTACGGCGAACTGCTCACACTCCCGGCCGGAACGCGCGCGGCCGAGCTCGCGGACAAGGTGCGCACGGCCTTGCCGCGCCTGGCGGACACCCCCGCCCCGGAGCGCGGCGCGGCCCTCGCCCGCCTGCGCGCGGACCTCGGCCGGTTCAGCCAGGCCGCCGGACGGCCCGCGCACATCACGGTCGAGGAGGACTACGTCATGCCACCGCTGAAGGTGGCCTCCGCCGACTGGCACCCCCAGCTCGCCGACGTGGGCCCCGCGGTGGAGCTCCTCTCCGTCTTCGACTGGCTGCACGACGTACGGGTCCTGATGACCGCCGCGTTCGTCGAGCGCTTCGGCGCCGGGGCGAACGTGCCGCTCGCCGAGCACGCCCCCCACATCGTCGCCGAGGTGTCACGCCGGGCCGCCGCGATGGCCGCCGTCTACGGGCCGCAGGGCACCGGCGAGGCCACCGCGCTGACCGGCCTCGGCCCGGCCGACGGCAGCCTGGAGCGCATGTACCTGCTGCGCCGCGAGCTCTCCGACGCGGTGCACGCCCAGCTCACCAAGACCGCCCAGGCAGGCGCCGGCACCCTCGCTCTCACAGCGGCGGACGTGACCGAGCTGACCAGCGCCCTGCCGGACCGCTTCCGCCAGGACCCCCTCATCTACGGAGTCCTCCTCCAGCAGGCCGGTGACCAGCTCGTCCTCAACGACGGCCTGCCGGGCCACGGCATGCTCTACGCCCGCTTCCTGGAGGCCGACCGCCGTCAGGGCGGCCGCGCCCTGCCCCGCCTCGCCGAGCGCCTCGACCGCTTCTACGGGCACGACGGCACCCGCGTCACCGAGGACCTGGGCCTGCACCGGCTCAACGTCAACGCGCACACCCCCGTCCTGCCCGGCGGCCTCACCGCCGAGGACTGGTTCACCCTGCGCCTGGCCCACGACGCGGCGACGGACACGCTCACGGTCGAGGACGCCGACGGCAAGCCGCTGCGCGTCCTGCCCCTGGGCACCGGCCACCCGGGTCTGTTCCCGCCGCCCCTGTCGGTCGCCTCCGGGCTCGTCATCAGCGGCCGCCTCTTCAACAGCCTCCCCAACTCCTGGCACTCGGCGACCCCCTGGGACGGCGAGGCCACCCGCACCGCACCCCGGATGACGGTCGGCGACGTCGTCATCGGACGCCGCCGCTGGTACGGCGGGACCGAGCTGGACACGGCCGTCGCCGCCGGCCCCGACGAGCACGAGCGGCTCCTCGCCCTGACGGCATGGCGGGCCCGGCACGGCGTCCCGGAAGAGGTCGTCATCAAGTCGGCCCCCGACGACGAAGGCCCCCTGTCGGTCGGCGCACCCGACGTCCAGTCCAAGCGCCTCCAGCAGAAGCCCCAGTACGTGGACCTCTCCAGCGCCCTCGCCGCCCGCGTCCTGCCCCGCATGCTGGAGCGCCGCGGCGGCGGCGCCGACTACCTGGAAGAGGCGCTGCCCGGCGTCACCGACGGCACCCACGCCACGGAGTGGGTCCTCGAGGTCGGCCGCGCGGCCGGCGGCGCATACACGTACGCCCCGCAGAACCCGGCACCGGAAGGAGATGGCTCATGACACTGACCGAGACGGAAGCGGAGGCGGAGCGGGGCACACGCACCCCCGAGGCCGACCGGACCGCCGAGGCACCCGAGACCCCGGGCCCGCCCCTCAGGACCCGCCCCGGACTGCACTGCGCACCGGTCGCGGGCGGCGTCTACTTCAACGGGACGCGCGGCCAGTTCGTGCTCCGCGGCTCCGACATCCTCTACGCCGTGGCGGACGTCTGCCTGCCGCTCCTGGAGGCCGGCACGACCGAGAACGCGCTGGTCGCGGAGTTCGGCACGGAACGCGCACGGCCCGCCGTACGCCACCTCGTCACCAAGCTCCGCGAGAACGGCCTGCTGCTCGACGCGGCGACGCTCACCACACCGGAGCCCCCTGCCGCGCTGCGCGCTCCGCACGCCGAGAGCCTGGCCCGGCTCGCCGCCCACCTCGACGACCCGTACGCCGCGTTCGCCCGGCTGCGCCGCACCTCGGTGGAGCTGCGCGGCCCGGCGACGGCCGTGGACCCGGCCCGCCGCGGCCTGCACCGGGCCGGGGTCGCCCGCACGACGGTGACCGCGCAGGGGGACGAGGCGGCCTTCTCGCCGCTGCCCGCACACCTGATCCCCGTCTGCGACCCGGCGATGTACGCCGACCCCGCCCTGCTCCCCGTCGGCGACCCGGCGGTGCACGGCGGGCCCGCCGCCCCCAGAGCGGTGATCGAGTTCCTCGACGGTGACGGTGACGGTGACGGTGTCCGTGGCGGGACCTGGGCCGAAGAGCCGGGCACGGTCCACGTCCCCGTCCTGCTCGGCCCCGGCATCGGCCTCGTCGGACCCGTCGGCGCGCGCCCCGCCGCCTGGCGCGTCCTGCGCGACCGCGCCCTCGCCTGGGCCCGGGCCGAGGGCGTCGGCCCGGCGGCGGGCCCGGTGGCGCACTCCCTGGCGGGGGCCCTCGCCGCGCAGCTCCTGGCCGACACCCTCACGGGTGTCGCGGAGCCCGGCGAGGCCCATGTCGTCCACGGCCCCGGTCTGACGGCCGACCGCATCACCGTCGCGGGCGCCCCCGCGACCGAAGCGGTCACCGTCGTTCTCGACGACGCTCCCGCCGAACCGCTGCCCGACCCGGAGGACGTGCTCGAACCGGCCCGGGCCGTGACCGCCCGCTGGACCGGCCTCTTCGCCCTCCCGCAAGGAGAGCGGCTGCCCCAGATGCCGCTCGCCCTGCGCGCGGCGGAGCACCGGGCCGACCGCACCGGCACCGTCCTCGCCTGGGCGGGCCACCAGGAGGCCGCGACCGTGGCCGCCGCCCTGGCCGCGCTGCGCGACCGGGCCCGCGAAGGGCCCGGCACCCCGGCCGCCGGCCTCACCCGCGAACACTGGCTGCTCGACGGCGTGCTACGTCAACTCGCGCCACATGCACGCGAGTTGGCGACAAGGGCCGTCCTCGATCCCGAGGCGGAACGCATCCTCGACGCGCTGCGCACCCACCTCGCCCCGGCCGCCGGACCGGACGTCACTCTCTCCCGGGCCGACGGAGTCGACTGGTTCCTTGCCGCGGTCACGGTCGCGGGCCGCCGCCTCGGTGCGGGCTGGGGCGCTACCGCCGCCGAAGCGGCGCACCACGCACTCGGCACAGCCCTGGCGGTCGCCCAGACGGACGGCGCGACCGTCGTCCCCCCGCTGTCCACCGACGCCCTGTCGACCACCGACGCCGCCACCCGCGCCGCACTGCGCGCACAGCTCACCGCTCTCGCCGCGTACCAGGGCGCCACGTACCAAGGGCACGCCCACCGCACGGACCCCGTCCTCGGCGAAGTCCCCTTCTGGTACGGCCCGGTGATTGCCCTTCCCGCCCAGGAGCCCACCGATGCCGACGACTGACCCGCGCACCGCCGACCCGGTGCTCCCCGGCCCCGCGCTGCCCGCGACCATGCACGACGACTGGCTGGAGCCCTTGGCGGCGCTCGCGCGCACGACGGGCGCCACCGTCTCCGTGAACCTCGGGTGGGACCTCGACTGGGAGCGCGGCCCCATCGAAGCCGCGCCCGGCACACCCCACCTCTCGGTACGCGTCCACGACGACGAGGTCATGATCGGCCCCCTGTGGGTGCCCGGCACCGACTCCGGCTGCGCCGCCTGCGCCGAGGTCCGCGAACGCACCGTCCTCGACCACCCCCTGGTCGGCGACCTGACCCAGGCCACCCGCGCCACCGCCGCGCCCGCCCCGCTCCTGCCCGAGCTGCTGCGCTCCGCCCTGGCCCACCTGGCGGACCGGCCGCTCGCGCCGGGCGAGGTGTACGCGGTGACCCCGCGCGGCGCCCGGCGCCACCGCATCGCCCGCAGCTTCTGGTGCCCGGTCTGCGGCCCGTCGCCCGAGGACCTCGTCAGCACGGACACGCCCCCGGCGCCGAAGGTCCTGCAACCCCGTCCGGCGGTCCCCGGCGACGCCACGCGCACCGCCGCCAGCCGCCTGGTCACCCCCGGCCACCTGCGCGATCGCCTCGTCGACGAACGGTTCGGCCCCGTCCGCGCCATCCTGCGCGAGTCGCATGCCCCGTTCGCGATGAGCATGGCCGTCGTCGCGGACGCCCCGGCGATGGGCCACGGCAGGGCCCGTACGTTCGAGGAGACAGAACCGGTCGCTGTCCTGGAGGCGTACGAGCGCCTGGGCGGATACCCGTACGACATCCCCCTGCTGACCGGCCGCTCCTACCGCGACGTCGCCGAGCACGCCGTCGACCCGGACACCCTCGGCCGCTACACCGCCGAACAGCTCGCCCACCCCACCAGCCGGGCCACGCCCTTCACGGCGGACACCCCGATGGACTGGGCGTGGGGCCACGACCTGGCCGACGGCAGCCCGCTGCTCGTCCCGGCCGACCACGCCTTCTACCAGTACGAGTACGCGTTCCGCAGGGACCGCCGCGCGGCCCGCGTCGCCGGTGCCGCCCACCGCAAGCACTACTTCTTCGACTGCTCCAGCGGCTGCGCCGTCGGCGCCAACTACGAGGAAGCCGCCCTGCACTCGCTCTTCGAACTGGCCGAGCGGGACGCGTTCCTGACCGCCTGGTACCGGGCCGAGCCGCTGCCGCACATCCCCGTCTCCACCCTCACCGACCCCACCAGCCGGGCCATGATCGACCTGATCCGCTCGCGGGGCTTCGACGTCCATCTGCTCGTCGCCACCCAGGACATCGCGCTGCCGGTGGTGTGGGTCATCGCCGTCAACGAGAAGAACCCGTTCCCGGCGACGTTCTCCTCCGCCGGTTCGGGCGCCGACCCGCAGTCCGCGATCCGCGGCGCCCTGCGCGAGGTCGCCCAGCTCGTCACCAACCCGGTCGACTGGACCCGCGAGCAGGTCGAGCCCATGGTCGACGACCCGTGGCTGGTCGAGGAGCTGGAGGACCACGTGCGGTTCTCCTCGCTGCCCGAGACCCGCGACCGCGCCCTGTCCGGGCTCGGCGGCCGGGCTGTCACCCTGGAGGAGGCCTTCCCCGACTGGCCCGGCCGGCTCGAACGCGCCGCCGGCGGCGACGTGCGCACCACCCTCGCCTACGTCGCCTCGCTCTTCGCCGACGCCGGACTCGACCGCATCGTCGTCGTCGACCAGACCAGCCGCGAACACGCCGACACCGGGATCGCGGTCACCCGCGCCGTCGTCCCCGGCATCGTCCCGATGTGCTTCGGCCACGCCCAGCAGCGCCTGGACGGACTGGACCGGCTCCGGGCCGCCCTGCGCGGCACCGCGCAGGAACACCGGGCCGTCCCCTACGACCCCCACCCGTTCCCGTGACGGCGCCCGCACCCGAGTGGACCCGCAGGGCCCCGGTCGACCTGCCGGGGCCCGAGGGCGACAACAGCATCGCGCGCGAACCCCTCTGGTACGCGTACGGCAGGGGCGAGGACCGTCCCGAGGCGCCCAGCTGGACCTACGACGCGACACCGCCCCCGGACACCCACGTCCCCCCGGCCCCGCCGCGGCCCCCGGGCCCGTCGACGACGCTGCCCCTCGGCACCACACGGCACCTCACCGCCCTGCCGTATCCCGCCCTCCCGGTCCCCGGACGCGCGCCGGACGACGCCTTGCTGCACGCCCTGACCACGACGTTCGCCCCGCTGCGCCGCGAACCGGAGAACCCCTACAACGAACACCGCCCCTACGCCTCACCCCGCTGCCTCTTCCCGGTCCACGCCTTCGTGGGCGGTGACGGTGAGAGTGACGGCGACGGCTGGCGACTCCTGGAGCCGGACCGGCACGCCCTGACCGGCCCGGCCTCCGCCGCCCCCTCGCGGATCGCCCTCACCGGCAGATACACCGCGATCCCGCCCGCCTATCAGTGGTTCCGCGGCTCGCTCGTCGCCCTCGAACTCGGCATGGTGCTGCGCGCGCTGAGCCTCGGGCTCGAACTGTCCGGAGTACCGGCGACGCTCACCCTGCCCGACGACGAGAACGCGCACGCGCCGCTGACCGAGGCGGGCCTCGCCCGCACCTGGGAATGGTCGCTGCCGTGGCTGATCGAGACGACGGGCACGCCCCGGCGGCGCTCTTCGACACCCTCGGCCGCCGAGACCCCGGTACCGGACGGCGACCCGTCCCTGACGGACGTCGTACACGTCAACAGGGGCCAGCTGTACGGGAGTTCACCCGAGCCGCTGACGACAGCGGTGCCCGCCGGCCTGCCCCCGTCCCCGCTCACCCCCGACTGGGCCGAACTCCTGTGGCGGCGCCACTCCGGCCGGATGCCGCGCAGCCTGCACGGCATGGACTCCGTCGCCCGCCACGCCCCGCTGCCCGCGTCCGCCCTGCGCACGGCGATGGCCTGGCTCGGTGTGCCGCCGCCGCACCCCGCCCTCGCCGCCGCCTTCGACGCGGTCACGGTGACCGCCGTGACCCAGCACATCGACGGATACGCGGCGGGCGTCCACCGCCTGCGCGACGGGGCCGCACACCTGGTGCGGGCCGACCCCACCGCGCCCGCCGGGCTCGAAGCGCATTACGGCTACGGCCTGTCGCCCGTCAACGGCTGCGGCGTCGCCAAGGCCCCCCTCACCGTCTTCTTCTCCGTACGCCCCCGCGAACTGTTCGCCCGCTTCGGCCCCGCCGGCTGGGGCGCGGCCCAGCACGCCTGCGGCTGGGCCGTCCACGGACTGTGCCTCGCCGCCGCCGCGACCGGCCTGTTCGCCCGCCCCGTACGGGCCTTCAAGGAGATCCCCACCAAGGAGGTCATCGGCCTGGACGACGACGAGACGATCGTTCTCTCCGCCGTCGTGGGCGTCCCCCGGGAGAGCGGAGGCCCCGTGCTCGACCTGCGCCTCTGAGCCGCCCCCGCCACCGCCCCTCCGGACAAGGGAGTTCGCATGCCCGACACCACGACAACCACGGCCCCCCAGCGCTGGAGCGCCTGGCACCTGCATCTGGGCACGACCGCGCGCACGGCGCACGACCGCGTCCTGACGGACGTCATCGGCCCCACCGTCGCCGGACTGCCGCCCGGCACCGAGTGGTTCTTCCTGCGCTACTGGCAGTCAGGACCCCACCTGCGCTTCCGCGTCGCCGACCTGACCCCGGACGCGTACGCGCACGTGGACGAAGCCCTGCGGCGACGGCTCGAGGGCGCCGGACAGCTCCGCGAGGGCGAGGAACCCCTGGCCCCCGACGCATACCAGGCAGGCGCGTCCCGGCTCGCCGCCGCGGGGGAGACGGGGGCCGACGCCACTGTGCGGAGCCTGCTCCCGCCCGGCGTGCACCGGGCCGCCTACGACCCCGAGTTCGAGCGGTACGGAGGCCGCGCCCTCATGCCGGCCGCGGAGTCGCTCTTCCACCTCTCCAGCGCACTCGTTCTGCGCCTGACCCCCTCGGTGACCGACGACTCCAGGCGGGCCCGGCTCGCCCTGCGCGGCACGCTCTCCGCGGCCGTCGCCCTCGGGGACCCGGTCGAGCGCGCCCACTACTTCGCGCGGGGCCGGGACGCCTGGCGGGCCTGGGCCGCCGACGCGGGGCACTCCGCCGGCCTTCTCGACCGGATCACCCGCATCGGCCAGGACCCGGCCACGGCCCGCGTCTCGCCCGACGCCCACGGCCCGTTCGCCGACTGGCACACGGCCCTGGCCGCGCACGCGGCCGACATCCGCCGCGCCTCGCCGACCCACCCGGGCATGATCCTCTTCTCCCACGCCCACATGCTCCACAACCGCCTGGGCCTGAGCCTCCTGGAGGAGCTGCGCACGTACGCGTGGCTGTCCCACGTCTTCCCGGTGACGACACCGGCACCGCACCTGGCACCCGTCGGCTGACAACGCCCCCCGTCGCGACGGTTGCCCGCCAAGAGGCCCGGCCGGAGATCCCCCTCCGGCCGGGCCTTCCCGTCAGGCCTTGCCGCGCAGGCGGGCGATCTGCTGCCGGGACAGTTCGACGGTGCGCCGCATGTGCCGGTGGAGCAGGGCCCGTTCGTCCTCGGTGTAGTCGGCGAACATCGCCCGCCACCCCTCGCCCAGCTCGGCCCACAGCTCCGTGATCTCCCGCATCGCCGCCGGGACGGGCTCCACCAGGACCCGGCGGCGGTCGGCCGTGTCGCGGCACCGGACCACGTAACCGGCCTTCTCCAGGCGGTCGACGAGGCGGGTCGCCGATCCGCTGGTCAGCCCGGTGAGCTCGGCGATCCGGCCGGTGGTGAACGGGCCGGGCCCGGCGGTCATCAGGTTGAGGCACTGGACGTCCGTGGGATGCAGCCCGAGATGGTCCGCGACCGCCTGATTGAACATGACGTACGAGGCCAGGTAGCGGCGGGAATCCTGCTGGAGATCCGCGAGATCGTCGGCCGGCATGCGCCCTCACTTCTCCTCAATAATATCTGCGTGACGCAGTAACTGTGTCGTACGGTAATCGCATGACGAAGGAATCCTACCGGCCCCGGCCCGTGGTGGCCGTCGCCGGAGCGACCGGCGCCCAGGGCGGCGCGGCCGCCCGCACCCTGCTCGACCAGGGCTTTCGCGTCCGGGCCCTGACCCGCACCCCCGACTCGCCCGCCGCCCGCGCACTGCGCGTCCTCGGCGCCGAAGTGCACGGGGCCGACTTCGACGACAGCGGCACACTGGAGGCCGCCCTCAAGGGCGCCGACGCGCTCTTCGCGATGTCCACGCCCTTTGGAACCGGCACCGGTCCCGAGACCGAGGTCCGGCAAGGCATCCGCCTGCTCGAAGCCGCCCGCGGCGTAGGGCACATCGTGTTCACCTCGGCCGCCCACGCCGACCGCGGCACGGGCGTCCCGCACTTCGACAGCAAGTACCGCATCGAGCAGCACCTGCGCGGCCTCGGCGTGCCGTGGACGATCCTCGGCCCGGCCGCGTTCATGGACAACCACACGAGCGAGTGGACACTGGCGGGCCTGCGCGAAGGCCGCTTCGCGCTGCCGATGCCGGCCGACCGGCCGCTGGCGCTCGTCTCCGCCCGGGACATCGGCGCCTTCGCCGCCCAGGTGGTGGCGCGGCCGGGGGAGTTCGCGGGCCGGCGCATCGACATCGCCTCGGACCGGCTGACCTGCCCGCAGATCGCGGAGGTCCTGAGCGGCGTATGCGGTCGGCCCCTCGTCTTCGAACGGCTGCCACTCGCCCGCGTCGAGGCGTTCTCGGCCGACCTCGCCGCGATGTTCCGCTACTTCACCGAGGCCGGCCTGGACGTCGACGTGGAGGCGCTGCGCCGCGACTTCCCGGAGACCGGGTGGCAGCGCTTCGGCACATGGGCGGCCACGCAGGCCTGGCAGCTCGGCTGACCGGGCCGCCGTACCTGCCGCGGCACGACGCCGAGGGGCCTCCGAGGAGGCCCCTCGATGGAGCGGCTCGCCAGCGGTGGGCGGGATCCCGGGATCATTCAGGCCGCGGGTCCCACCGGAAGCTGCGCACCGCGACGAGCGCGCCGATCACACCCCACGCCGCGAGCACCCCGAGCTCCTTCCACTGGAACTCCGAGCCCTGCGTGAACGCCGCCATGATGGCGTCGTTGAACGGCTTCACGGGCAGCAGCCCCGCGATGTTGTTCAACAGCTCGGCGTGGACCGGGAAGTAGCTGCCCGAGATGAACACCAGCGGGAACTGGATGAACTGCACGACCGCGGGCGCCGCCTCCGAGTTCTTGATGAGCGAGGCGACCCCGACACCCAGCGCGCAGAAACTGGCCGCGCCGAACAGCAGGGTGAGCGCGAGAGCGGCCCAGCCCTCCGGCAGGCCGACCCCGTACAGGTTGCCGATGCCGAGCACGAGCGCCACGTCCACGACGCTCACGACCACGCAGTGCACCAGCAGGCCCGCGAAGTACACCCAGGCCGGCAGGGGAGTGGCGTGCAGCCGCTTCAGGATGCCGGTCTGCCGGCGCATGGCGAGCACGATCGCCAGCTGCCCGTAGCAGGCGCCCAGGACGGAGACCGCCGCGATGGTCGGCGTGTAGTACTCCATGCCGTTGAGACCGAAGAAGAACTCCTCGCTCTCGCCGCCGCCGAACACGGCGCCGAAGATCGAGATGATCAGGATCGGCAGGACGAAGGTGAACACCATCGACTGCGGGTTGCGCCAGAACGACAGCTGCTCGTAGCGGATCTGGTGTGCGAGGAGCGCCAGCGAGCCGCGCGCCTCGGGCCGTTCGGCCCGCGCGCGCTTGCGCAGGCCGGCGGCGCCGGCGGGGGTCGTGTCGGTGGGGGGAAGAGTGCTGGTCATCGTCGGCTCCGTCCGGGTCGGCGGCCCCGCGGCTTGCGCCCCGTGGCGGGAATCGAGGCGTCCTGCTCCGCGTACGCGCTGGTCAGACCGAGGTAGACGTCCTCAAGGGTCGGCTGCTCGACGGTCAGCCGCTCCAGCGTCGTACCGCGCTCGAGCGCCCACGAGGTGAGCCGGTGAAGAGCGGAAGTCGCCTCCTTCGCCTCTACGGTGACGAGACCGTCCTCGGCGTCGGCGACCGTGAGCGGCACCTCACCGATGGCGGCACCGGCCGGCAGCGCGAACCGGATCCTGGTGAGCGCGCTGTCGCGGCCACCGAGCGTGTCCGGCGTCCCCGCGGCGACGATGCGCCCGGCGGCGATGACGGCGACGTTGTCGGCGAGCGCCTGCGCCTCGTCCATGTAGTGCGTGGTCAGCAGGATGGTCGTCCCGGCGTCGCGCAGATTGCGTACGGCCTCCCAGGCGCCGCGCCGGGCCCCCGGGTCGAAACCGGTGGTCGGCTCGTCCAGGAAGAGGAGTTGCGGATCGCCGATCACGCCGAGGGCGAGGTCGAGCCGCCGCTTCTGTCCGCCGGACAGGTCCTTGACCTTGGCGCCGCGCTTCTCGTCGAGCCCCACGAGGTCGATGACCTCGTCGACATCGCGAGGAGCCGGGTAGTAACCGGCGTTACGGGCGACGGTCTCCCGCACCGACAGGTACGGCTCCACGGCGATGTCCTGGAGCACGAGCCCGATCTGCCCGCGCAGCCACCGCCCGTCGGCCTTCTGCCCGGGGTCCTTGCCCAGGACGCGGACGTCGCCGCCGTCCCGCTCCCGGAACCCCTCCAGGATCTCCATCGTGGTCGTCTTGCCGGCCCCGTTCGGCCCGAGCAGCGCGAAGATCTCGCCCTCCTCGACGGCGAAGTCCACACCGCGTACGGCCTCGTGGTCCCCGTACTTCTTGAGCAGGCCCTCAACGGCCACCGCGGTCACCGCGGCCACCCCGCGCCTGGCTGCCGTGTCACTGTCACTGTCACTGGTCTCCTCCGAGCGACGGATGGCGAACTTCTTCCTCGTGCAACGAAGTTATGGCTGGCCAGACCGGTCACAGCAGTGCGGCAGCGGGAACCGATGACGTCCGTCACGCAAGCGACGACAGTTGTCAGCCCGCCGTCCGGCGGACATTGCCGCGCCCGTACCCACCGCCGATGCTCAAGTCCTCCCGACCGATGGCAGGGCGGACTGACAGTGCGACGACACGGAAGGCGGTCCCGGACGTGCAGACGGGCGATGTGAGTACAGCGGACGGAACGAAGCGGCGCTCCCTCGACACGGAGCGGCCGCACATCGCCGTCATCGGCGCGGGCATCGGCGGCCTGACCCTCGCCGGCGCGCTCACCGCGACCGGAACGCCGTACGTGATCCACGAGCAGACCCGCGAACTGGCCGAGGTCGGCGCGGGCGTCCAGCTCTCCCCCAACGCCGTCAGGCCCCTGCTCCGCCTCGGCCTCGGTGCCGCGCTCGAGGAGCACGCGGTCCGAATCGAGGCGATGGAGGTACGCGGCTGGAACGGACGGCCCATCGCCCGCACCCCGCTCGGCAGCGAGTGCGAGCGCATGTTCTCCGCCCCGTACCTGACGATCCACCGCGCCCACCTGCACGAGGCCCTGCTCTCCCTGATCGACCGCGACCGCCTGGGCCTGGGCCGACGTCTGAGCGCGCTCGAGGAACGCCCCGGCGACGCGGGCGGCGTCCGGCTCACCTTCGACGACGGCACGGTCTCGGCCGCCGACGTCGTGGTCGGCGCGGACGGCATCCACTCCACGGTCCGCGAGGTGCTGCGCCGCGACGAGGCCGTCTTCTCCGGCCTCGGCATCTACCGCGGCCTCGTCCCGGCCGACGCGCTGCCGCCCGCCGCCCGCGAACGTCTGGTCCGCCTCTGGCTCGGCCCCGGCGGCCACTTCGTCTGCTACCCCGTCGCCTCGGGCGAGCTCGTCAGCTACGCCGCGACGGTGCCGCTCGACGGCCCGCCGCCGCCCGAGTCCTGGTCCAGGGAGGGCGACCCCGACGCCTTGCGCGCGGCCTTCGGCGACTGGACGGGCCTGGTGTCCGACATCGTCACGGCGGTGGAGACGACCCACCAATGGGCGCTGCACGACCGCGCACCCCTCAGATCGTGGTCGACCGAGCGCATCACCCTGGCCGGCGACGCCGCCCACCCGATGCTCCCCTTCATGGCCCAGGGCGCCAACCAGGCGATCGAGGACGCGATGGACCTGGCCGCCTGCCTGACCGGCGCTCCGCTCTCATCGATCCCCCGGCAGCTCGCCCGCTACGAGTCCCTGCGCATGCCGCGCACCGCCGAGATCCAGCGCGGCTCACGAGGCAATGCGGGAGTCCTCCACCTCCCCGACGGCCCGGCTCAGCGCCGCAGGGACGCGCAGATGGCCGTGCACGCGGCCCTGCGCGACCGGGCCCCGCTCTACGCCCATGAGACGGGCCGCAGTGTGGTGCAGCCGGCGGCGTCCGGGGCGGCCTGAACACCTCGGCCCCTTCCGGTCACAGGAGGCGGTCGACCAGCTCGTCGACGTACTCCGGGCTGAGCCCCATGCCGAACAGGACGCGGATGTACATCGGCGCCAGGACGTGGTCCAGGAAGTCGAGCGCGTCGGGCGGGTGCTCGCCGCGTTCGCGGGCGCGGTCGAGCATGGACCGCAGTTGCCGGGTGCGTTCGTCGCGGAGGGCGTCACGCGCCTGCACGCCCTGGTCGCCGGTTCCGGCCAGGGCGAAGGCCAGGCGCAGCAGCGCCAGACCGTCGGGCCCGGTGATCTCCCGGGCCACGGCGGCCGCGTACGTGCGCAGATCACCGTCGAGGCTTCCGGTGTCGGGCATCGGCGACTGCGCGTTGAGGCGGGTCAGCGCCACGTCGCTGAGCAGGGCCTCCAGACTTCCCCACCGGCGGTAGACGCTGGAGTCGGCCACGCCCGCGCGGGCCGCGACCTCGCCGACGGTGAAGTTCCCGTAGCCGCGCTCATTGATCAGGCCGGTGACGGCCTGATGCACCTGCGCGCCGACACGGGCGCTGCGCCCGCCGGGCCGCCGGGATCGCTGTGGCTCGTTCATGCCCCCACCCTAACCCCTTAACGCAGTCAGTACTTGCGTTTGCGAGGGAGCCCCCTTACGGTCTACTAACGCAGCCGACGGCTGCGTTAGTGCAAGCGATCATCGGGAGGAACCTTCATGGCTGCATCGCCCGCGGCGTCCGCGACGCCCGTAGGCAGTCGGCCCGGACGGGCCGTACTGCTGACGGTGACGTGCCTCGGCCAGTTCATGGTCCTGCTCGACAACACGATCGTCGGAGCGGCGCTCCCCGACATGCAGCACCGCCTGGACACCCAGCTCACCGGTCTGCAATGGATCGTCGACGCCTACGTCCTGCTCGTCGCCATGCTGCTGCTGTCCGGCGGCGTCTTCGCCGACCGGTTCGGCCGCAAGCGGGTCTACCTGACCGGCGTCGCCGTGTTCACCGTCGCGTCGCTCGTGTGCAGCCTCGCGCCCTCGCTCGGCTGGCTCATCACCGGCCGGGTGCTGCAGGGCATCGGCGCGGCGGCGCTCAGCCCCGCCTCGCTCGCCCTGCTGGCCGCCGCCCACCCCGTACCGCGCGAACGCGTCAAGGCGATCGGACTGTGGGCCGGACTCAGCGGCATCGGCCTGGCCGCGGGCCCCGTGGCCGGCGGCGTACTGACGGAGGCCTTCGGCTGGCCCGCCATCTTCCTGGTCAACCTGCCCATCGGCCTGCTCCTCCTGCTGCTCGGCCTGCGCACCCTCGAAGAGACCCGCAACCCGGACGCCCCCGCGATCGACGTCCCCGGCACGGTGCTGTCCGTCCTGGCGGTGGGCGTCCTGACCTACGGCCTGATCGAGGGCGGCGCCCGCGGCTGGACCTCACCGCTCATACTGGGCAGCTTCGCCACCGCGGCGCTCCTGCTCGCCGCCTTCATCGCCGTCGAGGCGCGTCACCCCGCCCCGATGCTGCCGCCACGGCTGTTCCGGGAGCGCCTGTTCACCGTCTCCAACACCGCCATGGTCGTGGTCGGCTTCGCGCTCATGGGCTCCTCGTTCTTCTTCTCCCAGTTCTTCGTGTACGTCCAGGGCAGCTCGATCCTGCGCGCCGGCCTGCAGACCCTGCCGATGTCCCTCGCCATGGTGGTCGCCAGCCCGTACGCGGGCCGGCTCGCCGCCCGGTACGGCTTCCGCTCCGTCGTCACCACCGGCCTGGCCCTGGCCGGCCTGGGACTCCTCGCGCTCGGCACGGTCCACGCCGACACCGGCTACGGCAACGTGTGGTGGCGCCTCGCCGTCGTCGGCACCGGCTTCGCCCTGACCATGTCCCCCCTGACGGGAGCCGCCATCCAAGCGGTCAGCGCGCAGGAAGGCGGCCTCGCGTCCGGCATCAGCAGCACCACCCGCCAGATCGGCGCGGTCCTCGGCGTGGCACTGCTCGGAGCCGTCGTCCGCGCCGAGCAGTCCGGCGGTGCCTCCTTCGAGACGGGCCTCGACAGCGCCTTCCTGACCGCCGGCGCGGTCATGCTGGCCACCGCCGTGTTCACGGGCTTGTGGCTGTCGAAGTCGAAGCCCGCGCAAGCGTCGGCGGCACCGCGACGGCCCGCCGCCGAAGCCGCGCTCACCACGACGAACGAGGCCCCCGCGAAAAGCCGTTGAGGGCGAACCGGGGGCGGTCGGCCATGCCTCCCGCCCCGGTGTGCTGCCGGGCCGTGCGACCGCGGCTACCAGCGCATGCCCAACGCATCGAGGTCCCCTCGCCGCTCCGAGCTGAGCTTGCCGGCACGCCTGCGCACGTTGGCGGTCCACATGCCCAGGGCCACGGGAACCGTGCCGTCGGCGGTGACGTCGCGCCCGGTGGCGGCGGGCCCGGCGAGGTCGACCGGCACCGCCTCGACGTGCTTGCGGTCCACGTTCAGGTGCCCTTCCCGCGTGTAAAACCGCCGGGCGGCAGCGAGGTTGAGCGCCCACTTGTCATCCTGCGTACGCCGCACGGGCCGCTCGTCCTCCCCGGCGGGCTCAAGGCCGAGGACGTTCTCGACCAGCCACCGCTGGGCGGGCAGCAACTGCTCGAACCCGTACCGCTGCGCCTGCGCCCACCGCCCGAGATCCTCCCCCTGCACGACGATGTCACCAGCCCCCGTCGGCAGTCGGCCGCCCGCCCGGACACGCGCCTGGACGAGCCGGAAGCAGCGCTGCCAGGCGGTGTCCCAGACGGGGCACCAGCCGGGGTCGACCGCGTCGAGCTGCTCGCGCCGGGACTGGGCGAGCGCGCCCGCCGCTGACCCGACGGGCTGCCCGGCCGCGCGCCGCTGCGCGATCACGTCGGCGCGCTTGGCGGCCGCGCGCTGGTTCTTCGCCCACGCCCCGACGGGGTAGCCGTTCCACACGGCGGTCACGGGTGGCAGGAAGTGGCCGTGCTCGGCCGCCCACTCGCGGGCCGCGGCAAGCCCTTCCTCCCAGGCCACGTCCCAGTGCGACCACACCATGCCCAGCTCGTCGAGGTCGGCGGCCCGCTCGGCGTCGAGCCGTCCGGCCTTGCGGTTCTTGCGCTGGGTGGCGAGCCACACCCCGAGCGGGAACCCGGCCGGCGACCACGTGGCAGGGGTGACGAAGTCGTACGCCACCTTCAACTCCCCGCCCCCGGACTCCTTCACGAACCGGGCCGCCGCCTCGACCCCGCGCCGCCAGTACTCCCCTTCCGGCTCAAGGACCCGCAGCCGGACGAACCGTGCCAGCTGCGCGGCGTCCCGCGGCGAGGAGAACCTCAGCAGCTCCCGCGCCCGGCTGCTCACCGCCCCCGCCGACGGACCGCCCCGCGCGTCATCACCCTCCTGGACCTCGTCCTCGCTTGCTCCCACGACCTCATCGCCGCCCGAACCCCCGCTGCGCGCACGGGAATCGGCGAGCGCCTCGATCACCTCGGCATCGTGCGCACGCAACGCTTCCAGGATCTTCGCCAGGCCACCGTAGGCCGGGGACGTCAGCATGTCCTCGGGTTCCTCGCCCTCCTCCAGGAAGACGGGCACGATCAGGGAAGCGATCTTCCCCTGCCCGGGGCGCATGCGCAGAGCCCGCCCGACCGCCTGCACGATGTCGACCATCGACCCGCGCACGTCGCAGAACGCCACCGAGTCCGCGATCGTGTCGACACCTTCCCCGAGCACCTTCACCGAGGCCAGCACGCGCAGCGCCGCGGGCACCAGTGCAGAGCCATCGGATTCGACGACGTCGGAGGCGAACTGGGCAAGCACGGCGCGCCGGTGCGCGGGCGGATGCTCGCCGTGCAGCCAGGACGCCCACACCCGCTCCGGATCCGGATACAGCCGCCGATCCGCCTCCCAGAGCCGCCGCGCGACACCCGGGACACCCCCGGCCATGGCCTCCGCCTCGGCCACCCGCGAGTGAAAGGTCAGCACCTTGCGCAGGTTCTCCCGCGCGGCCGCCGTCACCACGCCCGCCTGCAACGCGGCAAGGCGCGCCCCGCGCACCCGCTCCGTCCCCGTACCGAGCCGCGCCCGATGCCCGTACTCCGGGTCACGGATGTCGACGCACACGACCTGGTACGGCGCGACGAGGCCCCGCCCGATCGCCTCCGACAGCGTCAGCCGGTAGGCGACAGGGCCGAAGACCGGCGAGTCCTCGCTCATGCTCGCGACCAGCCGCGCCGACGCCCCGCCCGGACCGTTCCCGGCGGCCTGCCACACCCGCGGTGTCGCCGTCATGTACACCCGGCGCGCGGCCGGGATCCGCTGCTGATCGTGGACCGCGGCCCAGGGCTTCAGCCCGTCCCCGCTCGTGCGGTGCGCCTCGTCCACGACCATGAGATCGAAGGCACCGAGCCCGGCGCCATGAGCCTGCTGCAACACGCTCACCGACGCGTACGTGGCGAACACGGTCACCCGCCCCAAGCCCCTTACCCACGCCACGAGTTCACCCGGATCGGTGGTGCAGGGCACGCCCTCGGAATCCTTGGCGGCCAGCGAGCACACGCCGACCATCGCCCCGGCCCGCCCGCCGTCCCGCCGCCAGGCGTTCGCGGTCTGCACCAGCAGATCGAGCGTGGGTACGAGGACGAGCACCCGCCGCGCGTCCAGCCTCCGCGCGGTCGCGGCGGCGATGAGGGTCTTGCCGGAGCCGGTGGCGGCGATGCACTGACAGCGCAGGCCCCCGGCCGGCAGCTGCCCGTCGGAGGGCGCCTGGAGGGCCCGTACGAGCGCGTCGACCGCCTCGACCTGATGGGGCCGCAGAACGTGTCCGGAAGCTTGCCCGGTCATCACCGTCATGCCGGTTCACCGAGGAGGGAAGGGTTCACGACGCGCACGATCGTCTCGACGTCCCGCGGGTCGGCCGCCGGCCACAGTACGCGGCGCGCGGCACGGTACTTGCGGCCCAGCCGCTCCCGCTCGGTGACGGACAACCGCGCGGCGCGGTCCGGACGGGAGTTGTGCGCGTTGTCAGCGATCTTCAACAGGACAGCCGGCGGATCGGCGGCAATCCGGCGAATCTTCTCCTCGTACTCCAAGCCCGCCTGACGGGTCACCGCCTGAACGATCTCCACGACCCGAACGGGCACACCGGCACCCACCAGCTCTTCGGCGGTCCAGTCGGTGTCCTCCAGCACGTCGTGCAGCAAGCCGGCCATGACGAGCTCGTCACCGAACGGCACGAGCCCGGCGGCGACCGCACGCACATGCTCGACATAGGCGACGCCGGCCTTGTCGACCTGTCCGGCATGCGCCCGGCCGGCCAGCAGATCGACCTCATGGACGGACATCATGCTCCGCTCTCCCTCTTCTCGCCTGCATCTGCCCCAGGGGGCTCACGCAATCCTCCCGCAGCGGTTCGGCGTCCCCGTCGGCGGCACACGGCCGCGCGGCCGCCCGTAACCTTTCCGCCCGCTCGTGCGTGTTGAGGCCGGACAGACGAATCGGGGGACCGGATGACACGGGGGGACCGCCCGGGCACGCGCTGAGCCACGTACGCCTCAGGGCAGTAAAAAGCCCTGGCTGGACGGGGGAGACCAGCCAGGGCCGTAAAGGTGTGGCACGCGGAGGGCGGTCGCCTCGCGGCGAAAGGCTCCATGGGGCTTCAGCCGAACGATCGTCCCCATGGGCTATAGGTAGGGCCCGGGGACACTGTCCCCTCCGCAGCCACACTCATATGAACGGCGTGTCGTACACGGATGTTCCCGGGCCGGGGCGGACGGGGGAGTGAACTGCGGCACATCACCCCGGGACGCATGTCGATCCTGCTCACCGACGACGAGAACCGCTACCCGTGGCCGGGGCTGCGGGCCGAACATGCCACCTCAGGACTCCGGACTCAGGCCGCTGCTGCTCGACGGTCTGGGTCCGCGCCACATCGTGCCTTCGACCGGATACGGACGGACCCGCGCTCACCCGCCGTCCGCGACGAGCGGCGTGAGCGCGCGCAGCCCCGCCACGACCTCGCCCGCATCCGGCGCCTGCTCGGGATCGGTGAGCCACTGGGTCATCAGGCCGGTGAAGAGGGCCAGTTGTGTCGCGCCGAGAGTGCGGGCGGTGGCGTCGTCGATCTGGTCCTCGGTCGTGCCGCGCAGCAGGGCGGCGAGCCCGCGCCGCCCCTCGACCTGCCCACCGGACAGGTACCGGCGCAGGTCGTCGGAGTGCTCCGCCTGCACCAGGGCCTCGAGCGTCGCGAGCCACAGCGTGCGGTCGGCGACGAAGGACTCGATCACGGCCGCCCACAGCGCCTCGTAGTGCTCGGCCGTGGTCGCGCCCCGGGTGCCGTACGAGGAAAGGGTGCGGCCCAGCCGCGTACCCCACTCGTCGATCGCCTCGATGAGCGCGGACGTCAACAGGGCCTCGCGGGAGCCGAAGTGGTAGCCGATGGCCGCCATGCTCACCCCCGACTCGGCGGCGATGTCGCGCACGGTGATGCGCGCCCAGCCCTTGTCCTCGAGGCAGCGTCGCGCTCCGGCGAGCAGGTCTGCACGGTTTCCCATGGCGGCACAGGCTACCCGCCCGCTGGCGCGTACGCTTCAAACGCCCGATCTATACAAGCGTATTGCGCGCTCGCCCAAATACCGGCTACGGTCATGCCATCGACGCCGGCCGACCCGAACCCGGCCACGGAGCAAAGGACTTGCGATGACCGACACCACCGCCCACGCCGCCGTACCCCGCCGCCGGCTCCTCCAGCTCGCCGCGGCGGGCGCCACCGTGACCACGCTCCTGCCGCTCACCGCGGGCCCCGCCGGTGCGGCCCCGCCCGGCGACCCGGTCGACGCCCTGGCGCAGCACGCCGTACCCCTGGCCGGACCGGCCGGCCTCGACGCCGTGGCCCGGATGGCCGGCTCGGCGCGTGTCGTCGGACTCGGCGAGGCCGCCCACAGCGGCCACGAGTTCTTCGTCCTCAAGACGCGCCTGTTCAAGAAGCTGGTGGCCGACCGCGGCTTCACCACCTTCGTCCTGGAGGCGAGCTGGAGCACTGGCCTGCGCCTGGACGACTATGTGGCGCACGGCACCGGCGACCCGGCCCGGATCATGCGGGAGGAGTTCCAGGGCCAGTACGTCTTCTGGAACACCGAGGAGTACCTCGACCTGATCCACTGGATGCGCCACTACAACCGCACCCACCCCGACCGCCCCCGACTCCGCTTCGTCGGCAACGACCTCGGCTACGCCGGAGCCCACGCCTACGACCTCATCCACGACTGGTGCGCCGCGCACCGCCCCGACCTCACCGCCCGGCTCGACGCGCTCTACGCCCCGCTCAGACCTGCCGCGGGCACCGAGGCAGGCGCCTGGATGGGCCGGCAACTGTCCAAGGACCCCGCCACCCGCCAGGCCGAAGCCGACAGGTCGGTCCGCGCCCTCGCACTGATCTCCTCCTGCCGCCGCCCCCGCGGACAGGCGGGCCGGGCGCAGGACCTGGCCCTGCGCACCGCGACCGCCCTCACCCAGACCTTCACCGCGTACGCCTTCCCCGACGACCGGTTCGCCGACCGCATGCGCTACCGCGACCAGGTCATGGCCGACAACACCGCATGGTGGCTCGACCACAGCCGCGGCAAGCTTCTCCTCGCCTCCAACAACGGCCACGTCGCCTACACCAGCGACAACCCCGTCGAGTTCCCCGAACCCGCCGGAGCGTTCCTGCGCCGCCGGCTCGGCACGGACTACGTCAACATCGGCCTGACCTTCGGCGCGGGCCGCATCAACGCCCTGCCCGACTTCACCGCCACCCAGCCCCGCACGTACACCGTCAAGAGCGCACCCGCCGGCCACAACGAACACACCCTCGACCAGGTCGCCGCCCAAGACTTCGCTCTGGACCTGCGCACCGCGCCGCCCGCGGCCCGCACCTGGTCCACCACGGCCCGCCCCACCCGCTCGTACGGCCTGTACTGGTCCGGCAAGCACCCGCGGACGTCCCTCGCACACTCCTACGACATCGTGGTCCACCTGCACCGAGTGAAGCCGGGCGCCCTCCGCCGGACGCCGTGAGAACGGTTACGGCGACGGAGGTCTCCAACGGCCGTGCTCCCGGCCCGGACGAGGTCGGTGGCGACCCGCGCAGGGCCAGGGGGTGCTCGCGTGTCGGAGGTGCACCTCTAGTCGCAATGCCGTTGTTTTACGGATTCGCGGGTTGGGGTCGTTGGATACGGACGGCTTGGACGCCGCCGCGGGTGGGCTGGGGCCAATGGTGGTGTTCA